>JAFGSB010000052.1 GCA_016934825.1 Candidatus Zhuqueibacterota bacterium
AGTTGTATTGAAAATAACCTTTAAAGGCGATTACGCGTTGAAAGCCATTCTGGATCTGAGCTATTTTTACGGCAGCAATGCCGTCGTACCCATTACCGATATTTCACAGCGGCAGAACATTCCGGTCAAGTTCCTCGAGCATATCATGCTGACGTTGAAAAAAGCCGGTTTTGTCGACAGCAAACGCGGCACAGGCGGCGGATTTGTCCTGCTGAAATCGCCTGGAGAAATAACCATCGGCGATGTGGTCCGGGTAATCGAAGGCCCGATAGAACCCATCGCCTGCGCCAAATGCCCGTCCGAGGCCGACTGCGGCGAAGAGGACATTTGCGCGTTTCGGGAGGTTTGGTTGAAAGTAACAAAGGCGACCACCGATATTGTCGATTTTGTTACCTTCACAGACATCATGCGGCGCATTAAAGAACTCAAGGAAATAAACAGCGAATATATGTACTATATTTAATAAAGATTTAATTTAATTCTATCTTTGGAGAGTTTATCATGTCGGAAAAACAATATAAATTCGAGACCATAGCGCTGCACGGGGGACAAACGCCGGACCCCACGACCCTGTCCCGCGGTGTGCCGGTTTACCGGACAAGTTCATATGTTTTCAGGGACACCCAACACGCTGCCGATTTGTTCGCCTTAAAAGTCCCCGGTAATATTTACACCCGTCTGATGAATCCAACCCACGATATACTGGAAAAGCGGGTTGCTCAACTGGAGGGGGGCGAGGCCGCGGTGGCCGTCGCTTCGGGAACTTCGGCCATTCATTACACCATCATCAATATATGTTCGGCCGGGGAAGAAATCGTTTCCGCCAACAATCTGTACGGCGGTACCTATACTATGTTTGATAATATTTTGCCGCAATTCGGCATTAAAACCCGGTTTGTCGATCCGGCAAACCCGGACAATTTTGAAAAGGCGGTCAACGATAAAACCAAACTGATCTATATCGAGACTATCGGCAATCCGAAGCTGGCCTTCACGGACATTGAAGCGGTCGCCAAAATCGCTCAAAAACACCATTTGCCGCTTGTGGTCGATTCGACATTTACCACCCCGTACCTGTTCCGGCCCCTGGACTACGGCGCCAACATTGTGATACATTCATTGACAAAATGGCTCGGCGGCCACGGCGCGGGGATCGGCGGAGTTGTCGTGGACGGCGCGAATTTCGATTGGACCGATAAAAAGTTTGAATTGTTTAACGAACCGGACGAGAGTTACCACGGGGTTCGCTGGGCGCACGATATGGGCGATATGAACCCCATCGCCTTTGCCCTGCGGTTAAGACTTGTTCCGCTGCGCAACCTGGGCGCGTGTATATCGCCTGATAATGTCTGGTTCTTTTTGCAGGGCATCGAAACACTGCCGCTGAGAATGGAACGGCACTGCGAAAACGCTTTAAAAGTTGCGGAATATCTTGAAAAACATCCAAAGGTGTCATGGGTGAACTATCCGGGTTTAAAAGACGATCCGACCTACCCGGTTGCCGCCAAATACCTGAAAAAAGGTTTCGGCAGTATGGTGGCGTTCGGCGTCAAAGCCGGAAAAACGGCGGCGGAAAAATTTATCAATCATCTCGAATTGTTTTCCCATCTCGCCAACGTTGGGGACGCTAAAAGTCTGGCCCTGCATCCGGCCAGCACAACCCATTCACAATTGAATGAACAGCAGCTCCGGGAAACAGGAATTACCCCGGAATTTGTTCGGCTTTCAATCGGGATTGAACATATCGACGATATTATTAAGGATATAGAACAATCCTTTGATAAAATATAAATGTATAGAGGATATTATGGCTTTTTATTATCAGGACAACAGTTATACGATCGGGCGGACGCCGCTCGTCAGGCTGAACCGCATTCCGAATGGCGGCAAAGCAACCATTCTTGCCAAAATAGAAGGACGTAATCCGGCTAATTCCGTCAAATGCCGGATCGGTGCTTCGATGATCTGGGACGCGGAGAAAAGGGGCGTATTGAAACCCGGAAAGATTATTGTTGAACCGACAAGCGGCAATACCGGCATCGCTCTGGCGTTTGTCGGCGCCGCTCGCGGTTATAAAGTGATGCTGACCATGCCGGAAACCATGAGCATCGAACGCCGGAAACTGCTGAAAGCGCTGGGCGCTGACCTGGTGTTGACAGAAGGTCCAAAGGGTATGCAGGGCGCGGTCGATAAGGCGGAAGAGATATTGGCCGGCGGTCCCGACAAATATATATTATTACAGCAATTTAAAAATCCGGCCAACCCTGAAATTCACGAGACGACCACCGGACCTGAAATCTGGCAGGACACCGAAGGCAAAGTGGACGCGCTTGTCGCCGGGGTCGGCACCGGCGGGACCATCAGCGGTGTGTCGCGGTATCTCAAGAAAACCAAAGGTAAACAGATCACCTCGGTCGCCGTTGAACCGGCTGACAGCCCGGTAATAACGCAAACGCTGAACAAGCAGGCAATCAAGCCCGGCCCGCATAAAATTCAGGGAATCGGAGCCGGATTTATACCGGATAATCTTGATTTGTCTATGGTCGATCGTGTCGAGCAGGTCACAAATGAGGAGGCGATAGAATACGCCAGAAGGCTTGCAAGTGAAGAAGGTATTCTTGCCGGAATATCCTGCGGCGCTGCGGCTGTGGCGGCGGTCAGGCTGGGCAGGGAACCGGAATTTTCCGGTAAAACTATTGTGGTCATTTTACCCGACAGCGGCGAACGGTATTTGTCCGGAATTCTTTACCAGGGCCTGTTTGACGGCGATTCCGGTATTTAAAAAAACAAAAAGAATCATATATTTTTTATATATTATAACCGGCGTCTGGGGGATTCCGGACACCGGTATGTTACAATTATTAAAAAATAAGAATTTTCCACATTAATTTTTTCCCGGAAACCCGTTATGAATGAAAAATCTGTCGGTATCGTCGAAACAAAGTATTTTACGTTTGCCGAACCGCCAAATGAAATGCTGCTGGAAAGCGGGGAAAAGCTCGGCCCGGTCACCCTTGCGTATGAAACCTATGGCAAAATCAATTCTTCCGCGGACAATGCCGTATTGATCACCCATGCCCTGTCAGGCGATGCGCATGTGGCAGGGTGTCACTCAAAAAATGACCGTAAAACCGGCTGGTGGGATTTTATGGTCGGTCCCGGCAGACCGTTTGACACCGATAAATACTTTGTTATCTGTTCCAATGTGATCGGCGGATGTAAAGGCTCCACGGGGCCCACGTCGGTCAACCCCCAAACCGGAAAACCCTATAACCTGAATTTTCCGGTGGTGACGATCGGCGATATGGTCAAAGCGCAGAAGGAATTGATGGGTCACCTAAGTGTAAAAAAATTATTGACCGTAGTCGGCGGTTCCATGGGCGGAATGCAGGTGCTTGAATGGGCGATCAAATATCCGGACATGGTGGCAACGGCTATGCCGATTGCGACAACCAGCAGGCTGAACGCTCAGGGCATTGCTTTTGACGAGGTGGGAAGACAGGCGATTTACGCGGACTCGAACTGGAAAGGCGGCGATTATTCAGATTATAAACTGATCCCGGCCCAGGGACTGAGCGTCGCCAGGATGCTGGCGCATATTACCTATTTAAGCGAAGAATCCATGCACGAAAAGTTCGGCCGGCGGCTGCGGGAAAAAGAACGTTACGGTTATGACTTTACCACCGATTTTGAAGTGGAAAGCTATTTGCGCTACCAGGGCGAATCTTTTATCAAACGATTCGACGCCAACACCTATTTATATATCACCAAGGCGATGGATTATTTTGATCTGACCCGCGACTTTGGTACTCTTGAAAACGCGTTCAAAGGTGTTTCGGCCAAATTTATGGTGCTGTCTTTTTCCTCCGACTGGCTGTTCCCAACGGCGCATTCGAAGGAGATCGTCAGGGCGCTCACCGTCAACCGCAAGAAGGTGACGTTTTGCGAAATTCCGTCGCCATACGGACATGACGCTTTTTTGTTAAGAAATGAATATATGGAAAAAATGGTAACTGATTTTTTAACCTATGCATATGATAAATGAGGAAATATGCCTTACAGAACCTTAAAACAAATCAGACTTGATCTTCAGCTTATTGCCGATTTAATTAAAGATAACAGCCGCGTGCTCGATCTGGGATGCGGCACCGGTGATTTGTTGTTAAAACTGGTCAATGAAAAAAATATTCGCGGCCACGGCGTGGAAATAGATGTAAAAAATATTCTGTCCTGCGTGGAAAAAGGTGTTCCGGTTATTCAGGCGGATATGGACGCCGGGCTGGGGGACTATCCGGACAGCTCTTTTGACTATGTTATTTTGAGTCAAACCTTGCAGGCGGTCAAAAAGCCCCATATTATCTTAAAAGAAATGCTCAGGGTGGGTCAAACCGGTATTGTCAGTCTTTTGAATTTCGGTTACTGGAAAGTCCGCTCGCAACTGTTTTTGTCCGGTAAAATGCCACGCACAAAAACGCTGCCCTATGAATGGTACAATACACCCAATATTCATTTGACGACGATCAAGGATTTTAAAGATTTGTGCAATAAACAAAATATTACCATTAAAAGGCAGATCAACCTCTCTCAATCCAGAAAAGGCGGTTTCCTGGTCAATCTAAGACCGAATTTTTTTGCCAACCTGGCGATTTTTATTATAGAAAATAAACATTAAATATATTACCAAATTCCGGTCAAACTTTATGCTCAATAAGAAAAGGGAGCGCAACGACATCCCTTTGATTATTTTTTATCAATATATCTCTCCACTTCTCCGATCACTTTTCCGGCAAAACGATAAACACATTTTCAAAAAATTTAAGTAATAATTTGACTTTTTTGTGATTCCATCATATCATAATATGAACGGTAAATGATAATCAAACCAAACAAAATTAAAACTCCGCAGTAGTGAAACATGAAATGATCAAAAGATAAGCTGTGGTATTCTACAGGATAAATGTCCTGTTTTATTGTGCGACCTGGGGAACATCCCCAGATCGAGCAGAGACTTTCACCTGCTGTATACTTGTATTCTTTACCAAATTCCTTGGTAAACCTGAAAATTCCCAACAGTAAATCATAGCTCGCCTTGTAGACAGGCAACTCATCGTATTTTGTTATCTTTCAAAAAAAATTTCCGTTGCGGCTCCGCCCCAAAACCCCAAATAGTCAAATGCGCCTGAGGCGGATAATCAAATAGTCTAATCCCTTAACAGTCGAACCGAAAAACCACTTTGCCCATCGAAGTAACAGCGGTGCATATCTGAACTACGATAAGACAGACGGCGGCTCCAAGCGAGGGAATAGTAGTCCTCCGATCCATGCCAAAAGACGGCGTGGCTACCTATATCTTCGAAATTACCATCATAGCCGTAGCGCCAACCGCCCGGCCACGCGGTAAAGCCACTCTCATTTGTTGCGCCTTCATTAGGACTACGCCAATGTGCTGCTCCGGCTTCTTTTAATTTCCCGCCGGCAACATCCTCGCCGCCCAATAAATCAACCAAAGTTTGCCATTCATCAATGGTAGGCACATGCCAGCCGGCCGGAGCCAGACCGCGCGGATCATTAACCGCATACCAGTTATACAACTTGCCGTAAACTTTCCCATTTTCCGGATCATTTTCATAATAACACCAGGCTCCGGTGGTGAGCTTTGTCCATTCCTCGGCATCCTGCACTTCCGGGATCGGGTCGCCATTACGGTAATGGTCAACATTCAAATTCTCCGCCAGCCATTTCTGGGCGCCGACTTTTACTCTTTTGTTGGTTGCATCTTTGGCGCTAAAAAGTTGTTTCAAAAACGCCATCTTTTTACCCTCCCGGTTTGATTTGTTTTTAACAGATTATGTTAATTTAAAAATCAATTAACGATGCTCTCTGTTTATATTCACAACCTTGCTGCCGGTTTATGAGTTTGTTCCTATTATTCAGGCCCTTGATTATTTTGGTTTTTTCTAGGAGTATGTTATAAATCTCCCTTTTCTATCCTGTATACTGGTCTGATTCCGATTTATCAAAGTCCTGAACCATCTAAAATTCATATACTCGTTTATGAAAAAAATAAAAAATACATAATGAAAAATTTTAAAGAAAAGCATCCAATCCAAGTCTTTTTTTTCCACTTTTAAATGGCATTAATTACTATATTTTACAGAAACATACAAGAAGTATTTTCATTTTCTCCAGGTTTTTTTACGCTTACCAAGCCGTTAAAGGTTGTTTTGTAGGAAAAAAACAATAATTCGCAGATGCACACAGAGAAACGCGGACAGAAATCTCCGTCCGGATCGGTAGTCCCAACTCATATTTATTGTTAATCAAACCAGTGCATCCCTCGATGTGATCTTTATTGCAATAAATAATTCCTGCTTGATGCAGTGCTTTATTTGTTTATTGAAAAACAGTTTTGTATATTTTTACTATCAGGTTAAAATTAACAAACACTCTATTCCGACTTGAACAAATTAAATACTTTGTTATTTTATGGACTTTACGGATATTGTCGGCTAAGAGTATGTTAGATTCAGGCAAACATATTAAAATGGAGGAAGGGTAAAATGAAATTCAAGATATTGGATTTGTTTTTATGCTTTTTAATCATTTTAACCGTCTGCGCAAAACAAAATGCCACTACGAGTGTTACTTCGCCATCAGGTAATATTCTGGTAGAATTTCAACTCAAAAGCGACGGCACTCCCTTTTACCTGGTGGGCCATAAAGGCCAGGCCGTAATAGATACTTCTACCATGGGATTCGAATTCAAAGATCAGTCGCCTATGGTCAATGGTTTTCAGGTCATAGGAACAGTTACAGCACCTCATAGAGAAACCTGGGAAATGCCCTGGGGAGAACAACGGCTGGTTAATAATTTTTATAATGAGTTGGTTGTGAAACTGCAGGAAATTAAAACTCCAAAGCGGCAATTGAATATCTATTTCCGGGCACATGATGACGGTATTGGATTCCGCTACGAATTTCCCCACCAGAAAGGAACAGACAGTTTGATCATTCTGGATGAAAATACTCAATTCAAACTGACACATGATCACATGGTTTGGTGGTGCCCAGGTGACTGGGATAGTTATGAACACTTGTACAATACCACAAAATTTTCAGAAATAGACGCCAGGACAATGAACGGCGGGACCCTGCTTAACTTTTCTTACATTCCGGAAAATGCCGTCAATACACCCGTAACCATGCGTACGGACGATGGTTTGTATTTGAGCTTTCATGAAGCAGAACTTTTAGATTATGCCGGAATTACCCTCAAAGTGGATCCGGCAACTCTAACCATGACCAGCGAATTGGTGGGTTCCGAAAGATTGGGATACAAGGTCAAACGGCCGCTTCCTTTTAAAACTCCATGGCGCACCATACAAATAAATGAAACAGCCAAAGATTTGATTATTTCCAAATTGCTTGTCAACCTCAATGAACCCAACAAGATAGGTGATATCAGTTGGTTTAAACCCAAAAGATATAACGGAATCTGGTGGGAAATGCATATCAATAAATCAACCTGGGATATGGCAAGCGGTTATCACGGCGCCACTACGACTAATGCTAAAAAATACATAGACTTTGCCGCAGCGAATAATATTACCGGCGTACTGGTTGAAGGCTGGAATACGGGTTGGGAACACTGGGTCGGCTTTGATGACAGAGAAGGCGTATTTGATTTTGTAACACCTTATCCTGATTATGATCTTGCAGAAGTTGTACGCTATGCGAACGAAAGAGGCGTTGAAATGATCATGCATCACGAAACATCGGCCGCTCCCCGTACCTATGAACAACAACTGGAAAAAGCCTATTCACTAATGAAAGACCTGGGCATTCATGCTGTTAAAACAGGATATGTTGGTAAAATCATCCCCAATGGAGAACACCATCACGGCCAATGGATGGTGCAGCATTATCAAAAAGTTTTTGAAACGGCTGCGAAATACCAGATTGCCGTGAACGTGCATGAACCCATAATGGATACGGGAATCAGAAGAACCTATCCCAACGCCATATCGAGAGAAGGGTTAAGAGGCCAGGAATTCAACGCCTGGTCTGCTGACGGTGGTAATCCGCCCGAACATCTCTCCATCGTTGCCTATACAAGAATGCTGGCTGGCCCAATTGATTTTACGCCCGGAGTCTTTGATATTTCTCTTCCCTCCAAACCCAATAACCAGGTGAACTCTACTCTTGCGCAACAATTAGCGCTGTATGTTGTGATTTACAGTCCCATTCAAATGGCGTGTGATCTGCCGGAAAATTATGAGGGTCAACCTGCCTTTCAATTCATCCGGGATGTCGGTGTTGATTGGGAGCAGACAGTGGTGTTGAACGGCGAGATCGGAGATTTTGTGACCATTGCCAGGGAAGAAAAAGGCACCGGCAACTGGTTCGTCGGCAGCATTACGGATGAAAACAAGCGGGAGATCGAAATTAATTTTAATTTCCTGCAAGCCGGTGGAAATTACCTGGCAAAAATTTATCAGGATGGACCCAATGCTCATTACCGCAATAACCCACTGGATATACAAATTGAAGAAATGACGGTAACGAAAGAAACTGTAAAAAGCTTTATCCTTGCTCCAGGTGGGGGTTTGGCGATCAGTATAATGCGAGTGAAATAAACATACACCTAAACAACAGCGGCGCCGGATATTATTCACATATCGTATAAAAAGATTAACTATTAGGTCTCTGTTAATATCCGGCGCGAATTGACAAAAAGACCGGTAGCCGTCAGGGCGGGCCTGTGGCCCGGCAGTGACGCCCCAAGACGGAAACAAGTCCGGTCGTCGTCTAGTCCCACCCTGCGAAGCGGGATTGCGGGACTGAGGTATTTTATAGGACAAATGTCCTGTTTTATTATACGACCTGGGGAACATCCCCGGGTCTAACAGTGAATGGTATAACACGCCCAATATACATTTGACGACGATCAAAGATTTTAAAAATTTGTGCGATAAACAAAATATTAACGTTAAAAGGCAGATCAACCCCACACAATCCAGAAAAGGCGGTTTACTGGTCAAGCTGAGGCCGAACTATTTTGCAAACATGGCCATTTTTATTATACAAAATAAAAATTAATGCTTGTCAGGACTATTCCGGTTTTACTTTCCGCATATTATTAAAAAGGGGGCATCTGGCAGCCCCTTTGTTTTAATTTATAAATTGTACAAACCACCATCCCGGTAAAACGAACAGCAAAAAATCTCATATATTTTCCAAAAAAATCAGGTTTTCAATTTGACTTTTTTATGATTGAATCGTATCATAATATGAACGGCAATAATAATACTGACAAAAGTGGTAGGTATCGTGACGGATTTAACAGAAAAAATAATCGATGCAAAAAGAGGTGATCTCGGCGCTTTTAGAGTACTGGTGGATAGTCACCAGACATTTGTTTACCGTGTGGCCTACAGGTTATTATCCAATAAAGAGGATACCGAAGATGCCGTACAGGAATGTTTTATCCGCGTCTGGAAAAATTTGTCCCGTTTTGATCTGAACAAGAAATTTACAACCTGGTTGTATCGCATCATTACCAATCTTTGCTATGACCGATTGAGGGCCGTACAACGCAAGGAAAACAAGTTCGGTTTTAATAAGGATTTGGCACAAATGGAGGACAGGATCAATCCGGACACGCAGTTCCATAAAAAGGATATGATGGAGCTCATTACAAAACTGGCGGATCATTTGCCCCCGAAGCAAAAGATCGTGTTTGTGCTGCGCGACCTGGAAGACAGGGACATAAAAACCGTCGCCGCCATATTGAAAATGACACATAAATCGGTAAAGAGTAATTTATACTATGCCCGTAAATATTTAAGGACAAAATTATCGGAGTTAAATAGTGAATTATGAAAACAAAAAAATGCACATATTATCAAAAACAGCTCCACCTCTACCGCTCGGGAGAATTATCTGATCGGGAACGTGACAGGCTGAACAGGCATTTGGCGTCCTGTCCGGATTGCGCCGCAATCAGAAAAGAACTTGCGGACATGGACCATAAAATTGAGCAGTTACGCGGAGAGTCCCCGGTTCCGGACAAGCCGGAAGCTTTGACCGGCAATATTATGCATGTCTTAACATCCTATGAAAAACTCAAAAGTTATCAAGAGCACAGTACATACGACAATTTGATAAAATTTGTTTTCGCGCCCCGGATAAGATTTGCCCTGCTTGCCGTTATAGTTGTCATCGTCGGTCTGTTTTTTATTCAGGAGTCGTTATTGATGGTGCGTATTGCCCGGCTGGAAAAGAAAATATCTCAAAATACCGCTGCCGGTATTAATAGAACGGGTATAACGCAGTATTTTGTTTTGGAAAACAAACTTTTATCACTGGAAAAATCAGGTTTGTTCCCGTCTGGCAGTTTTTTGACGGTTAATAATATTGAAAATGAAATTGTAACCAATGAAAAGCTGTTAAACGCTTTACTGGAAAATTATAAATCCATAAAAATTCAGAATGAATTACTTTTACAACTCCTTAAAAATACAAATCCGGATTTTTTTCATATTACCTTAAAAGACGGGCTTGATCGGGCTGAGATTGAAAAATTACTCAGAAATAAAAAAGAAATTCTCAGGCTCATCAAAGAATTATAAAATGAAGGAGAAAAAAATGTTTCGATACAAGATATATTATCCGGCATTAAGTCTGTTCATGCTGTTCCTGTTCGTTTCCGGCTGCAAGGACATTGAAACAACAACTGAAATATATGCCGACGGTTCCTGCAAACGAACCGTTGTTATACAGGGTGATTCAAGTGAAATTTTCCAAAGCGCTTTTCCTGTGCCAACGGATTCGTCCTGGACGATTGAAACCATTGATACCAGTAAATTTACCTATATCGCGACCAAAAAATTCAATAAAGTGGCCGATCTGGACAAGGAACTCAATTATTGTAAAGATAAATCCAGAGAACTGACAATTATCCCTGAACTGACAAAAAGATTCAGATGGTTCTATACCATATTCAGCTTTAAAGAAACCTACAAAACCTTTAATAAATTGAACCATGTCCCGTTCACGGAATATTTCACACCCGAAGAGATCAAATTATTTTATTCCGATGACGACAGTTCCGCAGAAGCAAAATTGTTTGAAGAAAAGCTGGAGGATTGGGATTTAAGCAACACGTTTGAAGAGTTTTATTTACAATTCGAAAAAGCGGCTCATGAGCTGAAAGATCCAAACCTGACTGTGGAGAAGCTCAGGCTTAATAAAGAACGGATTTTTCAATTTTATAAAGAAAAATTATATGATAATCCCGAAATAAAAGAAAATACTCTATCGGAATTTCAAAAAGTACTGGGGGCGGACATAAAATCCAAATTAGCAGATGATCTGGATAACATTCTCAAGAGTTTCAAGGAGCGACAAGATATTATGGGTGAAATCGGATTGAATGATTATTCCAGTCACGTGATTATGCCGGGATTAATAATCGACACAAACGCAAAAACTGTGGAGGGGAATAAAGTTAGCTGGGAAATAGCGCCTAAAAGTTTTTTATTATCGGATTATGAAATGTTTGTCGAATCCCGGGTCGTTAATAAATGGGCTGTTGTGGTGACTATTGCCCTGGTGGTTTTTGCGGCCGGGATACTTTTGTTGCCGTTTGTATTGAAAAAGAATCCATAACTTAAAAAGCCGGTTCATCAACCGGCTTTTTGACATAAAAAATATATCGAACTAATTTGGGGGATATAATTATGAATTCGAATCCAGCCTGTTGTTTATCTTTTCAAATAACCAGTTCCGTAATTCGGGTATTTTGACCCGGACCTGTTCCATGGAATCCCGTTCCCGTATGGTGACGGTTTCGTCTTCCTTGGTCTGGAAATCGACGGTGATGCAATATGGAGTGCCGATCTCGTCCTGGCGGCGGTAACGCCTGCCGACGGCCCCGCCTTCGTCGTAAAATACCTGGTAATGCGGCCTGAGTTTGTCGGTAATTTCGTGTGCAATTTCCGGCAGGCCGTCCTTTTTGACCAGCGGGAAGACGCCCGCTTTGACGGGAGCGATCTCGGGGGCAAAATGCATGACCGTTCTTGAATCTTTTTCGAGTTGTTGTTCCTCGTAAGCGTCCGCCAGTACAGTCAATACCGTTCTGTCCGCGCCGGCGGAGGTTTCGATAATATACGGGATAAATTTTTCCTTGGTCAGATCATCATAATAGGCCAGGTCTTTACCGGAAAATTTTTCATGACGGCTCAGGTCAAAATCGGTGCGGTTATGAATGCCCTCCAGTTCTTTCCAGCCGAACGGGAACTCGTACTGAATATCGAACGCGTCCGCAGCATAATGCGCCAGTTCATCCGGTCCGTGTTGATGGAACCGCAGCTTTTCCGGCCGGATATTCAGCGCCTTGTAATAATCGATACGATCCTGTTTCCATTTTTCGAACCATTCCATATCGGTGCCGGGTTTGACGAAAAACTGCATTTCCATTTGTTCGAATTCCCGGGTGCGAAAAATAAAATTTTCCGTGGTAATTTCGTTTCGGAACGCCTTGCCGATCTGCGCGATCCCGAACGGTACCCTTTGCCTGGTCGATTTGACCACATTGGGGAAATTCACATAAATTCCCTGGGCGGTTTCGGGCCGTAAATAGACGATACTCGCGTCATCCTCCACAGGGCCCATATATGTTTTAAACATAAGATTAAATTGCCTGGATTCCGTCAGTTCACCGCCGCAATCGGGACATTTATGTGGATCCAGCAGCAAATCCTCCCGGAACCGGTGCTTACACTTTTTACAATCCACCAACGGGTCGGTGAATCCTTCCACGTGTCCTGACGCTTCCCAAACCTGCGGCGCCATGAGTATGGAGGCATCCAGACCAACGATATCTTCATGTCTTTGCACCATCCATCGCCACCAAAATTCCTTGATATTTTTTTTCAAGTCCGAACCCAGCGGACCATAATCATAACAGCTTGACAGACCACCGTAGATATCACTGGATTGAAAAATAAATCCTCTTCGTTTGCATAATGATATCAGATTCTCCATCGTTGTTTCAGCTTTTGCCATATTCTTTCCTTCAATTGGTATGATATTGATTACTTACCCTGATGTTAATTGTATTTTTAATATCACTTTTTTAATTTATTGAGCAATTGTTCCAGATGCTCAATAGACTTTAAATTTAATAATCCTTCCACATGATAACGCATATATGTCAATAAAATGGTATCCAATTCCAAACCGGTTGCGGCGGGGATTTTGACATCGGCAACTTTGTGTAAATCCGCCCTGCTCAACCATCGTAAATATTCCAGTGTTTTGCCTGAAATTCCTATGCTATATTCGGTTAAAATACCACAATCATGACAATTGTAAATTCCGTTATCCAGTTCAAAAAAATAACTCTTATCCAGAGATGTGCCGCCGCATATCGAACATTTACTCAAATCCGGTTCGAAACCTGAAATGATCAGGAAATGTAAATAGAAAAATCTCAAAATATTTTTCAAACCGCATGCTGCCGCGTCCAGCGCTCGCAATGTTTCCAGCAGTAAGACAAACAACTGCGGATTTTTGTGTCCGGTTCTTTCCGATCGTTGTATAATCTCGCAGGGTATGGCGGCCAGCGACAACTTTCCCAGTTCCTGATGCAGGGATGGGAACCGTTCAATCCCGTCCGCCTGGCTGAGATACTGGAATTCGCGCGTTTCTTTTCGATAAAATACAATGGAAATATAATTGTAAGGTTCCAGTACTCCTAAATATTTTGATTTGATGCCGCGCGATCCTTTGGCTATAATTTTCTGCTTGCCGTAATGCTCCGTAAGCATCGTCAGTATTTTACTGGTTTCGCCCTGCTTGCGGCTGTATAATATGATAGCGGGTGTTTTATTTATTGCCATTTTATATAATTATTGCAGCCATTTAAAATAAACAGCGGCCAGGGAAAAATAGATCAGCAGACCGAATATATCATTAGATGTCGTGATAAACGGACCGGTTGCAATTGCCGGGTCAAATTTTAATTTATGTAAGGTGACGGGCACTATTGAACCGACAATGACGGAATTAATGATGACAAACATTAAAGCAAAAGAAACGACAAATCCGAACATGATTTGATGCAGCCATATATAAATAATTAAAAAAATTAACAATCCGAATATAAAACCGTTTAGCAGGGCGACGCGAAATTCTCTGAACAACATCTCCCACCGGTTGGAAGCGCCGCCTTCATCCAGCGCTATACTGCGCACGACAATCGTCGATGCCTGGATGCCTGAATTCCCTCCCATAGCCATAATGACCGGTACAAAAAATGTCAAGGTTACAATTTGTTTTAAAGAAGCGTTAAAACGGCTCATAATATAGGCGGATACCAGTTCACCAATAAATGCGATAACAAGCCATGGCAGGCGGTTTTTCGATATTCGAAATGATGAGGTCTCCTGTAATACTTCTTCATCGGTTATACCCGCCATTCGCCGGATATCCTCATTCGCTTCTTCCTGCAAAACATCTACAATATCGTCAATTGTAATACGCCCGACAAGCCTGTTCATGGAATCCACAACCGGAACAGAAACCAGATCATATTTACTTACCAGATTTGCGACATATTCCTGATCCTTTTCCACTGTGACGGACTGGACTTCTGTCGTCATCACGTCTTTGATGAGGTTTTTGGGTTTGCTCAGGATCAATTTTTTTAACGGAACTACACCGACAAGCCTGCCGCTCCTGTCGATCGCATAAACATGATAAACCTGTTCAACCTCCTGTGACTTTTGCCGGATTTCCTGGATGGCGTCATCTACCGTTTGGTCGTCATAGACAGCCACAAACTCGAGCGCCATAATACCGCCGGCTGTATCTTCCTCATGAATGAGGAGTTTTTCTACTTCGACACGGTCCTGTTTGTCTATTTGAGAAAGAACGGTTTCAGCAACATGATCCGGTAACGTAGCTACCAGGTCTGCGGCGTCATCAGAATCCATTTCATCGACAATTTCTGAAAGACGCGCCATATCAATCTTTTTTATTAATTGTTCCCGGGTGACATCATCAAATTCGAGAACAACCTCGGAGGCCGTTTCGGGCTCCAGATACCTGAATATCTCATCCTGTTCATGATCTTCCATATCTCTTATAATGTCCGCGAGGTCTGCCGGATGAGTATCCACAAGTATGTTTTTTAGTTTGGGAACATCCTTTTCCTGTAAAAGATAACGGATATTCTCAACTATCTCTTTTCGATCCTGTAGTTCCATATTTTTGCGCTTCTTTAAGAGTTCAGCATATAAATCATTCTTTTTGTACGGGAATTATTGCTTTCATTTTATTCGCAAAACCGATCCACTCCTTAATATCAAGTTGTTCCGGTCTTTTCGTATAATCAAAAATGCCGGTATTGAGTTCAAAGAACTCTCTTAATGAATTTCTAAGCATCTTACGTCTTTTGCCAAAAGCCTGCCGTACAATTTTTTTAAATAATTCGATATCCAGGATATCTTGTGCATATTCTTCGGTAAAAACCCATCGAACGAGCGACGATTCTACCTTCGGTTTTGGTGAAAAAACAGTACTCGGGACATGCATGAGTATTTTGACCTCGGCGAAAGTCTGGCTAAACACCGCCAATATGCCATAATCCTTTGTATTTGGCCGGGTAACAATTCTCTGGGCGACTTCTTTTTGAATGAGCATGGTTAAATCTTTAACGGCGCTCCGGTTATCAATTATTTTAAATAAAATCGGACTGGTAATGTTATAGGGTATATTACCGATTACACGGATATTTTTTTCCTTAAAATCCGACATATTATATTGTAAAAAATCACTCTGTACGATCTCACAATTTGGACACTCTGAAAATTGCTCTTCAAGCATGGCCGCTAAATTTCTGTCAATCTCAACCGCGACAAGTTTTCTAACTTTAGGTTGAACAATTTTTGTTAATACTCCCAATCCCGGTCCGATTTCGAGAACGGTATCTTCCTTGTCCAGTTGCAGAGAATGAACAATTTTTAAAGCGATATTCTTGTCCGTAAGAAAATTTTGTCCGAGGCTCTGTTTGGGTTTAATATCCGGCCTTGGCATAATTATTCATAAACCAGGTCAAAACCAAAAAGTTCCACGGCGTTTTTTGTTGTTGTGCGCGCCAGATCTTCAAAAGAGATACCTTTAACTTCGGCCATCCGTTGGGCCACATACTGAACATAGGCCGGCTCATTCCGTTTACCCCGGTGTGGAACCGGGGCCATAAACGGGCAATCCGTTTCAACCAGTAAACGTTCGACAGGAATATGTTTCACCACAGCGGCGGCAGTTGAATTTTTAAACGTTATATTACCGGTAAACGAAATATAAAAACCCATGTCCAGAACCTGCTCCGCCATTTTTACATCGCCGGAAAAACAATGAAAAACTCCACGCCATCCTCTTTTACTTTTCTCTTTGAGGATCGATAAAATCTCACTATCCGCATCCCGTGTGTGAATAATCAGCGGTAGATCCAGTTCTTTTGCCAGTTCCAGGAAAAAACGGAAAGTTTTACGCTGTATGTCCGGTTTCGTTAAATTCCGGTAAAAGTCCAGACCAACTTCTCCGATAGCCACAACTCTGGGATGTTGATATAATTCCCGCAACCTGTTCAGGTCCTCATCTTTTGCCTCGCCTGCGTCATGGGGATGAATCCCGGCCGCGGCGAAAACATTTGTATATTTTTCGGCAATTTCCAAAGCTTTTAATGATGTATCAAGATCGATCCCAATCGTGATCATCCCGGCCACATCTGCCTGTTTCGCCCGGTAAATAACATCACTCCGGTCGGCGTCAAACTGGTCAAAATCGAGATGAGTATGAGTGTCAATTAATACCGGGTTCAATGAATTTCCGCTCCGCTCTCTACATCCCTATCAGGACCCAGCAGACTGAGACGGCCCTCGGAATCCTCGGCCGCCAGCAGCATGCCATTCGATTCGATACCCCGGATTTTGACGGGTTCGAGATTTGCTATTATGATAATTTTTTTGCCGATCATTTCATCGGGCTGATAATTTTTTGCCACACCGGCGACAATTTGCCGCTTTTCGGTTCCGAGTTCCAATTGCAGTTTTAACAGCTTGTCCGTTTTTTCAACTTTTTCCGCTTCTATCACCCTGGCCACCCGCAAATCCAGTTTCGCGAACTCGTCAAACCCGATCTTTGGTTTTTCTTGCTTTGGTTTTGTTTCGGTTTGACCACTATTCAGGGATTCGGATATACTGCGTAACCGGTCAATTTCGGGCTGTATTTCGCTGTCCTCAAATTTGCGGAACAAAATAGTCACTTTACCAAGGTTGTGACCGGCCGGCAAACTGATTTCGCCCGCCGTGTCCCACTGCTGTGCATGGACGCTGTCTTTATGCCCGGCCATACTCCATGCTTTTTCAGCGGAAAAGGGCAGCAGCGGTTCCATTAAAACAGCAAGGGTTTGCACCGCGTGTATACAAATATTGATTGTTGTGGCGCATTTCTCTATATCTTCTTTAACGGTGCGCCAGGGTTCCTGGTCGTTAAAATATTTATTCGCCGCCCGCCCGATATCCATAAATGCGTAGACCGCTTTACGAAAATCAAAAGTTTCATACATCGCACCGATTTGTTGCGGCGCTTCTTTTAATGTTTTTAACATATCCTTATCCAGATCATCCAGAACACCGCGTTCGGGAACTCGGCCGTTATATTGTTTGTTGGCAAATGTTAATGTTCTGTTAATAAAATTGCCGAGGATATCGGCCAGCTCGCTGTTATTCCGCTGCTGAAATTCCTGCCAGGTAAAATCAGCGTCCTTTGTTTCGGGGGCGTTTACCGTCAGGTAATATCTTAACGGATCTATTTCAAACTTTTGTACATAATCTTCAAGCCATACCGCATAATTTTTACTGGTACTGAGTTTGTTACCCTCCAGATTTAAAAATTCATTTGCGGGAACATTATCGGGAAGTACATAATCACCCAGTTCCATTAACGTAGCCGGGAACATAATACAATGGAAAACAATATTATCCTTGCCGATAAAATGGACAAGTTTGGTCTGCCTGTCCTGCCAGTATTTTTTCCACAAATCGGGATCGCCCTTATCTGTTGCCCATTCTTTGGTAGCGGAGATATAACCGATTGGCGCATCGAACCAGACATATAAAACCTTACCTTCCGCGTGATCCAGCGGTACGGGTATTCCCCACGACAAATCGCGCGTTACAGCCCGGTCCGTCAGACCGTCATTCAGCCAGCTTTTTACCTGTCCAAGGACGTTGGTTTTCCAGTAATTTTTTGTTTCAATCCATTTGGTCACATTTTCCTGTAACTGACCAAGAGGCAGATACCAGTGCTCGGTTTCTTTATATACCGGTTTTTCGCCGGTCAGGGCGCTTTTGGGATTTATCAGTTCTGCCGGGGACAATGTTGTACCGCATTTTTCACATTGGTCGCCATAAGCGTCGGGATATGAACAACTCGGGCAGGTTCCTTTTACATACCGATCCGCTAAAAACATTTTTGCTTTTTGATCATACAGTTGTTTTTCCGTTTTTCTGTTAAATAATCCCTTTTTATGCAGGCGTAAAAAGATCTCCTGTGATGTTTCATGATGTACTTTCGAGCTCGTTCTGCCGTAATAGTCGAACGACATCCCGAACTTTTCAAATGCCGCTTTATTCCGGTAATGAAATTCATCGACAATTACCTGCGGCGACACACCCTTTTTTTCGGCCGCTATGGTTATGGGCACACCATGCTCGTCCGATCCGCAAATATAAATTACATCCCGTTGCTTTAACCGTTGATAGCGTACATATATATCCGCGGGTAAATATGCTCCCGCCAAATGTCCCAGGTGAATGGGGCCGTTTGCATAAGGTAATGCGCTGGTCACCAAAATTCGTTTATAATCAGATTCCATTATTTTGTATCACTTTCTTTTTATTCAATTAACAAAGACCGGTTCTATTCTTCCTTTTCCTCTTCTTCCTTAACGGGAATCAATTCATATTTTTTCAGATCATTGATATGAAATATTTCTTTTTTCTCTTCCGAAAAGGAGACGGTTACCAATTCTTTAAAGACGTCCAGTTCGACAACCTGAGCTTCACCCTCCGGCATTTTATAGCGGCTCCCGACCCGCGGCAATCTATCAGTTTGCGCTTTATAGAATTCTCTTTCATACATTAAACAGCATAATAATCGACCGCACAGACCGGACAACTTTTGTGGATTTAAGGGCAGATTTTGTTCTTTTGCGCATTGTGTGGTTATCGGTTCAAATTCTTTTAAAAAAGTCGTACAACATAATTTCCGGCCACAGGTGCCGTATCCGCCAATTCGTTTGGCTTCATCACGAACGCCTATTTGTCTCAATTCAATGCGTACTTTATATATACCCGCCAGTTCCTTTACCAACTCCCTGAAATCCACCCGCTGTTCGGCAGTAAAATAAAAAGTTATTTTGAGTCCGTCGAATTGATATTCAACTCCAACAAGTTTCATATCCAGTTCATGTTCGGCAATTTTTTTTCGACAGACTTTAAATGCCTCCAATTCTTTACGGCGGTTTGAACACAAGCGTTCCAGGTCTTTCCGGGAAGGCTTGCGAATAATATTTCGTATTTCACTTCCTTCTTTTTTGCGTATCAAACGCGATCCGATCTGGTTGATAATGCCCAGGTCCTCTCCTTTTTCCGCTTCAACAATGACATAATCTCCGACCTTAAAAGGGAATTCCTGGGGATTTTCGTATATATCTTTCCGTTCCCCTTTGAATAATACCTCTATCATTGTGTTTTACCTTTTATATACAAAGAGTCCTGTAAATGCGTTAATAATACATATAATAATAAATTCAACTGAACATTTTTATCTAAAAGCTGGATCGAATTTTCAACTTTTTGAAATATTTTTTCAAAATCTATCTGCTCAAAAGTATTCACAAATTTGTGCAATGTATCAATTTTATCCACATTTACAATATATTTTTTTATGTTTTCATCTCCATTCAAGTAATACATAGAATCCCGAAACCAGATCATTACCAGGCTCAGGATATCCTTGATGACTTTTTTATCATATTTTTGCATGAGTTGATCGATCAATTCAAACTGGTTCATCGGGGATTTTAAACAGACACGTAAAAATTCCAATGAAAGTTCTCTGCTTGCGTCAAATTTTTCATCCAACCATAACAACGCGCGCCCGTAGCTGCCCTGGCTCATGCGTGAGATCACCTCGGCTTTTTGCCCATCAAGTTGTTCCCTGTCAATCAGCGCCTGTTCAATTTCCTTGTCGGACAGAATGTTGAAACGTATCTCCTGGCATCTTGAGATAATCGTCGGCAGTAATGTATTTAATCTTGATGTGATCAATATCAGGTGCATGAACCCGGGCGGCTCTTCCAGTATTTTCAGCAGTGAATTTGCCGCTTCCGCCGTCATATTATGCGCTTCGGTTATAATGACAATGCGCTTCCCTTCCATTGGTTTTAAATTACTGACATGGCGTAATTCCCTGATCTTATCAATACCGATTGTCGGTGATGCCCATGGTTTATAGCGTGCATAAGGATTATTGGCCAGACTGTCCAGTACCTGACGCTCTTCCGCCGTGCTTGCGGTTTTCGGTGCGGGAAAGATGAATTGAAAATCGGGATGTTCAAAATGAGTAACCCGCTTGCAATTGGAACATGTATTACAGGGTTGCTGCTCTTTGTTTGAACAATATAAAGCCTTGGCAAACTCGATGGCAAGCGCCTCTTTTCCCACACCCTCGGGGCCGTTAAACAAATATGCATGCGGCACACGCTGATGTTCAATAGCCCTGCCTAAAATATCCTTTACCCGCTGTTGTCCTATTATTCTGTCGAAATTCATCTATAATAAAATTTTAAATAATTTTTTATTAATTAGCTGATCCAATCCTCGGGATTGAGACTTTTTGTATTTTTCCATATCTGAAAATGCAGTATCGGGCCGTTCATCGAACCGGTATCGCCCACTGTGCCGATGATTTCTCCTTTACTCACATTCTGCATGGGTTGAATATTAATTTCGTCGAGATGCGTATATACGGTATAATAACCATCGTCATGACTGATGATAATGATATTACCCAGACCGCGCTGCCAGGTAATGGTCTGAATTTGCCCTTCATCTACGGCAATGACGGGCGCTCCCAAAGGGGCTTTGATTTCGATACCCAAATTTTCAGTTATGGTCCGTAAAACAGGATGTCTTTGTCGACCAAAATGACTGATGATATTCCCTTTTGTCGGCCAGGGTAATTTCCCCTTCAGGTCTGAAAATTTATAGCTCCTGGTTCTTGCGGGATAAGGTGAATCATCCGGACTTGTTTTCCTGGCGTTTTTGGTTAATCTTTCCTCTTCGCTCCTTGAAATTATATTTCTTATCTGCTTTTGCGATTCACGTAATTCATTCAAATGCCTCTCGAGATACCGTGTATCATTTCGTATGGTGTTCAGCAGCCGTGTCCGTTTGGTATGGCTGTTTTTTAACCATTCCTCTTCCTTTTGACGTTCCGAAATATTCTGCTCTTTTTCATATACTTCGGCCTGCAGGTATCGTTGTTCCCGTAATAACTGTTTTTTATTTTCTATTAATGAACTGAATGTTCGCCTGTCGTTTTCGACAATTAATTTTTGATACTTTAACCAGGTTTTAACCTGGTTTAAAGATTGACTTGACAATAAAAGTTCGAAATTCTGACGACGATTGTGTTTGTAAAAATTGACCATTCTTTTTTTAACCAGTTCTTCAAGTTTCGCAATTTCACTGGAAATAGATTCAATATCTTTTCTTCGTATCGAAATTTGATTTTCACTGTTTTTTATATCTGAACGCAGATTCCGGATATATGAGTTGGTAATATTAATTTCCCTGTCGAGACCGGCAATCAGATCAAGAGTGTTGGCCTCTTTTGCTTTTTTTTCCTGAATTTCATTTTCATATTTTTCAATCTGCTCCCGCAGGCGTTTCAATTCTTCCCTTTGTTGAGATGGGTCCTGATTGATACTGGCAAAAGAGGGTATTAAAAAGCCGGTCAAAACGAACAAGATAATTAATATTCGATGAATCTTTATCATTATCTTATTTTCAAAATTTGATTTTCGGGAAATTTGAAACATATTCTATATTTATAAAAAACAGAGAATTTACTACTGAAAATATTGTATTAAGATAACAGTTTATGAAAATAAAAGCAACATAAAAGAAAATTAAACGCGTCAGATTGTTATTTATGGTCTTTTCAGAAACTCTAAAAATTTTAATATAAAAATGCATATTCTTGCTTATTAAAAGAATAATTATTAAATTAATAATTCAATTTTTATTTTATCACAATAAAACGGGCCAAAATTGGAAAACAGCAAACCAAAAACAATCGCCTTTCAGGGAGAGCGATACGCTTTCAGTGAAATAGCCGCCAAACAATTTTTTACTGAAGAAATTACCTGCGTTCCCTGCAAAACATTCGATATTGTCTTTGAGGCCGTGGAAAACGGTTCAGCGGAATTCGGCATTATACCCCTGGAAAATTCATTAACCGGCAGTATACACAGGAATTATGACCTGTTGCTGGAACATGAGTTAATGGTGGTCGGCGAAGTTTTTTTAAGGGTTGAGCAGCATCTCATCGCCAATCCGGGAGTGTCATTATCCGATATTAAAACCGTCTATTCGCACCCGCAGGCTCTTGAGCAGTGCCGGAAGTTTTTGACCTCATTGCCGGGAGTCGAACCGGTCGCCAGTTATGACACGGCCGGCAGTGTAAAAATGATCCATGACCAAAAGATGCATGACTCGGCTGCAATTGCAAGCAGTCTGGCCGCCCGGATTTATGAAATGCAAATTATTAAACAGGAAATAGAAGACATCCCGGAAAATTTCACGCGTTTCCATGTGTTGTCCAAAAACGACAAAAAATTCGCTCAGCCGGATAAAACATCGATTGTCTTTTCGATGAAGAATATTCCCGGCGCGTTATTTAAGGCGTTAAGTGTTTTCGCTCTCAGGGATATTGACCTGCTCAAAATCGAATCCAGACCGCTGCGCGGAAAACCATGGGCGTATATTTTTTATTTGGATTTTTCCGGGAATATGGATGAAGAGAGATCAAAAAACGCCATCCGGCATTTACAGGAAATGTCCAATTTTTTAAAAATTCTGGGATCATATCCGTCGGGATATTCAAAAGAAAGTAATAAAGAGTAATCGATATAAATAATTGAAGGAGTGATTTTAAATGAGTAATGATAATCCAAGAGGAAGCTTGGGAATCCTGGTAGGCGGCGGACCTGCCCCCGGCCTGAACGGTGTGATTGCCGCGGTTACAATTGAAGCAAGACGCCGCGGCCTTGAAGTTTATGGTTTATATGACGGATATAAATGGCTGGTGCAGGACAATGAAAAGGCGTTCATGGATCATGCACAAAAATTACATATCAGGGATGTTTCACGCATACATTTTGACGGCGGTTCGATTTTACGCACATCCCGAACCAATCCGGCCAAAGTGGAAAACGGCGTTAAAAACAGTGTGGCAAACCTGAGAAAATTGAATATAAAATATATGGTCACCATAGGCGGCGACGATACATCATACGGTGCGAGCGAGATCGCGAAAGGCGCGAACGGCGAGATAAAATTCGCGCATGTGCCCAAAACAATTGACAACGACCTGCCGATCCCGGAAAATACGCCGACTTTTGGATATCAAACGGCGCGCGACCTCGGTTCCATGCTGATCAGGAACCTGATGGAAGACGCCAAAACCACCGGCAGATGGTACATTGCCGTGGCTATGGGACGTCACGCCGGACACCTGGCACTGGGTATCGCGAAATCCGCGGGCGCTACGGCCGCGATCATTGCGGAAGAATTTGGTAATGCAGAGCATATTGAATTGAGTAAAGTTTGTGATATTTTTGAAGGCGTTATATTAAAAAGAAAGGCCATGGGCAACAATCACGGTGTGCTGGTCATTGCCGAAGGTGTGGCCGAGAAATTCCGCGCCGAAGAACTGGAAAAAATCCCCGGTATAAAAGTCGAATATGACGGCTTTGGTCATTTGCGTCTTGCCGAAGTTGACCTGGGTAAAATCGTAAAAAGCGAACTGAAAAGACGATTTGAAGAAAGGAAACAAAGCCTGACGATGGTGGAGACGAACCTGGGTTATGTTCTCAGATGCCATCCGCCGATCCCGTTCGACCAGGAATATACCAGGGACCTCGGTTACAGCGCGGTCCGTTACCTGTTGAGCGACAAGCCGGAACATCAGAGAAACGCCATGATCTGTGTTATTAACGGCGAGCTTCGTCCGCTTTATTTTGAAGATATGATCGATCCGGTAACCAAAAAAACCCAGGTAAGGCTTGTGGATATTAAAAGTGAAAGCTATAAAATTTCCAGAAGTTATATGGTCCGCCTGGAAAAACGCGATCTGGAAGACGCGGAATTCCTGAGGCAACTGGCGGCCACCGCAGAAATCTCCGAAAAGGATTTTATCGATAAATTCGGATGGACCACGGAAATATAATTTCCCTGAATATAGATGTTAGCATAAAGCCCGGTGTTACCGGGCTTTTTTTTTCGATCTTCCTGAAGAAATATTTTCCCGCTTGTTGATGTTAAACTGGGTGAACAAAAAATCGGGAGGTTTTAAATAATGAAAATAAAATTATTGATTATACTGTTCATGACCGGTTTGGTTGTAACATCCATATACGGCGGCGGGGAAAAAACAAAAGCGCCCGAATCGCCATTGGATTTTCATATGCTGTCCATAGA
This sequence comes from Candidatus Zhuqueibacterota bacterium, assembly GCA_016934825.1. GTDB lineage: Bacteria > Zhuqueibacterota > Zhuqueibacteria > Residuimicrobiales > Krinioviventaceae > Fontivivens. Next base: position 24,840 of record JAFGSB010000052.1, read on the forward strand.
CGGGGAAGATGTGGATTTGGCTCAATACAAAGGCAAAGTGGTGCTTTTTGTCAATGTGGCGAGCAAATGCGGCAATACCCCGCAATACGCAGCGCTGCAGGAAATATATGAGAAATATAAAGACCGGGGATTTGTTATTCTCGGTTTCCCGGCAAATAATTTCAAGGGACAGGAACCCGGAACCAACGAAGAGATCAAACAGTTCTGCACCCTGAACTATGGTGTGACGTTTCCCATGTTCGCCAAAATATCGGTCAAGGGAGAGGATCAGCACCCTTTGTACAGGTTCCTGACTGCTGAGGAAACCAATCCCGGATTCGGCGGCGATATCGAATGGAACTTTGCCAAGTTTTTAATAAACAAAGAGGGCAGGGTCGTCAACCGGTTTACCCCGAAAACCGTACCTGATGACGCCAAAGTTATTGCGGCGATCAAGAATGCGTTAAAGGGGTGAAATAATGATATGTAGTCCACTTTTAAGTGGACTACATTTAACTGCTTCGAGTTTCGCGGAGGCCCCAGCTCCTGCGTTGACAAATATATCAAAGCAAAAAATCGTCCGCAAGGGCGGGAACCCTTATGGAGCAGTAAAGCTGTAAGGGGTAGAGTGAAGAAAAAAATTAAAAGTAATAATAAAGTCAAATTTTTCATCATATTCCTCCAATCATAAGTTTTTAATAGTAAATTGATCTGTTTGCCTCATCTTTACATGTACTTGTTAAAGATGAGGCGGATGCAAGAAATTTAGAATATCTCCAAATGAATCCGTAAAATAAATTGTAAAGAAAAATCATAATAAATCCTTATATCTATCACCAGGAAACATAGACTCCCCGCGATTGCAGTATAGGTATATATTCATTGATCGATTTTTCATTGAGCGGATTGCCGTTTAAACCCACAATATCACCTTTGTTAATCGCGGGATTATCGACCAATGGTTTAATATCTGATATTTGGTTATCCCAAAGTCTAACATATCTCAAATTGTATAATTTTTTTAATGAGGAAATCTCTGTAATTTTGTTCATCTCTAAAGCTAACCATTCTAACTTTTCCAAGTTGCGTAGTGAAGAGATATCATCTATGTTATTCCAAGCTAGTTTTAGAACCTTTATATTTGTTAAGTTAGTTATATTAATTATATTATTGATTCCGCATTTATTTAACCATAAGTGCTCTAGTTTATTCATATGTGATATGTAAAATAAATCGTTAATTGACGCTTGAGACATCCATAATTCTCTAAGATTTTTAATATTTTTCAACACCGATATATCAGTAATCGAATTATATTGTAAATTCAGATATATTAGTTTGGTCAAGTTTTTTAAAGGTGATATATCCTCAATTAAATTACTGTCTAAATTCAACCATTCCAAATCTGTTAAATTGGCAAGTGGTGTTATATTTTCAATTTTGCGATTTTGATCCAGCCCCACTCTTTTTAACTTTGTTAATGTTTCTAAAGCGGAAATATCCGTAATATTTTGCAATCCCATTTCCAGATAAACAAGATTTTTACAATGCTCCAATCCATCAAGAAGGGTAATATCTTCCAGACCGGCCACGGGTTGTAAAGAATCGACTGATAATAAATTGTTATCCGTTAATTCATCGGTTGGAATCTTTAATGTATACCGGATTGCGATTTCCAGATTCGGGTCTGCAAATAAACTGTGAAGATTAGGATTTA
>JAFGSB010000053.1 GCA_016934825.1 Candidatus Zhuqueibacterota bacterium
CGGCGGGATTTTTATATTTTGATCAGTCTGTTATTCAGTAATCATGTATTTATAATTTTAATATTTTCTGGGAAAAATATCTTCAAATGCAGGATTTTAGTTCAAAACAATATATCGGATCTGATTTTAATAAAAACTGCAAGTCAAAATAATTCCGTTAAAGTACTTGAATAAAATAATAAAAGCTGTTACATTACTTTTTAATCAATTAAAAGTAAAAAATATATATGAAAATTGTTATAGCTCCCGATTCGTTCAAGGACAGTCTTTCCGCTCCGGAAGTATGTGATACCATTAAAAACGGAATCCTGTGTGTAAATCCGGATATTGAAACGGACAGCATCCCCATAGCGGATGGTGGAGAAGGGACCGTACGCGTATTGATCGCGGCGACAAACGGTTTGTTACAGGAAACTGTTGTAATCGGTCCGCTTGGTGAGGAAATTAAAGCTGAATGGGGAATATTGGGGGACGGCAGTACGGCAGTGATCGAAATGGCGGCGGCATCGGGATTGCCGTTGGTGCCGGTAAATAAGAGAAATCCATTACTTACCACAACATACGGAACCGGGCAATTAATCCTTGAGGCTGTCAGGAGGGGTTGTAAACGGGTTATTGTCGGTATAGGCGGTTCGGCGACCACGGATTTTGGAACCGGAATGGCCCAGGCCCTGGGAGTCCGGTTCATGAATTCACGCAAACAAGTGATAAATGAATATATGACCGGTCGTTTAATGGGGGAGGTGACGGATATTGACATGTCCGGTTTTGACAGTAAATTAAAAGGGGTCGGGATTTCCGTGGCCTGTGATGTGACGAATCCGCTGCTGGGAGAAAAAGGTGCTGTTTATGTGTATTCGCCGCAAAAGGGCGCCACACCTGAAATGTGTGTGTTTCTGGAATCGAACATGGAAAATATATCCCTGCTGGCCGCGGACAAATTGAAGGATGTGAGGGATGTGCCGGGTGCCGGCGCCGCGGGCGGTCTTGGTGGTGGTTTGATTGCTTTTGTAAACGCCGAACTTTTACCGGGTGTTGATCTTGTTTTAAAAGCCGCTCATTTCGAGCAACGAATCAAAAATACACATCTCATCATCACGGGGGAAGGGAAAGTTGACCACCAGTCGAAATATGGAAAAGTTATTTCCGGTATTTGCGGATCGGCAAAAAAATATAATGTGCCGGTTATTGCAATTGTCGGCAGTTTGGACGCATCCTACCAGGAATTAAGAGATATAGGCCTTACAGCATGTTTTTCGATATGCAGCAGGCCGATGACGCTGGAAAATGCAAAGATTAATGCCCGGGAATTACTGTTTAATACGACTTGCGAGATTATGAATATGATTAATCTACACAATAAAAAGTTTTTAAAATGAACTCTAAGTTAAATGAATAGTAAAACGATGTATAATAATAGTATTGTTTATGACATAAAAAAAAATAAAGGGAGGGCAAATGAATTCAAAAATTTCCAGGCGACGGTTTTTAAAAACCGGAACAAAATGCGCAGCGGTTTCGTTGACTGTGCCGGTGTTCTTGCAATCACAAGTAAAAGGAGTTCTGGCTGTACCGGAGAATAAAAATATGACATTACAAGACTACTACAATCATTTTGGCATAGATGAGTCACTGATCAATGAAATAATATCGACGGCATTATCGCAGGGCGGCGATTATTGCGATGTTTTTTTTCAACACAGTATGAGTAATTATATCGGCCTTGAGGATAATTCGGTCAACCGTGCCTTCACCAATATTGACCTTGGTGTGGGGATCCGTGTTCTGAAAGGAGATCAAACCGGTTACTCCTTTACCGAAGAACTGACCCCGGAAGCGATGAATTTAGCGGCCAAAACGGCGGCAAATATTGCCAGGTCACCCAAACAGATCGAACCGGTTGAATTTAAATTGCACAAAATTCCCGAATATTATCCGATAGAGACGCTTTGGGAAAATGTTTCCATAGATAAAAAAATCCCGCTGTTACAGGCAATAAATGACAAGGTGTTCGCAAAGGATTCACGAATTATTAAGTCCAATATTTACTTTTCCAATGATTCATCCTATAATTTAATTGCAACTTCGGAAGGCAAAGTCGTTTTTGATTATCAGCCTTTGACCCTGATGGGTGTTTCATGTACGGCGGAACAAAACGGCCGACGGGAACAAAACGGTTTTAATCTGTCCGGCCGTTACGGAATAGAATATTATACCCCGGACAAGATTGAGTTGTTAGCGAATGAAGCCGTGACACGGACGGTAGATTTGTTTAAAGCCGTAAAGCCGGAAGCAGGAGAAATGGAAGTTGTTCTGGCTGCCGGCGGTTCAGGTATCCTGCTGCATGAAGCTATCGGGCATGGCATGGAGGCCGATTTTAACAGGAAAGAAATATCCATTTTTTCGGATAAAATAAACAAACCGGTCGCGGAAAATTTTGTCAGTATAATTGATGACGGTACAAATCCCAATATGCGCGGTTCAATTAATATTGACGATGAAGCCAACGATTCGCAAAAGACTTTTTTGGTGGAGAACGGGATTCTGAAAAGCTATTTGCATGACCGGATCAGCGCCGCATACTATAAAGTGGAACCAACGGGCAGCGGACGACGGGAATCATTCAGATTTGCGCCCATGCCCAGAATGAGAAATACATATATGCTTCCCGGGCCGCACACAAAGGAAGAAATTATCAAAAGTGTGAAAAAAGGTTTATATACCAAATCGTTTACTAACGGACAGGTGTTTATAGGCGCGGGTGATTTTACTTTTTATGTAAAATCCGGTTATTTGATTGAAAACGGCGAGTTAACCAAACCCGTCAAAGATGTTAATATAATTGGCAACGGACCTGAAGTATTGAAAAATATTGTTATGGTGGCCGATGATTTTGAAATGGACCAGGGCAGTTGGGTTTGCGGTAAAAACGGTCAAAGTGTACCGGTTTCACTGGGATTGCCGACGGTAAAAGTGTCCAAAATTACGGTAGGTGGTGTAAATTCTTAATTCATTATGACAAATTAAAATATTTACAGGGATAAAATTATGAGTAAAAATGACAGATTGGAACTTGCACAATGGGCCATAACTCGCGCATTAAAATTAGGGGCCGATCAGGCTGCCGTTTCCATATCAAATCAAAGAGATGTTGAAGTTGAATTCAGGGACAATAAACCGGAAAAATTGAAAGAATCCACACAGAATTCTCTTTCATTAAAAATATATACCGATCAAAAGTATTCTTATCATTCGACTAATGATATGGGCAAAGAATCTCTCGAGAAATTCATCAAAGAAGCCATAGTCAGCACCACTTATTTGACAAAAGATGAATATCGATCTTTACCCGATCCGAAATATTACCCTGAAAATTTAAACATAGAACTCGATATTCTTGATAAATCATATCAACAAATAGATACGAAAGAAAGGGTAAAATTGGCTGCTGAAATTGAAAAGGCGGCACTGAATATAAGCGATAAAATCATATCCGCCACAGCCAGTTACAGTGATACACATTTTCATCTGGTCCGAGTCCACAGCAACGGATTTAGCGCGGGAATCGAAGGAACGAGCTTTGGGGCCGGCGTGGAAGTGACGGTGAAGGATCCCGATGGCGGGCGTCCCGCGGATTGGTCCTGGGCCGTGACCCGTTTTTTTAATGAATTGCCGAATGCTGAATTTTTGGCTAAAAAAGCTGTTGGCGGAGCACTGGCCAAAATCGGGCAGGACAAAATCGAATCGGGGAAATATACCATGATTGTAGAAAATCGCGCCGCCTCGAGATTGATCTCACTCCTGACGGGTCCGATGACGGCCCGTGCTTTGCAGCAAAAAAGCTCGTATCTGGAAGGCAAACAGGGTCAGCAAATCGCTTCGGAAAAGTTAACGTTAATTGATGATCCTTTTATCAAGAGAGGATTGGGTTCCCGGTTGTTCGATAGCGAGGGGCTGGCCGTGAAACGACGTGTTCTGATTGAAAAGGGTGTGTTAAAAGAATATCTGCTGGATGATTATTATGGTAAAAAACTTGGCCTGGAACCAAATTCCGGTTCGACCTCGAATATTATTTTTGATAACGGCTCCGGGACTATGGAAGATATGATTAAAGATGTGGAAAAAGGAATACTGATCAATAATTTTATTGGCGGCAATTCCAATTCAACGACAGGAGATTTTTCATTTGGCATTGTCGGCCAGTTTATTTCAGATGGTCAAATCGTTAAACCGGTGAATGAAATGAATATTTCAGGCAACAGTGAAGAGTTTTGGCATAAATTGCTTAAATTGGGAAACGATCCGTACCCCTATTCTTCAACCCGGGTGCCGAGTCTGTTATTTAATGATATACAGTTCAGCGGTATTTAAAATAATTTATTTGAAATGCGGATTCCTGCTGATAACACAGCAGGAATCCGGTTTCTGCAAAATATTCATACTGTATGTATTTTTTACATTATTGAATAAATATAAACTGGATAAAATATTGTGGTAAAAAAAATTATATATGCAGTGCTTTCACTCCTTTGGATAATGTATTTATTATTGGAGTTATTGGTATGGAATGCCGGGATCCGAATTTCATTATTTCAGAATCAACCCGTTATTGAGAATGTTGCAAATCTGCTGAATGATACAATTTGGTTGCCGATTGCATTTTTCTTACCCATTTATCTTGGGGTCCTGGCAACTAAAGTTACAAAATTCAACAATATTAAAGTTATTTTATTCCTGGTTAGTCTTTCATTTTTAGTATTGGGATTTTCCAATCCGACAAGATATTTCCGTTATATGATTTATATTATTGTACCTTTCTTTGCGCTTGGATTATATTATATCTTTACTTTCCAAAAGATCAGAACAAATATCATTATTTTCAGTTTCGTATTATTAGGATTTATATTAAACTATAGAGGGCAGTTAATTCCATCATTTGAACTGAATGATAAAAATCCAAAGTTAAAACTGTTAAGTTACAACATCCTGGTAAATCAATACGGCCGGAAAAGGCAGGAAACGATCGAAATGATTCGTCAGGAAAAGCCGGATATTGTATTCATTCAGGAAATTAATTTACTTGATCGTAAAATATTGAATAAAAGTCTGAGCGATATTTATCCTTATCAATTGTGGTCTGAAAAATTTGAAACGTATAACGGGGGAGTAATCCTGTCAAGAATACCGTTTCAACTCAAGGAAAATCATAATATTCATACCGTATATATGAAAGGGTATATCAATCTGAACCATGCCGTGATCAAATTTAATGACCAGGATGTCCATTTGTTTAATTGTCATCTGTATAACAGCGGTACCGCTTTTTTACGGCTGTTTTTTGGCCGTCTGTCGCCATCACAATTCAGGGAACAGTCAAGGATTGAATTTAACAGGCATAATACCGAAGCCGCAAAAATTGCGGAACATGTATTGCCACTTAACGCCCCGATTATTCTCGCCGGTGATTTCAATGATACACCCAACAGTGCGGCGTACAGACTTTTTTCCTATAAACTTCAAAATGCTTTTTCTAAAGGGGGGTGGGGGTTAGGTACAACTTTTGGCTATCAGAGTTTACGGCGCAGTCTGCCCGATAAATTAAAATTCCTGGTTTTCGATTTTTTGCGAATCGACCATATTTTTTGTTCAAAAAGTTTCAAGGTCCATTCGGCAAAAGTATTACCATTCGAGTCCTCCGACCACAGACCTCAGATCGTCGAAGTGGAACTCAAAAGTTTGCAAGAATAATACGTTTTAAATTAGAAATCAAATTTACGGGAAAATGACATTCTATTGGCGGCGTATAAGTCCTTCAAGGCAAAATATTTTTTTAACAAAACAAAGCCGCGAAAACAATTTAATAATCGGCTTGTTATTACATTAAACTTTTGAATCTATTCGATGAGTTGAAATATTTCTTCCACTTTTTTCTTTTTCTTGGGAACAGGTTTGCCTTCGGGCTTTCCTATGGCCACAAATGTGATCAATCGGTAAGGGGTTTCTATTTTAAGTATCTCCTGCAGTTCGGTACGGGCAATCAACATCCCGCTTAGCCAGCAGGCGCCATACCCCAGGTCAACAGCCGACAGCAGCAAATTTTCTACACTTGCACCAATACTTTGAATGTCGGGGTAAAATCGTAATACATTCAGGTCGTCGTGGGTCAATTTCGTATGAGATAATAATTTATCCGATAAAGCTTCGTACGGTGTAGCGGCAACAGCTATAACAGCGGGTGCCTTTACAAATATTGTTGAAAAAATATTAATAGTCGCCTTGACATTTGCGTCTTTACCGCTTACATCCGGGAAAAGTTCATCAATTTTCATTTGCACGGCTTTGGCCATCGCCTGTAATATATTTTGATTTGTTATAACATAGAATTTCCATGGTTGTGAGTTATTTATACTCGGCGCCAATCCCGCACATCGTACCATTTCTTTCAGATCGTCTATTGAAACATCCTCGTCCGTAAAGTTTCTAACGCTTGTTCTCTTTGCAATTGTTTCATTTAACTCCATTGGAAAATTCTCCCGTAAAGATATCATGGTTTGAAAGATTTTTATAAATTCTATAATACATTTTCTTGTCAATTAATTCCTGAAAAAATACTTAATTTTCCTGCTTGTGTTTTGTTAGTATTTTTTATATAATATTCAAGTCGACCTATTTATTTAAGAAAAAGTATTCATATGTTTTATTATATAAAACGAAATTTTGTATATACTATTATATTACTTTTTATAATATGTGTCAATGCTTTTTGTGAAAATTTACTGGATTCGGGAATAAAATTTTATAAAGCGGGTGATATTAAACAAGCTTTAAAAGTTTTAAAAAAAGCATATAACTCGAATCAGGATGATGTGAGTATAATCAGAATCATCGGACAAATTGAGGCGGAACAGGGGAACTGGGGGGAAGTGAAAGACTGGATGTCGAAAGCGTTAAAAATTGATCCAAATGATGTTTTAGCGGAATATTATCTGGCAATTGGTTATCGTGAAACGGGTAAATATAAAGCCTGGCTGCTCAGAAACCGTGACTGGAACAGGGCGCAAAATTATTTTCAATCGGTAATTGATAAGGCGCCAACTTTTAAAGATATTTTTTACCAAAATTCCATTCTGGCAAGATATATGGATCAATATCAGGAAGCGGTACGGCTTGCGGAAAAACAAATGGAAATAACTCCCGATAATATTCAGGTGGAAAAGAGCCTTAATCAATATTATGATTTGCTCCTGTTTTACGAAAATGATAAAGTTGTACGAGACTGGTTATTGGAAAGAATAAATCACCGGACTCAATATTATATGGGTGAGTTGAAGCGCCGGAATAACGAATTTAGCGAAGCCGATTCTATTTTTTTAGCGTTGCTGAATTTACCGGATTTGGTAATTTCAAAAACACTGTTAAGACAATCCCTGGCAAAATTGCGTTTTCAGCAGGACAAACCCGAAGAAGCTGAAAAATTTTACACAATGTCAATAGATTCTATCCGGGACCAGGTGGATGCGGAACTGGTGTTCGAAGACCTGAAATATATTTTATCTGATGAAGAGTATGAAGAATATATGTTTTGTGAGAGTGTCTCCGATGAAAAAAAATTATTTAAAAAAATATGGCTTACCCGTAATCCCATACCTGCCTCAAATATAAATTACCGGATTCGTGAACACATCCGCCGTATTTTATATGCCGATAAATATTACCGATTTGACGGATTCCGTACGACGGTAAATAATCCGGATAAATTACATTATCTTGAATTCCCGCAAGTATTCGAGCTGAATAATAAATATAATGATAAAGGACTTATTTATATACGACACGGTCAGCCCGATGATATCGCTACGGAACTGCATGGGAAGGGCGGACCGTTACCGGCTTCCGATAGTGTCGAAGGTGTTTTGCAGAATGAATCCTGGCTGTATTATTCAAGTGGTAATAATCCCAAATTGATTTTTCATTTTGTTATTGATCGTCATGCAACCGGTAATAACTGGAGATTAATACCAACGATAACCCCGGACATGGTCGACAGCAGGCTTAACTGGGACCCGATATTCAACCGGATGAAGATGGTGGAGACCGAGGTGGAATTTTTCGGTCTACAGCGTGAAATGGCAATTCAAAGCCGGGAGAATGTGTATCGCGGATTGAGTACGGATCGTCATAGCTGGCAGAAAAATATTGAATCCATACAGTTCCCGTTTTATGTGTGTACATTCAGGGATAAAGATGAACTGTCGAGATTTGAATTATATTATACATTAAATTTCAGTGATATTTGGTCAAACAGCGATGATCCTGATGAAATAGAACCTGTTACGGTAAATTGCGGTATTTATGATGAAGCCTGGAATGAAGTTGCTCATGGTGAAAAAATTGTACCTGCCAAAAAGATAAAAAGCGCATCAGATTCCTTGGGATACTGGCTCGACCAGTTTAAATTTAGTGTAAAACCCGGGAAATATAAGGTTAGTATTGCTGCTTATGTTATACCGAAAAACAAGATCGGAGGTTACAAATTCAATTCAGGTGTCTCTTCTTATCTTGGTAACAGATTGACAATGAGTTCAATTGTATTAGCAACCGATATAAAAACGGCAAATCATGTCGATGCGTTTTATAAAAACGGTCTGAGTGTAATACCCAATCCTTTTTTGAGATTCAATAAAAAAAATTTGTTACATATCTATTATGAAATCTATAATTTGCCTTTTTCCCCCGGAAGGAACACGGAATTTAATGTGGAATATAATTTCACGTTATTGGAAAAGAAAAAGAAAAATATTTTTTCCAGAATAGGCGGATTATTTACACAAAACAAGCCGTGGACCGCCAACACGGTAGAAAGATACGCCAAAGGCGAATTTTCGGCTGAATATCTCGCCCTCGATTTGAGCAGGAATGAATCCGGTTTGTATGAACTTGAAGTCGTTACCGAGGTCCCTTCAAATAATGAAAAATTTTCACGAAAAATAGAATTCGAGTTGCAATGAAAAGCGAAAGTAATAATCTGAATAGCGCTGAAGAAATCGATCTTTTGGAAAGCCTTTACGAATTTATTATACCCAAGTTCCGGGAAGCCCATGACATTATGGTTTCCATGCTGGATTTCAAACAGACTGAAGAAATACGGGTTGCGGACCTGGGATGCGGTTTTGGGGAACTGTCCGGCAGGGTTCTGGGAAATTTTCCCAACGCCGTGTTATTCGGTTTGGATAAACATCCGGGAATTTTATCCCGCGCCGCCGAAAAAATTAAAACCGATCCTCTCCAATTTATACCTTATAACCGGGATTTAAGTGATCCGACGTGGTTTTCGGAACTCGACTCGCTTCACGCGGTTATATCGTCTTTTACACTGGATTATTTAAATTTTGAAAAACATGAACAATTAATTCATGATTCTTTTGGACTCATCGTTCCGCAGGGCCGCTGGATCTCGTGTGAATTTTTTCGGGCCCGCGATCAACGAATCAACCGGGTTTTTCACGATATCGAGGTCGCTTTAATCCAAAACGCTTTAAATAACGGTCAGGTTACCAAAGAGCAAATCGAACTGTTAACCCAATCTACGGTATTACGGCAAGATCATTTTGTTTGCCAGGTCGATCAGAAAATAGAATGGTTACAGCAGGCGGGATTTAAAAACATTGAAGTGCCCTGGCGTTTTTTGAATATCGCCATAATCAGTGCGGTTCGAGAATAAAGTTGAGCAGTATTGAATAATAACATGAATTTTATACCGCAATTGAGTATAAGAATAACAGGCCCGGGATGTAGAATTAGGGTCATATTTTTCATTTCCGATAATTTAATCCCCGGTTTTAATGATTGTTCAAGTAATAAATATTCAAGCCGAACTTAAACCGAATTCAGACCGATTTTTGGTATGTAATGATTAATTAATAGAAAACTGTTGTAAAGTCATAAGGAAAAATTATGAATATTTTTGGTTTTTTGATATTATTGCTTGTCGCGGCGATTTGTGGTTCCATCGGTTCCGGCTTAGCCGGGGCTAACAAACAGGGATGCTTTACAAATATTATACTGGGTTTTATCGGCGCGTTGATCGGTACATTTTTAAGCAGGGAATTGGGAATACGCGATTTTTTGTATTTCCACCGCATCCCCATCATCTGGTCTATTGTCGGGTCGGCGCTGTTTGTCTGGCTGATTATCAATGTGCGCGGGAATTCGAAAAAAAAATAATCCGAAACAGATAGAAAAAGTTATGTAATGCTCAGGAGGCGAAATGGCATTAAAAAAAATAGCGATCAATGATTTTACCGTAAAAGCGCATGACCAGTGGGCCAATCAATGGTTTTTGTTAACCTGTGGAGATTTCGCAACAGGACATTATAATACGATGACTGTTGCCTGGGGCAGTTTCGGGACAATGTGGGGTAAACCGTTTGCCCAGGTGGTGGTCCGGCCGACCCGCTATACCTATGAGTTTATGGAAAAATATGATTCTTTTACATTGAACGCGTTGCCTGAAGCATATCGTAAAGCGAAGCAAATTATGGGAACGCGGTCCGGCAGGGACAGGAATAAAATAAATGAATCGGGATTGACACCCGTTGCGTCCACACTTGTGGCATCGCCGTCATTTCGGGAAGCGGATTTGATCGTGGAATGCAAAAAAATTTATTTTGACGATTTTAAACCGGAACACTTTTTACAATCCGACATAAAATCATGTTATCCGTTAAAAGATTATCACCGGTTTTATTTCGGAGAAATTGTAGCTGTATTCACTTGAGTGATTTAAACTTTTCAGGATTTAAGATGCACGAATTTGTACCTGAAAATATGTTAAAGGAGGCAAAATCCTTTTTATGCTGGGATGTATTTAAAGATTTAACAGTTCAATTGATACCCATACAGGATGAGGTCGCTTATTACATCCCACCGGGGAATCCGTTTCACAGTATTATGGTTTTTTACGATCGGCGGCAAACAGATCATTCACGGGCTCTTTTTTTATTTTTTCATGAAGCCGGACATGTGAAACAATGGCTGGAATTTGAAAAACAGCGTCAAGACAATAAATTTTTTGACATCATCAATCTTGATAAAGGAACGAAAAAACAACTGTTCGAGCTTAAAGCCTGGTTATACGGCCGGGAATTATTAAATCTTTTTTTAATCAATTCTGCATATAAAACAGATAATATACTTCAACAATATGATGTGTATGCCGATAAATGTATAAAAAGCTATAAAGACTCAATTTAACTCTGGTTTATGTTTTAATTTTTAAGGTTTTATAAATCAAAAAATGATTCCATGAAAAACCGATAACAATTATGTTAAAAAATTTTTGCATGTATCAACGTTTAATTTTTTTTATTATCTTAAGCAGTCAGTTAATTACCAATCAAGTTATTTCAGGGAAAGCAGAACAGGTGCGGATTATTACAGCGAAAATAAGAGATTTTAATATCATCAGTATTAAATATGATGGCGACCCGGGAGATGTGAAAATATCGGAATTTAGATTCACCCCGGATTTGAAAATTCATGCAATAAATTTCAAGAATGACAGGCTACAGCTTGAAACAGATACGATAAATCTGTCCGAGTCCTATTTCGTCGAATTCAGGGACATGCGGCTGCCCGTTGTCCTGGGCGCCGTACTCAACTCTTTTTATAGCGATGAAGAATTGGGTTGCTTTTGGGACCAGCGGGAGACTTTTTTCCGTCTGTTCGCTCCAAGAGCAAAATATGTCAAACTGGTCCTGTTTAAAGAGTTTGAAGACGAACAGGGCGCCGAATACGAAATGGTTCGCATTGATAACGGTGTATGGGAATGCCGGCTGCCCGGCTTTTATTTCGGGCAGTACTACGGATACCGTCTGGACAGGCCCACCGGCGAAAATGAAAATATCGATCCGAATTCGCTGATTTGTGATCCCTATTCAAGAGCCGTAGCCTCACGCAATGAATACCTGCACCGCGGGAAAACGCTGATTCTGGATACGTCCCGATACGACTGGCAGGGCGATGCCCCATTGCAGCACAAAATGGAAGATCTGGTCATCTACGAGTGTCATATCCGAGATATGACGGCGCATCCCGGTTCCGGTGTACCCCCGGAACTTGCGGGCAGCTATAAAGGTTTGATCCGGGAAAATATAAAAGGTGGTCTGAAATATATAAAATCCTTGGGCGTCAATGCCGTCGAATTTTTACCCATTCATGATTTCGGTAATATAGAGTATCCCTATGGTAAGCCGGTGAACGGTATGACAAATACCTGGAACCCTTACGCCCGCAATCATTGGGGTTATATGACGTCCTGTTTTTTTGCCCCGGAATCCTGGTATGCCAGCGAACAAACACATGAACCGGGTGGGGTATGCGGTCTTGACGGTCGGCAGGTGTTTGAATTCAAGGATGTTGTCAGGGCTTTGCATAAAGAAAATATTGCCGTCATTCTCGATGTGGTATACAACCATGTGTCGCAGTACGATATGAACGCATTGAAACACATTGACAAAAATTATTATTTCCATCTGAATGATGATCAGACTTTTTGTTCGGCCAGCGGCTGCGGCAATGATTTCAAAACCGACCGGCCCATGAGCCGCAAACTGATTATCGATTCAATAAAATACTGGATGCGCGAGTATCATGTAGACGGTTTCCGTTTCGATCTGGCTGCCATGATCGATTGGGAAACGATCGATGAAATACTCACGGAAGCCCGCGGGATCAATCCGAATGTAATCCTGATTGCCGAGCCCTGGGGCGGCGGCGGATACAAACCGGCGGAATTCTCAGAACACGGCTGGGCGGCCTGGAACGACCAGATACGAAACGGCGTCAAAGGACAGAACCCGGTAAACGGACAGAGCTTTATTTTTGGAAAATACTTTGAAAATAATAATCTCGAAACCATCAAACGTTATATACTCGGTAATCCTGCTGATGACGGCGGCCTGTTTAAAGAAAAAAGTCATTCCGTAAATTACCTGGAATCGCATGATGATCACACGTTTGGTGATTTTGTGCGCATCGGGCTTGGCGACGTAACCGTTGAGCAAATTGTCGCCGGGACCCCGAATGAACAAAAACTGACGCCGAAACAATTGGCCGTCAATAAATTAGGCGTTTTGATCCTGTTCACCAGCCAGGGGCCGGTAATGATCCACGAAGGGCAGGAGTACGCACGGAGTAAGGTGATTGCACCGACAATGGTTCCGGATAACCACATCGGGCGAATCGATCATAACTCCTACAATAAAGACAATGAAACAAACTGGTTGAATTTCGAACACGCGGAGCTAAACCGGGAACTGGTGGATTATTATAAAGGACTTGTCAGATTGCGAACACAGCACGCCGCTTTCCGCAGGAGCGGGAAACAGGATATTAAATTTTTTGACAACAAGTTGCCTTTTGCCTTGAGCTATTTAATTCAAAAAGACGGTTCGGGGGATAACAATAACTTTTTGGTTCTCATTAATGCGAATCAGCAAAAGAATGCGGAATTTGTTCTGCCTGAAGGGGAATGGCAGGTTGTCGTCGACGCGGAGAAAGCGGGGGCGGAAACCCTGCGGCATATTAATAAAAAAAAGATCATGCTGGAACCGACAAGCGGAATGGTTCTTAAGCAATAAAAAACAAGATGCCCTTTAAAGGGCATCTTTTGTAAAATTTTACCGAAATTATAAAATGCGCAAATGTTTATGTTCATATACCGAAATACCGGATGTTGTTACTCTTGCACGTGAACTGGTCAAAATCAATTCGATTCCGGATTCGCTGCATCGTGATTTCGGAAAGGGAGAAACGTATCTTGCCCACTGGCTTAAAGATTTATTTTCCTGTTTTGATTTTACGACCGATCTGCTGCCGGTGGAGGGAACCCGGCCGAACCTGATCGTCCGGCATCAGGCATTTGTCCCCGGTCTGCCGACACTGGCGTTGACCGCCCATCTCGATACCGTCAGCGCGGACGGCATGACGATCGATCCGTTTGCCGCCGTGGTACGGGACAACAGGTTGTACGGCCGCGGTGCATGCGATGTGAAAGGTACAATGGCC
Source organism: Candidatus Zhuqueibacterota bacterium (assembly GCA_016934825.1). Taxonomy (GTDB): domain Bacteria; phylum Zhuqueibacterota; class Zhuqueibacteria; order Residuimicrobiales; family Krinioviventaceae; genus Fontivivens. The sequence goes on from JAFGSB010000053.1 coordinate 14,068, forward strand.
GTTATGATTGTATCCCTTTTAAACTGGTATAAAAAAAATGTCCGGGAAGACCAGGTTTTTAATATTTTATTTATCGCGACCATGGGGGAAGAAGGCGGAACGCTGGGCTCACGGGAACTGGTCAAACAGCCGATCCCGATGGACATGGTGCTGGTCGGCGAACCGACCCGTATGAATCCGGTAACCGGGCATAACGGCACCTGGCGGTTCACGGTGGAGACAACCGGCAGGTCCTGTCATTCGTCGCGGCCGCGTCTCGGGTCCAACGCCATCGAAAGTATGGCGAGAGTAACTGATCTGATCCTGAATGAAATAAAACCGGAATTTGAGAGAATAGACGGCAACTCCATGAGTATGACCACAATTCGCGGCGGCGAACAGATCAATATTATTCCCGGTTCCTGCGAGTTAAAAGTAGATTGCCGTTACAGAGCGGAAACGGATGTGGGTCAATTTAAAGGTATTTTAATAGACCGACTCGCCAATATAGATCATGCAGAATATAATGAAATATTGATTTATCCGCCTTTCAGGGCACAAGAAAATTCAACATTGTTATCTTTACTGGAAAAATCCCTTGATGATTGTGCAATTTCATATAAAAGACAGTATGAGCCGTGGTATTCGGATGCGGGTCATTTCAGCGGCGCCGGATATGATACCGTTCTGTGGGGAGTGGGAGATATGGCGCAGGCGCACACGGGAAATGAATTTATCGAAATCGATCAACTGAACAAGGGTGTGGAAATATTGGGCAATTTTTTACATCATTGCGGACAGTTTTTTAAATCGAAATGATTTTATATGGAGTCGGAATTGGAAAACAGAAAAGTTTTAAATTCTGTACTGGTCAAACCGGCCGGGCCGGATTGTAATCTGGCCTGTGATTATTGTTTCTATCTGCAAAAAGCGGCCATGTTCGGGGAGCAAAAAGTCCACCGCATGAGCGATGAGATTTTAAAGGAAATGATCAGACAGATTATGCGGGGCGGCAGCGGACAAATCTCGTTCGGCTGGCAGGGCGGCGAACCGACGCTGATGGGACTGGATTTTTATAAACAGGCCGTGGAATACCAGAGTAAATACGGCGCGCCCGGCCAGGTTGTCGGAAACGGCTTGCAAACCAACGGTATTTTGATAGACGATAACTGGGCATCCTTTTTACGTACAGCAAAGTTTCTGGTAGGTCTTTCACTTGACGGCCCGCAGCATGTACACGACAAATATCGTAAATATTTGAGCGGCAAGTCGAGCTGGTCACAGGTAAGCCGCGCCCGGGATGTGATGCTGGCTCGCGGCGTGGAAGTCAACGCGCTGGTGGTGGTGAACGATTATTCGGTCCGATTCGTTGACGAGATATACGAATACCATAAAACAAACGGCCTGAACTACATGCAGTTCATACCCTGTGTGGAACCGGACCCGGTAAATCCGGCCAAAGCCGCGCCGTATACCGTTTCGGCGGAAGCCTACGGGGATTTTTTATGCAGGCTTTTTGACCTGTGGCACAATGATTTCGAAAACGGCAAACCGACAACTTCGGTGCGCTGGTTCGATTCGCTTTTTTATACCTACGTCGGTTATACCGCGCCCGAATGCACCCTGCTGCCGGAATGCGGTATATATGTGGTCGTCGAACACAACGGCGATGTGTACTCCTGCGACTTTTTTGTCGACCCGGAATGGAAACTGGGCAATATTATGACGGGACAAATAACGGATATGCTCAATTCGCCGTTACAGCAAAAGTTCGGCGAAGTCAAGGTGACCAAACCCCCGGAGTGCTACAAATGCAAGTGGCTGGGGCACTGTTACGGCGGTTGTCCCAAGGACAGGCAGGGCGATCCGGCGAACAACGGCTCCAACCATTTTTGTATTTCTTACCAGCGGTTTTTCGAATACGCCGACGAACGATTGCGTAAACTGGCGGCCGATTGGAAAACCGGACAAGGCCAAAACATGCCGGCGGAACAACCGGAAACAACAAAACAACAGTACGCCAATGTGGGCCGCAACGACAAATGCCCCTGCGGCAGCGGTAAAAAATATAAAAACTGCTGCGGGCGGGTTTGATTTCAGTTATTTTTACTATTTGTAGATATATATTTTTTAGCCACGGATATTCACGGATGGAACACGGAAGTTAAAAATTTTAGGAACTGCACTCTCGAAATAACAGATTGAGGATGTAATGTTCATAATGGCTTTTTCTGCGTGATCTGCGATATCTGCGAGGGGGGAATAAAATTTTCTTCATTGTGCCCCAGAAATCAGTGGCTAATGATCCGGACATATTGGAATCAGTTTTTAAGACCGTCGTATCTTAATTTGATTCCATTTTCATTTATGTTTAATATGTGCAGTGCATTTTTAAATATTTTTTCGGCTCTATTATATAGAGCAGTGCAATTTTCAGGCGGCGCATCCGGATCGTCGCTTTGGGACCAGGCCCGGCAAAACCCGCCGCAGATGTATCGTAAATCACATTTCCGGCAGCCGCGATTACTGTCAACCGTGTAATTGAGATACTGATCGTTGCGTTTTAACACCTCTTCCAAACCGTCCGAGAAAACATTACCCAGATGATTTTTTTCTTCCATGAGTGTATAACAGGGGAATGCGTCCCCATCCGGTCCGATGAGCAGGTTCATACCCAGGCCGCAGGTCGTAAACGGTTTGTGAATCGCGGCAAAGGATTCTGCGTCGTCAAAAAGTGATGTGTCATACTCCGGCTGTAACGATAACGACGCGGCCCGGCCGAGTGGAAGCAGGGGATTGAACCTGACATTTAGACCCAGTTCATTTCCGAGCCGGCGCACAGAATCTCCTTCGGGGCCGGTCATTTGTGATTGCGTTAATACCGCGGCCAGGGTTATCTCGGAATTCGGTTTCAGGGACAACAATCGTCGCAGATTATTCAGGGCGGCATCGTAACTGCCTTTGCCCCGGCGCGCGTCATGAGATTTCCGGTCACCGTCAATACTCACAACGATCCGGTCCGCGCAGCCACCCAGCAAACGTAACTCATCAACTGGAATGGATGAGGTGAGATTGGTCCGTAATACGAGCTTTGAGGGCTTTATTAGTTCCCTCGCCCGGGTCATTATTTCCAGAAATTGTTTTCGATGCGGAATGATGAGGGGCTCGCCGCCGAGTATAACTACTTTTTTAAAACCTGCTTTTGCAGAGACGGTGATGAATGGCAGCAGATGGTCTATTGGAAATACAGTATTATTTTGGAAGGCGTTAGGCCCGGCGTAACAATGGGAACATTTCAGGTTACAACGATAAGTGACATGGATGTATGCATTTACCAGGCGGCGGGAGGTATGGTGTAAAGATAGCCAACGGTTTTGTAACCTCTTTCGGATGGATTCCATATTCGTGATCAACCTGTGCTGTGACAATCTTGAAATCGCGCCTTCAACTGTACCGGTTTGCGCCAGGGCTACATAGGCCACAATCTCGCGTGCCCGGTCCGCCAGTTCACTGGGGTGCGGCCCTCCCCGCATGATCTGTAATAGCGGGCCCTTGTTTAATAAACCGTAATTTTTGTTTTTCCCCTGCAGGACTTTATTCATATTCTCATCGGTGAACACCTGATCGATCGCCCGGTTGGTGATATGCTCAAAAATTTTTTTATAGACATCACATAGCGGGTCCCGGTTATCCGAACCGGCGGTAAAAGCGTTATAGGCGCAACCGCCGTGACAATAGCTGAAATGCGGACAATCAGCGCAGTCCTGTTTGACCTTTTCCTCCCGTTCGGCCAGTTTAATCCATACCGGTGTGCGGGACAGCTCTTCCAGAGACGGTTTGTCCTGTATAAATCCCAGCCGCCATTGGGCATCGTGGGCAAAACGGTTGCAGGAAAAGATACCGCCGTCCGGGGCAATGGTTAAATAGTTACCCAGACAGTTGGTAAAAGTGCACAATCCGCCCCGATTGCAGGAGATACTGCGGGCCATGGAATCGAACGTGGAAATTTTTATACGGGTAATATTTTGTAAATAGTAATCGAACAGTGAAATGAACAACCCGGCATTTTCCTCTTGTGACAAGACAATGTTGTTCATTTCCCGGTTCTGTAAGGACGATACGGCGCTGTGCACTGAAAAGGGTATATTTTTCTGTATAAAAAAGTCCGAAATCTCGCGCCAGCGTGGAGCGGAATGTTTGGTAAAAGTACAGATCGCGCCGATGTTAAAACCATTCCGTCGTGCGGTTTCGATACCCCGACGGTTCCGCGCGTAATAACCGGGACCGCGCTGCGCGTCGTTGATTTCTTCCGGTCCGTCCAGGCTGGTGCCCAGCGCGACGTTGTGTTCTTTGAATAAGTCACAAAATTTATCGTTCAAGAGCCACAGGTTGCTCTGTATGCTCATCGAAAGCCGCCCGTTGAACCGATCCCGTAAAGCGGGCAGAGCGGTGCGGTACCAGTCCACCCCTGCGGTCAGCGGTTCGCCGCCGTGAAAACTGAGATGGATCTGTTTGTCCGTAGCCGCCGTATCTGCCATCCAGTCCAGCGCCGCTATAAAAATTTCCTCGGACATGACCGGTCCCCGGTTGGGTCCGAAGCAGTATTCACAGTTAGCCGGACATGCCATAGAAGGGATCAGCATGAACTGGCGTGGGGTTTTGGTATTTGTAGAGGATAGTTTATACATGAAACTTGTGTTATTTCTCATATTAATTTACAAGAAAATAGTATCAGTTTTTATAAACTGGGGCACAATCTGTATGACCACCAAAATCATTTGGTCCATCAATATGAGGTTGGATTACATTATCAGTATGCTTTTGAAAATCATCTATATTTGATTTCAAAATTCTTTGTTTATCCTTTTGTGATAATTTGTTTTTAATATTAATCAAGGTTCCTTTAGCAGTATCACGAACTTGTCTGTTTTTATCATAATTCGCAACATAGGCCAACGTAATTTCACTAGTAAGTTTACCTACCGCTGCCATACGGACTTGCCAATCACCTGCATTCTTTGCCGCATCTGTCAAAGCATCCTGGCTGTTTTCAAGTCCAAGTTTTTTAAAAGCCACTTTTCGAATATTAAAGTCTTTATCTTTTTTGGCCACATATAAAAGTGCTTTTTTATCTGAGAGTTTTTCTATGGCAGCTAAGCGGACACTTATATCATTATCATTTTTGGCAATATAACTCAGTGATTCCTGGACGTCAAGTTTTTTAACTGCTTCCATGCGTACATGCCAGTCGCCAGCATTTTTCGCTACGTCAAATAATAATTCCTGATCGGATATTCTTTTCACAGCACTATGACTGACACTATACGTACTATCATTTTTCGCTATATCGGCCAGAGCTTCAGGACTCCCTTTGAGTCCAAGTTTTTCATAAGCCGCAAACCGGACATAATAATGTTTATCATTTTTTGCTACATCGTTCAGTACAGTTTTATCAGTGAGTTTTTCTACTGCTGCTTTGCGGATTTGCCAGGAATAATCATTTTTTACCAAATTTGACAATTGTGACTGATCAGTCATCTTTTTTATATCTTTAATTCGAATCTCGTTCAGTCTGTTTTCAGCCGCTGTTCTGACAACAGGATATTTTATGTTTTGTGCTATTTTTTCCAAAGTTATTTGATCATTGAGATTTTTAACCGCAGCCAGTCGGACTTTCAAATCATCATCATTTATCGCTGTGTCGGCCAATGCCTCCTGGTTGTTTTCATGACCGAGTTTGTTATTAGCGATTTTACGAATTTTATAAACTTTATCATGTTTTGCCGAATAAGAAAGAGCTGTTTTGTCGGTCAAATTTTTAACAGCGATTTCGCGGACCTTTTCTTCCTTATCATTCTTTGCAACGTCAGCCAATACTGCCTGATCCGTAAGCTTTCTCAATGCTGCTATTCTATTACTAACATCCTTATCATTTTGGGCAAAATAAGCAAGAGCTTGCACGTCCGTGAGTTCTTTTATTGCTGCATTCCTGACCTGTGTGTCAGTCGCATTTTTAGCTACATCGCTCAGTGATGCCTGATCGGCAATTTGGCTGACTGCCTCCATCCTGACAAATTTCACTTTATCATTTTTTGCTAAATAGGTTAGAGTCTCCTGGTCGGTGAGTTGTCTGATCGCTGCTATTCGGATATTATTTTCTTTATCGTTTCTGGCAACAATTGCCAGTGTTTCCTGATTGGTAATTTTTTTTACTGCAGCTAAACGGACCTGCCAATCATCATCATTTTTTACTAAAGTTGTGAATATTTCCCGGTTTTTCAAAATTCCCCATTCCGCGTTTTCAATCCATTCAAGCCGTTTCACCGCATCATGGCTTTTCCATTTTGGTGTAAAAAGTCCCATTTTTTACTCCTTAAATGATGATTCGTTAAATTCCAGAACTCAAAAGTTCATAAATAGATACGGGTTTGTCATTATCCGGTGTTTTATTCAGGATAATGTTGTATTTTTTTTAAATAAGTTCCCTTACAACTTTTATGAGAAGAGTAGATTATGGAGGGAAAAATAGTAAGAGTATTAAATTTTGAAATATTAACAACAATTTTATAATACGGTACAATTCAGCCATAACTGTTTCTATTATAGTCAATTGTGTATGAATACCCGAATTGAATTGTGTTTAATTTTAACTCACCATAAAAATAATATAAACTAATTTTGTTTTAATATCAAGACGGATTTCTGTTATGTAAAATTTATTTTTGGTTGAATTGGCGGTTGTTAAAAGTTTATACTTTATATTTGTTTTAATTATATTAGCGTAACGGATTTTTTGATTCCATTCAGGATTGAAACGAATAGAGGAAAAATATTAACACCGCTGCGAATATGCGATTAGTGGATTTAGTTCTGGCTGTATTAATCGCCCCCGAATTACACGAAAAATCACAAAAGAAAGGTATGATTTGCACAGATAGCATAAATTCTTTGTGATTGTGAATTTTTTTCAGCCACGGATATTTAAAGATGGAACAAGAATTCAAAAAATTTTCATTGTATCTCCCATTGATATAACAGAATAAGAGAATGATATTTTCAATAAATTTCTTGCCTTTTTTAAGTAATATCATTAATTATAAACAGCCATGTTTCTATCTGCTTAATAGAGAGAGGGAAAAATATGAACCGCCGGAACTTTATCAAAACCACGGCCGCGGCCGTAGCCTCGTCCGCTTTTATGCGCTGTACAACAAAAAAAGTTGCTTCAAAACCAAATATATTATTTTGTATCGCCGATGACGCGTCATATCCGCATATGGGCGCTTACGGCTGTTCCTGGGTGAAAACGCCCGCGTTCGATTATGTGGCGAAAAACGGCGTGCTGTTCACCCATGCCTATACGCCCAACTGCAAGTGCGCGCCGTCCCGCGCCTGTATCCTTACTGGACGAAACTCATGGCAGTTGGAGGAAGCGGCCAATCACTGGTGTTATTTTCCACATAAATTCAAGACCTATGCCGAAGTTCTGACCGAAAACGGCTATCACGTCGGTTATACGACCAAGGGGTGGGCGCCCGGCGTTCCCGGCGAGATCGACGGCGCGCCGCGTCAGTTGACCGGCAAACCGTATGACGAACACAAGACCACGCCGCCGACGCCGCAGATAGCAAATACCGATTACGCAGCCAATTTCGAGGCGTTCCTAAAGGACAAACCGGCTGATGAGCCCTTTTGCTTCTGGTACGGAAGCCGGGAACCGCACCGCAGGTATGAGTACGGCTCCGGTATAAATAAGGCCGGTAAAAAGATAACGGATATAGACAAAGTCATGCCGTTCTGGCCGGACAATGAAACCGTGCGAACGGATATGCTGGATTACGCTTTCGAAATCGAGTATTTTGACTCTCACCTGCAAAAAATGCTGGATTTGCTGAAAGAAAGCGGCGAACTGGAAAATACGCTGGTGGTTGTCACTGCGGACAACGGTATGCCGTTTCCACGCGTCAAGGGGCAGGAGTACGAGTACTCCAATCACTTGCCGCTGACCATGATGTGGCCGGAGGGAATAAAAAATCCGGGACGTGTTGTGGATGATTTTGTCAGTTTTATCGACCTGGCGCCCACATTCCTGGAACTGGCCGGAGTCGATCCGGAAGCCGGCGGTATGCAGCCCGTCGAGGGCCGCAGTTTGACCGATATATTGGCCTCACCCAAAACCGGGATTGTCGAAACGCAGCGCGATCATGTGCTGATCGGCAAGGAGCGGCACGATGTCGGCCGTCCGAATGACCAGGGTTATCCCATCCGTGGAATCGTTACGGATGAATATTTATATGTCCAAAATTTTGAGTCGTCCCGCTGGCCCGCGGGCAACCCGGAAACCGGTTACCTGAACTGCGACGGCAGTCCCACGAAAACGGTCATTTTGGAAAATAAAAATAAAAAACAATCTGTGGATTACTGGGGGTTATCTTTCGGAAAACGTCCCGGCGGGGAACTCTATAACAGACAAAACGATCCGGCCTGCATGAATAACCTGGCGGATAAACCGGAGTATGCGGAACTGAAAGAGAAACTCAAGACGCAAATGTTCGCGGAACTGAAACAGCAGGGCGACCCGCGGATGTTCGGCAGGGGTAATATTTTTGATGAATATCCGTACGCGGACCAGTCCGGTGTGAATTTTTACGAACGTTTTCAAAGAGGCGAAAAATTGAACGCGAGCTGGGTGAATCCGACGGATTTTGAAAAGTAAAATCAAGATATAGGAAAGGAAAAGAGCATGACTACAGGTCTAATTTTTTCTAAAAGGATTTTTTATTTTTCAATAATTATTGTGCTCCTGCTGTGCGGATCATTGTTTATAACCTGTACGGCAAATAAAACGGCTTCCGGTCCCTTTACGGCGGATTGGGGATCGCTTGCGAAACATAATCCGGCGCCGGACTGGTTTATGGATGCCAAATTCGGAATTTATTTTCACTGGGGCGTCTATTCCGTACCGGCGTACAGCACCGAATGGTATCCGCGCCTGATGTACATATTGGATAGCAAAGAAAACAAATATCATATCGCGACATACGGCCAGCCGACCGAATTCGGTTACCCGGATTTTGTGCCGATGTTCAAAGCGGAGAATTTTAATGCTGATGTGTGGGCGGACCTGTTTGTCCGGGCAGGCGCACGTTTTGCCGGTCTTGTTGCCGAGCACCATGACGGATTCTCCATGTGGGACAGCGACCTGACCCCCTGGAACGCGGCCGACAAGGGCCCGAAAAGAGACGTCACGGGCGAACTGGAAAAAGCCATTCACAGCCGAGGGATGCGTTTTATCACGACATTTCATCACGCGCGCAACAATTTGTGGCTGAAACCGGATAATGGAAAAGAAAACTGGACCGGGCATTATGAGCCGGTCAAAAAGAACTATCCTTCGCTCCTCGAGGATCCGGAAAGGGCCATCATGTACGGATATATGCCCCGGGAACAGTTCCTGGATATGTGGAAAGGCAAACTGACGGAAGTGATCGATAAATACCATCCCGATATTATGTGGTTCGATACCTGGCTGGATGAAATTCCGGATTCGGTCAAGACCGAATATCTGGCCCACTATTTCAACAGAGCCCACGAATGGGGAAAGGAAGTGGTGGTCACCTTTAAACAGGAAGACCTGCCTCAGGATGTCGGTGTACTGGACCTGGAAAAAGGCCGTATGGGCGAACTTACCGAATTCCCCTGGCTCACGGACGACACCATCAGCAAAGGAAGCTGGTGTTACACGCAGGACTTGGAAATCAAACCCGCCTCGATTGTACTGCACAGCCTGATCGATATCGTGAGTAAAAACGGGGTGCTGTTGCTCAATATTTCACCCAAAGCGGATGGAACCATTCCGGCAAATCAGCAGCAAGTACTGTTGCAAATGGGTGAATGGCTTGGAAAATACGGCGAGGCGATTTATGATACGCGTCCCTGGCTCACGTTCGGCGAAGGACCGACACAATTACAAGCCGGTGAGTTTGGCGGTTTCACCGACGCCGGTGGTTACACGGCGCAGGATGTCCGCTATACCAGAAAGGGCAATATCATTTACGCCATTTTACTGGGCAAACCGGGTGCGGGAGAACAGGTGACTTTGGAATCTTTTGCCAAAGACAAACCCGGTGGAGTATTGAATATAACGAATGTATCCATGCCGGAGTATGAACAGGAAATAACTTGGCAACTGCAGGATAACGGACTTGTTATCATAACACCCGACATAGAATTGGATAATCTGGCTGTTGTTTTCAAGATTGAAATTTAAATATATTGATTTATTCATGTGCGATGCACCTGCCGGGTGCGTCGGTCAATCAGGATTTTTTCACTAATCTGTCATTTCGAAAAGCGAAGCGAAGAGAAATCTTAAATCTTGTAAAGGCAACGGTTTATGCAAAACAAATAAAGATTTCTCACTGCGGTCGAAATGACAAAATTGTTTTACTTATCTGCGTTAATCTGCGTTTATCCGCGGTTAATAAATCAACCGCCCGCTTCGCTCGATGAACGCGGATACACGCAGATACCTGATTTTAGACGTACCGAGGCTCACGCCTCAGCGCATAATTTTGTTTAAATATTGTTGTTCATGCAACAAGGGGGGGGCAACCCCTTGTTGTGTGAACTTTATAAAAGGTGGACTATACATAGTTTTCAAAATTTTCAGATGATAC
>JAFGSB010000054.1 GCA_016934825.1 Candidatus Zhuqueibacterota bacterium
ATTGATTCAAATACTTAGATTCCATAATATATGGGTGGTACACTTTCAACTGCCCACGAGTGGTACACTTTCAAGTGCCCGATGACAGTAATGTGTAACAATTTAATAAAAATGAAAGGAGGAAATTATGCCAAGAACAAAAATTTCCTTCGCAACATGTAATTTATATAACATGAACATTCCGGGACAACCAATTTATACAGATCAAGACGGCTGGGATGAGGATGCATACAAGAAAAAAGTAGACTGGACGGCATCGGTCATATCAACGCTGTCAGCGGATGTTTGGGGATTTCAGGAACTCTGGCATAAAACGTCGTTGAATGATATTTTTGTTAAGGCAAAATTGACGGATGATTATAAATTGCTTATTCCCGGAAATCATACAGGAGAGGGAATTGTCTGCGCCGGAGCGGTCAAAAAAAAGATACTGGTCGGAGATCCGGAATGGATCAAAGATTTCCCTGAAAAATTCAAACTGCGAAGCGAGGGAGATGACGATCAAACTTCCGGTATATCCGTTGCGATAAATAAATTTTCCCGGCCGGTGTTGCATTTTAATATCCGTCCACGCTCTGACGGCAAAATAATTTCCGTTTACGTTGCGCATCTGAAATCAAAATCTCCTACCAAGATAAGTGCAGAAGAATGGTATACGGATGACAGGAACTATTATTCAAAACATACCGAGAATATCGGCGGCGCCATAGCAACAATACGACGCACCGCCGAAGCGTCCGCCCTGCGAATGATTCTCACAGACGAGATGAAAGGAACCGATTCGCCGGCAGTTGTCCTGGGAGATTTGAACGATGGGCAGCATAGTAATACGGTAAATATCCTCACCAATCAGCCAAACTACCTTTTGTCCGGATTTTATAAAGGAGGCGGTGATATTGATCTGTATACGGTTGGGACATTACAGGAATACCGGAGTCAGCGGGATGTATACTATACACACATTTATCAAAATTTGAAAGAATCGTTAGATCATATACTTGTTTCACAAGAATTCTATGATAATTCCAAAAAGCGTATCTGGGCATTTAACGGCATGGAAATCTTGAACGATCACCTGAATAATGATGACCACAAAGAAACAGGCACATCGGATCACGGCGTCGTGAAAGCCACTTTTGAGTACCGCCCAATTTAAGACGACAATTTTTGCACGCCTGGGATTGATTTATCCGGGGCGGGGAAGATGCCCCGGTTTGTTGTCCGGAAAAAATTCATTGTGCGTGCTGATCTGGAAAGGGTGAAAATAATTGTTCTTGCTTATTTAAGTGAAATTAAGTAAATAAATAATAGTAAAATCTAAACGATGTGAATTTCGGAATAAAATATTCGTACAAAAAAAATTGTTCTTTAATTTATTCTATTTTATAATTCAAATTATTGGATGATCCGGAAGATTCGAAAAAAAGTTATTAATGATGAGTACGAATTTTCAAAACATGCAACTGACCAGTCTATTTTGCGCGATATTAGAGTGGATGAAATTCGTCAGACAATCATTAACGGAGAAATAATTGAAGATTATCCTAACGACAAATATGGTCCAAGTTGTCTGATAATGGGATATACAGACAATAATAGACCTATACATATACAATGCAGTTATCCAACCCGAAGTTTAATAAAAATAGTCACTGTATATGAACCTTCCAAGAAAGAGTAGAGTAATTTTAAAATTCGAAGGAGGTTATAAAATGTTTCGCGAAGAAAAATTAGTTGATCAAAAAGTAACATATTCTATTTTTAAGGACGGTCAATTTTATATAATTGAAAATGTCCCGGCAAGAGTAAACGAGGAGACCGGGGAACAATTTTTTTCACCGGGCACTGTAGAAAAAATCCACCAAATTATACATGGTGATCTTAAACCCGTTAAAACGATCAAAACGCCGATATTTGAGTTTTCCTGATAGGATCTACTAGTCCGGTTTGACTTATCCCGGGAGGTAAATATGGCAGGTCTTTCAGTCCTGAAATATTTGATCATAAGCAGATTTTAACATTGAACATACAAATAAAATCAATGCGGGGCAGTTGCCCCGGTTTATTGTCCGCTCTGGAAAAAATTTCCAGGGCGAGCGGGAAATGATTGGGGTATGGGAATCGGAGATTCCCGCACAGGAACGTTCCAATCTGGAGATTGGAACGAGAGGGAAACGATACGCAGGCAATAATACAATATAAATTACTTATTTGAAAATATTGTGAAAAAATAAATAATTTCTTGCTTGTTTTCGTGAATATTTGTATAATATTTTTTCGTTCCGCAAGGGCTCCTGCCCTAGCGGATGATTGGTTTTTTGTTTTATAATATCTGACAACGTGCAGGCAGGAGCCTCCGCGAAACTCGAAAGATGGAGGGTTAATTTCAAAGATGAAAAAAAACGTATTGTTTATTTTTTTTCTCATAAGCGCTCTGAGTATTTCGGTCTGTACGAAAAATTTTTCTATAGATCCCATTTATTCAAATTCAATTTCAGGATTTAGAGCGATAACTTTTATCTATACATTGTTTTATGAAAATAATGAAAAAAATGTATTTAAACTGTATATCAATAATCAAAATAATTCAAGCATACTTTTCCCGGATAATGAGATAAGATCATTTGCGCGAATCTCTCCCGACGGGAAAAAGATAGTTTATATTAAGAACCAGTCTCTGCATCCGTGGTATGGAATTGTTAAAGAGGGGACACCCGCTTTATGTTTTACACAGGATATGGGAAAAACTGAAATAGTACTGTTAAATGATGAGTCAATAAATTATGGATCAATTAACTGGATAAACGGAACTCAAATTGCCCTTTCGGTTTACAAGAACTCGGAATATTATTTTCAAATCATAAATATTACCGGTGTCGTACTTTTAGAGAAAAAACTGGATTCATTGTTCAAGGTGTATGTTATTCCAAACAGTAACTATGTCTATTTATGTAATAATAATAAATTCAGTATTATTAACATTTCTACCAGTGAATACAGAGAATACCCGGTAAATGAAAATATAGCAATATATAGCCCGCCGATTGTTGTAAATCATAAAATAATCATTATGCTGATGGATAATACCTATTTAAAATATGATTTGGACACACATTCATACGAAACCTTTTTAACATTGGATTATGAAAATAGATTAATCATGATGAATAGTAATGAAAAGGTATTCTTACAACACGGCGAAGCAAGTAAACTCGTGTTATATCAAAATGACGAGATGCAAAAATCAATAACAATGTCTACTTATAAATGTGATGCCGGATTGTATCTGTCTGAGGATTATATTTTATATTTCGTTGGCGAAGTTGGTGATGACGAAGGCGGGTTTTTTAAAGCTGACTTTAATACTGGGTATATTACAAAACTCACAAACCATGATGAAAATAATTTTTTAGTCGACTTTGCCTTTTATAATTTTAATTAAAGCGGTCCCGCTCGCACTGGAAAAAATTTCCAGGGCGAGCTGAGGATTGATTTATCCGGGGCGGACTGAAATAAACATGTTAGTGCAGGATACGTGGAAAATGATTGGGTTATGTGAATCGGAGATTCCCGCACAGGTACGTTCTGGAGATTGGAACGAGAGGGAAACGATACGCAGACAATAATACAATATAAATTACTTGCTCGACCTGGGAATTTTCTCAGGGCGTGAATAAAAAAGGGTATTTTACCCTGAAGAAGTCTCATAAGACTTTATTATAAAAAAGGGGTATAAAAATGAAACATTATCACATTCAGAATGATACCAATGTTTATTTTTCAACCTGCATAATTATTCAGTTGTAGAGCGGATCAACGATCCGCCGCTTATTTATATGACGCATATAACTTTTAGCAAAAACAAACAATGCCAAATTATAAAAGAATTTTCATTCCGGGTGCGCAATATTTTTTTACGGTTGTTACCTATAACCGCCAACCAATATTGACAAAACAAACGGCTCGCGAACTCCTGAGAGAAGCTATTTTGAACGTAAAAGATAAACACCCTTTTGAAATTAATGCCATATGCCTGCTCCCGGATCACCTTCATTGTATTTGGACTTTGCCGCCAGATGATTTTGATTATTCATTGCGATGGAGACTTTTAAAG
>JAFGSB010000055.1 GCA_016934825.1 Candidatus Zhuqueibacterota bacterium
GTGGACAGTACATATCATAACGACCATTTATCAGGATAATAGGAATGTGAGATATTTTATTTACATCCCTCATAATTTGACCATTTTTTAAAAAGCATTGATTAATAACGTAATGCTGTTGAACTTTCAGAGCAGCAAGAAGGTCACTTTGACTGGAAGATGATAATATTTCTTCAAGTAGATTGTCTGGAGCTTCTAACATATTTGTTTTTGATTCATAATTCAGCCATGCTTTAACAATTTGCTTTGCAGTATTTTCATCAGAGTTATTTATATAATTAAAAAGATAATCAGGTGTTGGCACCTTGTTTGGTTCAGGCAAAGCAGAGACATAATTATCATATTCAATCGGAAAGAATTTAGGTATTTCATTATATATGTGATCCATTTCTTTTTCTGTTGCTGTAAATATTCCCCGTAGTACCATTCCGCTGATATTATTTGGATATTTTTCTGCATATACTAAACCAAGTGTACAACCCCAAGAACCTCCAAATAGAACTATTTTATCAAGATTTAAATGAATTCTGAGCTTTTCAATATCTTTTATTAGATCTTGTGTTGAATTTTGATATATTTCACCCAGTGGTTTGGATTTTCCACTACCTCTTTGGTCAAATAGGACAATTAAGAATTTTGCAGGATTGAAAAACCGGCGATAATATGGTGTACATCGACCTCCAGGTCCGCCATGAAGTACAAATACAGGTTTACCTTTCGGATTGCCGCATAACTCATAGTAAATTTCATGAATAGCTGATACTTTCAAATAATCTCTTTTAAATGGTTCAATCTCTGGCCACAGAACAATTTCAACTTTTGCGTCAATATTATTCAGCTGACTATAAGATATTAATGGAAATAAAAAAATCATTAGGCAATAATACATGGTGAGAATCATATTTTTTTTATTCATTATTTTTCCTTTATTTATTTCTTTGTATAACAAATTGTTCTATATTATCCATATAACATTACAGATAAGATAATATAAAGCAATCAAAAAATAGTTTGCTTAATTGTGGATATAGATTCCAAGTCAATAATTAAAAGAATCAAGATCATTTAAAAAGTCCTGTAAAATTAGTGAATACAGTTCGGTTGCGTATCGGTTTATTAACTCATCTATAGGCCCGCGCCGATCAGGAACGAGTGGAGTTATTTCACGCGAGGGTATAAATCTCCTGCGAATGCTCTGGTCCTGCATTATGGCAGTGCATGGTATCTGTTTACAGAACGTTGATTTTTCTTGAGAAAGGACTTTTTTAAATAATAAAATATTCAGCATAACCAGAGTACAGATTAACAACAGCATCGATATAGAAAGCAGTAACCAAAAGATGAAACTTGTTTTTTTGTGTTTTTCAATTTCCACCACCTTTTTTCTTTTAAGGGATTTTTACAATATAAAATGTGATAATTATAAAATTGTTTAAAAATTTCCAGAAGATCGTCAATTGATAGGTGATCCACATAGAACAACAACTTTATTTTGTCTTTGGTCATTTGGTACAGTTGTATTTAAGTCGATTGCTTTTAAATCCTCATCACCGACATTTCTGCTTGTTATACAACATACAATATATAATTTAATTCCTTGCAATCATTGGCTGCCTTTTCCAATATGTAAGAGAACGCCAACCCCATTCCAGAGGACCAAAACGGAAATATCTTAACCAAATAGGACTGGCAATGAGTTGAAATATCCAAATAGCAGCTACTACCCATAATTGTTCTGCTTTATCCATAGTCCCAAACAAACCAAATCCATAACTATAAAATAAAAATGTACCAATCAGGCTTTGCATTATATAATTTGTAAATGCCATTCTACCGACTGCCGAAAGAGATTTTTTAAGCCAGTTTAAAATATTAAATTTACAGAAGAGACATATCAAACCAATATGTCCCAATGCAACGAATGTTACTTCTGCTTCCCATGTAATAAAAACAAAGTCTCGCGAAAGTAAACTGAAATTGTGTGCAAATAAATATTGAGTTCTGAAAATTGCCAGGGGAAAACCAATTAAATAACCAAAAACAATCATTAATAAATAAATTTTATTTTTTAAATTTGCCAAAAGTATACCGGATTTTATCAAAGCCATACCAAGTATCATTTTCATCAATGTTCGTAGAAATCCTTTATTATAAAACCAGATAGTATGCATTTCCTGTACCCAATCTTTATTGAAATCAATGATTTCAAAGTAGGTACCTTTACTCACGATTTCTATATTCTTCTGTAATGTCTCATGATCAGGATTATTAAAAGATTTCTTTTTTTCCCATTTATCTAATATGGATTGTTGTTCTTCTGTCAATTCCTTGCCTGTATTCTTAATTTCCGTTAATTCTACAACCTGATTATACATCGCAATATCATTTTTATAATCTATGTAAGGTCTTAGAGTGTATAATATAAGTAAAATCAAAACTGCAATAAATAAAGTCCTAACTGATAATTTTCTTAGAGGGTATAAGAACAACCCTACAATAGCATAATCATATAATATGTCACCATTCCATATTAAGTAGGCATGTACCAGGGCAAAAAAAAGCAGCCAGAAAAGCCTTCTGTAATATATATCTGCAATTCCTGCCGCTTTTCCTTTTTCTTCTGCACGTGTAATTAACAAATAAGCTCCTGCTCCAAAAAGTATTGCAAATATTGACCAGAACTTTCCGGAAAAGACAAATTCTTTGATTAGCCAGATATAATAATTAAAGCCAGAAAAGTTATTGCTTAAGGCTGGATTTATTAATTTTGCTAAAGGTTGAGCAAAAAATTCAATATTAATTACTAAAATACCAAGTATGGCCAAGCCACGCAAAATATCTAATGATTGCAGACGTTCTGAAAGTTTAACAGGATTGATTTGTGATGTCGGAGAGCTAATATGATGATTTGTATTTGCCATCTCTTTACCTCCGAATTAAAATGATTTGTTGTATAACATTGTCGAAAGATGGAAAATTTTTCACCTATTGACCTTAAAAATAGAAAACATTCCATCACCCACCCAGATACTTTATTGCCCTAATCGATCGTGCAGATGCTTTGCTCCTGAGCGTCAAAAAAAGGAGGGTTTGTCCCTCCTTTAAAATGTTTGTTTCTTATGTAATATTACTATTATTACTCTTCGAAGCGATACAATTCCTTTATTATTAATTTTCCAGGTCACATCCCTGAGACGATCTGATAGCAAACTGAAAAGGGATGTAGCTTTTCCCCCTCAACCATAATCAGTATTACGAGTAATTGGTATCAGTTCATTACGTCCGACGTAAGATACCAGCGACCATCTTCACGAATAAAAGTGATCGTTTTTTCACCGGCATTACCTGTTGCGTGGTCTCCGTCAATGTTGAGTCCGGTAAGCTCTTCCTGGGGAAAGACGGACTCTTCGGCCATTTCCGGCATATTGAACAGGATATTCATAAGATCTGGGACATATTTTACCACATCGACATGTCCATACAGCTTTTTCGCCCGCTTGAGCATATGAGCATCAATGACTTCCTGAGGAGTTTCGCTGGTTATCTGGAGTTTCTCCCCTTCATTTTCTTCTTCAAGCTTGATTCCGTACTTGGTTTGAATATCTTGATACTTTTTTTTCAATTCCTCGGCTTTCTCACCTTCATAGAATTCGACAAACATACCCACACCCATGTCGGTGCCGAACGCCAGCATCGGCCGCTCCGAGGGTGCGACCAGTTGTACCAGAGCGCTAAAATCTTTTTTCGCGCCTGCTGCCTGGGCTGCCTTGAAAACCGCATCCGGCGATTCACCACCCTCAGTCTCACCGGCAAGAGCTGGTAAGAGTCCCAAACCGAACGCGGTCAGAACGAGAACGAGTATCCAACCCCTGTTTTGTTTTGAATTCTTTACACTCAGCATGATCATTTTCTCCTCTGTTTGTAAACTGTTTTAGTTGGTTACAGGCCCCGGCTCTTCTCAAGCGAGGCTTTGATAACATCGACTTGCCCAGACCGTATTTATTAAAGTATGTCAGCGTTAAAAACCCAACCCTGAAGATATCTCGAATGAGACATCTAAATCTTCCAGCTCTTTCCACAGATCGAACTCAACCTTTAAGGCTTCCGGTATTGACTTTGCATTCAGGTTGTATTCCATTTGAGAAGCGGAGCCAAAGGTGAATGATCCTTGGCCCCATATTTCAACAGGATCACCATCAACTGTATAAAAACGGATATCTTTCATGTTGTCCCTTAGATTCCGGCTGATTTGAAGCACAAGGGTCAGCCCTTCATCTTCCGGCTGGACCTTAATGACCTCAATAACCTCTTCCTGAACATGAGCTTCGGTGCCGGTCTGCAGTTTGAGATTTTCGATCTTTTCGGTTACAGATGATGCGGCAATCCGCAGACGAATTGTTCCCAGAGCATGAATTCGAATCGCATCCTGAGAAGGTCGGATTTTTGATGATACTTCGATAAGGGCAAGGCTGCTGTTTTCTGAGATTGTCGGAAATCCTCCCCATTGTACTCCATCCAGCAGATTATTTCCGTGATTATCGGTGAATTCCACCAGTGAACATTTATCATCATCGACTTGAACGATCTTTCGATTTTCAGGAATTTCGATAACCAGGGCGAGGGTCGTACCGGATTGCTGATGAAAAGCCCGCAGCTCCGTACCGTTTAGGCCGTAACCGGGCCCAACAACACGCAAGCCTGCCAGATGCACAACCGGCTTTTCTTCCGCCACCAGGATTATAGGCAGGATCAGAAATATTACCACTGCGATATCAATACGTACTTTTCTCATTATAAAATACTCCTGATTTGTGAAATTTTGTTGATATGATATATAAATAGAACTGTAATTATCAATAAATTATTCATTTTATGAATTGCTTTCAGGTAAAATTTTATTTATTACGACTTTTCAGGATCCGAGCATTAAACCAGTTGCCGGATCTCTGGCGCTAAATATATCAGGGCAAAAGTCGGTTGAGTTCTCCTCGAAAGTGCGATCCTCCATAGCTCCACAAAGTTTGAAACAAGCCGGTTACCCGGTCTTATTTGTTTTTAGGGGAGTTTTTATTAACGGCTACTAATTCACTCGGATGGAACACGGAGTCACAATATTTACATTGAATAACTGTTGACAATAATATTCATATTAACTATAATTATCTGACAAATAAAAAATTATAGAACCTATGAATAAAATTGCAGTTTTATCCGATATACACGGCAATAACGTGGCATTAATAGCCGTGCTGGAAGAGTGCCGGGAGTGGGGTGCTGATTCAATTATTAATCTGGGTGATGTATTTTACGGTCCGCTTGACCCCGCGGCCACTTTTAACCTCATTCGACAAACGGATATGGTCACCGTATCGGGTAATGAGGACCGCCTGATAAACGAAATCGTCAACCCGGCGCACCAAGATAACCCGACGTTACAATATGTCCGCGAAAAACTGCCTCCGGCGGCGCTGGAGTGGCTGCGGGACCTGCCAGCGGAGTTAATTTTTGATGATTTCTATTGCTGTCACGGTTCGCCGGGAGATGATCTTCTTTACCTGCTGGACGACGTGTCCGACGGTACTCCCGTTATACGGAATGAACCGGACATACTCCGGCTGCTTTCCGGAATTGACAGACCGGTCATCCTGTGCGGGCATTCTCATCTGCCGCGGATCGTGGAACTGTCCACCGGCCAACTGGTGGTGAATCCCGGCAGCGTCGGTCTGCAGGCATACCGGGATGATAATCCGGTGTACCATGTTATGCAGACCGGTTCTCCGAATGCTTGTTTCGCGATGCTGGAAAAAATTAACGCCTGCTGGCGTGCAGAACTGTTTCAAGTCCCCTATGACTATGAGTCCGCCGTAAAACAGGCGGAAAACAATCACCGACCGGACTGGGCGTATTCCCTGGTTACCGGCATGGTTAGATAACAACATTTTAGTAACCGGTGTTAATTAACACCGGCGCTGATGGAGGGATTTTATATGTCAGGTAAAACAAATAAAACGGTTGCGGATTCGCTGGAAACCGATGAGCTTCTCCTGCCCCATATGCCGTTTCTTCTCCGGGATATATGGGCTTTGGGATGTTCGCTGCAGCCGATCCTCGATAGTATTGCCGCACTTAATTTGTCCCCCGGAAACACTGCCGTTCTGGACCTGGGTTGCGGCAAGGGAGCGGTTTCGGTACGGATCGCTTCGGAATTTGGTTTCAACGTCACCGGTATCGATTTGATGCAGCCGTTCCTTGAAGATGCCCGTAAAAAAGCGGGGGAGTACCATGTGTCACATCTCTGCGAATTTATACATAAGGATATAATTGAATATGTATCCGCAGAACATGCTTTTGATCTTGTTGTCCTGGCGTCCCTGGGCGGGGTATTCGGGACGTTACGGGATACCGTCTCCCGGTTGAGATCGCAGGTCAAAGCCGGCGGTTATATGATATACGATGACGGCTATCTGAAACAGGCCGATTCATTAAACCGCAAAGGGTACAGGCACTTCCGTGACCACGATACCGCCATCAAAGAGTTAACTTTTTATGGCGACCGGTTGGTAAAAGAAGTGAACACCTCTGCATTGAGTGAGGAAATTAATGCGGAATATTTGACCGTGATCCGGCACAGGGGGAAGGAATTGGCGGATCAGCATCCGGAACTGGAGAAAAATATCAGGGCATATATTCAATTGCAGGAAGAAGAATGTGACATCATCAACAACCGGATAGAAGGCGCGCTTTGGCTGCTGCGAAAAACAGAGCATTAATATTTACTCAGGAATTCATTCTTATAAAATGAATGAAAGGAGATTATGATATGAATTCAGGTAACGAAAAAAACAATAAAATAGGTTCGTTACAAACGCTTTTGAGGGCTGCCGTAACCAACGTCATATTGTGGATATTATCTATTGTTGCCCTCATTTTTATTATGCAATATTCCTCTTCGCCGAAAGGGCTTTTTGTGATACTTGCGATCGGACTGTTCACAGGTTTAACGATAATCACTTTATTGCGGAAAAGCAACCGGTAGAGTTTGTTGGAGCGCAGCAGTGAAAAACCTTATCCTAACAATCCCACTCTGTCATTTCGAGAAACGCAGCGACGAGAAATCTTGTGTACAATTCAGCTTAAAGGTAACAACGGCTGAGGTATGTGCGACGTACATTAAAGTGCGAATTTTATTGTGCTTTTTAGTCAGGTAGCTCTGGATTTAAACTAATAAATATTCACCTGAAAAGAGGCTGTTTTGCAGACAACAATAATGTTCATCGGGCATTCCGGTATCGGTAAATCACCACTGGAAAATTTGTTTAAACCCGGTGTGAAAATATCCGCGCCGTTACGGGTGAGAGACAATCCCCGAGATGAAAAGGACATCTTTTATATACCCCAGCAAGCGCGGGACACTATGAAAAGACTATGCCGGGAGAACGTTCTGGCCGTTTCCAGGGATATCGAGGTGTATCCGTCGGTTATCTTTTTCCCGGTACGGGGCAGCGACCAGGTTGTCATTAACCACACAAAAGAACACCCGGAATATATTAAATACGAAATTTTCGCGCCGGTGTATTACGATCTGCTGCGTTTACCCGCGGTTCGGGAATATTATCCGTTCCTGACCGGCGGCCCGGATCACCGGGTGCTGGCTATTTTGTTGAATCCGACCGCTGTTGGATTTAATGAACAAGAATTCGACAGGGAGGACCTGGTCAAAAAAGCGGAGCACGGCATAAGATGCAGATATGAATTGATGAACGATAAAAAACCCGCGCAGGCAGAAATTGACCGGGATGTTAATAAAAGAATAAAACACATGAACGACGAATTGCCCGCCTGGAAAGCCCTGCTGAATTTGACCGGTAAATATCCGAATTTGTTCTTTTTGGAGATTAAGAACTGGGAATTTTTTGAATATACTTATTACGCGGAACCGGTGGAGGATTTCAAAAACGCCAAACGAATTGCAGGAAACGAATACAAAAGAGCCAGATTGATTTCAGCAAGAAGAAAGCTTATCGATTCGATAAAATCGGTTTATCCGGATCTCGGCGCGGAAATAGAAAAGAACTGTTTTAAGACGGAAAAGGAAATATAGTTTTTTTATTTTGTGATTTTTTGATTCGCACCATTACTTTGCCATTTCGGGAAGCGTAGCGACAAGAAATCTTGAACCCTGACTCCACAATCTGTCATTTCGAGGAGCGAAGCGACGAGAAATCTTAAAACTTTTTAATAATTATGGTTCTTGTAAAAGGGGGCAAGATTTCTTCGTAAATCGAATTTACAAATTTGAATATTCCCAAAGTTTTAAAAAAAATAAAAAACGAGTGAAAATTAATTATCAAATTATCATTGCAGTTATTTCTTTTTAATTAA
>JAFGSB010000056.1 GCA_016934825.1 Candidatus Zhuqueibacterota bacterium
AAGAACAAACTTCGGTTGCAGAAATTGATAATGAGCGCAATACAAGTATAAAAAAAGTCCTGGATATTATTTCCAGGTACAATAAAACATTAACGGATAGTGAAAAAAATGAAATAGCAAATGAAATATATTTAATGAGCCAAAAATATCCGAATTTAAATATTGATTTTATTGCCGCTACAATTACACATGAAAGCGCAAAAACCTGGGACCCCACTGTTATTTCCAAAGTCGGCGCTATCGGTTTAATGCAGATTATGCCGGCGACCGGTTCTTTTTTGGCGGCAGAGGAAGGTATTGAATGGACAACAGAAAATATCCTGTTCGACCCGATCATCAATATACGTCTGGGCTGCCGGTATTTGAGTGATATGGTTTATATGTATGAAAAGGACGGCGGATTGGCCGCATATAACGGTGGTCCCAAAATTGCCGAATTATGGCTTGCCTCGGACAGAAACGATAAAATACTCTGGGCTGAAACGCGTGATTATGTTCCGGCGGTCATGAAACTGTATTATGAATTCAAAACCGAGGATGCATTATAATTTACCGGGGGAAAAATCAATTTCCTGTTTATCCGGGGTAATATGTTTTTTCCAGATACCCCGATCCATAATGTTTAAAAACAAGTTGATTCTTTAAAATAAAATCGTTAAAATAAAAGAACTTAGTATCCCGCATTGGAATTTTGTATTGTCTTATAAAATATGAATTTATAGTTAGTTATATACCTTGATATTCGACATCGAGTTAGTGTTTGATTTATACGATTTTATAAGATCGCTTATTAATTAAAGTGAAATATTTGGAGAAAAAAAATGATCAAAATACTTGGTGAGGGCTTAACTTTTGATGATGTTCTATTGGTGCCTAACAAGTCTACTGTTCTGCCAAGAGAAGTAAATGTTGAAACAAAGTTAACAAAACAGATTTCTCTGAAAATACCCATTTTATCGGCCGCAATGGATACGGTAACGGAATCCGATCTTGCCATTGCGCTGGCGAGGGAAGGCGGAGTTGGAATTGTACATAAAAATAATACGATTCAGGAACAGGCGGAAGAAATCGATAAGGTAAAAAGATCCGAAAGTGGAATGATATTAAATCCGATTACATTATCTCCGGACCGTAAAATCAGCGAAGCACTTGAATTAATGTCACGATACCGCATATCCGGTATTCCGATAGTGGACGGGCAAAAACTTGTTGGTATTTTGACAAACCGGGATCTCCGTTTCGAGACAAATTTAAATAAACGCGTTTCCTCTTTAATGACCAAAGAAAATCTGATTACGGTACCTGTGGGGACTTCTTTGGATGCCGCCGAAAAAATATTACAAAAATATCGTATTGAAAAATTACTGGTTGTCGATAAAGATCAAAGATTAAAGGGGCTCATTACGGTAAAAGATATTCAAAACAGGAAGAAATATCCAAGCGCCTCAAAAGATAAACATGGACGCTTGCTTGTCGGAGCTGCCGTGGGAGTTGCCAGAGATACGAACGAAAGGGCGGCCGCGTTAATCGACGCGGGAGTCGATTTTCTGGTTGTCGATACGGCGCACGGTCATTCTACAGGTGTTGTCGAAACCGTTAAACTACTAAAGAAAAATTTTCCTGAATTGGAAATAATTGCCGGAAATGTCGCAACTCCGGAAGCGGTTGAAGATCTGATCGCTGTCGGCGTCGACGCGGTTAAAATAGGAATCGGACCGGGCTCGATTTGTACAACCAGGGTTATTGCCGGTACCGGTGTGCCGCAATTGACGGCGATTATGAACTGCGCAGAGGTTTGTAAAAAATATGACATTCCGTTAATTGCCGACGGCGGTATTAAACAGACCGGTGATATCGCAAAAGCGTTGGCGGCGGGCGCCGATTCGGTGATGATGGGTAACATGCTGGCCGGTACGGATGAAAGTCCCGGTGAAACAATATTATATGAAGGAAGAAGTTATAAAGTATATAGAGCGATGGGTTCCATAAGAGCAATGAAAGGCGGCCGTGGAGATCGGTATTTTCAGGAAGGCGAATATGACGTTAAAAAACTGGTGCCAGAAGGTATTGAGGGAAGAATCCCTTACCGGGGTAAAGTTAGTGATGTGGTGTATCAGATGATCGGGGGCTTAAGGTCGGCCATGGGTTATTGCGGTGCGGCCACTATTCCCGAATTGAAAGAAAAAGGAAGATTTATTCGTATTACATCTGCAGGATTACGTGAAAGCCATCCACATGATATTGAAATTACTCAAGAATCACCGAATTATGTCATTCAAACAAAAAAGTAAAATAATTCTGTATTCAATATTTCCCGACAACAAAAAACCCGGGTTTAATAATATAATACTCCCGGGTATAGACTCAAAAAATTTTAGGATATCTTAACTTAATTTGTTAACGTGAACCGCTAATCTCGATTTTTGGTTTGCAGCTTTATTTTTATGAATAATACCTTTATTAACGAGCTTATCCAATTGAGAAGTAGCCTTGATATATTGAGATTGTGCTTCTTCTTTTGATGTCGCCGCACGTACTTTTTTAATCTGGGTTTTTAAGGCGGAAATATATGCTTTATTTTTTAAATTGTCACGTGCGTTTGTATTAATTCTTTTAATAGCTGATTTATGATGTGCCATTTAACCTCTCTCTTTATTTAAGTTCAAAACTTGTAAATATATAAATTTATTTTTAAATATTCAATAAAAATTTTATTATAGTTATAAAAAATTTGAGTCCGGTTTTGTCAGGATTCATCCTTTCGAAATAAATATATTGAGCGTGAATGCCGTATTTTGTGATGGAGTTTTGTTATTCATAGAAATATTAATCGGATCCAGGTGTTCTCTGATAAATACGAAAAAGACGGCT
The DNA here is from genome assembly GCA_016934825.1 of Candidatus Zhuqueibacterota bacterium. GTDB lineage: Bacteria > Zhuqueibacterota > Zhuqueibacteria > Residuimicrobiales > Krinioviventaceae > Fontivivens. Next base: position 2,872 of record JAFGSB010000056.1, read on the forward strand.
TTTGTATGCCATGACCGGTAAGGCGGTATAAAATTATTTTATTAAAGAGGAAATCCGGTAAGCCTTTTTGATTGGAATATGTATTTTATATGTTTTAAAATATTAATTTTTTCTTGTGCGGGTTCATGATTCAGAGAAATAATTGATTTGTATGGCAGCAAAATTATCAATCAAACGGGGTGTGCTTAAAACGGAGAGACGATATGGGAATTGAGATAATTCGGGTTAACACCAAAGCGGATTTGAAAAAATTTGTAAAATTTCCTTTTGAAATTTATAAAAATGATCCTTATTGGGTCCCGCCATTAATAGGGGATCAGAAAAAATTTCTTGATAAAAAGAAAGGTGTGTTTTTCGAATTTGGTGACGCGGAATATTTTTTAGCTCTGAATAACGGCCAGGTTGTCGGGCGATTATCAGCTCATATTAGTACACAATATGAAAAATATCATGATTCCCAAACGGGATTTTTTGGATTTTTTGAGTGTATAAAGAATCAGCAAGTTGCAAATGCGCTGTTTTCGGAAGCCTCAAAATGGCTGAAAGCAAAGCAGAAATCCAGAATAATCGGACCGATTAGTTTTACGCTGTATGATGAATGCGCAATGCTGTACGACGGATTTGACTCAATTCCTGTGGTCTTGTTGTCGTATAATCTGCCGTATTATAATGATCTTGTGGCCGGCGCCGGCTTTCAAAAAGCGATTGATTGGTATGCTTTTCTGGTTTCCAGGGATCTGGAAATAAGACCTTCGTTTTACAGAATCAGGGATAGGGTATTAAAACAAAATGGATTGCGAATTGAAAATGTTGATTTAAAAAGACTTGATGAGGCCATAAAACATGTTGGTAAAATATTTAATAGCGCCTGGATGGAAAATTGGGGACATGTTCCCCTGACGGATGGTCAACTTAAATACATGGCGGGTGAATTAAAATTTGTCGCTGTGCCGGAATTGAGTTATCTTGCGTTTTTGGATGATGAATGTATAGGTTTTTCTTTAACACTAAAAGACGCCAACCCGGCTTTGCAAAAAGCCAATGGCCGGTTGTTGCCTTTTGGGATTTTTAAAATTCTGAAAGAAATGAAGAATATTAAAAAATTACGCACAATTGCAATGGGAGTATTAAAAGAATACAGAAACAAAGGGCTGGATATTTTGTTTTATCTTAATACGATAGAAAACGGGAGAAAAATGGGCTTTACAGAATCCGAATGTTCTATTATTGTGGAAACAAACAGCCGAATGATTGGCGCTTTGGAGGATCTGAATGCAGACAGGTACAAGACTTATCGCTTGTATGAAAAAATGATTTAATACCCTGCTGTAGTTTTTTTTGATCATTTAAAGGGCATTTTTTGAGTTTTGTTGTTGTTATTAAAAAGTAGACTCCGGTGTTGCCAATGTCCGGACAACGGAGATAAAATTATCCGGCAACAGGCATATTAATCAATCTTTAACTTGATAATTTCAAAAATACTCTATATTATAGTCCAATATTAAGGTGACCTGTTTATATTTAAGCCCGCTTTAAACTTTAAATTTCATTATAACCTGGCGTCAATCGTTTAAAACTAATATTATAGTTTAAAAATTGTATAATTGTATTTCGTTTATTTTATAATTAACTGACTCCGGCATAAACAACGTGATATTTATATTTAATTTTGTATAAAAACCTGATTTAATGCATAACAATTTGGAAAAATCAGCTATAATCCCCATGAAAACCATCGGGCCGGTCAGAATTACAGGCCCGGTCGTTAACGAAGAGCTTCAGGTTCCGCTGGCTACGTTTGAAACTCCTCTGTGGCCCTCGACAAACCGGGGGGCGAGGGTATCCGTAAAATCCGGGGGTATTCATACGGTTATCGTTGATGACCGGATGACCCGTTCCGTTTTGGTCGAGGCTGAAAACGCGGTAAAAGCTTTGGAAACGGTTAAATTTTTACAATCACATACGGAGGACATAAAAACCGTTGTGGAAGGAACCAGCCGATACGCCCGTTTCCTGGCGTTAAATTCTGAAATAAACGCCAATATGATTTTCATTCGCCTGGAAATCGAAACGGGTGATGCATCCGGTCACAATATGGTAACCAAAGCAGCCGATGCTTTTCTGGACTGGCTGTTAAACTCAACTGCGGATTTGAAATATATTTCGGTATCCGGTAATTACTGCGTTGATAAAAAAGTGTCCGCAGTGAATGGTATTTTGGGGCGCGGAAAAAATGTTATCGCGGAAATGATTGTCCCGGAAAAGATTTGCCGGCGTTATTTAAAAACCATTCCGGAAAAAATAGTTGAAATTTATATTAAAAAAAATCTGATCGGGTCGATTTTAAGCGGCGGGATAAGAACGGCAAACGCTCATTTCGCAAATATTTTGCTGGCATTTTACCTGGCAACCGGCCAGGATGCCGCCAATATCATAGAGGGATCGCAGGGTTTTGTTCATGCGGAACTACGGAATAATGATCTGTATTTTTCGGTGACCCTGCCGAATATCATTGTCGGCACAGTGGGTAATGGCAAAGACCATGATTTTGTCCGGTCAAATTTGCACAACCTGGGTTGTCTTGAGAAGAGAGAACCGGGTGGTAATGCAAAACGTTTGGCGGCCATAGCGGCGGCCACAGTATTGTGCGGGGAATTGTCTTTGCTTGCCGCATTAACAAACAGGGGTGAACTAATGCGGACTCATGAAAAAATGGAGCGTAAATGAAACACCTGATTAATATCCGTAAAGCTCAGCATATTGAAATGATCAATTCGGATGATAAAGTCGACAGATCGAAAAATTATTTTGATTTTATTCATTTGAAACACCGTGCTTTACCGGAGCTTGATCTTGCAGAGATTGATCCGTCCGTTGTATTTATGAATAAGAAATTATCCTTTCCGTTACTCATATCATCCATGACGGGCGGGGATTATGAAATAGTCAATAAAATAAATAAAAACTGCGCGATTGCCGCCCAGGAGACCGGGATTGCCATGGGCGTCGGGTCGCAACGGGTCATGTTTACGACGCCGGAGGCGCGGAAAAGTTTTGCCGTACGTCAATTCGCTCCCGACGCGCTGCTTTTTTCCAATCTTGGCGCCGTTCAGTTGAATTATGGATTTGATATATCCCATTGCCGGGAAGCGGTTGAAACCGTCGGCGCCGACGCGCTTTATTTTCATTTGAATCCTCTGCAGGAAGCGGTGCAGCCCGAGGGGGATACCAATTTTTCGGGTCTGGCAGACAAAATCGGGGACATTGCAGGGCAATTAAAAGTTCCCGTTATCCTTAAAGAAGTGGGAGCCGGTATTTCCGATACGGATGTTGAATTGTTATTAAAGAAAAATATTCATTATATCGACGTCGCCGGTTCGGGCGGGACGTCCTGGAGCCGCATTGAAAGTCTTCGCAATAAAGACGGGAATGATCTGGGAATAAAATTCCAGGATTGGGGTATTCCGACTCCTGTGGCGCTCGGTATGCTGGAAAAATATAAAGATAAAATAACTCTGGTGGCCTCCGGCGGAATAAGAACCGGCCTGGATATGGTCAAATCTGTCATACTGGGAGCATCGCTTTGCGGACTGGCAAAACCTCTTTTGAAACCCGCCATGGAGTCGCCGCAGGCCGTAATAGATGTTATAAAAAAACTCAAACGCGAGTTTACCGTTGCCATGTTTTTACTTGGTATGAAAGATTTTAAATCATTACACTTTAATAAATCATTAATGTTGAATCGGGTTGAAAATGATCGATAAAGGACAAGAGATGAAAATCGGCATCGAATCAATTAATTTTTATACGTCAAATTATTTTATAGATTTAAAGAGTCTTGCTGAAGACAGAAATATACCGGTTTCGAAATTTTATCACGGGATAGGTCAGGAAAAAATGGCCGCACCGCCGCCTGACGAAGATATTATCACTCTGGCGGCAAACGCGGCGTATAACGCGACAAAATCTGTTGATAAGGATAAAATTGATACGGTCATTTTTGCCACGGAATCAGGGATAGATCAGTCCAAATCCGGGGGGATATATGTACATCAACTGTTACAGTTGGGTAAAAATTGCCGCGTATTCGAGGTCAAACAGGCATGTTACAGCGCCGCGGCGGGAATTCAAATGTCACTTCCGTATTTGATGCTGCATCCGGATAGAAAAGTATTGCTGGTCGCTTCCGATATCGCCCGGTACGGGATCGGCAGCGTCGGAGAGCCCACCCAGGGCGCTGGCGCCGTGGCAATGGTGTTATCGGCGCGGCCCGCGATTGTCGCGTTTGATATGGAATCTGGACTATATACCGAGGATGTGATGGATTTTTGGCGCCCCAATTACACAGATGAAGCGTTTGTGGACGGAAAATTTTCAATCAAAATGTATATAAAAGCATTAATTGAATCGTGGAACCAATACAGCGGACGATCCGGTCGTGAATTTGCCGATTTTTACCGGTTCTGTTATCACCTTCCGTTTTCACGCATGGGTGAAAAAGCCCATATACATCTTGCCAAACACGCCGTGGGGGACGACTATGACAATGATTTTCTTATGGGCCAGATCAGTGATACCCTACATTACATTAAAATAATCGGCAATACCTATGCCGCATCCATGTATGTCGGACTGATCTCACTGCTGGAGAATTCAAATGAAGATTTGACGGGCAGAAGGATCGGTTTTTTTAGTTACGGCTCCGGTTGTGTTGGAGAGTTTTTCAGCGGAGAAATTTTGCCCGGTTATCAAAAGTATATTGATAGCGGGGCGCATACCAAGTTACTGAACAACAGAACCGAACTTTCCTATGAAAAATATAAAGAGTTTTATTCCTATTCTTTGCCCGAAGACGGCGGTGATTATCAAACGCCCAAAAATGAAACCGGGTTATTTCGTTTTGCCGGAATTTCGGCGCATAAACGAATATATCAGAGGCTTTTTTGAGAGCAATCGCCCCGGGCAAAATCATTCTGAGCGGCGAGCATGCTGTAGTTTACGGTAATTCCGCTCTGGTTATGGCGATAAATCTGTTTTCGGAAACGGTAATAAAAAAACCGGACGATAATTTAATTTCAATTCATCTCACTGATTTTAATGATTCGGTCTCTTTTTCTTTCAGTGAGTTACGGGATAAAAGCCGAAAGCTAAAAAAAAATTACGATCTGTTTGTGAACGGCAGGCTGGGCATCCGGCATTTGGTCGATTCCCCGGCAGACGTTTTTGCGTATTTGATATTTCATTTTTTTCAAAAATTTGCGGTAGGTCCTGAAAATAATATTGATTTGACCGTCAAATCCGATTTGCCGGTACACTGTGGAATGGGGTCCTCCGCGTCCACCATAATCAGTTTGCTGATAGGGCTGGCCGGGTATTTTTCTGTCAAAGCGAATTCCGATCAAATTTATGAACTGGGCTTGGAGGGCGAAAAATTTTTACATGGTTTTTCTAGCGGCGTCGATCCTTATGTTGTGTTGTACGGCGGTTTGAATAGATTTCAGAAAAAAAAGGCAGAACAACTGCAGATACAAGACATACCTTTATATATAGTCAATACCGGACCACCGGAGGCTTCCACCGGAGAAAGCGTCGAAAAGGTTGCCGGTAATTTTAGCAAAAATCAAATCTGGACTGATTTTCAAACCGTGACGGATGAGTTTGAAAAAGCCTATTGTGAGCGAAAATTGGACATGATGATTCAATGCGTTCGCGAAAATCATAAATTATTGTCACATATAGGAGTTGTACCGCCCGCGATCCGTGATTTTATATCCGGTATAGAGAGGCACGGGGGCGCGGCAAAAATTTCCGGCGCCGGTTCGGTGCGCGGCCAAAATGCGGGTGTTGTTATGATTATTTCAGAAGACAATCCGAAAACAATTTGTGAAAAATACGGTTATGAACTTTTTGCAGTAACCGGGGAGCCGGAAGGTGCAAGAATCGTTTAAAGTATCCGCGCCGGGGAAATTAATGCTATTGGGTGAGCACGCGGTTTTAAAGGGGAAAAAAGCCCTGGTATGCGCGGTTAACCGGAGAGTTTCCGTGTTTTGTAAAAAAAGACACGATAGAAAAATATCTATTTCTTCGTCTCTGGGAGATTTTACGACAGAGTTGGACAATATCCGGCTAAAACCCGAATTCTCATTTGTTTTGACCGCTTTGTCCCAACAAAAAGATCAATTAACGACGGGTCTGGAACTGAAAATCGAATCCGAATTTACATCCGATTTAGGTCTGGGATCGTCTGCTGCCGTAACCGCCGCTGTTATGACGGCCATTTTTGTCCTTACGGGACGGGTATTAGACAAAACCGCTATTTTTGATTGTTGTCTGCGTACCGTTCAACAGGTCCAGGGTTCCGGTTCCGGTGCGGACCTGGCGGCCGGTATATTCGGAGGCGTTCTAATTTATCAGATGGAACCGTTGAAAATCGAACCGTTATTACCGGTATTCCCGATTTCGGTTGTTTATTCCGGCAGAAAAACTCCGACAACCACAGTTATTAATCTTGTTGAAGAAAAATATCAAAAAAATAAAACGCTCTTTTTAGCAATATATGATTTGATGGACCAAAGCGTGCCCTATGCGAAACAATATATCGAAGCGAACGACCTGAAAGCATTGGGAGAAATTTTTAATATCAATCAGGGATTGATGGACGCCATAGGCGTGAGCAATTCAACTTTGGCCGGGATCAATTATGAATTACGGCGCGATCCCGGAATTTTCGGGTCCAAAATTTCCGGTTCCGGACTGGGAGATTGTGTTGTCGGTATCGGCAAACCGGAGCGGTTGGATTTTCCATATCCGCTCATTCCCCTTGAAATATCATCCAAAGGGATAGTCGTTGAATAAAGTTGAAATTGTAAAAAATATGATAAAAGGCAGGGTCCGGTTATCGTCGGCAAAGGTAACGGCTTTTGCGCCGGCGAATATCGCCTTATGCAAATACTGGGGGAAAAGGAATACTGAACTGAATTTGCCGGTCACGTCCAGTTTGTCGATATCCATGGGCCGGCTGGGCACGGAAACAACCCTCTCTTTAAACGAAAACCGGGATGTTTTTTATCTGAATGGTGTGCAAACGGATCAGGATTCCGTTTTTAGTAAACGGACAACGGAATACCTCGACCTTTTCCGGCCGGATAATAGTTTTTTCTCGGTCGATACAAAAAATAATATCCCGACGGCGGCCGGTCTGGCTTCGTCGGCCTCGGGATTTGCCGCTCTGGCGGGCGTCCTGAACAGACTTTTCAAGATGGAACTGGATAAAAAAGAGCTGTCCGTTTTGGCCAGACTGGGAAGCGGCAGCGCCTGCCGGTCCGTTTACGACGGTTTTGTCGAATGGCACGCCGGCGCCCGTGATGACGGCATGGATAGTTACGCCGAATCTTTAAAAGCAGCCTGGCCCGAATTACGGATCGGGATTATGACGGTATCTGAAAAGCAGAAGCCAAAGGGCTCACGCGAGGCGATGGCTCAGACTGTAAAAACGTCCTTTTTTTACCGGAACTGGCCGGACAGAGTAATACATGACCTGACCGCAATAAAAGAAGCAATTAATGGCCGAAATTTTGAACTATTGGGAGAAACATCCGAATCCAACGCGCTGGCCATGCACGCCGCAATGATCGAATCTTCACCGGCCATATTTTACTGGCTGCCGGAAACCATCCGGATTTTTCACCGGGTCTGGGAACTGCGGCAAAAGCTGGTCCCGGTATATTTTACCATCGATGCCGGACCGAATGTGAAATTATTATTTTTACAGGGAATTGAAAACAGAATAATAAAGGAATTCCCGGATTTGCAGATCGTCAAACCATTCGAGTCGGAAAATGTTTAGGCAAATTGTTGACAGCCGGTTACTCTCCGGACTGATAATTTTTTGTTGTATCTCTTTTTGCGGCCGGTCCTGTTCCGCTTCAATCAACAGTAAAACGGAAGAGTACATCCGGGATATCGGCAACGGGGTAAAATACAGTTTTAACGATCCGATGTGGTTGATTTATGCCGGCGGGATCGGCGGACTGAGCCGATTTGACGACGATATCAGGGACCGTTTTAAAGGCAGGTTATTGCCCGGTAAATTGTCATATTGTGCGGATATTTATGGTCATGGATTAAACTGGCTGATCGGCAACTCTTATATCCTTGGAGAATATCTTTCCACGGACCGTTCGAAAAATGATTTTAACCAATATATTAAGGTTTATAACGAAGCGTTTTTTGTTAATATGGCTTTTACTTATGCTTTCAAAACGGTCGTGAGACGTGAAAGACCCGGTAAACAAAACTACCGTTCGTTCCCTTCGGGACACACGTCGGGTTCGTTTGTTGTTGCCGCGGTTTTGTACCGGCTTTACGGGTATCAAATCGGCCTGCCCGCGTATACAATGGCAACCATTACCGGTTTGCAGCGAATTCATGACGATAAACACTGGCTTTCCGATGTTTTGACCGGGGCGCTTTTAGGTACGCTGATCGGCAACGGATTTGCCGAGTTGATCAATAATAACGATAATAAAAAAACCGGTAAAAAGTTTGTGGCAAGTATATCAATTAGATTTTAATAAATATTATAAAATACATTATTTATGTTCTTCGATCTGTGTTATTGATAAAAGCGGTATACTGCGTCCCTGTTAAATAAGCGAGTGGGGACAGTATAAAAAAAGATACAATAAATAAAAGAGGACGGCAATATAATCAACAAGCGACAAATTGAACATAAAATAGTATACAAAAAATTAAAAATAACCGGACCAACTTAATTAATTATACTATTGGTACTAAATAGAAATGGAAGTAAAGTTATGATCAAAGTAGTAACATTTTTAGGCAATCCTGGTGAAGAATTCGCACAAACCCGTCATAATATCAGTTGGATGATGGCAGATTGTTGTGAACCTTTAAAAAATCTGGCCTGGTTGAAGAAATTCAAGGGTGTTTACGCGGTGCAAATTTATAACGGTGAAAAAATATATTTTCTCAAACCTCATGAATTTATGAATAAGAGCGGTGAATCGGTTCAATACCTGTTACATTTTTTTAAAATAAAGCCGGAGAATCTTTTAATTGTTCATGACGATATTGAACTTGATTTCGGCTGGATTGCGTTAAAAAAGGGAGGCGGTCTCGGGGGGCATAACGGGTTGCGGTCCATCGCGCAAAGACTGGGGACACATGATTTTTACCGGTTACGGCTCGGGATATCGAAGCCGGACGAAGATGATGAACTGACTCCCTATGTGCTGGGCAAGTTTAATCCCGAAGAAAAAGAACAACTGCTCGATTTTCTGCAAAAGTCAGTTCAGGCGCTTGAATATATCCTGAACCGCGGAAAAGAAACCGCGATCAAAAAATATAAAAAGGTGAATTTATTAAAATAAATTTATTGTTATCGTTTTTGTAATACGGGGAATATAATTATGGAAAATATGACAAAACGCCGTTTTTTAAAAAGCCTGTTCGCCGGGGGCATCGGCTTATTGAGCTGTTCCGGCATGCCGGGTTGTACCCCAAAGCGGCAATCAGTAAAACGCCCGAATATTTTATTTGCCATATCGGATGATCAATCCTGGACTTTTACCGGTGTTAACGGCTGTGCTATTGTGAATACACCCGCGTTTGACCGGATTGCCCGTGAAGGCGTTAACTTTACCAGGGCTTTTTGCGCCGCGCCGCAATGCAGTCCGTGCCGCGCCGCCATTCTGACGGGACGGAATATCTGGCAGCTCGAGGAGGCAGGGACACATGCCAGTAATTTTCCGAAAAAGTTCACCGTGTTTACCGATTTGCTGGAGGAATCCGGTTACCGGTTGGGGTATACCGGAAAACCGTGGGGTCCGGGAAACTGGGAAATATCCGGCCGGGAAAGGAATCCGGTTGGCCCCGCTTACAATGAATTAAAAATGGAAGCGCCGGAAGGCATCTCAAACATTGATTACGCGGCAAATTTTGAGTTATTTTTATCGCAACGGAAAAAAGATGAAGCTTTTTTTTTCTGGTACGGCTGTCAGGAACCGCACCGTGTTTATAATAAACGTGCGGGTTTAAGGGCAGGGAAAGATCCGGGACAGGTAAATGTACCGCCGTTCCTTCCCGATGTACCGGAAATCCGCAGCGACCTGCTCGATTATGCCTTTGAAATAGACTGGTTCGATGCCCACCTGACAAAAATGATGAACGCCCTGGAAACGGCCAGGGAACTGGATAATACGATTATTGTGGTCACCTCCGATAACGGCATGCCGTTCCCGCGCGCCAAAGCCAATCTGTACGATCACGGCACACGCATGCCGCTGGCCGTCCGCTGGCCCGGAAAAATAAAACCCGGTCGGGTTGTGGATGATTTTGTCAGTTTTGTCGATTTTGCCCCGACTTTTCTGCAGGCGGCGGGACTTGTTCCACCGGAGGAGATGACCGGTAAAAGTTTTCTGGACGTTCTGCTGTCGGAAGAATCGGGTGTTGTTGATCCTGAAAGAGATAAGGTATTCACCGGTCGGGAGCGTCATACCCACGCCAGACCGGACAACCTGGGATATCCGAGTCGGGCGGTCAGAACTAACGATTATTTATATATCCTGAACCTGAAACCGGACCGCTGGCCCGCCGGGGACCCCGACGGTTCGGGCGACCCGGAAGGGTACCATGATATCGACGACTCGCCGACAAAAACTTTTATGATCGAGAATCAGGATCAATACGCCAACCTGTTTTTGCTTGCTTACGGTAAGCGTCCCGGCGAGGAATTATATGATATAAAGAATGATCCGTATTGTATGAATAACCTGGCCGGGCAGGCCGGGTTTGAGCGGATCAAAAATGAACTGCGAACCATGCTGGAAAAGACGCTGACCGGACAGAAGGACCCCAGAATGCTGGGGAATGGGGATATTTTCGAAAGTTATCCCCGCTACAGTCGGATGCGGAAGTTTAAGGGTTTTAAAAAACAGGGTGAGTATAATCCCCAATATCAGTAACAAGAATATTATTTTTAGCTGATAACGCTGATTACGCAGAACCTGCTTGCCCGGGATTTCCTTATCCCGGGAGGAAAATGAAACAGGACTTTTAGTCCTGTGGTAGTAATTTATTACGTATTAAACTAACGAAAACCCGCCTGTAAAAAGTCAATATTAATATTCGAACTGGAAAATATTGAAAAAAATAAATAATTCCTTGCTTGTTTTCGTGAAATAATGTATATATTAATATTGAAAACGGGGCGGTAAAACCTGGGTGGGAAAGTATTTCTGAATATTATATTTTTTTATTTGTATTGTTATTTTATCTGGTTTTTTTGTTTTTTTTTATTGATAATGAAAAATTGCGAATGCTTATAGGTAGCATAAGATGTGTGCTAAACACGGTTTGATAAAATAGAATTAAGCAGGAATCAGAGATTCCTGTACATAAACGTTCCAATCTGGAGATTGGAACGAGAGGGAACTATTATAACCAAAGAAAGATAATACTAAAATGATAAAAATCAAACTATCATTGAAGACTTGGTATTATAATCCTGATAAACAATTGGGACCAAAAGGTGGTTTTGGTGTTGTTTTTTATGGAGAAGATGAAGATAAAAATGAATGTGCCATAAAAAAATTGAATGTTGATGCGAATGAAATTGGTCATAGAGAATTAAGACTGGCTGATGATTTTGTTAAAAAAGATTTTAAAAATATTATACAAGTTTATGATTCGGGTCAAGATGCAGAATCAGATAATTATTATATTGTAATGGCCTTAGCAGAAAAATCATTACAAGATGAATTAGAAAATGGTATTTCTTTTAATGATTTTGAAGCAAAAGAAATATTATTATCAATAATAAATGGATTATTAGAAGTCCCTCATATTATTCACCGTGACCTAAAACCATGCAATATATTATTTCATAAGAAACATTGGAAAATAGCTGATTTTGGTATTGCCCGTTTTGTTGAAGAGACAACATCATTACGAACATTAAAAGGATGGTTGAGTGATCAATATGCTGCACCTGAACAATGGAATTTCGAACATCCTACTAAAAATACAGATATATACGCATTAGGTTGTATTGGATATACTCTTTTAACAGGTTCACCACCTTTCAATGGTACTAATCGTGAAGATCTTAAGCAACAACACTTATATGAAGAACCACCAAGACTTAAGAACAATAATCCGTTATTATGTAGCTTGCTATTAATGATGCTTAGAAAAAATTCAGATGCAAGGCCTTCTATAGAAAGAGTTAAAGCACAATTAGAAAGAATAGAATTTGATAGTAAAACAAAAATAGATTTATCAATAATTACTGATTTGCAAAAAATTGGTCAAATGGATGCTGCTGAAAAATCAAAAGAAGAAGCAGAAAAAAAATTTAAAGAGGCTCATAATAAAAAGCTTCATTCTTTGGAAAAACAAGCTTGGGATATTTTGAAAGATATTATTGAGCATTTATTTAAAAGAATTCAAGATAATACACAGACTGCAAACATTCATAATGGAACTTCTATTAATCTACGTAGTGTTTCTTCAATAAGCCTTGGCAAAGCAAAATTAATAATAGATTATTTAATCGAGTTAGGTTTATCTTATGAAAACCGATTCCCAAAATCGGGGTGGGATGTCATAGTTGGTGCTACAATATTAGTATCTCAAGAAATTCCCAAAAACAAATGGGGTGCATCGCTATGGTATATGAGAAGACATCCAAATAATGATTATAGGTGGTATGAGGTGTCATACATGGCAAATCCTTTTTTAAAAAATCATCCAAAGTATGAACCATTTGAAATAAATAATTTCTCTGATGCGGATGAAGCTGCTGCACCTGGAATAGGTCGATATCAAATTGCTCACAATCCAGAGCCTATTGATGATGAAAATGAAGAAAAATTTATTGAAAATTGGTTAAAAAGATTTGTTCAAGCATTTAAAAGTCAGTTACAACGACCAAGTCGTTTACCTTATTAAGATATCCTGCTCCCCCGGGATTACCTTATCCCGGGATGTGCGGAAAGTATATGTTTCAAGTCCTCGAAAACATAACATGCTACGTATTTTGTACAATGTAAAAGCAAATTACGATGGCTTACAAAAAAGGAAACAGTTAATATGATAACAATTATCGCATCATCAAATGTTAAAAAAGGAATACTGTTTGAAAATTTTATTAAAAAGATGCTCGATAGTTTAGGCTATTGGGATTTTCGAACAACAAGGCGTTTAGGACGGCAAATTGATATTACAGCTAAAAATCGAGTCACTAACCAGCCTATTCTATGTGAATGTAAAGCGTTTGTAGAAAAATTAGAATCAAATCATTTGAGCAAGTTTAGAGGAATTTATGATGTTGAATATGATAAAAATTCTGAAATTGTAGGTTTATTCTTCTCCTTATCAGGATTTAATGGGAGTGCTCTCGATTATTACGATGAAATGACGGATGATGTGAAAAAGCGGTTTAAAATTTATACAGATGACAATATTATCAACTTCATTGAGAACTCGAAAATTATTTTTTCTCAAAAACAAATAGCACAAATTGTAAAAAATAAAATGCCATACCATATTGATGAATTATATCTCTCTATTACGGAGGACGGTGAATTTTGGATAATAATATTTGGAATAGATAACAAGCATAGCCATTTCACAGTCTTAGACGGAAAAGGAAATGATGTTAGAAAATATATATTTGATGAAATTTATAAAAAAGATAAAAAACTTAAAATGTTGCATCCAATCAATATAAATGTTAGAAATAAAATGCTTATATATTTATTTGAAAATCATAAATCGAATATTAGCAATTTTCCGCCTATTATCAATGAATCAAAAATTGACGTACAACTTGCTATTAAAACACTAAAAAAGGAGAACAAAATAATTCAAAGTGGCAATGAAATAACATTGAACGATGAGTTTGAGAATTTTATTATAAATTCTTTGGATTTTTTACAATCAAAAAATAATATCGAATTTTTTAAAAGCAAATATGTTCAAGCCAATATTAATGAACAATTTGTAAAGTATCTTGAAACAAGATATTTTATCCTACTCTCCGAGCAACAGAAATTAGCCATAATAAGGTTGTTAAAAATATCCCCAAATGCTTTATTAAAATCATTGACCTTCCCAACAGAATTTTTTAAAACAGGCTATAATCAATTAAAGCGAGGTAAATATTCACAAGCAATTAAAAAACAAAGAAATGAAATTTCAGTTGTAGGGCGGATCAACGATCCGCCGTTTATTTTTAAGATGCATATAACTTTTAACAAAATAAATAATGCCGAATTATAAAAGAATTTACATTCCGGGTGCGCAATATTTTTTCACGGTTGTAACCTATAACCGCCAACCAATATTAACAAATCAAACGGCTCGCGAGCTCCTGAGAGAAGCTATTTTGAACGTAAAAGATAATCACCCTTTTGAAATCAATGCTATATGCCTGCTCCCGGATCACCTTCATTGTATTTGGACTTTGCCGCCAGATGATTTTGATTATTCATTGCGATGGAGACTTTTAAAG
>JAFGSB010000057.1 GCA_016934825.1 Candidatus Zhuqueibacterota bacterium
GTAAAAGCCTAATTGCTGGAAAGTGATATTTTCGAACTTTATCAGTTACAAGTTACAATATTTTTAAATCAATTTTCACACAGTCTGTAAGTACCCGGCTTTTTTAGGAGGATTGTTTATTATTTGTACTGTTTTTTTTCGTGAATAAAGGAATATGTTGAACGTCCCGGGATCATATTTTACCGGGAAATGACGGTAATTAATCAGTTTTTATGCCCTTCAACTTCCAGGCGCACCATGTAAACGTGTGTTTTTCCGTCTTTTTCGGGTGGGTGTTGTTGGAGATAGGTGGTAATTACGTCCTGAATAAATTCATCCCGATGCATAGCGGGGAGTCTTTCTGTATATGGCTGCCAGGTTGTACGAAACCATCCGGCCAGTTTATCCTGACCGCTGTGGATCATGTCCTTGGGAATGAGTTCCACTCTGTCGGCTATTAATCCGGCTTCCTTTAATAACCGGGTATATTCAACAGGTTCATAAAAACTGTATGGGAATTCAAAATCGGTAAAATAGCGCCGCCAGCCTTTTTTTATCATAACCTTTTCGACTGATTTTACCATATCTGCGGCATTTCCCCGTCCGCCCATTTGCAGCAGGAATCGTCCGTTCTTTTTTAAAACCCGGTGGATACCCTTCAGCACCGGCTTGTGATTTTTAACCCAGTGTAAAGTCGCGTTGGTAAAAAATAATATCAAATTTGTCGGTAAAATTTATTTCACAGGCGTCCATGAGTTCAAAAACAAGATGTGGGAATATATGCGGAGGAAATGCGTTATTCGCCAGTTGTACCATGTCCGGGGAACTGTCAATGCCCGTTACGCTGCCGCTGGGCAGCAGGGATGCCAATTCTGCCGTTACCCGCCCGTTACCGCAGCCGATATCCAGCACTGATTCATTTCCCTTTAAACCAAGTTTGGAAATTAGTTCACGCGCCCATTTCAACTGCGCCGATGAATGTCTGGCATAATCATCGGCGTTCCATATTGTCGGCTGAGACGGCATAAATATATTTATTAAAGAAATGTTTTCTGTTGTGATCTAATCTGATTCATCCAACATTTTTTGTAAAATCTCGGCCGCGTCTTTTACCAAGCCGGGGCAGAGTGTGTTAAACAGGTTTTTCCCTGTTATGATTTGCCGGTCTTCCGGAGAGCTGATATCATATCCCAGCAGGTCGTTACACCGGGTGGTTTTATTCCTGGCCTGAAAAAGTTCCGCAAATTCCTGTACATGTTTATAAGTATCCGCTTTCGCATTCTTATTTTCCGCATTTGTTTCTCCGAATTTCAGTCCAAGAACCATATAAGCCCCTGAAACAGCGCCGCACGTGTTACCCTGACGTCCCATACCGCCGCCAAAACCACAGGCAATTTTCAGAGCAGTCTTTTCATCCAGACCCAGTTGGGGTGCGAACGTCGCGAGGATGGATTGCGAACAATTATAACCGTTATTAAAAAATGCCACCGCCTTTTCAATGTTGTTCATTAAAACCTCCAATCATTTCACTTTTTTAAACTGGACATGCTTGAAGTTTAAACAAAATAAATCATATTATTGAACGGATGAACATAAAATATAATTACAGGTGTCCGGCAAAAACCGGACACCGTATGTTAATAATGAAAAATTCTGAGAGCTTAACGTTCCATCCCGGGATACCATTTTAATGCGTTTTCATAATAGATCTTTTTTAAAATTTTGGTGTCCAGTTTCAGGCCCTGGAAAGGGGTACTCAGACTTCTCGATGTTAATTCCTGATCCGTGGTAAAATATTGCCAGTCGGCTTTCCAGGAATTGGTATATCGGGTTTCTATCGCTTCCGGTTTCATGTTTGGCGTGATGGTGATATCCGTACCATATAATATTCTGTCCTTATACTTTTTGAGAAAATTTCTCACTTTGTCCCGGTCCTGATATTGTAAATGGGCGATCCGTGCGGAAATATCAACGGCAAAATTGGGATATTTATCCAGTCTTTTTGCCAGTTCGTCCACATCCCATTCCAGGCTGCCAAGGTGACAGCCCACGACCCGCAGATCAGGATGTTTTGCCAGCATGTTATCGCGGGCGTTGATCAGTTCCATATACGACGGGTAATCCGGATGCAGATACATATGATATTGCGGATTATTTTTAAAATAATTTCTGTCTCCCAAGACAATTATAGAGTCCAGGGGCAGCCAGCAGCCTTTGGGTTCAGCGATATGCGCTACCACTGTTTTTCCCTGCGAGGCTATATAATCCAGGATCGGATCAAATGACGGGTCATCGATCATGATAAAAGAACTGTCCGGTTTTCGGAATGTCATGCCGATATCTTTCCAAACCTTGACGGCAATCGCCCCGCGATCAAAAGTGCTTTGCAGGTATTGTATGGTTTTAGTCTGCCAGTCCGGTTCACCCCAGCCTTCCATGGTAAAAGTGGATGCATAGGATATAACATCGGGATTTTGTTCGTGCAGGCGGGAATACAAATCATATTGTCTGTCTATATACTCCTGGCTTGATGCCCGGGTGCACAGCGTCATTAACCGGATATTATTTTTTTGCCCCAGTTCGGCAAAATTGAACTCCGGGTGTCCTAAATGGACGTGCGCGTCAATTTTGGGAAATGCCGCATAATCCGGGGTTTTTTGGGTACAACCAGAAAGACCGATCAGAAATAAACTAACAGAAACAAAAAAAATTTTTAATAAAGATTTTTTCATAACACACTTCCTTTACTTGGGATTATTTATCGAATTTTTAATTGATTTCAAAAAATTAAACCGCTTGCGGTTTTCAACTATACTCAACCCATGCATGTTACCATGCTGGGCTAAAATGTGTTCAGAATTATATTATTACTTAAAAGATTAAATTCGGCCCGAATTTACTAATTGGGCAAATTTTTCAAAAGAACGGTTAAATGTTCTTTCAACATCATTGGGAAAAAAACAGGCGGGTAATTCGCGCATTTTTAAATGATAATTGACACAATCACAGCAGATTCCTTTTCTGGAGCATGGTTCGTAACTGCAATTGCACCTTTTCAGATTTCGTTCCTGGTTGCAGTTCATTTTTCTCCTTTTGAGTTAAAGCTTCAGTTTATTGGCCTTTAAATATAGATAAAATGAATTAAAAACCAAAATATTTCCGGTCATAATCGGGGAGAAAATTAAAAAATTCAGTCAAAAATAAAAGAATTGGTCAATACTGCACACGGGATATTATTTTATAAACCATAGTCAGGATATATGACTCCCGTGTATTTTTTTGTTTTGAGAATATTCTAAGAAAATATTCACCCGGTTCGGGTAAAGTGATATATAGATGGCAAATATCCCCGGTACGTTTTTGATTTGTGAATTTGTTTGGTAGGATGTCCCCACCGTTGTCCAACAGAGTCAAAAGTTCAACCTCAACCGGTACAATTATTTCGATGTGAACATTTTTGCCGGTTTTGATCGTGCCCGTTTTGTGGCTTTTCAGATGCAGGTTGTTTTTAAAGAAAACATCTTTAAGAAAAACCATGTTTTCAAATTCACGCAGGGTCACCGTGCTGTCGAGAAGCTGCCATTCCGGATTACCCGGGAAATGACTGTAAATCAATTCTTCCGGCGGGACCAGGAAATAATAATCGTTGAATTGATGCACATATTCTCTTTTTTCATTGATATAACCGGAACCCCATGTCGGATCTATGAATTGCCAATTACTGTCGATTTGTACCGCAATCCAGGAGTGGTTATACGGTCCGCTAAAGCTGTCGCCGGGTGTATAATGACTGCCCTTTGCATAGCCGTCAAGTTCAACAACCGTGAGCCCCATTGCTTCCGACAGACTTTTATACAGACCCGCGTATCCTCCGCAGACAGCAGTACGTTTTTGCAGCACCGAATCCGGGGACACAAATCCGGTCAGGTTTCCCCTGGTAAAACCGGTATCGTAGTATATATTTTCCGTGATCCAGCGGTACAAAACCCGCGCTTTTTCAATATCGTTGTGACAATTCATGGCAAGATATTCCGACAAATCTTTTATGGACTGTTCTCTGGTTGCCGGGATATTGAGAGCGTGGTTATCAGCATCCTTATACGGATTCAGAATTACGGTTTGTCCGACACAAAACAGGAGGGAGGTTATTAAAATTGTGAGGTGAAACAGTGTGCACATCCTGAAAATCATATATTGTTTAATTCCCGAATTGGTTTTACATACGAAAGACATTTGTTTGACCCGGCATGTAATTACACAGGTTATTTCACTATGACGTCTTTAACGTATTTGCTTTTAATAAAAAAATCGTCATTTTTGCTTTGTAAAGGCTGACCCGCCACAGTGCAGCCGTCAAATGCGACATTATCGACGTTATGAGAAACGTCGATACCGGATAAAAGAATCGGCTCACGGATATGGTATGATTATAAATATTTTTCATTTGTGAGGCAAGTATAAAAAGAATATAAACCGGCACGAATAAGATTTTTTTGGATTTTACCACGCTATTCGTTTTTGGCCGGACACCGGTGATGGTTAATTTAACAGATATTCAAAAATTCAAAAAAAAATATTGTACTAAAATATTAATTTACATATCTTTTTAAAATAAATTCTGAAATAAACAGGACTATGAATAAAACCCGGCATTTTGAAACATTATCAACTGCGGCCATAGAGGACCCGGTTTCACATGAAATCGTTCGCCGACTGTTTTACGCTGCTTTTTTGATTATAGCAGTTCTCGTAACCGGTACGATTGGTTACCGGCTGATCGAGAATTTGAATTATATCGATTCGTTGTACATGACCGTGATAACTATAGCTACGGTCGGATTCCGCGAGATTGTCGAACTCAGTGATACCGGCAAGATATTTACTATGATCATGATCTTTTTGGGGATCGGCGTTGGTGGTTTTGCCATTGGTAATATTGCCGCCTTTTTTGTTCAGGGTCATTTGTTGGATTTATTAAAGGGACGACAAATGGTAAAAGCAATTACCGGTTTAACAAATCATATTATCGTTTGCGGATACGGGAAAATAGGTATGGAAGTCTGTAATCAGCTTGCGTTAAATAACAAGGATTTTATCGTTATTGATAGGGACGATGAAAAAATTGACGACGCATTGGGTCTGGGTTACCTGGCTGCAGTGGGTGAAGCAACCGATGATGACATACTGCTTAAAAGCGGTATTAAACAGGCAAGAGGTTTAATCAGTGCGATTTCGGATGATTCGGCGAATGTTTATCTGGTTCTGACAGCACGGGCATTAAATCGGGATTTGAGGATCATTGCCCGCGGCATCGGGGATGCGTCGCGGAAAAAAATGAAACTGGCGGGCGCCGACGATGTGGTCTCGCCATTCGAGATCGGCGCCAGGCGTATGGCCTCACTGCTCATTCGTCCGGAGATTGTGGATTTTGTCGATTCTTTTTCAGAAGCAGCCGAGTATGGTCTGCGTATGGAAAAAATAACCATTCCCAAAAACAGCAAGCTGCAAAGTAAGCGTCTGGATGAATCTTATATAAAACGTGATACGCAGGGCGCCCTGATTGTGGGTATTGAAAAAAAAGAACAGGGCATGATTATTAATCCCCAGGGGTATACGGTTCTGGAGGAAGGGGACAGTTTATTGTCGCTGGGCAATGATGAACAACTGAATTTATTAAAAATTCTGGTTATGGGATCATAATAAAAACAGGATGTAAAATATGAAGACAAAACTTTTATTGATAACAACTCTGATATTATGTACGGCAATCGTTGGTTCGGTTTTTTCGCAAACATCCGGCAAGCGGACCATTGCCATATTATATTTTGAAAACAACAGTCTGGCAAAAAAAGCGGAGATGGACCCGCTGTCAAAAGGACTGGCGGATATGCTGATAACCGAATTCTCCAAAATCGAGCAGTTCCAGGTCGTGGAACGCAGCCAGTTGCAGCAGCTTATCCAGGAAATGTCATTGGGTCAGTCGGGCATGATAGACGGCAGTACGGCCCAGCAGGTCGGCAATTTACTTGGCGCGAAAAACCTGCTGTTGGGTTCGTTTATGCACATGTTCGACGGGCAGATCCGGATTGACGTCAGAATTGTCGAAGTCGAAACCGGCCTGACAATCAAAGCGGAAGAGGAAACAGGCAAACCCAAGGACCTTTATAAACTTGTCACCCGGCTTGTCGCAAAGGTGATTAAAGACCTTGACGTGAAAATTTCCAAAGCGGACGCGATAAAGCTGGCCGCGGTTGAGAACAAATCCTTTGAGGCGGCCATGTACTATGCCCGGGGTCTCGAATTTGAAGATGCAGGCGATGTGGCGAACGCCAAAAAAATGTATGCCAATGCATTAAAAGAAAACAGCGGGTTTACGAAAGCTAAAATCAGGTTGCAGGAACTGGCAAACAAATAAATTATGCTGTACTGATAACAGTTATATTCGGGAAATGGTTGAATGCTGAAAATGAGAATCAAAATATTATTGCTTGCCGGTTTAATGAGTTTTACCGGGTGCGCCTCCACCTATTACAGCCGCGGCCATAAAGCGATTGACGATGAAAGATATGCGGATGCCGTCAGGGAATTGAAACAGGCCGTTGCGGATGAACCAACCAATATCGATGCAATCCGCGATCTGGGTATCGCGATTTACAACATGGGTAATTTAAACCTGTCCTTCAGACTGTTAAATGTCGCGAAAATGCGCAGGCCCGATGATCCGGTCATCGCGTATTATATCGGCCGGATATATGAAGACAACGGCCAGTATGATAAAGCTATCGATATGTATAAGATATACATCAATCTGAGCCCGTTGAATTCGTTTCGTCAGGAAATTGAGGACCGTCTGCTGGTGCTGGTCCGTCAGCAGATGCGAAAGGATTTACGGAATATGCTGACCAGGGAAAGTCAGCTTGAGGTGGCCGCCATTCCCGATAACGCTGTGGCGGTGCTTTATTTTCTTAACCTGAACAATGATAAAGTGCTGTCGCCTTTGCAGAAAGGGTTGACTGAAATGTTGATCACCGATCTGTCCCAGGTGAACGACCTTGTTGTGATTGAAAGGGCGCGGTTACAAAGTCTGATGGAAGAGATGGGATTGGGATTGTCCGGACTGGTCGGTTCCGCGAATGCGCCGCGTCTGGGGAAATTACTGGGCGCATCTAAAATTGTTCAGGGCGGATTGGTGCAGCTTGCGGGCAAACAATTAAGGATCGATGCCGGTTATACGGATATCAAGCATAACCGGACCGGAACTTCGGGCTCAGTAACCGGCGCTGTGAGCAATTTATTCAAAATGGAAAAAGACGTCGTTTTTAAAGTGATTGACGGCATGGGCATTCAATTGTCATCCGAAGAACGCAAGGCAATCGAAAAGGTCCCGACCTCTGATCTGCTTGCATTTATGTACTATTGCAAGGCGCTGGACCAGGAAGACCGGGGATTATACAATGATGCGGCAAACAGTTATAATGCCGCTCTGCAAAAGGACCCCGGATTCGAACAGGCGGTGAAGGGCGCGCAGCGTGTAAAGGCATTTTCCGAATTCAAAGTAAAACCGCCGAAACCGAAATTTGCCGCATTGACCGCTAAAAGGGGAGAACCTGCCGGAAAGCGCGGTAAAGCCGCTTCGCAGGCAAAAAATACGCGTCAAAGGCAGGACCAGCGGCAGCAGGAATCCCCGATGCCTTTGCTGGGAAGCAGACTGGACCGGACCGCCCTGAATGTGAATTCCGGTTTTATGCCGGGTATAGAGTCGCGGGAACCGGCAACCGAGGAAAATGTATTAACATTTGGATCATCTAACCCGATTTTTATACGAATCCCGATACCCCTTAAACAGTAGTGGAATATGAAAAGTCTGAATTTAAAGAAATATGTGTTTTTTGTATTATATTTACAAATGATTTGTGCCCGACTGCTTCCGGGTCAAATAAATACCGGAAGTTTTGAGAAATATATCAGCGGCTCCTCCCAGTTTGGCTATCAGTACTGGAAAGCAAACGATGACCAGGTACAGCAATTTTCGATTCCGATGACATTTGTGCTGCCGGTAAACGATAATCTAATACTGAATATGACGACCAGTCCGGCTTTCAGCAACCTGGCCGCAAAAGAGATTTACAGTCTGAACGGATTTTCCGATACGCGTATCAGCGGTTCATATTTGTTCAATAATGAAAAAGTGCTGGTCACTTTCGGGACCAATATCCCAAGCGGGAAAAGCGCGCTGACCCAGGAAGAATTTTCCGTCGCGTCGGTGCTGGCTTCTCACGCTTTGAATTTCCGCACCCCGATCCTCGGCCAGGGAGTTGATGTGAGTACCGGCGTGGCCGTGGTGCACGAATACGCGGATTTTGTCTTTGGCGCCGGACTGGGTTTCCTGTACAGGGGGCAATACGAGCCGTTTGCGGATTTTGAATACAAGTATAATCCCGGCAACGAATTTTCATTTTCCGGCGGAGTCGATTATTTCATCGGCCGGCAGAACAAACTGATGTTCGATATCAGTTATACCATTTTCGGAAATGATTTTGCGAACGATACCCGGGTTTTCAAAGCCGGGAACCGGCTTTCGATCCAGGCGGTCGCCTGTTTCGAAAAAGAGTTTACAAGTTTTATATTCAGCCTGCGCGACCGTATACAGGGTAAAAACTATATCGGTTCGGGCGAGCTTGTGCCGGAAAGACAAAACAGCAACGGCAATGAACTGGAGCTTACGGGAATGGCGCTGCTGTCGCTGAACCGGACCACCACAGTACGCGGGCTGCTGGATGGACGAATTTATTCGGACAATGCATACGGCGTCGGCAGCGCCACGATCGGCGGCATCGGCGCGGGATTGTCCAGAAATTTATTATCGAGGCTGAATGTGGATGCCGAATGCCGATTTTATTTCGGTTCGATCCACGCGGGTGCCGAGAATGCGGATTTGACAGGCTTTCAATTTACAGCCGGATTCAGGTTCTATTTATGATTTTCGACTGCTGAAATTCTTTTGAGGTTTACGGATGAATAGAAAATATTTTGCAATTATTATAATCTTTTCCCTGGTTATTTTGTACTCCGGGTGCATGAAAAAACCGAATGCGCCCTCCGGCTATGTCACGTTTGATCTTGATCTAAAATTTCATGAACGGGCGCCGCAATCAAAAAATTCCAATACGGTAAATGTCCCGAATCTGGGTAAGACGAATAAAATAATCGAAGACCAGGTGTTAATGCTGCCTTTTGAAAGCGGTTTCGGAGATACCGCGTATGACAAATCGATATACGAAAATAATGCCTTGTTGGTAAACGTTCAATGGATCACGTTCGGCACAAACAAGGCAATCGTGATCTCCGAAAGCAACTCATACGCTCGGGTCAATTCTAATCCGGTCCTGAACGGAACGCACGGCATCAAAATGGCGGCAAAGGTCTATATGTTCGAGTCTTTGCTCAGACAGGACAGAATTGTTATTGACAAACATGATGTAACGGGCGGCTATACGCTCGGCGTGGGACAGGACGGCAGGCCTTTTTTCCGCATCAGACAAAATTTACAGACAACCGAAGTGATCAGTGACAGTATTTTACAAAACAATAAATGGTATACCATCCGGGCCGGATTTTCCCCCAATCCCGCCGTATTATCCGTTTATGAGAAAACGGATACAACCGGCGTTACCGGATATTTGCCGGTAACCTATAATCCTTTGCTCATCGGCGCCGAGAACAATCTTGCCGGTTCGCATATAAATAATTTTAACGGGCTGATTGACAGCGTTTCAATCAGAACAACCGTTGAATATGAAGATTTTGATTTTATCCGCGTGGCGATCATCGACGGCAACCAACTGATAAACAAGGATTCGCTGCGCACCATCGACGTGGCCAATATCGGGGAGTTCTTTTACCGTTTTGATTTCTGGCGGCACTACAGGAGCGATCTGGATTCCGTGCTTTACGGGCATATTGGGGACAAACCCCCGACCTGGACCGGCCTGCGCGGCGTGTGGGATGAATACTTTAAAGTTCTGAGCGAACAGAATTTGATCCTGAAAGGCGGGTATGCCGAAGGAACCCTGAACGGCGTCGTGGGCCTGAACCTGCTTACGGTGGCCGCGTTACGGAACGGATATGTGCTCTATTACGGCGAAGGGTTTGTACTGGGTGTGAAAGATATAAACACAAAAGCCCATATCGATTTATATTCACCGGAATATTAGTTTAAAAATTCAGGTTATGGTTAAAAATTACCGGTTCACAGCGCTGATATTGACAGGCGGATTTTTACTTTTTGCAATATTATCCAAATTGTACCGCGGACCTTTATGGGCCTTTTCCGACGCTTATATCGGCGATGCCGGTATTGTCGCCTGTTTATATTTCGGGCTGGCCGCTGTCTGTCCCGGATTGAAACCGGGCGGTAAATTGATCGTCATCGGGGCGGTGGCGCTGTCCGTCGAGTTGTTTCAGGGTACCGGTATTCCCGGATCGCTGAATTTACCGGCCCCGTTTGTCTGGGTGCTGGGTTCAAAATTTGACCCGGTTGATTTTTTATTTTATTTTATCGGTCTGCTGGCCGCGTTTTTCATTGACAAGAGATTATTTTATGGATATTCATAACAAACCCGCCGTTATCGCCCACCGCGGCGCCTCGGGTTACGCTCCAGAAAATACCCTGGCCGCTTTTAACAAAGCTGTAAATATGGGCGCGGATGCCGTCGAGCTGGATGTTCAGCTTACCCTGGATGAACAGGTGGTGGTGATCCACGATCCGACCCTGGACAGAACGACCGATTTTACCGGTAATGTCTGCGATTTTTACCTGAAGGATTTGCAAAAGGCGGATGCCGGGTTCTGGTTCTCCGGGGAATTCCGCAATGAAAAAATTCCGACCCTGCAGGAAGTTCTGGATGCCGTTAGGGGACGATTGCAGTTAAATATTGAAATAAAAGACACCGAGGAACATTTAACCATTGTCGAAAATGTCATTCGGATATTAAAGGACAATGAATTTGATCATGTTTTTATATCCTCCTTTTCAAAAGAAATTATCGAACTGGTTAAGGAAAAGAACGCGTCGCTCAAAACGGGATATTTGTTCGAGTTTAAATTGTTAAAGCATGTTTTCGAAGGCGACTGGGAATACCTGTGCGCCAGTCATACCCTTGTGAATGAAGAATTTGTCCGGAAGGCCCGGGACGCCGGCAAAGAGGTGTTTGCCTGGACGGTCAACAAACCGCATGAAATGGACAGAATGATCGGGCTGGGGGTGGACGGAATTATAACCAATTACCCGGATATACTCAAAAAAATGCTAAGACAAGCTTAAAATTCCAAAAATCGCTTGACTGAAAAAAAATAATTTATTATATTTACAAGCTTTGTTAAAAAGCGAAAAAATCAACATGGTGGGTGTAGCTCAGTTGGTAGAGCCCTAGGTTGTGGTCCTAGTCGTCGCGGGTTCGAGTCCCGTCACTCACCCTGAGTTACCGTAACGAAAA
>JAFGSB010000013.1 GCA_016934825.1 Candidatus Zhuqueibacterota bacterium
ATACGTATAGTGTATATAGAAAGCAAGATTTTTTTCAAAAAATTTATATTATTCAGACATCCGGCAGAGATCTTTCTGTAAATTTATGAATGGACAACAAAAAATGATATATGGTTTAAATTGTAAGTTTAAGTAATAAACAAATATTAAAAATATTTATTGTACGTTTTTACCAAATTTATATATTGTATTATAAAATCATAGTGCAAAAGATTTTTTTATTTCTGATCGTCCCATAATTGTAACCCTGGTACATAACAAAATCCGAAAAAACCTTTTATTCGCCGGGTTGCTACCAGCATAATCAGAAATTGATATGGAAACAAAAAAAATTGAACAGGAAAAAATAAAAGACATTTTAAAAAATGTAAATATCGCCTGGTCATCAGGAAACCCGGAAGATTTAATGAATTATTTTCATGACAATATGCTTATCATATCTCCTGATATGAAAATCCTGGGTTACGGGAAGGAAAATTGTATTAAAAGTTACATTGACTTTCTAAATCAGGCGACAATAATCGATTATCAAAAAAATGTTCCTGAAATTCATATATTTGAAAATACCGCAATCGTCTTTTATACCTACAATATTTCCTGGAAAACGAACAATAAATTATTTAACGAAAAGGGAAAAGAGATTTACGTGCTGAATAAACATAAAAATAAATGGTTGATTGTGATGAGAAAAATAGCGTCAAAATTGTAAATCATAAATATTGAGCATAATAGAAAAAAAATAATAAATAACTATGCCGAAAAAAAACCAAGAGGAAATAAGCCATGGCAAATTTATGTAATCGACGTGAGTTTATGCGTTCCGCCGGATTCAGTCTGACCGGCCTTTTTATTGCTTCCGCCCTTTCATGCGTTAAAAGTAAATCAAACAATCCCAATATTGTGCTTATCTATGCGGACGATCTCGGCTACGGGGATGTCGGCTGTTACGGCGCGAAAAAAATACCAACGCCCAACATTGACCGGCTTGCCGGACAGGGCATCCGTTTCACGAATGCGCATGCCAGTTCAGCGACATGCACACCGTCCCGTTATTCGATGCTGACCGGCGAATACGCCTGGCGCCAAGAAGGCACCGGAATAGCCCGGGGCAACGCACCGGCGATCATCAAGCCGGGACGGCAAACCCTGCCGTTGATGCTGCAAAACGCCGGTTACACCACCGGCGTGGTCGGTAAATGGCATCTTGGCCTGGGACCCGAGGGCGGCGCGGACTGGAATGGCGAGATCACCAGTGCTCCCGAGGATATCGGGTTTGACTATTCCTTCCTCATTCCGGCAACCGGCGACCGCGTCCCCTGTGTTTATATCGAAAGCCGCCGTGTTGTCGGACTCGATCCGTCCGATCCCATTAAAGTCAGTTTCGACGAACCGATCCTGGAAGACCCCACTGGCAAAGACCACCCGGAACTATTAAAAGTACACCCCAGTCACGGACACGATATGACGATCATCAACGGCATCAGCCGGATCGGCTACATGAGCGGCGGAAAAGCCGCCCGCTGGGTGGACGAGGATATGGCGGATACTATAACCGCCAAAGCCGTTCAATTCGTGGAAAACAATCAGGACAAACCGTTTTTTCTGTATTTTGCCACCCACGATATTCATGTGCCGCGAGTTCCGCACCAGCGTTTTGCCGGGAAAAGCGGTTTCGGCGCCCGCGGCGATGCAATCCTGCAGTTTGACTGGTGTGTCGGCCAGGTATTGGAGACCCTGGACAGGTTGAAACTGGCCGATAATACGCTGGTTATTTTCGCCAGTGATAACGGTCCGGTCGTCGATGACGGATATAAGGACCAGTCGGTGGAATTGCTTCAGGATCATAAACCGGCTGGCCCGCTGCGCGGCGGCAAGTACAGCGCCTTTGACGCCGGAACGAGAATCCCATTTATCGTACGCTGGCCGGGGCATGTATCGCCGGGTGAATCCGACGCCCCGGTGAGTCAGATCGATCTGTTCGCGTCTCTGGCCAAACTGACCGGCCAGTCAATGCCGGAAAATGCCGGCCCGGACAGCATGGACCAATTGAATACCCTGCTGGGAGAAACAAAAGAAGGCCGCGAATACGTAATTGAACATTCCCTGAACGGCACATTGTCGATTATCAAGGACGGCTGGAAATACATCGAACCCCATAAGGGAGCAAAGATGGACAAGAACACCAATATCGAACTGGGCAACGACCCGAATCCGCAGTTATATAATCTGTCGAAAGACATCGGCGAAAAGAACAACCTGGCGCCGGAAAATCCCGACAAGGTTAAAGAGTTGTCGGCCCTGCTGGAAAAGATAAAAAATGCTTGAACAGTTTCCATTTTTAAGCTGTAAAAGTTATATGATCAAGAGTTGGCCCGCCCTTTAACAGAGCGGGCCAATTTATCGACAATGTACCGTTTCGCGCAATTCCCTCCTAAGAAAACAGGTCTATTGAATTGTTTTTCAGGGTGTTTAATATGTACTCCAAATTTTAACATCCAAAAATACAAATTGAAAAACAAAATAGTCCTTGCACCTTTTGAATATTTTATTAAGTTTTATATCGAAAAGGGATTTATGAAACAGGGGTAATTTGAACGTTTTGTTTATTATATTAACTAACCATTATTGATTCTTTATGTGAAACTGATATTAATAATATTTTATTTTCAGGAGTATAATTTCTTAAAATCAGCCTGTTTTTCCAGATAATCGAAACCGGTTATTAATGATATTAAAAAGTTTTACATGTAATTCAATGAGATACTTTTATTTTCGGTGCATTTTATGAATCAAATAAACCGGCGGGATTTTCCGGCATTACTGTCAGGATTAACATTGTATAACCTGTATACAGTTTTACCGGAAAAGTCTTTTGAAAAAACAAAACAATAAAATTTTTAATATGCAATTAAGACCGCATCATATACTGGATATTATCTCAAATTTTGGAAAAGGCGCAGAATTCCAGCCACATCCTTACGGACATTCTCTGCATATTGTTGCTCTAAAACTTTTATCCGATCTGGATTTAAAAATCAAACTCGTGCTGAATGCGGATGACATCTGTAAAGAATGTAAACACCTGATGCCCGACGGCAAATGCAATGATGTATTGGGCCAGCTTAATCCCTCTCCTTCGAAACAGGCATATAATGATGTACTGGATTGTCGTTTATTTGATCTTTTTGCACTTAAAATTAATACTGTGTTAACTTTACGTAAATATCTCGAAATGGTCAATGATAACGTGCCCGGAATCGAGAGAATTTGTACTCACCCAAAAGAAGATCAGGAAAATCGGTTAAAAGGTCTTATGGCCGGATTAATAAAATTAGGCGTTCGGAAACCAATATAAATTAATGATTATTCAATTTTAGAAATGGTCAAAGTCCTATGATTGTTAATTATTTTGGTTCTTCTAACTTTTAGTTGGTAGTAGCTTGAATAATTTTCAAAGAGAAATATTGAATATCGTGAAAACCATAAGCCGAAC
>JAFGSB010000058.1 GCA_016934825.1 Candidatus Zhuqueibacterota bacterium
ATGTAAGATCCAACTCTTTTTTTTTGAAAAATAATATAAATTAACTATATTAGTATTATTTACGTTTTGGATTGTACTGAATGAAACGTTTCTCTGTTGTGCAGACTTGATCAAGTATTCCGGTTTATTGAATATACTTTTCAAGTATAAAAAAGTTTTTGATTTATCAACTTTATATTATACCTTTTATAAAATTCAGAAAAGTAATTTTTTCGGAGGCAATTATGTGGGTTGTCAAATGGATTATCGGCGCAATTTTAGTTATATTAATTATTGGATTTGCTATGCAAAATTCAGGTGTCCTGGTAACGGTGAAATTCTGGAAATGGCAAACCGCTCAGGATTTACCCCTCTGGATAGTTATGTATATTTCTTTTACTGCCGGAATA
Organism: Candidatus Zhuqueibacterota bacterium; assembly: GCA_016934825.1. Taxonomy (GTDB): domain Bacteria; phylum Zhuqueibacterota; class Zhuqueibacteria; order Residuimicrobiales; family Krinioviventaceae; genus Fontivivens. The sequence continues at coordinate 390 of JAFGSB010000058.1, forward strand.
TTGTTTTGGGTTATTATTTCCATCTTTCAAATGCTGGGTTTAAAAAACGAAAACAGAAAGGTCCGGAAAGAACTTCGAAAATTGAAAGAAGAACTGGATCGGTTGAGAAATGTTTCTATAGAAGAATCAACGATTTTAGCAACAAAACCGGCTTCAATAAACGAAATCAACCCGGAAAGTAACAAGGAGTAAATGAATGGAACAAATTCATATTATTGCCCTTAGTTTAATCGCAGTAATACTTGTTTTGGTCATTATCTTTTTTCGGTTTTTTATCAGACGGAGGCAGAAAAGTTCCAGCGAAGCCCAGATCGAGTACATTGCCGGATTAAATTACTTAATCGATGGTCAAAATGATAAGGCGTTGGAACATCTTCGGAAATCAGTTCGTCTGGATACAGAATTGATTGATGCATATATTAAAATAGGTGATATATTACGTTCTGAGGGTTATGCTGAAAAAGCAATCAAAGTTCACAGGGATCTGCTGGTTCGAAGGGATTTGTTAAATCTTAAAAGAACCGCAATATTAAAATCTCTGGCACAGGATTATAAAGTAAACAAAGAATTTCACCAGGCCGTAACAACCTGTGAGCAAATTCTGGAACTTGACCGACATGATGCAAATTGTAAGGACTTTTTACTTTCGGTTTATGAAGAAATGAAAGACTGGCGTAACGCCTTTGATCTGCTTAAAAAGAATAGTACCATCTCCAAATCAATAAAGGCGTCAACACTTGCCTGTTATAAGGTTGAAGAAGGACTTGCCCTGACAAAATTGAAAAAAGAACATGACGCCAGGTTATGCTATCGTGAAGCCATAAAATTTGATAAAAAATGTTCCGCCGCATTTCTTGAACTCGCCCACAGTTATATCCGGGAGAAACGTCTGAAAGATGCTTTAACAGCGCTCAAACAGCTCGTACAAAATAATCCGGATAACGCCGAACTTGCTTTTACACGATTAAAGGAAGTCCTTTTTGACCTGGGCCAGTTTGGCGATCTCGAAAAAATGTATCTTGAGTTGATCAAATCAAATCCGAAAGTGATTGAAGCGCATTTGGGGCTTGCCGAAATGTTTGAAAAAAAAGGTGAATATTTAAAAGCCGTCGATATATGTAAATCCGCATTGGAAATTGATCCGCATCGGCTGGATATTAAGTTAATGCTTGTACGATTAAAAAGTACCCTGGGCATGAATGAAGATGCTGTAAATATTGCCAGAAAACTGGCTGAGGAAATAGTTGAAGATCATCATAATTACATTTGTGAAAAATGCGGATTTCATGATCATGTTTATTTTTGGCATTGTCCGCAATGTAAAGCATGGAATTCAACCAAAAAGGTAAAAAGTGCGTATCATTAGTGTTTTTATTTCTATTTGCTGTCTTATGACAACAACAAAGATTATTGCGCAACAGTCCGATATCGATAAATTAGAAAAATATTATTTTGAAGACCGTCTGGATATACTGGATTCACTATTAATGAAAGCTGAGCAAACATCACCCGATCATCCAACCGTTTTGTACTTTAGAGGGCTGTTCGAGAAACAGGCGTCCGTTGCTTTGGCCCGTTTCGAGAATGTATATAACAACCATAAATACAGTGATTTTGCCGATGACGCACTTTTCAGGATTGCCCAGTATTATTACTCTGTATCCGATTTTATAAATACCAGAAAATATTTATCCTTTTTTTTTAAAGAGTTTAACAATTCCGATCTGAAGGACCGGGCGCAATATTTATTTTGTCAGACTATATACGCACAGGGTAAAGAGGATTCCGCGAAAATTTTTTTACAGGCCTTTATTAAGAATGTTCGAAATTCTCCCTTTGTCGATCTTGCCGTTATCGACCTTGAATCCCCTGATATGTGGAGCCGGTCCTATCTCACTGAAGAAATGAAAAGTGAACCGGTTCCGGATTCGAATTTCCGGTATTCAATACAAATCGGAGCGTTTACAGTAAAAAGAAATGCCATCCGTGTGAAAGAAAAGTTTGAAGAGGATTCACACTATGTGGAAATAAGAGAGAAAAAGATTGATAACAGAATTTTCTATGCCGTATGGATCGGCCGTTTTGAGACGCGAGAACAGGCTCAGGATTACGCTATAAAATATATTCAAAAATATAACATTGATTATAAACTTGTGAATAGATAAATATTAAATTTTATCGATCCGAAATAATTGTTTGTCAGTTACGATAATAACCTTCCCGTTTAACCATATCCATCAATTTTGCTGTTTTTATTGACCTGCTCTTTCGTGCATATGTGACTTAAAAATTGGAGAAAGGAAATGACAAAACGAATTCTTTTTATTTTGATGTGTTTTACGATATCGGGTTTCACGCAGGATATTCCCTGCGAAAAAATTGTCGATTACAAAATGGAGGTCGAGTTAAATCCTGAAAATAAAACGATAACCGGCGCACAATTATTAAAATGGACAAATTTTTCAGCCGAACCGGTCCAGGAAATTTATTTTCACGCCTATCTGAACGCTTTTAAAAATACACAAAGCACTTTTTTCAAAGAAACTTTTGCCGATCCTAGCGCCCCTTTATATTTCGGTAAAGACCGGTTTGTCGACGGATGGGGTTACCTTAAATTGAATTCCGTTAAAGCATCAATTTCCAAAAAGTTTGAAAATAAAGACCTGTCCGCAGGAGTGCAATATATACAACCCGATGATCAAAATATCAATGATCAAACAGTCTTTAAGGTCGTGCTGCCTGCTGCGGTTGATCCGTCGGAAGAGATAATATTTAACATTCAGTTTACCTCCAAATTACCATATTGGGGATACCGCGCCGGTTATAAAGGGAATTTTTTCTTTGCCGGACAATGGTTTCCCAAAATCAGTGTTTTAGAAAACGGGAAATGGAACTGTTATCAATACCATTGCAACAGCGAGTTTTACGCGGATTTTGGAGATTATGATGTATCGATAACAGTTCCGCAGGACTTTATTATCGGCGCGTCCGGCGTATTAACGGATTCATCGGCAAGCGCTGGAAAAATAACCTGTCGGTTTGTTCAATCCTGTGTCCATGATTTTGCCTGGTCGGCCAGCCCCGATTTTCAGGTAGTTACAAAAACATTTCAATATTCGGATTTCCCGCCGGTTAAAATTCGCCTTCTTTATTTCCCGGATCACAAAAATTATGTTGATGAATATATTACGACGATTGAAACGGCACTGGAACATTTTGGTTTATGGTATTTACCTTACCCTTATCCTCAATTTACTATTGTTGATGTGCTGGTGGATACAAAAACCGGCAGTATGGAATATCCGACAATGATCTCCATGAACTATCCCTGGAATGCCGCCAAAGGGTCAAAAGAATTCCAATGGGTTATTATACATGAATTTGCGCATCAATACTGGTACGGTATTCTGGCAAGCAATGAATTTGAGCACCCCTGGCTGGACGAAGGCTTTGCTTCCTATTCAGATATACGATTATTGAACGCCGTGTTTGGTGAAATAAATTATTCAAAGGAGTATTTGAAGCGCAGGAATTTTAGCATCCCCTTTGATTTCAATAAAATAAAAACAAATCCTGCTTTTATCAGAATGAATAACTTTAGCAAATTTGCTTCCAGCGATAAAACGGATCAATTTTCATGGAATTTTTCAAATTATAATAGTTATAAGGCAAATGTCTATCATAAAGGATCAATTCTGCTTGCTACACTGGAAAATTATCTGGGCGAGGATGTTTTCTCCAAAATAATGAAAACCTATGCTACGCGTTTTCAATTTAAACATCCGCTGCCGCAGAATTTTATCGACGTTGTCAATGAATTTTCACCGCAGTCAATGGATTGGTTTTTTGAACAGAGCCTGTACACTGCCGCCGTTCTGGATTACACGGTTTCCCGGATATCATCCAGCCAGGTAAATCCCCCCCGTGGCCTTGATGAGAATGGAAATCTCTACTCCGGGACGAAACCGGAAGAAAATAAAACCTATTTTTCTGAAATTGTCGTTGAGCGATTGGGTGAGTTTATTATACCGGTCGATGTTGTGATCACTTTCGAGAATGGTGAAACCATCAAAGAAGTATGGAACGGACAGAAAAAATGGAAAAAATTTTCATATCAGAGTGACGCCGCAGTGCTTAAGGCGGAGATCGATCCGGAACAAAAGTTATTGCTGGATGTGAATTACAGCAATAATATCAAATACCGAAAAAGAAATTCATTCCCGGCTTTTCGCTGGAGTGCCAAATGGATGTTCTGGCTGCAGCATCTTTTGGAAGTTACGATGGTTTTTTCATGATTTAATCCTGTTAAAAAATGATAATATGAATAGGAGCCAGGAAAATGAATATAAAGAAAGCAATTCGTGACGGACTGTCCATCGTCTTTGAAAATTTTAAAATGATTCCTGTTGTATACATTGCCAATACAAGTCTGGCTTTATTACTTGCATTACCGGTGTTTTCTTTGCTGAATAATGATATCGGTTATAAAGGCATTCGTGATGAAATGACGTCAGGTTTTAATTATGAGTGGTGGAGTGGATTCAGTTTAAACGCTGAAGGCCTTGAAAAAACCATCCGACCGGCCCTTAGCGGTGGCTTTGCCGCGTTATTCGATAATTTTGAGTTACTCTTTACCGGAAAATTTACCTCTTTTGGATTGATGATATTTTTATTCGGGTTGACTTATATTTTTCTGAATGCTTTTTTCAATGGCGGAGTCATCGGTCTATATGCCGACGAAAAGCGTACATTTTCGATCAGCCGCTTTTTTTCTTTATCGGGTTTTTATTTTCATCATTTTTTTGCCCTGGCATTGACGGCCGTCCTGCTGTTCTTTGTTTTTTATAAAGTTATTCATCCCGCAATATTCGGTTTGATCGATCATTTCTCCGTCAAATGGATGTCGGAGAAAGCGGTATGGTTTCTCAATTTGGCGGGGTATTTTATTATCGGTCTGTTCATTCTGTTTATAAAAATCGTTTTTGATTACGCCCGTATAATTTTGGTAGTCGAAAATAAAGAATCATCATGGTTATGTATATGGCTGGCTTTCAAGTTTATGATTCGACATATATTAAAAACTTTTGGATTATATTTAATATTGATTCTTGCGGGTCTTGGATTACTGTTAGTGATTGGTTTTATCCAGGAATTGTTTCAGCCTAAAACCCTGTTGTTATTATTGTTATTAATGATATTTCAACAGGTTTTTATCATATTAAAAATTGGACTGCGCTTTACTTTTTATGGATCGCAACTGGAACTCTACCGACAATATAAACCGGAAATGATCACGGTGAAAAAGAGACGGAAGGTCAAATAAATAAAAGTATAGAGGTGCAGCAATGAAATGAAAGGAGTAGTAATGGGTTCACTAAAAACTCTGGAATTAAATGAAAATCGTTATTTCAGTTCCGATCCCGTACAACGGGAAACTGCCAGCCTTCTTTACCAGCGTGTAAAAGATTTACCGCTTGTTTGTCCGCATGGTCATGTAGATCCCCGGCTGTTTGCTGAAAACTCGCCTTTCCCCGATCCGACCGAGCTGCTCGTCATACCGGATCACTATTTATTCAGAATGCTTTACTCACAGGGCATCCCATTGGAATCCCTCGGTGTCCCCCGAATTGATGGCGGTCAGACGGAAAATGATCACCGTAAAATCTGGCAAATCATCGGAGAGAATTTTTATCTTTTCAGAGGAACACCAACAGGTAACTGGTTAAAGCATGAATTATATGATGTTTTTGGTATCCGGAAACGGCTTTCCGGTGAAACGGCCATGGAGATTTATGATGAAATTTCCAAAGAATTAAAAAAGCCCGAAAATCTGCCACGGGCCATGTTTGAAAGATTCAATATCGAGGTATTGAGCACCACGGATTCGCCGATTGATACCCTGGATCATCATAAAAAAATCAAGGAAAGCGGCTGGAAGGGACACGTTATCCCCGCATTCAGACCCGATAATGTAACGGATTTTATGTTTAGAAACTGGCAAAATAATATCGACGCTTTATCTCATATAAGCGGGATTGACTGCGGCAATTATTACGGTTTCATTCAGGCCCTGGAGGAACGAAGACGCTTTTTTAAGGCGATGGGAGCCACATCCACTGACCAGGGTGTGTTGACACCGTTTACAATCGAACTGGATGAAAAAGAGGCCGTCCGCCTGTATGAAAAAGCGATAAAAGGTAAAGCAACACCTGATGATGCCAGGCTGTTTACCGGACACATGATCATGGAAATGGCACGTATGAGCATTGAAGACGGGTTGACAATGCAAATCCACCCCGGAGTGCACAGGAACCACAACAATGAATTTTTTAACATATTCGGTCTGGATAAAGGATGTGATATACCCACGGCAACCAATTATGTAGATTATTTGAAACCGTTACTCAATAAATTTGGTAATGATCCGCGTTTAAACCTCATCGTATTCACAATCGACGAAACAACATATTCCCGTGAATTGGCCCCGCTTGCGGGACACTATCCGGCGATGAAGCTCGGCCCCGCCTGGTGGTTTCATGACAGCCGTGAGGGGATGCTGCGTTACCGGGAATATACAACGGAAACCGCTGGTTTTTATAACACCGTCGGTTTTAATGACGATACCCGTGCTTTTCCGTCCATTCCGGCCCGTCATGATGTTGCACGTAGGGTCGATTGCCGGTTTCTTGCGGGGCTGGTGGCGGAACATGTCCTTGATATGGATGAAGCGGAAGAAGTGGTCGTTGACCTGGCTTATAATCTTGTTAAAAAGAACTATAAATTTTAACGTTAATCTTTTTACGGACCATGAATCATAATATCAGAGAATAAATTGCCTGAGCCGCTTAAAAGAGATGATGTTCTCTTTTCCCATGGAACCGAACTCAGGCGTGAATTAGGATTAACTGAATCATTATCAATCGTTTTCGGACGAATTGTCGGTTCCGGGATTTTCCGTACTCCCGGACCGATAATGCTTCTTGTGGGCTCTGTCAGCCTTTTTTACGGAGTATGGATTTTCGGGGGAATTGTTACACTTTTGGGCGCTTTTTGCTACGCCGAATTGGTCGCCATGATGCCGAAATCAGGGGGGCCTTATGTTTATCTCAAGGCCGCTTACCCGCCGGTGTGGACATTTTTACGCGGCTGGGCAATGTTTTTTGTGTCCGAAACAGGAGCCATTGCCGCTGTTGCCATTGTTTTTGCCGAGTATTCAAATTCATTATATACGATTTTTGCCGGTCAACCCTTTTCACGTGTTATGGAACTGGTCATTGCGGTTTTGGCAATCTGGTCTTTGACATTGATCAATTGTTTTGGTGTGCTGTTAAGCGGTATTGTGCAAAATATATTCGGCCTTATAAAATTAGTCGCCCTGGGAGCGGTGATTACATTTTGTTTTTCCAAAACCGGCAATTGGACACACTTTTCGGCACACATCCGGCCGGAAGAATTTAACTGGTCAACTGTGGTTGCGTTTGGCGCCGCATTGCGTTACGGGTTTTTTGCATATAGCGGCTGGGAAGGAGCGACCTATGTTGCCGAAGAAGTGCGAAAACCGGAACGAAATCTTTCGCGGTCAATCATTTTCGGAATAATCGGGGTGATATTGCTCTATCTGGCAACCAATACGGCCTATCTTTATCAATTACCCGTCGGCGAAATACAATACTCCAAGTGGGTCGCGACGGATGCCATGCGGGCCGCGATCGGTCTCGGCGGCGGTATTTTTATTTCAGCGGCGGTCATGTTGAATACATTCGGGAATGTTTCCACCCAGATTTTATGCAAGGCCCGGACATGGTACGCCATGTCCCGCGATGGTTTGTTTTTTAAAGCCCTGGCACGGATCCATCCAAAGTATAAAACACCCAATCATGCCATGATTGTCCAGGGAATATGGGCATCCATCTTATTGTTCGGAGCGGCGTTTGCGGAAAGAACTTATGAAGCGATTATCGACTATTTCTCTTTTACATCATCCGTTTTTAACATATTGACGTTTTTCGCGGTTTGGGTGTTGAGGCGGAAATTCCCACAGGCGCCCCGGCCGTTCAGAGTTTGGGGCTATCCTTTAACTTTAATTGTCGTTATCGTTGTACAGATCGCGTTTATGACGGTCACATTAATAAGCGCGTTTATTCCGTCATTACTGGGTATGCTGTTAACTTTAACCGGCCTGATTTATTATTACAGGATACCCCTTTATAAAATAATCAAGAAAAGGAGGTTATCATGAAAAAAAGTATAATAATTTTCTTTGTGTTGATTATCTTTTTGTTAGCAGTATCTTTTGCCGTCGCCCAACCGGCGCGGAATATGGTTACTGTGGTTGTTGCCCCGGATCATTCGGATTGGGAATACAAAACCGGGGAGATCGTGAATTTTTCCATATCGGTTATGCAATATGGCAATCCGGTTAAAAACGTAAAATTAAAATATGAAATTAATCCGGAAAAAATGCCGGCAGTAAAAAGCGATTCGCTGGTATTGAAAACAGGTGAAATGACCGTTAACGGTGGTACAATGAAACAACCGGGATTTTTACGCTGTTGGGCTACCGCTTATGTTGATGGTAACGAATATTCAGGATACGCGACCGCGGGATTCGATCCTCTGAACATAAAACCGACAACCGAACTGCCAAAAGATTTTACTGAATTCTGGGACAACGCCAAAGCAGAGGCCGCCAAAATTCCTATGGATGCCGTTGTCACGTTAATACCGGACAGATGCACGGAAAAAGTGAATGTTTATCATGTCAATTTACAAAATTTCAAATACGGTTCACGATTTTATGGTATCCTGGGTATTCCGAAAGCGGACGGTAAATACCCGGCGCTTTTACACGTCCCCGGCGCCGGTGCAAGGCCCTACCAGGGGGATGTAGATAACGCGGAAAAAGGTCTTATCACATTTGATGTTGGCATCCATGGCGTTCCCGTGACCATGGACCGCCAGATATACGGTAACATGATGAATGCCGCAATCGATGGTTACTGGTTCTTTAACCTGGACGACCGTGACAGGTATTATTATAAACGGGTTTACCTGGGATGCGTGCGTGCGATTGATTTTATTTTCAGTTTACCTGAATTTGACGGGGAAAATCTCGCGGTAACCGGGGGCAGCCAGGGCGGGGCGTTATCCATCATCGCAACGGGATTAGATTCCAGAATAAAATGGCTTGCCGCATTCTATCCGGCGCTCTGTGATTTGACCGGATATCTGCACGGCCGCGCCGGTGGATGGCCGCATATGTTTAATCAAGATAACAGGGCTTTTAATGACAAAAAAGATAAAATCGAAACTTCAAAGTATTATGATGTCGTTAATTTTGCTAGAATGGTCAAAGTACCGGGATATTATTCTTGGGGTTTTAATGATAATGTCTGTCCGCCCACTTCGATGTATGCCGCCTATAACATGATAGATGCCCCAAAGGAGTTGTATATAGCCCAGGACACCGGTCACTGGACCTATCCCGAACAACGGTCAAAAGCCAATTCCTGGTTGTTAAAACAATTACTCAAAACCATAGAGTGATTTTATAGTGAATCATTTCATGATAGATCAAAGTCCGGTTTATCTCCGGTATTTGTAATCAAAAGAATTATGATTAATAATTGTTAAATGTTGACTTTATTTCTATTAATGTGTATATTATAAACTTAATGATTTAAGAATGTTGTGATTTTCTGGTTACTGAGGACGATTTACGATTTATTACGGGTTAATAGTACAATAAAATTTATTAAACCATATTTTACTTCTTTTTTAAATTAATTATTAAAGGAGTTGATTATGAAATCGTATTTGTATCTTTCGCTCATTCCGGAATCACTGATAGCTTCAATGCTGCCGCCTGAGGAGTTTGGTAACTACATGGCTATTGGTACCAAAAAGCGAACTCATGGTGAAGCCATTTTTTTTCAGGTAGATCAGGATTTTAAAAGCGATCATTTCCCGCTTCAGAATGTGGATGATCGTTGTGTACCTCATCCTGATGGTCTTCCGAAATGTTCTTTGTATCTATCCGTTTACCGTGTTTTGGAACATATCCCGATTAATGCGCTTAAAAATCTGTACCTTGTTACGGATGACGGCCGCGTTCTTGAGCTTGTAAAACAAGGGTATTCACCGGCCGGAAAAGATGAGTTGCATCTTTATCAGGAGTTGTGTCCGGTAACCCCCTGGATTGCCAGTAATCTGAATCCGGTCGATTTTGGAAAATTTGTTACGGACAGAAGAAACCCTATTTCGGTCCCAAGACTGGTTTTTGTCGAATTGTTGTTGGCTGACATGGCTAAAGACCCTGTATCAGGTTCTGCCGAAAATTTGCCTTATACCAATATCGATCATTTACGTGATTGTTTGAACGGATTACTTGAAAATCCTGAAAAACATACAAAAACAGTGATCAGATGCATGCAGCGGGATATTTTATACAGGACCATTAAAAATGGTTTTTTTGTTAGTGATCAAAAGGACATTTGTTATTATCCATTTCCGTCAGAAGCTGAATTGGAGGATAAATACCATGAATGGTGGCGGTCGGCATTGACAATTGGATTTTAGTATTTTTAAATTGTAGAATTAATCAATTACTTTCAGAACAAAACGTTACAGAAGGAGTGGAGATGTCAAGTAATCTTTTTTGGATTGTTCCTATCGCTTCGATTCTGGCGCTTGTTTTCGCATGGATTTTTTTCAAGTCGATGATGAAGGAGAGCGAAGGGACAGAAAGAATGGCTACCATAGCCAATCACGTTCGTAAAGGTGCAATGGCTTATTTAAAACAACAATATAAAGTTGTCGGAATGGTGTTTATTGTGCTGACTATAATATTTTCCGTCATGGCATATTTTAAATTACAGAATTCCTGGGTGCCTTTTGCGTTTCTGACCGGTGGTATTTTTTCCGGTCTGGCCGGATTTTTTGGAATGAAGACAGCCACCTATGCATCTGCCCGTACGGCTAACGCCGCGCAAAAATCATTGAACAGTGGATTAAAAGTAGCTTTTCGCAGCGGCGCTGTCATGGGTCTTGTTGTTGTTGGTCTTGCTTTATTGGATATTTCTTTATGGTTCATCATATTGGATCATTTTATTCCTTTTATTCAGGACGATCCCGGTCATAAACTGGTTGTCATTACAACCACCATGTTGACGTTTGGTATGGGAGCTTCGACCCAGGCATTGTTCGCACGCGTCGGCGGAGGTATCTTTACCAAAGCCGCCGATGTCGGCGCTGACCTGGTCGGCAAGGTTGAAGCCGGTATCCCCGAAGACGATCCGCGAAATCCCGCTACAATCGCCGATAACGTTGGTGATAACGTAGGCGACGTGGCCGGAATGGGAGCCGATCTTTATGAATCTTATGCCGGTTCGGTACTGGCAACCGCCGCACTGGGCGCCGCGGCGTTTTTAAGCCTGGGCCCGGCTATGCAGTTCAAAGGTGTTTTGGCCCCGATGCTGATCGCCGCTGTCGGTACAATTTTATCAATAATTGGAATTTTTGCCGTTAAAACAAAAGAGGACGCGACACAGAAAAACCTGTTGGACGCGCTGAGTAGAGGAATAAATCTGAGTTCTATCCTGATTGTTGTTTTCTCATGGATTATTCTTAAAATATTAAACCTGCAGGATGCCAGCGGTAATCCGATAGTGTGGAACATCTGGGCTTCAATTGTTATAGGGTTGATAACAGGTATCATTATCGGCAAAACGACCGAATATTTCACTTCCGAAGCATATAAACCAACCCAGAATATTGCTTCCAACGCGCAAACCGGCCCGGCTACCGTTATTATTTCCGGGTTGGGTACCGGAATGCTGTCGACCGCTATTCCGGTTCTGACAATTGTGGTCGGAACTATGCTGGCTTACATGACCGCTTCAGGCTGGAATTTATCCAATATGTCCATGGGATTGTACGGAATCGGTATTGCCGCTGTGGGTATGCTTTCCACACTTGGTATCACCCTGGCAACCGACGCATACGGCCCGATTGCCGATAATGCCGGCGGAAACGCTGAAATGAGCGGCCTTGGACCGGAAGTCCGCAAACGTACCGATGCTCTCGATTCACTGGGCAACACGACTGCCGCAACCGGCAAGGGATTTGCTATCGGTTCCGCAGCGTTAACGGCCCTTGCCCTGTTGGCCTCTTATATTGAAGAATTAAAAATCGGTTTGATTCGAATCGGTGAGACGACTATGCAGGTTGCCGATGCCACAGTGAATACGGCCGAAGCGACTTTACTGGATTTTATGGTTCATTATGGCGTTCACCTGATGAATCCCAAGGTCCTGATGGGAATTTTTATCGGCTCGATGATGGCGTTTATGTTCTGCGGATTGACCATGACCGCTGTAGGCCGCGCGGCAGGTAAAATGGTTGATGAAGTTCGCCGCCAGTTCCGTGAGATCAAAGGCATTCTTGAAGGTAAAGCCGAACCCGACTACGCGCAGTGTGTGGAAATTTCCACAAAGGGCGCGCAGTCTGAAATGATGGTCCCGTCATTCCTGGCAATTATTGCACCTGTGGTGACCGGCCTGATATTCGGTGTTGCCGGTGTTATGGGCCTGTTAGTCGGCGGTTTGGGCGCCGGGTTTGTTCTGGCTATATTTATGGCCAATTCTGGCGGCGCATGGGATAACGCCAAGAAATACATCGAGAGCGGCGCTTACGGCGGTAAAGGTTCAGATGCCCACAAAGCGGCTGTTATCGGCGATACCGTTGGCGATCCCTTCAAGGACACCTCCGGGCCGAGCCTGAATATCCTCATCAAACTGATGAGCATGGTTTCCATCGTTATGGCCGGCTTGACGGTTTCGTTTTCATTGTTTTAAAAATTAAATTATTTGTATAAAGTATAAAAAAGGACGATTCAACTATGGGTCGTCCTTTTTTGGTTTTTGCGGGTTATTTTGTTCGGGGATCGCAGATGAAGGGGGATTGGGATATGTCACGCAGATGGCGCGGTTGACGCAAAAACAAAAATCACAACCCTTGTCATTTCGACCGCAGGGAGAAATCTTTCAAATTTTTCTCAATGTCGCTTCATTCTCAAATAACAAACAGGAAGAATGAAAAAGCGGGAATATTTATCCAGGATTGCCCGGGGACCTGTAATCTCAGGATGTGATAAAAAATTGTACGAGATAATAGCCGAGCCTGTAACAAATCCGTAAATTCGTCCCCTGAAAAAAAATATTTTTCAGGTTGACATAATCGAATTTTTATTATATACTATTAAAAAAATTTTATCGAGCCCGATTGAATCCGGGCACGATAACCAGAAAATCATAAAGTATTCGAAAATGAAATTCTTGTTTGAGTTTTAAAATAATTGTACAATTTTTTTACTTGATTGTTTAAACGAGCAAACCGGATCGGGTGGTATATCCGTTAACCGCACACCGGAAATCAAAGAATAAATATATAAGGATTTATTATGAAAAGACGTTCGTTTTTAAAAGCTATGGCCGCGGCCGGTACAACAATAGGTTTTGGACCCTTTTTCAATTGTCGTAAAGTAACCCGTAAACCCAATATAGTTTTCATTATGGCCGATGACCTGGGGTACGGCGAGCTCGGCTGTTACGGACAGGAAAAGATCGAAACCCCTAACATTGACGCGCTGGCCGCGAACGGCATGCGGTTCACGCAATTCTATTCCGGAGCTCCTGTTTGCGCCCCGGCAAGGTGCGTATTGATGACGGGCAAGCATTCCGGGCATGCTTATATTCGCGGGAATGACGAATGGTCGGAACGTGGAGACGTCTGGAACTATGCCAAAATGATAGAGGATCCCAATCTGGAGGGGCAGCGTCCAATTCCTGAAAATACTGTCACGGTAGGGAAACTGCTGCAAAATACCGGGTATAAAACGGCCATTGTCGGGAAATGGGGTCTCGGCGGCCCGCTTACCGAAGGCATTCCGAACAAGCAGGGATTTGATCTGTTTTACGGTTACAATTGTCAGCGCCAGGCGCATATCTATTATCCCAAACATTTGTGGAAGAACACGGAAAAGGTCTGGCTGGATAATGAACTGGTAGTCCGGGATACAAAGTTGGCCGAGGGCGCCGATCCGTACGATCCTTCGGCATATAGCCAATTCACCCAGAAATACTATGCGCCCGATTTAATGTTTGAGGAGATCACCAATTTTGTGGATGAAAACCGGTCCAACCCTTTCTTTCTTTACTGGGCTACAACCATTCCGCATGTCTCGCTGCAGGCCCCGGAAAAATGGGTGCAAAAATATGTGGAAAAGTTTGGCGATGAAGAACCTTATCTCGGCGATCAGGGTTATCTCCCGAACCGTTACCCGCACGCGGCCTACGCGGCAATGGTGTCTTACCTGGATGACCAGATCGGTCAGTTGGTGAATAAGCTCAAACAACTGGGATTGTATGAAAACACAATTTTCTTCTTTACGTCCGATAACGGTCCCACTTATGCCGGGGGCGCTGATTCAAGTTATTTTGAAAGTGCAAACCCATTCACGACAGCGGCCGACCGCATTAAAGGATCTGTTTATGAAGGCGGTATACGTTCACCATTGGTTGCCTGCTGGCCGGGACGCATTGAACCGGGCAGTGTAACAGACCATCTCTCGGCATTTTACGATGTCCTGCCGACCCTATGTGAGATTGCCGGATGTCCCGCGCCGGATGAAACCGACGGCATCAGTTTTGTGTCCGAATTATTAGGACAGAGTGATCAAGCGCGGCATGAATTTTTGTACTGGGAATTCCCCGCCCGCGGCGGACAGCAGGCCGTCCGGATGGGCGAATGGAAAGCAATTCGCAGAGACCTGCAAAATGGATTGACTGATATAGAGCTGTTTAATCTGTCGGAGGATATCGGGGAACAGAACAATGTCGCGAAGCAGCACCCGGAGATTGTTAAAAAGATAGAACAGATCATGAAACAGGAACATACGAACCCCTCGCTTGACGCGTTTAAAATGAAATCACTGGGCGATGTATAACTGATCTTATCACAGATAATAAACTATTTTTTCGTTCGCTGCAACAAGGGGCGGTTGTCCCTTGTTGCATTCCCATAAAATGATTCTGTCATTTCAACCGCAGAGAGAAATCTTCTCCTCGTTCCAATTTCCGGATTGGAACGCCATTGTTCGCTAAACTCTGTTTCGCAAATATCCCTATGCTTTTCCTCTTCTGCCCTCAGCTTTTCCCACCACATCCGCCGCCAGTACGTTTTTTTTTATTCCCCTAATCATCCGCCCCCGTGGTTGTAGCATTGAAAAAAATATTTTTTTCAACTTGACATACTGAAATATATAATTTATACTATATTTATAACACTACACATATTTATTTGGGCCAAATTTTTTAAACAGCACGATAAAAAAGGGAGATTATGTATTTATTGTGCAATCTCTGGGAACCTGCCTGGCACAATTAATGGATAATTTTCAATCAATGAGGAGGGTTTATGTCCATGCGAAAGTGTTTAGTGGGTATTTTGTTTTGTCTTTTGATTTTTTCTGCTAACCTGTTTTCACAAATCGTTCTGGAAGGTACGGTCAGCACACCCGGAATGGACCCGGAACCTGTAGAAAACGCATTGGTTGAGTTGATCGACCAAGCCGATACCACCCGGGTCTTGAGCAGCACGACCGATGACAAGGGTCACTATTCCATTCAGATCACCCAAACCGGCATCGGGGATGCCGCCGTTCAGAAACCCGGCGCTTTTAATTTGAATCAAAATTATCCCAATCCGTTCAATCCAACTACTGTTATTAGCTATGAATTGCCGCACCCGGCGGATGTTCGCATTGAAATCTATAATGTATTGGGACAAAGAATTAAAACCCTGTTCGATGGATTCCAATCCAATTTATATGGAAGAGTAATTTGGTACGGCACGAATGATCTTGGTCAGGGTGTTTCGACGGGAGTATATATATACTCTTTGGCAGCAGAGGGAATCAGGATCAATAAAAAAATGCTGCTGATCGATGGGCACACCGGAGAAAATAATATTTCCGGGTCAACGATGCCAAATATTACTGGTCCCGGACAATTGAATAAAACGATGTCCACGAATTATTATTTGAGGGTTTCAGGTGATTCTCTTTCAACTGTTCAGGACACATTGGTTGTAACCGATAACATGACTCATGATGTATCTATCTATCGGACCATTACTGATATTGAAGGTAACGTCTACAAAATAGTAAAAATCGGCGACCAGTGGTGGATGGCGGAAAATCTTAAAGTGACCCATTACCGTAACGGCGATCCCATACCCAATGTAACTGACAGTACCGATTGGGTAACCCTGAAAAGCGGGGCGTTTTGTAATTATAATAACATTGAAAATTACGTTTCTACATATGGTCGACTTTACAACTGGTTTGCGGTTAACGATAATAATTTTATCGCTCCTGAGGGATGGCATGTGCCCAGTGATGAAGAATGGCGGGTCTTGATCAATTATCTTGGTGGAAGTGAGGTTGCCGGTGGCAAAATAAAAGAATCCGGGACCAGTCATTGGTTTGAACCGAACACAGGCGCCACCAATGAAAGCGATTTTTCTGCGTTACCTGGCGGTTATCGATTCATCTATGACAGTGATTATTACTTAATATTCAGTAACGCTTATTTTTGGTTCTCCACCGAAATATATGATAATTACGCCTGGTATTGTGTTATTTATTATAATAATGCTAATATAAACAGTAACTTCGACGATAAACATTACGGAATGTCCATACGTTGTGTTCGAGATTAGGTTTTTCTCCCTGGTTTTAATGGAAAAAATTTGTATCCGTGAATGTCTGCGATCATCAAGTAAAGTAAAAAGTTAGTTCATCAACTGAGTATGGATGCAGATTCGGAAAATAAAAAAATGCAGGGAATACAATAGTTGTGAAAAATGAGACGCATTGATCTGATGCGTCACATCTTACAACTACCTCTGCTCGCAATGGACATCATGTCAGGGCGGTCAATCAATCAGGACATCCTGTCCTGTTGTTGCCTGAGCCCCGTTAACTAAAAATTGTATAGAATTATTCCGCTTTATGAAATACTGTAAAACATCCCGGGATTTGAAATCCCTATCTATTTACCGCCCGGGAATATGAATCCCTGAGCGATTATTTACAACGTATCTGTTATTTCGACCGCAGGGAGAAATCTTGAAACATTATTCTGTTTCAGATTTCTCGTCGTTTCACTCTGAAATGACAGATAGGAGCAAAGAATGTTGGTCTCACATATCTTTGAAAAAATATAAATTCAATAAAAACGATATATTGTATCCCCCAAAAGCTAAAACGTAACTACCTGTTTATTCATAGATTTTTATATTTGTGTTTAGTTGTGCAAACCAGTATCTGCCCCTATATGCCACCTTGACTTTTAAAATAGAAAAAACTTGAATTTTCTTGACTATTTCTACAGTATTATATATATAAATAATCACATCAGCAATAAAATGATGATTCCAGGTCGGCAAGACTCAAAAATTATTATATTATACAAACAGACAATTCCAGCAAAATTATCCAAAGTTGAATATTATCATGTATAATAATATTATCGTGTTTGTATTCAAAGTTATC
>JAFGSB010000059.1 GCA_016934825.1 Candidatus Zhuqueibacterota bacterium
AATATGTTACCCTAAGAATTAATATATAAAATAAACACAGGATACTATATTTCTTTATAATATTATATATATTTATTTATAAAAATAGTAATAGTAGGTGCTGTGGATATGTGTAAAAGTTTAAAAATGATATAAATGATCGTTATAATTAGAAAAAATATAAATAATTTATACACAAAGGTGTGTGAATTGTGTGTGGAAAACAGATAAACAACCACCAATTGTGAATAAATAAATACTGATATGTTTAAAAACGGAACGAAATTAACAGTTCATCAATAAGTTATAAAATGATTTTTTTACTTTATCCATAAAATAGTGTGGATAACTTAAAGACATTTATTTTCAATAATAACAAAGAGATATGAAAAACAAATTTTATAACGGCTTTGATTTTGAAACCCTGGATAAAAGAGACAACGATTATCGTTCGCCGTTTCAGGTTGACCGGGATCGTATAATTCATAGTTTTGCATTTCGCAGATTACAGGCAAAAACACAGGTTTTCTTTTCCGGAGAGTATGATTTTTACAGAACACGACTGACGCATTCGATTGAAGTTGCCCAGATTGGCCGCTCAATTTGTCACTGCCTTTTTAATTCCTCAGAATATCTAAATGAAGATTTTTTTATCGATCCGGACCTGGTTGAGGCGGCCTGTTTATCTCATGATCTTGGCCATCCCCCTTTTGGACACGCCGGTGAAAGTATTTTAAATATTTTAATGCAAAAGTACGGCGGCTTTGAAGGCAACGCTCAAACCCTGCGTATTTTGACCGACACGATCTATTCCAGTAAAGGTGTGCGAAAGGGTATGAAACCGACCCGGGCGTTTACAGATAGTATTCTCAAATACAAAAATTTATACGATCCGGACAAAAAACCGAAAAATCATTTTTTGTACAGGGAACAAAAAGATATTTTAAATTTTGTCTTTAACCATCGTGATTTTCCTGCGCATATAACCGATAAGAAAAAAAATAAATTCAGAAGCATAGAATGTCAGATCATGGATTGGTCCGATGATACGTCCTATTCGTTAAACGATATGGTCGACAGTATTAAAACCGGTTTTATTACGATTGAAAAAATCGAAAGATGGGCGTCAAAAACCAATTTGAATAAAAAAAAGGAAAGTTTAATCAACAGTGTTTTGGATATTATACGTTCAGGAAGTGTTGAAAGTCTTTTTGCGATCAAAATAGGAGATTTTATTAAAGCCTGCAGTCTGCAAAAAAGAGATACATTTATGAATGACCTGACCAACAGGTATTGCTATGAACTGGTTATCGATCCTGAGATTTATCTGGAATGTGAATTATATAAAAAATTATCCCGCGAAATTGTTTTTGACTCTCCGCAGATCAGCCAGCTTGAATTCAAAGGTCATTATATGCTGAAAAGATTGTTTAAAACGTTATTGAATAATTATATCAAAAACAATGACGACAAATTACTTTTGCTTCCTCTTGATATGGAAGATATCATCAGATCGCCTGAACTGGATATGCCCCTAAAAGCAAGAATGTTGTGCGATTATATCGCCGGTATGTCCGACCGCTTTGCCATCCGTTTTTATAAAAGATTATTTATCCCGGATTTTGGTTCGATTGTGGATTTGGTCTAAAAAGTGATTGCCGGCGCCTGTATTAAATCAGGTAACTTCTGAAAAGAGGTCAATCATGAAAAGAAGAGAATTTATAAAATTATCAGGCGGATTGTTTACAACATCCTTGCTGCCATTATCATGTCGGATAAAAAGCGGCGCAGAAAAAGCCCCGAATGTGATCCTGATTATGACCGACGACCAGGGTTGGGGAGATATTCATTCTCATGAGAATCCTGAAATCGATACCCCGGTTCTTGACAGGTTGGCCGGCCAGGGTGCGCGTTTTGAGCGTTTCTATGTATCACCGGTGTGCGCTCCGACCCGAGCCAGTTTATTGACCGGGAGATATCATTTAAGAACCGGCACGATCTGGGTGACCCACGGCAAAGAGATCATGAACAGCGACGAGGTGACCATTGCCGAATTGCTGAAACAACAGGGATATCAAACGGGATGTTTCGGTAAATGGCACAACGGATCATACTATCCGTTTAATCCCAATGGACAGGGTTTTGATGAATTTGTCGGTTTTTGCGCTGGACACTGGAACAATTACTTTGATACCCTGTTGTATAAAAACAATAAGCAGATCAGGGCTGAAGGTTATATTTCAGATGTTTTAACCGACCTTGCTTTATCGTTTATTAAAAAAAACAAAAATAATCCTTTTTTTTGTTATATCCCATATAATGCCCCCCATGCCCCGTTCCAGGTGCCCGACAAATATTTTAATAAATACAAAAACAGGGGTTTCGACGACGCAAATGCCAGCGTTTACGGCATGGTGGAAAACCTGGATGAGAACATCGGACGTATACTGCAAAAAATAGATTCACTTGGCCTTGCCGGAAACACCATCGTCATCTTTTTAACGGACAACGGTCCGAATACCGAAAGATTCAACGGCAATATGAAAGGACGAAAGGGCAGTGTGAATGAAGGCGGAATAAGGGTGCCGCTGTTTGTTCGCTGGCCGGGGAAAATTAAAGAGGGATTAAAAATTAACAGGATAGCCGCTCATATTGATCTCCTGCCGACCGTTTTGGACCTGTGCGGAATAGATATTCCGCAGGAGCCGCGGTTGGACGGAATCAGTCTTGTTCCGTTGTTAAAGGAAGACGAAACAAACTGGCCGGATCGGACCATATACACTCACCAGGCGAAAGGAGGACTTTTAAAACCGGCGCCCGCTTCCGCGCGGACACAACAGTACAGATTAGTAGTTCAGGATAACGGTTATGAATTATACGATATGATTAAAGATCCGCAGCAGAAAAAGGATATTTCCGGCAGTTATCCGCAAATAGTGAAAAAAATGTCTGCGGATTACCGGAGCTGGTTTGAGGATGTAACCGGAGAACTGCATAACAGACCGGACAGGACCCCCGTCGGATATGATGAAGCGCCGACCGTTACCTTGCTGGCTCCGGAGAGCAGGCAAAAAGGAAACATAAAATTTAAAGGCAAAACGGGCTGGGCGAATGACTGGCTGACCGGATGGACGGATACGGAAAGTATCGTCTGGTGGGATATTAATATCATTAAATCCGCCGATTATGAGATAACTCTATTTTATTCATGCCCGGAACAGGATACCGGTTCCGATATCGTTGTAACGGTTGGCGGTAAAGATTTAAAGGGCACGATTAACCAGGCCCATGACCCGGCGCCATTTGATACATACGACCGGGTCAAACGCACCGAGGTTTATGAAAAAGTCTGGGGCGAGCTGAATCTTGGACGGGTTCGGTTAAACCAGGGAGATACCGAGCTTTCGGTGCGGGCGGTAAAAATACCGGGAAGCCGGGTTATGGATTTAAAAGCCGTACAGATGAAAAAAATGAATTGATATGAAAAGATTTTTTTAATTACGAAAATATTTCTTTTGGTTTGAAAATTCTTATAATAAATGAAAACCAAATAATGAAAAAATTTCAAACGGTTCTTTTACTTTTTACCATTAACCTGGTAATATCGCATCATGTTTTTGGCCGGATAGATTCATTAAGCACTATCAAAGGTCATGTATTTGATGAGGAAACAGGGGAGCCGCTTGCTTATGTTAATGTGTTTTTTTCCAACACCACATTGGGCGACGCATCAGATGATTCCGGATATTTTGAAATAAGGTTCATTCCTCCCGGATCGTACGATCTTATCGTGAACAGGATCGGCTACGAAATGAGAACGATCTCCATTCTTTTTTTGGAACCGATCACGATTGATAAAAATATTACTTTAAAACCTAAACCCCTTGTCGGCGAGGAAATTAAGGTTGAAGCAAAAGAGTATAAGAACTGGTTCAATAATTTAGATAGATTTAACAAAGCGTTTATTGGTGAAACGCCGAACGCAAAGGAATGTAAAATAAAAAATCCCGAAATATTGACCTTTTCAACCGATCCCGATACACGTGATTTAATTGCCAGGGCTGACCGTATTCTTCATATTGAAAACAGGGCGTTGGGGTATTATGTGGATTTGATTTTAGATGAATTTAGAGAGAACGAAGATTACGTCCGTTACGGAGTATATCCCCGCTTTATTGAAATGAAGACGGAAGATAAAAACCAGTTATCGTTATGGAAAGAACGGCGTTTCAAAACATACACGGGTTCGCTAAAACATTTTTTATCCGCCTTTGCTAACGACCGCGTTGAAAAGGAAAAGTTTGAACTGTACAAGGGGACCCGAAGGATTTCAACCCAGTTCGATAAAACACAGATCGTCACCCGCGGATTAAAAAGCCTGGTAAAACCGACGACCATCGGCCTGACGCCTGAACAAAAGAAACGCGGATTAAAAGTTATCAAATTCAATGATTATTTAAAAGTGATATATAAAGGAGACAAAGGGGAGGACGGAATAAAAATGTACGATGAGTTTTTTCCGACCTCTTTTTTATTATTAAAGTTAAATAAAGCAATAGTGGATAGTTTTGGCAACCTGCACAGCGCCAATGCCTTTCAGGTTTTTGGTTATTGGTCTGAACACCGGATAGCGGATACCCTGCCGTTGGATTATCTCCCGGAATGAGACAATAGAACAAAACACCGCATCATAATTACTTTAACCCATATTTTTTTAGTTTATACCGTAAATGGCGTTCCGTCATGCCCAGGGACTCTGCCGCTTTGGTCTGAATGTCATTGTTATTTTTCAACGCCTCTGAAATCAGTTTTTTTTCAAAAGCTTCAACCCGCTGCTGAAATGTTCCCTGCTTAATATTATAATCCATATCGTTCGATTGAGCAACGGAAGCGGGCAGATCATTTACACCGATAATTTCATCCCGGCTGAGCACAACCGCCTGTTCGATAATATTTTCCAGTTCACGCACATTTCCGGGAAAGGGGTATTTCATCAGTTTATCCATACTATCATTAGAAAGTCCTTTTATACTTTTGTTGTTTATTTCGGAATAATGTGTGATAAAATGATTGATAAGCAGGGGAATATCGGTCTTTCTTTGTCTTAACGGCGGAAGTTCAATTTTAACCACATTCAGTCTGTAAAATAAATCCTCTCGGAACATCCCGGTTTTTACCATTTCTTCCAGTTTTTTATTGGTCGCGGCGATGATCCTGACATCCACAGCAATAGATTCGGAAGAACCGATTCGTTCAATAGTGTGTTCCTGTAAAACCCGCAGTAGTTTAACCTGGGTGCTTAACGGAACATCGCCGACCTCGTCGATAAAGATCGTTCCTTCATGTGCGGACTCAAACCGTCCCTTTCGGAATTTATCCGCCCCGGTGAACGCTCCCTTTTCATGACCGAATAATTCACTTTCAACTAAGTTTTCAGGCAAAGCGGCCATATTTACGGCAATAAACGGTTTTGATTCGCGGGTGCTTGCAAAATGTATGGCCCTGGCAACCAGTTCCTTTCCGGTGCCGCTTTCGCCGGTAATTAACACCGACGCTTTACTTTCCGCCACCCGGGAAGCAATACTCAGAGCCTCTGCCATTGACTTGCCGGAGGAAATGATACCCCCGAACCTGAAGCGGTCATTTACCAGTTCTTTTAACCTTTTATTTTCCGCGATTAATTGTTTATGTTCAAGTACCTTGTTTACGGTCATTTCCAGTTGTTCGATATCGACAGGTTTGGTGATAAAATCCGCTGCGCCTTGTTTCATCGCCCCGGTCGCGCCTTCAATACTTCCGTACGCGGTCATAACAATCACTTCAATATTCGGATTGATATCCTTGGCGGCCGTTAATAATTCCATGCCGTCCATTTCCGGCATTCTCAGGTCGGTCAGAATCAAATCAACAGATTTGTTTTTCAAAACAGCGACCGCCTCTTTCCCGGATTGCGCAGTGATTACGGAAAAACCTTTTTTCGTTAAAAAGCCTGCCAGTGCATCTCTTTGTGATAATTCATCGTCAGCCACCAGTATATTATATTTCGGCATATTTTACTCCTCAATCGGTATTTGAATTTGAAAAGTCGTTCCTTTACCGGGTTTACTTTTTACCTGTATCGTCCCGTTATGCAGGGTAATGATCTGCTGCACAATACTTAAACCCAGGCCCGTACCCTCTTCCCTGGTGGTAAAGTACAGATTGAATATTTTATCCAGATTTTTTTCGGGAATTCCCTTTCCGTTATCAATAATATGGATATGGATATACTTTGCATCGGCAAAGCAATTTATTTCCACATATTGGCCCGCAGCGCAGGCATCAATACCATTTTGCACCAGGTTGAGCAAAGCCTGCTTTAGCTTGTCGCCGTCCGCAACAAGGGCGGGCACATTTTCACACTTTTGTTTAATTATAACGGCCTTTTGTTCCGCTTTTTGTTTTGAGACAATGATCACATCGTTAATAAGATGCATTAAATTGACTTTTGTTTTTATTAATTTTTCAGGTTTGGCAAATTGTAAAAACTGCTGTATGATATGATTGATTCTTTTGGATTCATTTACCACGGTTGTTGCCAGTTGAAGATATTCGTCCCTGTCCGTTTGCGGCGCAAATTCATTTTTAAACCTCTGGGAGATGATACTGATTGCATTTAACGGATTCCTGATTTCATGCGCCACCCCGGAAGCCAGGTATCCCATTGCCGTGATTTGATCTTTACGGGACAAATTTTCTTCCAGCTTTTTCTGCTCGGTAATATCCTTGATAACCACAAAAATAATATCCTCTTCCTCAGGACCGTTTTTTATAACTTTTATTCCAATTGATACAATTTTTTCTTTATTGTTAATTTTTAATTTTACATTCGGTCTGAAATCGTCTTTGTGGTTTAACTTTGACTTGTCAAATAGTTTACAAAACGGAGACAGCATTTCACTGCAGTTTTTGCCCAACACGGTCTCTGTTTTTAATTGAAATAACTTTTCAGCCGCATTATTGAACAGGGTTATTTTTTCTGAATAATCCATAGCAATGACCGCTTCCGTCATATTTGCCAGGATACTGCCTGTATAAGTTTCCATTCTGTTTAAAGTGTCCTGCAAAGTTTTATAATTTTGATTACCGATAAACCAATTCGTAACAAAAACGCCGATGACCAGAAAGGCAAAAGAAGCCAAAATGGTTCGGGTTCGAGCGTGTGATTCGGATTCCTGTAAATGCTGGGTACCCAGACCGATCCGTAATATTTCTTGAGCGGATGAATCAAAAGAAACGGATTGCACAACTTCATATACATGATGATCTTTAAATGAGGTAATTCTTGTTTGTGAGAGGTTTGAACCAAGAGCCCTGGATAGAAAAGCGTCATCCCGGATTGAGCGGATCGAATCCACTCCCTGAGAAGCCAGTAAAATTCCGACGCTGTCCTGAAGGACGACATATTCTATTCCATCACTGTTTCCGATATCGGTTACCAGTTTTCCGGCGCCAATTGTTTTTCTGAACGCCAACATTTCCGCGGCATTGATGTTCATTATAATTACACCGCCTTTTCGACGTCGTTTTGCCACGGCGAAGCGGTCACCGGTACCAAAACGGCTCTGGCGAAAACCGAGAACAAGCTCGTCAACTGTTTCATCTTTTAAAATTTCATGTATCCGGAACGGCTGGTCCATCCTGTCTTTTCCGCCCCTTCCCGGGGCATTGGTTAAAATACGGTTACCGGCCGCATCAAAAACATTAATTCTGAATATATTATTTTGTTCTGCTATTTCTTTGATATCTTTTTCCGACAGGGATTTTATATAATCCAGCCTTTCCAAAAGCCTGGCATTACTTAAAAGTTTTTCCGCCAATAAATCTTCGACCAGGGCGAAAGAAGTCATGGCATTTTCGCTTCCTTTTTGTAACGCGGTCATCATTGCCGTGGATTGTTCGTGCATCACGTGCAATAGTTCATTTTTGCTGCCCTTAATTTCCAATACGGCAAATAAAATTAACAGCAATCCCAATATCACAAACAGGGTGATAATGATTTTGTGATCCAGATAGGAACGTCTTTGAAGAGGCTGCTTCGGATAATAATATGCTTTCATATTTTTCTCTTGATTTATAATACTGCTGTGTTTTGAAAAAGTATGTGACAATATCTTAATTTAATAATTATAACCGACAAAACGGACGAAAAATTCGACCAAACGGTCGAAACAGAAAAAAACCTTTAAAAACGGCTATTGTTATAAATTAAATAAAATAAACAACTTGAGCACATAAATGATTTTTGGCACGACCATTGCCTGACCAAGCATCAGTTAGCGTTAAAAAATATAAATAAAATATGAAAGGAGCAAATCATGAAACGCATAACACAAACAATAGCAGTTTTATTTTTATCACTTTTTGTGATTTTCTTTTTTGCGGTACCACAGGTTTCAGCACAAAACGCACAACACGGCAGTAATTTTGTTGATGAAGACGATGACGGTTACAATGATAATGCCCCCGATCACGACGGTGACGGAATACCGAACGGCCAGGACCCTGATTATGTAAAACAGGGAGCCGGTAAAGGTAACAGCGGCAAGGGTTTTGTTGATGAAAACGGCGACGGTATCAATGATAACGCCCCGGATTCCGACGGTGACGGCATTCCGAACGGCCAGGACCCTGATTATGTAAAACAGGGAACCGGTAAAGGTAATGGCAGCAAAGGTTTTGTTGATGAAAACGGCGACGGTATCAATGATAACGCCCCGGATTCCGATGGCGACGGAATACCGAACGGCCAGGACCCCGACTATGAACGCCCCAATAACGGAACCGGATTTGGCAAAGGCAAAGGAAACGGCAGAGGCTTACATGGTTTTATCGATGAAGACGGTGACGGCATCAATGATAATGCACCGGATACCGACGGCGACGGAATTCCCAACGGCCAGGATCCCGATTGGGTTCGTCCCGAGAATTGTCTCGGCCGCGGCGCGAAAATGGGAAATACCTTCAACAAAGGTAATGCCGATGATACTAAAGGCAAAGGCGGAAACGGAAAAGGCCCCGGAAGTAATAATTAAATCACGACAGTAAACCGGCAGTGATGGGTTGATACTCATCACTGCCTTTATTATAAGGACAATAAAGATGAAAAGCAGAATTTTAATATTTGTCATAACAATACTGGTGTCATACCCCGCAATGCTTTTACCGCAGCCCGGGATTTCCGTTCAATCCTCCGGCGGATATACGAGTAATGTTTTTGGAAATTACAGAACTCTGCCGGATTATTATTCTAATTTCAATATCTATGCGAATAATGACTGGTTAAACGAGGATCATGGATTAAGAGTTTATTATGACGGTAATGTAACCATGTTTGACCAATACCGGGACAAAAATTATTTTAAACACGAATTTGGTTTATCCCTGTATCATGATCTGAATAAAAACGGCGACAGGTTATATGCCGGGACAGGTTTTAGTAACAGAAAACATACCGAAAACTATAAATGGTTTGAATTGTTTGAAAGTTTTTTATATGTGAATACCAGAATAAAATTAATGGACCAGCTTTACGGTTATGCGGGTCTGCAAGTGACAAACCGTAATTATAAGAATCTGGATGCCTTTTCGCACTGGCAGTCGATGTTTTTTGCCAGAGTAAGCAGGTTTTTCGATACCGGAACAACGATCATTGTTGAAGCGGATTTGTCAAGTAAAAATTATATTACATCAGCCGAGAAAAGCGTTATCGAGGGTTTTCCCGAAATGATAACAGTTGGCGACGGTCAAAGTCGACAGGTGGTCGCCTTGTTCAGAATGGCGCAGGCATTGTCCTTAACAACCGGTTTAAGCGGGCAGTTGTCGATAAGAAGAAATTTGTCCAACTCGGTTCGTTACCTGGGTACATCGGACGGATTTTACTATTCCGACGAGGAAGTCTTTAATGATGTATTCGGATACAATGCCCGGGAGTTTGAGTTGACCCTGAAACAAAAGTTGCCATGGAACATGAAATTATCCGCAGGCAGTATGCTGAATTTAAACGAATATAATAACCGCCTCGCATTGGACCTGGAGGGAAACCCGTTTCCGGATGAAAGATTTCGAAATGATAATAGGTTGAGCAACTGGTTTATGCTTGAAAAGACAATACGATTGAGTCAGGCTGTTGATCCGATGAAAATATCGGCGGGCTGGACGTCCGTTAACAACAAATCAAACGATGTTTATTATGATTATCGAACAAGTTATTTTTCATTTACCGTATCTCAGGATTTTTAAGCAGGGGGAAAAATTTTTCCCGATATATCATATCACGGAAAGCCCGGCAGGGTACCACTAAAACTTAAAACTGCCGTTCATAATCTTCAGTTGAACGATCCTTTTTATCCTTTTTTATCCAGTAGCTGTTTGCGGATTTATCAATTTTTTGCTTTAATATATCTTTTCCCAATAACCGTAAAAAAAGGGAAACGGGAGAGAATACGATAAAAAAAAGCAGTGACAGCAGCAACCTGGACATAAAATAACCGATAAACAACGCCAGGCCCATCCAGAATGTGTGCAGAGGTTTGATAAGTAGTGGAAAGGGTAGACCTAAAAGTATAAGTACGACGGCCGTTCCACCCAACCAGGAAGCCCGCTCCGGATACCTGCCGAAAAAGAAAACCAGTAACCCGATAAAAACCAGAACGCTTGATATGACAACGGCAAATTTTCTCAGCGATCTGTTATCCTGTTCCAACCGGGACAGACCTGTTTTCATTTCATTAATCAAGCTCATATTGATTCTTCCAGTTGACGTCATCCTTTAATGGCGGCTGTTCTTTTTTATCCAGAACAAAGCTCCCCATAACCAGATAATCCATTTCGGTTCTCATATAACACATATAGGCATCCTGTGGCGTACAGACAATCGGTTCACCCCGAACATTAAAAGAGGTATTGATAATAACCGGACAGCCGGTTTTTTCTTTGAATTTTTGGATCAACCGGTAATACCGGGGATTGTATTTTTCATTTACCGTTTGAATACGGGCGGTATAATCGACATGCGTAATCGCCGGGATTTCGGACCGGACAACGTTCAATTTATCGATTCCCCAGAGTTTTTTTTCATCGTCGGTCATGATCCGGCGTTTGATTTCTTTAACCGGCGCGACGAGGAGCATATACGGACTTGGCCGGTCCAGATCGAAATATTCGGATACGTCTTCCTCGAGAACGGTCGGCGCAAATGGCCGAAAACTCTCCCGGTATTTTATTTTCAGGTTCATGCGGGCCTGCATGTCCGGTGAGCGGGCGTCGCCGATAATGGATCGGCTGCCGAGTGCGCGCGGCCCGAATTCCATTCGCCCCTGAAACCAGCCGACGACATTGTTTTTAATCAACAATTCGGCGGTTCTTTCCGGAATGTCCTTTTCTCTTAATTTCTGATAAGGAATATTTCTTGTCCTCAAAAACGATTCTATTTCCGCGTCCGAATATTCCGGCCCAAGCAGTGAAGCCGTCTGATCATCTTCGCTCAAAGCCGCGCTGCGTTTATTGCCAAGCACCTGGTACCATGCGAACAATGCCGCACCCAGGGCGCCGCCGGCGTCGCCGGCCGCCGGTTGGATCCAGATGTCCTCAAAAGGGCCTTCCCGTAAAATTCGTCCGTTGG
This sequence comes from Candidatus Zhuqueibacterota bacterium, assembly GCA_016934825.1. Lineage (GTDB taxonomy): Bacteria > Zhuqueibacterota > Zhuqueibacteria > Residuimicrobiales > Krinioviventaceae > Fontivivens. Next base: position 11,642 of record JAFGSB010000059.1, read on the forward strand.
CCACGCAGTTTAATGCAACACCTCCCGCGAGGCACAAATACTTTTGACCGGTTTGATCATAAACAAACCGTGCGCAGCGCAGCATGATCTCCTCGGTCACAACCTGCACGGAACGGGCCAGGTCCATTTCTTTCTGGGTCAGCAGTGTTTCCGGCTTCCGCGGCGGCCCGCCGAACAGTTTATCGAACTTTTTATTTGTCATGGTCAGACCGGCGGCGTAATTGAAATAATCCATATTAATTTTAAAGGAACCGTCTTTCTTGAGATCAATCAGATGGTCCAGTATCGTTTGTACATATTTGGGTTCACCATACGGCGCCAGACCCATGACTTTATATTCTCCGGAATTGACCCTAAACCCGGTATAGTACGTAAAAGCGGAATAAAGCAAACCGAGGGAATGGGGGAAGTGCAGTTCGGAATCGATTTCTATTTTATTGTCTCTACCGACGCCAAACGACGTTGTGGTCCATTCGCCGACGCCGTCCATGGTCAGGAAGGCGGCTTCCTGAAAAGGGGAAGGGAAAAACGCGGACGCGGCATGGGATTCGTGGTGTTCCGGGAAGATGATTTTACCCTCGTATTTGATCTCTTTTTGGATCAGGTCCGGGATCCAGATTTTTTGCTTGATCCATAAAGGCAGCGCCATAAGATAGGAGGCTAATCCTTTGGGCGCGTAGGCAAGGTAGGTTTCCAGGATACGTTCGAATTTGATAAAAGGTTTATCATAAAAGACGACGATATCCAGGTCTTTGACAGTTATGTTCGCGCAGGACAGACAAAACCGGATAGCTTTGCGGGGAAAATCAAAATCATGTTTTTTACGGCTAAAACGCTCTTCCTGGGCGGCGGCAATAATTTTGCCGTCCTGCACCAGGCAGGCGGCGCTGTCGTGGTAGAAACAGGAAAATCCTAAAATATTCATAAAAAAAAACGTTCTAATCTATCGGTTAAAGATTCAGTATATCCACATCGTCTTTCAGAAATGTTAAATAATTATGCACTTTGTGAGCATGCTCATCGGGCATGGGGATAAATTTACCTTCCGCCCGGGCAAAGACCTGGCCTGTGGAATCCGTTATTTCGCCCCCGGCTATGGAATACCGCGATTTGTGCTCAATCACTCTGCCTTTAACAATAACATTCGTACCGACCGGTAACGGCTTTACAAAACGGATATTCAGTTCCGCGGTGACAAAATATTTTTTTATCTGCACGGCAACGGCCCAGCCGATCGTTTCATCCAGCAGGGATGTTATCACGCCGCCATGTACAATACCCTTGTAGCCTTCCTGTCTGTAATCCGGGGTAAAGGGAACTTCAACGCCGTCATCGGCAATCCTGAAGCGGACGTTTAAGGTATTCGGATTGGTATCCCTTTGTCCACAAACAATACAGCCTTTATATGTCGGTAAAAACCGTTTATTTTTGTTCATAGCGTTTGTATTTTTTTTAAATGAATATTATAAACCGATATTAATAATTTTTTTTTCAGGGATATTTTTTCTTTCAAGTATTTCCAGCACGTCCTGCGGTTGATCAATGTGAAAATCACTGATTATTGATAAATTTTCTTTATCGGAAGAATACCCCCAACCCGCGAGGCAACTGTACGCGCCGGAAGAGTTGGCTGCCAAAATATCGTTATCCGTATCGCCGATAAGCATGGTTTCCTGCGGCGGAACCTGTAATTCGGAGCATATATAATAAATCATGTCCGGATGCGGTTTAGTGTGTTCAACGAGGTCCGCACCGACAATCAGGTGAAAATAACTTTTTAAATTTAACCCGTCCAGTATTAAATTGGTGCTGTTTGAAGGCTTGTTGGTAGCAACTGCCAGTTTATAATCCGACAGTTTTTTCAGCAGTTCGGTTATTCCGGGAAAAGGTTTGGTTTTATAAAGACACCTTTCAAGATATATGGGTCTGAAAATATCTCTATATTCGTCAAAGCGATGTGTATTATCTTCTCCCAGGATAATTTTTGAAAAAAAGGCCGGTCCCGGGCCGAGGGCCTTTTTTGTTTGTTCAAAAGTAACTTTCGGAAGGCCCATTTCCTTTAAAGTCAAATTTACACTATCATGCACATCCTGTGCGGTGTGAACAAGCGTTCCATCCAGATCAAATATTATCAGTTTAATAGAACCCACTCTGTCTCCTTAACTTCGATCATGTGTATATGGTTGTTTGAATATGAGAACTTTGCTTTATCCCGTTATTAAAATCAATTTACAAAAAAAATATGAAATGAAGCAATATGTTCTGATGTTTTATTTGCATGAAAAAGAAAAACAGTTTTATTTCGTTTATTAATTTAATAAATTATAATGAATTATAAAAACCAATTTATAAATTAGAAATCGAATATGGGCTGGTACAAAAAAGCATTCGGTCATGATTATTTAAAAATCTATTCCAACCGTAACGAAAGCGAAGCGAAACAAATTATAAAATTTGCCGTTCAGGTATTAAATTTACAACCAGGACAAAAAGTACTTGACCTGGCATGCGGTTATGGACGTAATTCCGTTGAATGCGCCAAATATAAATTAGATGTTTTTGGGCTGGATCTGTCCCCCGAATTATTAAGTCTGGCGCAGCGTAAAGGAATGGAAAATGGTTATCATATTCCGGTTGTGCGCGGTGATATGCGGGAGCTACCCTTTTGCGGTTCCTTTGACGCCGTACTAAGCCTGTTTACCAGTTTCGGATATTTTGACAGTGATGTCGAAAACGAAAAAGTGATACGCGCTGCCGCCCGCGTTCTAAAACCGGGCGGTTTGTTTTTATTTGATTATTTAAATATTATCCAGGCGCTTCCGAATATGACGATCAGGGATTCGAGGGTAAAAGATAATATCAGGGTTGTACAGGAACGGTTTTATAATAAAGAGACGAACCGGATCGAAAAAAAGATTTCCGTTCATGAGGACGGAGATATTCGGGAATATGTTGAATCCGTCAGGGCTTATCATTTAATCGAATTGCTGCATTTTTTTGAAAACTCGGGATTAAATTGCACGGCTGTTTTCGGTGATTATGATATTCATCCCTTTACGCAGCATTCACCGAGGTTAATCTTAATCGGACAAAAGTTATGAGTTTTCCCCCAGAAAAGACGCCGGGAATTTCCCAGCTGGTCGTGGATTATTTAACAGATTGGGAAAAGGTGAAAAAATTTTTTACCGGTGATTTCCGAAATTTGGAAAACTATAGACACATAGCCGATAACGTTTTATTGACAAAACGGCCCTTTAAAAAAGAATTAACAAAAATCCTGACAGAACAAAACACCAATTTTGGCTGCGAACGGACGACCCTGGAAAACATATCTAAATTATCCGAACCGGAAACGCTTGTCGTTGCCACGGGCCAGCAGGTTGGTTTGTTCTCCGGGCCTCTGTATACGATTTACAAGGCGCTTACGACGATTAAACTGGCCCGTGAACTATCGATCCGAATGCGGACAACTGTTTTACCGGTCTTTTACCTTGTTTCCGAGGATCATGATTTTGATGAAGTCAAATGGACCGGCTATATTGACCGGGACAATCGATACAAAAAACTGGTTTATGAAGCTCAGAACAGATCGGACAGAAGTCCGGTTTCACAAATTGATCTGGATAATTCTATTTCCACACTTATTACCCAATTTGCCGACTCTATTGTAGATACGGAATACAAAGACGAGATATTGAATTCCCTGGGGGAATGTTACAAGCCCGGCGTAAAATATGTTATTGCTTTTGCCCGCTGGTTTACCCGTTTGTTTGAAAAGTATGGTATCATCCTGTTTGATTCTTCTGACAGCAGGTTCAAACCGTTTGTAAAAGATGTTTTCGCGAAAGAATTAAAAGAACAAATATCAATAAAAGTTTTACAAAAAGCCGGTCAGGAATTAACGGACAGGGGTTATCATACACAAATTTCCGTGCAGCCTGACCGACCAAATGTTTTTACCTTAAAAGACGGCAGACATAGTCTCCAGCTTCAGGAGAATGAATATATCAATATGTTTTCCGGGGAAAAATATACTGTAGACGTTTTGCTGCAACACCCGGAATTACTCAGTCCGAAAGCCGCTCTCCGGCCGCTCGTGCAGGACACTTTATTTCCGACCGTTGCCTATGTCGGCGGGCCCGGGGAGATCGCCTACTGGGCGCAATTAAAAGGATTGTACAAGGCCATGGCGCTGCAAATGCCCATTGTTTTCCCGCGCGCCGGTTTTACCCTGATTGAACCCAAAATAAAACGCCACTTTGAAAAATTTGCACTGATTCCGGAACAATTCATTATCGACCGGCAGGGTTCAATTGAAAAAGCGTTGAGCGCCTACGTACCGGAGGATATTAAAGAACGATTTGTAAACATACAGGCCAATCTGTCACATGACCTGAAATTACTGAGAGAAAAGATCATCAAAAGCGAACCTTCCATGAAAACGGTTATCGAGAAAACCGAGTCCGGTATTGAAAAACAGATCGATATGATGGAGCAAAAGGTGATGAAGGCCGTAGAACAGCGGGAACAGATAATCTCGGAACAAATAAGAACAATATCGGAAAACCTGTTACCTGAAAATACACTGCAGGAACGAAAATTGAATATATTACCGTATTTGATAAAATACGGCCGTTCACTTTTGGACCGGCTTTATGACGCCGTTGACCCGGAAAATATCGAACATAAAATGATGGAGTTATAATATGGAACAAAGTTGTGATGTACTGGCGTTTTCCGCGCATCCTGATGATGTGGAACTTATGTGCGCCGGAACGCTCATCAAACTCGCCCGAAAGGGCTATAAAACCGGTGTGGTTTCGTTAACGGCCGGTGAAATGGGCACACGCGGCACACCGGAACTGCGTCAGAAAGAGAATGAACAGGCCGCTAAAATTATGAACGTTTCCGTTAACAGAATCCTGGATATACCCGACGGCAGCATCGAAAATAACAGGAAAAATCAGCTCAAGATCATAAAAGAAATCCGGGAATACCGTCCGAAAATCGTGCTGACGCCGTACTGGGAAACCCGGCACCCGGACCACGGAAATTGTTCTTTACTGGTTCGACAGGCGGCTTTTTTTTCCGGCCTGAAGAATATTGATACCGGCCAGCCGCATTACCGTCCGACCAAAGTGATCTATTATATGGAACTCTATGATTTTAAACCGTCCTTTATTGTGGATGTATCCGATACGTTTGAAGACAAGATCAAAGCCATCCAGGTATATGCGTCGCAGTTCCATAACCCGGAAAAGGAATATGACTACAGAGAAGCGACATATATCAGTACCCCGGAATTTCTGCGCTCCATCATCGCGCGGGGAGAATACTGGGGAAACAAGATCGGAGCGCATTACGGTGAACCCTTCCTGGTACGCGAACCCATGAAACTAAATGATCCGATTGCGCATTTCAGCGATTATACTTTTGCGGGGCTGCTCTGAGATACTGGATAATATTTTAAATATATTTATCCCCCGATTGATAATGAATAGAACAATTTCAAAATAAAAATTTAAAAACCGGGTAAACAAATTTTCCCTAAAACGACCGGTCTATTAGCTCCTGTAGCCGAAGGGATATTTCCGGGATGTCCATGCAGAGTTTCGTTCGCCAGCACGGCAAAACAGACGGCCTCTTTGGCATCTGGAGGAATGCCGTGTTGATTTGTGGTGGAAAACCGGATTTCGGGCATTAATTCCTGTAAATGGCGCATTAATATAAAGTTATTCACACCGCCGCCGCTAACGATAAATTCTTCAATGGGTTGTGGATAAAATCGCTCAACGGCTGTGGATATTATTTTCGCGCTGAAAAAAGTCATGGTTGCGATCAAATCTACGGGGCTCAGGTTATCAACACATCCCAAGTCTATGATTTTATTTAAATAATCTGCACCGAAACGTTCCCGGCCGGTTGATTTCGGCGGTGGTTGGGAGAAATAATCATCCTGCAAAAGCCGGTCTACCAGGCTGTAATTTATGGTTCCGCTGTCTGCAAGGGAGCCGTTTTTATCAAAATCCCTGTTAAACATAGTTTTGCACAAGTTATCCACAATCATGTTACCGGGACCGGTATCGAAGGCGATAACCTGTTCCGGTGTACAACTTTTGGGGAGTAGAGTCAAATTGGCGATTCCGCCAATATTCAGGACGGCGCGGGTCACTTTTTCGGAGCGGAACAACAGGTAATCGAAAAGCGGCACCAGCGGAGCGCCCTGGCCGCCCACAGCCATATCCGCCGGACGAAAGTCGCCGATTGTGGTGACGCCGGTTGTGTTGGCGATAACCGAGGGTTCGCCAAGCTGCAGGGAGGAAGAAATCCGGCGGTCGATAAAATGCCCCGGTTCCGGCACATGCCGGACCGTTTGACCGTGGGAGCCGATCAGATCGATATCGGATACGGATAAGCCGGCTTTTTTCGCAATTGAGATGGCCGCATCCGCGAACAGGTAGCCGAGGTAAAAATTGAGCTGTGATAATTCATCGATTGCGTATTTTCCCGCGCCGGCAACGGAGAGAATTTTTTGTTTTTGCTCCCGGCTAAAGGGAAAACAATCAAAAGCCGTTATTTCCAGCTTTGTTTCCGGTCCGCAGCCTTTAATTTTTACCAGCGCCGCATCGATGCCGTCCGCAGAGGTGCCGGACATCAGCCCGATGACCCGTTTTTCGCATTTGTTTAGCAGATTTTGCAGTGTCATATTTTTTGTGTTTTTTTTCAAGATGTCGGCCGGAATTCATCGGACAAAAAATACCGGAGATAAAATCTTCTCTGTGTTTGGATTATAAATCAATATCAGAATTCAATATCTTTTTTTTACCGCTTTACAACGCACTTCTTAATACATCCAGCCGCGCTTTGGCGTCCGGGTCCGTTTTATGGAACTTTTGCAGCATATCACAGGGATAATCATCACAATAAGCGCAATTATGCAATCCCTTTTGCATTGCGCATTTTCTGATCCCGCATTCACGACTTGCTTTTAGCAGCTTGTTTGATTCATCCATACAACCGTAACAATCCGTTAATTCTTCCGGCTTAAAATCCAGACCAAATTCTTCTTTGCTGATGCGGATGATCTCGGCCCTCATTTTCTGTTGCTTTTTTTTATCCGCTACGATCGTCGCCCAGTACACCGGGCAGCCGTCGCAAATGATCCCACAATAAGAAAGTTTATTAAACATAATTTTTCTCCTTAACGCAGGATTATTTGTATATCAAATAAAAAATAGTTCTATACAATATTCAGCTTGATTCCGGGGCCAGCCTTTCCAGATCTACAATGTCCTGGGGTCGAGCTGTAGCTTTTTTATTTTTTCTTAGATTTTCGAGATCAATAAAATTTATTTTCAGATCTTTAATAGTCAATACCATTTTATTTGAATAACATGTTTTAAATTCAACTCCATCCAATTCAAAAATCAAATCAATTCTATATGGAGGGGATCCCAGTTGTATTACATTATCAGGATTCATACAATCTTTTAATGAAAATTGCAACGAGGCAAATCCAAAATCATTTAAAACCTGTAAAATTTTAACAGCATTGGTTTTGGTGGGTTCAATCCAGACATCCATATCTTTTGTATACCGGGGATGTCCATGAAATGCCAGCGCGTAACCGCCAACGATCAAATACCGGACTTTATGAACGTTTAATAATTCGATAAACTCTTGAAAGTCCGGTGATATGGGGATATTTCCAGGCATTATATTCCTGTCTTATATGTTCCAGCGCCGCCAGTCTTGTTTCAGGCGGTTGCGATTGCCAAAAGTTAAAATCATTTGGTGGTTTTTTTAATGAAACAACCCGAGCAGCGGTTTTATCCAGTTTAAACATATTACAATAAATTTTAAGATCAGAAGAAATTTTTTATTCAACTGGTTTATTCATGAAAATTAATTATTTTAAAAGTGAAAATCAAATTAAAACCTTTGGCCCCCATAAAAAGATAATAGTGCTCTATATTGTAAATGATTTTTTCACCCCAACACCACCCTGATCTCAACCTCGACGCCGCCCAGTTCCGGGGGTATGATATTGTCGTCGATCTTTTTGCCGTCCACGGTAAGCGATTTCACGCCCTTGCAGACGCCGTCCGGATTGGATACGGCTATGTTATATTTTTTGCCGCGGAATATACGATTTATTCTAAAGTCCCTCCAGTTTTTCGGCACACAGGGATCGACAATTAGGCCGTTATAATCCGGCCTTACACCCAGAAAGTACTGGGAAACAGCGACAAAACTCCACGAAGCGGTGCCGGTCAGCCAGGAGTTCTTACCCTCGCCGGGTGTGAGCGCGTCGCGGCCGGCAGTCATCTGGCTGTAAACGTAGGGCTCGCCGCGGTAGGTGTCGATCTGCGCCTCTTTGGTTGACGGGCAAATGCTTTTGTAATATTTCATCGCCTGGTCTCCGTCCCCGAGGATGGTTTCGGCGATCTGGATCCAGGTGTTGTTGTGCGTAAAAATACCGGCGTTTTCCTTGTATCCCGGCGGATAGGAGGTAATCTCGCCCAGTTCAGTGTGATATTGCTGGTAAGCCGGCTGCTGCAGTATAATGCCGTTGTCCGTGGCCAGGTGCTTTTTCACGCTGTCCAGCGCCCGGCGGGCATAGTCGTTTTCCAGTCCGATTCCTCCTAAAACGCCCCAACCCTGGCTCTCGATAAATATTTTTCCTTCCTCGTTTTCTTTGGAGCCGATCTTTTTGCTTTCCGCGTCATAGGCGCGCAGGAACCAGTCCCCGTCCCAGCCGTGCCGCAGAACGGTTTGTTTCATGTTTTCCACTTCTTTGCCGATCGTATCGGCGTCATCCTGCCTGCCCAGTTGCCGGTAAAGACCGGCCATTTCCTCTCCCGCGGCGCAAAACAGTCCGGCGATCATGACGGATTCGGCAACGCTGCCGCTGATATCTCCGGCGGTCTGAAAACTTTCGCCCGGTGTTGTGGAAAAACAGTTCAGGTTCAGGCAGTCGTTCCAGTCCGCGTGGCCGATAAGCGGCAGACCGTGCGGTCCCCGGTTGTTGAGGGTGTAATTCATCGAGGTCTCCAGGTGGTGCATCAGGGTGGCGCCGTCTTTATTGTCCAGGTCCGCGTAACCGATCTTTTCATCCAGGATACTGAAATCCCCTGTTTCCTTTATATAGGCGGAAACGGACAGGGGCAGCCACAACGGATCGTCATTGAATCCGCCGCCGACATCGGTATTGCCTCTTTTGGTGAGCGGCTGGTACTGGTGAAAGCAGGTGCCGTCGGACAACTGGGTGGCGGCCAGGTCGAGTATCCGCTGCCGGGCGCGGTCAGGGACCATGTGCACAAATCCGAGCAAGTCCTGGTTGCTGTCCCGGTAACCCATGCCCCGACCGATCCCGGATTCATAAAATGACGCCGAGCGGGACATGTTAAAGGTGGTCATACACTGGTACTGGTTCCAGGTATTGACCATGCGGTTGACATCATTATCCGGGGTTTCGGTTTGATAATTGGCCAGCAGTCCGTTCCAGTAATCCCGCAGTTCCGTAAAGGCCCGATCTATTTTCCCGGGTTCGGCGTAATGGTTTATTAATTTGTATGCTTTTTCCTTGTTAATCACATGCGGCGCGGTAAATTTTTTGTCCTGTTCATTTTCCGCGTAACCCAGAATAAAGTGAAACCGTTTTTCTTCACCGGCGTGAACCGTCAGGTCCGCCTGGTGGACGGCAACCGGCGACCAGCCGTGCGCGATGCTGTTGAAACAACGGCCCTCCTGAACGGCTCTGGGGGAATCCAGACCGTTATACACACCCACAAAGGCGTCCCGGCGGGTGTCGAAGCCGGATGTGGGCAGACTGCATGAGTGAAAGGCATAATGATTACGTCGTTCCCGGTATTCGGTTTTATGAAAGATTGTGTTGTTTTCCACTTCAACCTCGCCGATAGAGAAATTGCGCTGAAAGTTGGTCATGTCATCCCAGGCGTCCCACAGGCACCATTCGATAAAGCTCCACAAACGGATTGTTTTATTTTCACCGGTTTTATTTTTGATGCGTACATCCATAATTTCTATGGTTTGATCGATGGGAATAAAAAAGGTCATCCCGACTTCCAAACCGTTTTTAACGCCGGTAAAAATACTGTAACCCAGACCGTGTCGGCATTCATAACTGTCCAGTGGAGTATTGGCCGGTTTTCCGGAGGGATTCCATATGGTATTACCGTCTTTGATATATAAATACCTGCCGTTACTGTCCAGCGGAACGTTGTTATAACGGTAGCGCGTTAACCGGCGCAGCCGGGCGTCGCGGTAAAAAGTGTAGCCTCCCGCCGTATTGGAAATAATTCCGTAAAAGTCATTACTGCCCAAAAAGTTGATCCAGGGTAACGGCGTATCCGGTCTGGTAATAACATACTGCCGGTTTTTATCATCAAAATGGCCGTATTTGTTCATTATTGCTCCAGATTGATTTTCTTATACTATTAAAATAATTTATTAGCGGCATACGATGTATTAATAGTATGGAAAATGGTACCCGACCAGAGTTGTTGACAGAAAGAGTTTAAATATAGAATTTATTCGTGTTTTAATAAAGTTAATTTTTTAATAATTTCCACATCATTAGATTTAAACCTGACAAAATACAAACCTGACGGGACCGGTATTCCGTTATCGTCTGTTCCGTCCCATGAAAATGTATACAATCCGCTTATCATTTTTTTATCCAGCAGTGTTTTCACTTTTTCCCCGAGCACATTAAAAAGACAGAGCGATACGTGATGAGGAGCGTTCTTTTTGGCAACCTGAAGATTAAAATACGTTTCCGCAGAATGATTACCCGGGATAAAAGGATTGGGATAATTTTGCGATATATTGAATTCATTTTCTACAAAACCGGGGGGCAGCGGCCTGGCGATAATATTTACTTTTTTTAACAACCAGGTATCCGGATCCATTACCAGTTCATCCGGTTTGTCCTGTAATGTGAAATCAAATGATTGAACCGGCCGGTTTACGATAACCGTATCCAGCTTTTGCGCGGTTTCCGATTTGAACAATATCTCAACCGGCAGGTGATAGAATTTTTCGGTTTTCTGTTTTTGTTCAATTGTTAATAAAATTTTATATTCGTCGGTCTGCAGTTTTGACATTTCCCAGCCGACATTCAATTCCGGGAAGCCGCTGTTGTATATCCACTGTGTAAAGAACCAGTCCAGGTCCTGACCGGATACCTGTTCGGCGATCCGTTTAAAATCATCGATGGTGGAATTGCCGTAGGCGAACTCGTGAATATATTGCCGCATCATCTCCCAGAAATTGTTTTCCCCGATTGCCCGGCGCAGCATGTGCAGTACCCAGCCGCCTTTTTCGTATACTGTAGAACCCCACAGGTAAACCGGATCATAAATCGGAAAGTGACCGGAGCTGCCCACATCACTAAAATATTCCGAGGCGAGTTTGGTCATATAATTTTGTAACACGGTTTGATCTCCCGTCCATTCAAAATAAAGCGCCTCGCAATAGGTCGCGAAACCTTCATTCAACCAGATTTCCCGCCAGTCGGACAATGTGACCAGGTCGCCGAACCAGTGGTGTGCCAGTTCATGCACGATGATGTAATCAAATCTGTGATCGCCGGTGATCAGCCCGGAGGAATAGGATGTCATGGTCTGGTGCTCCATTGCGCCCCCGATATACACTTCCGCCATGCTGTACCGGTCAAACGGATACGGGTAAAAGTTCTCCTCGAAAAATTTCATCATGAGCGGCAAATCTTTCCAGTCTTCCAGAGCTTTTTCCTTTTTTTCGGGCGTGACATAAAATTCAAGCGGGATCGTATCTCCGGTGACGGAAACATAGTTTTTTGATAAAACCTCATAATCGCTTACGGCTATGGCAATCAAATAGGGCGCAATGGGATGGCTTTCCCGCCAGTGATATGTTGCCGTATGATTTATTCTGTCTTTTTCCGTAGAGACAAGCAATCCGTTGGAAAAGGCCTGTAAGGGTTCAGGGACCGTGATGCGGATATCCAGCAGGGCTTTGTCGTCCGGCACATCATGTGACGGCGACCAGTATCTCAACTTGGAAGGGGGATATGTTCGTAATCCTTCTCCGACGGTAAAGATGATCCTGTCCGTAAAAAAGAATCCGCCGGTACCGTCATTCCCTGGACTGCCCCGGTAATAAATGCGAACAAAAAAAGTGTCCCGGGCCGCGCCAAAGGGGATTTCGATCTGCTGTTTATCATAGTGAAAAGTCGTTTTTTGATTCTCCACGAATATTGAGTCGATATTTAACTGGTAAAAGTCAAGATAAAAATCTGTATTCTCCGTGGTCTTTTTTACTATTTGTAATATGGTCAAACCGGTTATGGTCTTATTGTCAGGGTATATCTGCAGAGCTATATCATAATGCAATACATCGATGGGATTCTCCGCGGACAGGGCGGTATTGTATTCGCGTGTGTTTAATGGTTTGTCGTATCCGGTATAAAACTTGTCCTGGGCAAACAGTATTAACGGCTGTAAAAGCACGGCTAAGAGCAGCCACCTGTTTTTTGTAGTGAAACGTTTCAGTTTTCGGGATCCTTTAATGTAAAAATAACAATAATTCCAATACAAACAATACCGGCCCACAATAACAAAACAACCGGGCGAACGGGGTGTCTGAATATAAACTCGTACAAAACACCCAATATTCCAAAGCCGATATATATTACGCCTCTTTTGTTGTAACCGTCTTTAAAAAATTTCATTTAATTCTCTTGTTTTAATATGGTTATACTTTACGAACCTGTAATGGTTGCATTCATTTTTCGTTGTTGATATTTTTGCAGTATCTCATACAGGGCTATGCCGAACGCAACCGACACATTCAATGACTGTTTTACACCTATCATGGGGATTTCAATGGCCAGGTCCGCCATTTCGACAAGGTGATCCTGCATGCCGTGATATTCGTTACCGACGATCAGGCAAAGCGGAAATCGGTAGTCCGCATCGCCATAATGCCTGCTGTTGCTGGTATGCTCCAGGGCGACGATCTGATAACCCTGTTTTTTCAGACGGGTGATGACGGAAGCGGCGTCCTTTTCATAACTCCAGGGGACCGTTTCTTCTGCGCCGAGGCTGGTTTTGCGGATTTCGCCGCGGGGCGGGACGCCGGTTATCCCGCACAGGTACAGATGTTCTATAAAGGCACCGTCGGATGTGCGGAACAGCGCCCCCACGTTATGCAGACTGCGGATATTGTCCGCGATGGCGACAACCGGGGTTCTTTGTGTTTTTAATACCTGTTCCGGCTGCGGCCGGGACGCTTGTATTTCTTCGAATGTCAGTTTTTTGAGCATAAGGAGAGTCCGTTTTATTCGCGATTCAAAGATAATAATACGAAAATACCCTTAAATTCACAACAACTAAACGAAAATCTTTATCGTACGGCATTAATATCTTTGGGATATTATAATAAAAAGAGTTAATCGGATGAGGGATAAAGATTGAGGTTATGAATATAATTAATGTTAAAAACGTTTTAATTGGTGTCATAAAAAAAGCCCCCGAATTTTTCGGGGGCTTTTTTTAATACAAAGGAGAATCTTTCATATATATCTTGATCTCGATCCGGCGATTCAAAATTCTGCCGGTGGATTTTTCGTTATCGCCGATGAGGATTACTTCACCGGTTAACCGTTCAATCTGCATGGGATTGTATTCGCCAAAGCCTTTGGTCTGGTCCACCCGTTGAATAATGCTGTCATAGTATTCCGGGTGTTTTCGTTGCATGTAATTTTTGAAAACTTCAAAAAAGCTTCTAGCGCGCCGGTCCGACAGGTTCTCGTTTATAGCAGCGGAGCCTGTGGCGCAGGCATGGCCGCTGAAGGCGATACGCATGTTTGGATTTTCCAGCAATGTGCTGGCCTGTTCGAATAACTTGTCAAGATAAAAATCGTATAACGGATCGGTTTGCGCGAACTTTAATGGTACGGCAATCCGGTTTTCACGAATGATATCCCTTTTGTGCATGACCACGTTTTTGGTTTTGGTCCGGAATGTACGGCCCAGTGTGTCCGTAAACATGATATTGTATTCAGCTTCTTTTTCATCCCAGTACAAATCATCCTTATTAACCGGTAGCCATTGAATGTCTTTGTTAATATTACTTCCCGTATTCAGGTTCAATGCAATCGTGTCGCGTATTCCTTTACCATAATAGAGGGCAAATGCTTCAAATGCCGGAACGGCATATTTCAACTGCGTTTGGAAGATCAAATGTTTTAACAGCGTTTCATTATCGGTATGTTTCAGGGGTAAAAACAGACCTTCCTGTCCCACCGAATCGGATGAAATTTTAACCATACGCCGTTCTTCAAAAATCCATCTGGCATCATCCGGGTTGGAAGGCACTCTTCTTAACGGCCAGACTTGTCCATCGATGATTTTGATTTGTCCCGGATTCACGCCCCTGTGAATCAGTGTATCCCGGACAGCCGTGGCCCGCCGGTCCGCGAGGTCGACTATTGCCACTTCGGAATTCGGGTCGGCATATCCCTGAAGCTGTATTTTATACTGCGGATGACGAACCAGACGGTCGGCGATAATACTCAAATGCGGGTCAAATTGAGTAAATGTTAAATAATCGGAAGATACGGCCGTACTGTTTTCATTAAAGGTGACCTCCGTGACGATAGGCATATCAATCACAACGCGCGAGTTTAACAAGGCAATGGCCGTATCCGCTGTGGATATTTGTCCCTTTGGGATCGTATAAACATCCTGCGGGAAAAGATTATTATCTTCATTCCACTCCGCAAGAACCGAATCGACATCGGCCTGCGCAATTATGATGTGTTTTCCGAGCCATTTGGTATTCCATTCGATTTGAATTGTTTTTTGTTCTCCGGGCTGCAGAGAATCTATCGTTGCTTTTGATAACAGCCGAGAGGTGGGTTCTTCGGTGTCGCTTTCAACAAGCCTTTCTTTTAAAACGGCAAGCGAATCGGAAACGGTGACGATGAAATTTTTTCCTGTTCTGTCGCCCTTGTTGTCGATTGTGACCAGCAGGGTACCCTGATATTCATTCATTGTTATCCATGGATCGTATTCGAACTCTATATTTTCGATATCGATATCCGGCATGGGGACATAAAAACGGGCAATGTGGCGATTATCCTTTTCCGCCATTTTGACATGGCGGTCTTTATCAATGGCAAAAACAGTCCAGTAATAATTTCCACCTACTGCGTTGGTAAATAAATATTTCGTTTCTGATAATTTTTCTTTAACCAGAAAGGCAGAATCCGTCATTACTGTAAATAATTTATCCGGATCCTTTTTATATAAATTTTCCAGGTCGGCCATTTTTAAACTATCCTGATCGAGCAGCAGAGTATAATAAATATCATCAAAAAGATCGGGATCGGCGGAAGATTCCCAATAAATGGGGACCGTATCGGTTAAAAAAGTATCTATATCCGCGAATGTCATAAAACGGAATTTCTCCGGTCCGATAGGATAATCGGATGCGGTTCCCCTATAGGTTCTGGAAAAGAAATCCTGCTCATTAATAGATGCAATATCCAGCCGCAGAGCATTGTTGCGGCCGGGGAATACATCACCAAGGGAGGTATTTATATCATCCAGCCTGATACTGGCCCCAAAGGATACTTTTTCAAAAAGGTCGCTGTCAAAATTATAACCGCCGTTAATTGAAAAAGTCCGGTTCACGGTGAATTCGGCGCCAAGACCAAAAGCCCCTTCCTCATCCTTGACTTCCTGATAGTCCGCAGTTATTAATAACTGTAAACCGGTGTGTGAACCGGTATAAAATGCGACACCCGCCCGCCAGGTTTGCGGCAGAGGAGTGCCTACGGTGTTAAATTTCAAATCGCTTCCCAACTGGGTGACGGCAAAACCCAAAGAAAATATACCGTATGGGAACAATGAATTACCCATTCCGAACCGCGGCGTTCGGGCCGACAACCCGGTATCGAAGGCCCAGCCCGAGGTATCAAACTGATCCAGTTTGTTGCGCAGGTATTTAACGTTTGAACCAAAAGAAACGTAATTGGAAATAAAGGTTAACGGTTGTCCGATACTCAGTGAGGCAACGAGATCACTTGATGAAGACGTTGGCATCATGTTATCGGTACTGTCGAAATCCGGCATGCCCTGGTATAGTATACCCACTGCGAAACGTGTATACCGGCTCCACGGCATCCGAATATTTTGACCATAGATGAAAGATGCGTTGTATATATCGGCAATCCATTTTGTATAGGAAGCCGACCACTGCCACTCCCGTAAAAAGCCAGTAGCCCCGGGATTGGCATAGATGGCGTGCATGTCCTCGATTACCCCTGTATGTGCGGCAGCCATGGACTGAAGCCGCGCACCCGGAAGCATTTTTAAAAAGGCCGAACCGGCTCTGATCTGGGCAAAAAGATTAGAGGCCAAAAGCAACAAAAAGAAAAAAATCAGGTTTCGAATATCTTTAATTTTCATGATTATCTCACAATTATTAATTTCTTCCAGTCTTTAAACTCTCCGGATTGTAATGTGATTAAATAAACGCCGCTTCCGACTTTACGGCCGTTTTCCATTATTCCGTTCCACAGGTATGAATTCCAGCCGCCGTTGTAAATATCTTCGGTGAGTTTGGTAATCCGCCGACCGCTGACATCATACACATCAAGCCTGGCGAGTCTTCTGTATCCGAGTTTGAAACGAATATCCACATAATCTTCTATATCCGGTTTATAAACATTACGATCCAAAACCAAATGATCTCCACTGCGGACAATTAATGTTGCCTGGGCTGTTCCCTCATTGCCCCGGTGGCCGCTGGCCCTTATTTCAAACAGTATTTGATCCTGTTCCGCCAAACTGACCAGACTGCTATGATTGTACATGTCGTCTATATCGTACCAAATATCCGGTTGCAGGATTTTGTTATTTTCGATAAAATCGTCGGCAAACGTTTTGATGACCTGCCCATCCGGCCAGTAAATCCACAAATCCCAGTCGGTTACCCTTACCGGCACTTTAACACGCACCAGCGCGCTGTCAGTAACGTCCATTGCGGTGGGAATAACTTCTATCTCGGGCGTGAACGGCCCCGGGATTTTGACGAAATTATAAACCGAATATATGGAATTGTTGTTTGATTTCCGGCTTTCGGTTTCATTGTCCGCGCTCACATAAAGCCTGTTAACCAGGGTGTTTGTGCCGACCGGCATGATTTCGGGCACTATGGCTTCATATAATAAAACAATCTCTTCATTTGGCGACAGGGTGTCCAGTATCCATACAGAAGAATCAAAGTTTACGGATACCGGCGATGGATGTATTAGATGCACCATTACTGAATCCGGGAAATAATTGACAATGGAAACATTTTCGGCGGTTTTATTACCGGCATTTTTTATGATTAAATAATGACGATATCTTTCTCCTTCAGCCGCAAATTTCAGGGTATCGCTGCCGCTCAAAGCAAAAGAGTCGGTGACGGCAAACTGGTCCGGCACAACATCCACGATCTCATCCGGTATTTGTTTTTGCACAACGTAAATCCTGACAGCCGATTCATCATTATCCGGAAAAGTGTCCAACGGCGCGGTAATCAAAGCGTTCGCGTTTAGTTCGAACGGCAGGATCGTGAAAGAATCGGGCGTCTGCGCGGTAAAGGTGACGTTCCACACACCCTGATTATTTAATGTATCAATGTTCCAGAATAACGAATCGTTTTTCAAAACCGGTACTGTTGAAAATTCGGACAATTCAAGAATGTCCGGAACGATTGTATTCAGGTTAATCAACCCGGCATGATTGGGACCGTTGTTCTTTACCTGAAGACGATATTGAAAAGAATCGCCGGCGACAACGGCGGGGAAAGTATTGTTGTTAACAACAATTTGCGTATCGGTAACGGTTGTGAAAGATAGGGCCGCATCGAATTTTTTGTCCGTTACCGGAGGTTTATGAATGATTTTGATCGTATCGTTATCCGTATTGTTAAGCGCCGTGGAGTCATTTGCGGAAAACAATTCCACGGAAGAATAAAGCCAAGCCCGTGTATCCGGAACGTCACCCGACAGCGTTGATGTTACCAGCCATGTACTGTCCTTTGTTGCCGGATAATTGACCAATTTCCAGAACAGGCTGTCGTTCCGCTGCAGGTACGGGGTAAAATCCGAGAATTTATATGTTACGTCGGCCGGTAATTTTTGGATAACCAGCACCGAATCCGCCATGTTTGGGCCGATGTTTTGCAGGTTAATTTTATATTGAAAATCCGAGCCGGGTTTAACCGCGTTCCATTCCCGTCCCTGTTCGGTTACGGAGCTGTCGGTTATTGACGTCAGGTTAACGGCAAGGTCCGTTTTTGCGGGAAGGGGAGGATATTTCGGAACCACGGCAACCGTATCCCGGTCCGTATTGTTATTTTCCGTTGAGTCGTTTACGGCCGAAAGGTGAACGGATGAATATAACCATTTGACCGCATCGGGAACACTATCCGGTAATGTTACGGTGACCTGCCAGGAACTGTCGCTGTTTGCATCCAGCTCCTTTATTTCCCACAGCAGACTGTCCGATATTTGCTGTGGCGGATTATAAGGAGCTTCCTTGAAAACGGCAAAATCCGGTAATTTTTGTACAACCTGTATGATCTGCGCTGGCTGATCACCCAGGTTATTTAATTCGATAACATAGTTATATTCATATCCCGGTTTTACCGCGTTCCATTCTTTGTTTTGTATGGTTATCGTGGTATCTGTTTTGGAGTTCAGGGAAATGGACACATCTGTATTTTTAGGAGGAGGTTCGATTTCAATAACAAATACGGAATCCTGTGCCCCGTTATTACCTGTCAATTTATCCAATGACGATTGAACAACGCCGCGATGGCTCAATTTATACGGAAATCCGGGCAGTGAATCCGATACTTGTGCGGAAAAGTTTATTGTAACCGGTGTATCAGTGGTGATAGAATTAAAAGTCCAGAATAATGTGTCTCCTATTGTCAAAGAGGGGTTAATATTAAAAGTTGATAATGATACTGAATCCGGTATCAATGTCCACAATGTCACGTCCGTGGCCGGATCAGGCCCGTTGTTTTGTACATTGAGTTGGAGGGAATAGGTTTCTCCGCACAACACGACTTTTTCTGTTTTACCGTTAATGACCGCAGAATTCTCTGTTTCCGCCAGCAGGGATAACGCCAGATCGGCTGCCGGAGGCCTTTTTGCCACACGGACCGTATCGGAATCGGTATTGTTTTGCGGCAGCGTATCGTTATCCGCGGTTACAAATCCCTTGGAAATAATCATACTGTCCGGAGAAACAATGTTTTTCTTTACTTTGACTTTAATGGGGATAACTTTTTGTTCATACGGTAAAAACTGATCGTATGTCCAGGCCAGAGAATCGCCCTGCTGGTATTGCGCAACAAGCGGCGTGTATTGAAGAGTTAACAGTTCGGACAGTTTCCCCGAAACAATCACATTTTTAGCCGTGTCCGCAGTAAGATTGATTACAGTTAGGCTGTAATCAAAAGTTTCATCGGTAAACGCAAATTTTATCGTATCACCGTTAACCGTAATGAGCGAATCTGTAAGTGAAAAGAGGAATGTTTTTAAATCGGCCATTTCCTGCGGCGGATCACCGGAGGAATCGGCCAGCGCCCAGAATGAAGGAGTGGTAACATTATTGGTCGAATCAATATCGTTTGGGGCGGTTAATTTTGCCGGCAAATCCAATAACGTATAACCTTTAGGCATTTTGGGCGGTAATTTACCGACGATGGATACCGTAAAAGAGTCTTTGGGCGCAAGTCGCGGCACGTCCCAGAGATATCTGTTATGATTTGTATCTTTGGGAGCGGTGGAAAAAGAAATGGGGATCAATGAATCCGGCAGTGTGCCGGTCAGCTTTGCAAAACGGATATCGTTCAGATAGTTATTATGAACCCGGAGAGTTATAGTGACTTCTTCACCGGGGTAGGCAACCTGTCGCCGATCGTTGTTATATAATTTAATCCGGGGAGTAATTACCCTTGAATTTAACAGACCATCGACCAGCGGTTCGGCAATAACATTTAAACTGTCCTGAATATAAACACTTTCGGCCTGTGAATGCTGGGTCGTACCGCCCATCGGCGGATTTAGAAATTGGGGATAATCCTTATAAATTTCGGCATAATGATGTAATCTAATAATACTGATGCCCTGTTTAAAATAAAACAATCCCGCATCCTCAAACAGGGGTTTTGTGACGCCGGGAATATCGGGTACAACTTTATAAGGCCCGGCATTCGAATCGACCGGTGTGCTGACGGTTCCGTCTTCATTATGAACGGTTAAAAAATAACTTTCATTCAGCTGCTCATCACCGCTGTCGTGAACCATATTCGGATACAGCCGGTAATAACCGGGGTACTGAATCTCAACAGGCGCCATATCCGCAACCATCTGCTCGGGCCCTTTGTCAATCCTAACCCCGACATAAGCGTTGAGTAAAAAATCTTCTATGGGCTGGGATTGCGGGAAAACAAAAACCGGAAAAAGAAAAAGGACAACACAAAAAAAATAAAAACAATGTTTGAAAGAAGCTGACTTTTTCATTTTTAATCCATTGATTACTCTTTGATTAAATGATTTAATTGAGGGAAATATATTATTATTAACATAAAATTTTGTGTAAAATGCAATGAAAAAATAAAGTTTTTTTCTTATTAAGGAATATGTTTTATGAGTTTATGTTAATTTTTTTATGATTTATTGAACTCAACAGAGCAACAACTTCTATGTGCGCCGTGTGGGGAAACATATCAACCGGCTGTATTTTGATTAAATTATAATCCGTCTGACAAAGAACATTCAAATCCCGTGCCAGGGTTGCGGGATTACATGACACATGAACAATTTTTTTCGGTTTTAAATCGAGAATTGCCTGCACAGTTTTGGGATGCATGCCGCTGCGCGGCGGATCAATGATTATCAAATCGGGTTTGCCGTACTGTGTGATTATTTTTTCCGTATCCCGCAACTCGTCTTTTAAATCACCCAAAACGAAACGACAATTTGTAATATGATTCAATTTGCAGTTATTGCCGGCATCGGCAACGGCCGAACTGACCGATTCAAATCCGACAACCTGCTTCACATGCTCACTGATATATATCGAAATCGTTCCGGCGCCGCAATACAGATCATAGACGTTTTCGTTCCCGTCCAATTCGGCAAAGTCGATGACGGTATCATATAATCGTTCGGCCTGTTTTGTATTCGTCTGGAAAAAGGAATTGCCGGAGATCTCGAAACGGTATTTCCCGAGCTTTTCGAATACTGTTTTTCGGCCAAACAAGAGATGTTCTTTTTCACTAAAGGCGACATTTGCCTTGCTGGTGGTTGTGCTCATTAACAGACTGGTAATATGGGGAAATTTGCCGGGTAATTCTTTTTTCAGCATTTCGGCAATATTTTTGTTATAATCCCAGGTTACAATATTTACCATAAAATCACCGGTGTTTTTGCATACTCGCACCACCAGGAACCGCCAGAACCCGCTATGGTCTCTGGTACTGTAAACCGGCAGACCGCTTTCTTTTGCCAGGGTTCTGACGGATTCCAGGATCTCTGTCACAACCGGTTCGACAAGAAGGCATTCCTGCAGGTTTATCACTTTTTCATAAAATCCTTTGGCGTGCATGCCAAGGAAATGACCGTCACGTTCGGGTTTTTCGCCGCGGTTAATTTCTTCGCTGTTGAGCCAGCGTTCCCGGGAAAAAGAAAATTCCATTTTATTCCGGTAATGAAATACGTGCGAAACCGGAATGATGGGTAACATTTGAAAACTATCGAAACCCCCGATTCTTTTCAGGATATCGAATACCTGTTCTTCTTTGGCCTTGATTTGGTTTTTATAGTCAAAATGTTGAAGCGAACAGCCCCCGCATTCATAAAAATGTTTACATTTCGGTTCCGTAAACAAATTCGATTGTTCAATGACTTTAATTATTTTAGCTTCACAAAATTTTTTCTTTTTTTGCGTGATCCTTGCCAGGACTTTTTGTCCGGGGATGGCGCCTTCAACAAAACAAACCAGATCATTTATTCGTGCTATTCCTTTAGCACCAAAAGCAAGGGATTCAATGTCAATCTCAATTTCGTCTCTTTTTTTAATACCTTTACCCTTAAATATTTTTTTATCGGAACACCTTACTTTTATTCAATTAATCTTTTTGCGCCTAAATACTGGTTTCTGTAGGGAACGTCGGTCAGTTTCGATATGATGACGCCTTCAGATTCTGAAGCATGCACAAAATTCCCTTTTGTCAGATAAAAACCCACATGGGTTGGTTTTTTCCCCTCCCCGTTATTGAAAAAGACAAGATCGCCAAATTTAATCTGTTTGACTGATACGATTCTGCCTGTTTGAGATAACTGCTGGGTACTGTGCGGAAGGTCCAAATTGGCCGCGCGTTTATATAATGTTGATATTAAACCGGAACAGTCCGTCCCGGCCGGTGATGCACCGCCCCACACATAGGGCGCGCCAAGAAAGGTCTTAATCTCTGCTAAAAATTTTTGATAAAGGACTTTGTTCATCACAACAGAAGTGTTTGTTTTTTGATTTTGATCGGGTTGAACCTCGGCGGGAGAAGTTTTATCCGGAATCTGTCCTTCAGGGTAACGGGGGACCAGTTTTATCCCGCACCCGGAGATTATTGTTATCATCATTATTATAAACAGAAAAAAAGTAGTCTTTTTCAAGTTACAATCCTTTTTATTTGTATTTATTCACACCGATGTCCGGTTATCGGATACCGGTACCTGGTCAGACTTACAAGTTCAATAATATATAAGGTTATGAGTTTCGTCACCGGATTATACCGGGCACCGATATTTAATCTATAAAAATAGTTTAATACTTTTTAAGTAGCAAGAAAAATCTGAGTTTTAATTTTTCACTTGACTTTTGCACGCCTTAAAATTAAATTTAACTGTCTTTAAATTAACAACTTGGAAGTTTTGGTTTATTCATCTGTATTTTTATATTTTGGTAAATAAATATGGCCGAATCAACAAAAGGAACAGAATTTCGGATAGTTTTCGTATTTATTATTCTTGCAGCAGCCTATTTCGGATATCAAAAATATTTCAAGCCGGCGGGGATCAATTCCCATAACAGCCAAATTATTTATGATACCGATCCGAAAAATGACAAATTTATAAAGGGACAATTAACTTCCCAACAACTCTTACAATTGGATAAAATTTTGGAATTGGAAGAATCACAGGGAGGCATGCGGCTTTCCGTTAAGGATTTGAAAAGAACAGCCAAAGATGACAGAGCCTTATACGAAGCATATACCAGATGGAGAAAATGCAAGGATATGATGAGATCAAAACATCGTACAATATATCCGGGCGACAGAAAAAATTTATTAAAGTAACAAAATTGGATAAACAAAACATGTATTAAAAGTTATATAAAGAACAACCCGATTTCTTTCGGGTTTTTTTGTTTCCCTGAAAGGGAACCCGTTAAAATGGATTGGTTGAAATTATAACATGAAAAAAACATGAAACCTCTTTTTTTAGTCAAACTCTGGTGGATGTTTTTAAAGCCCACACGAAAAATAAAGTACATTGAAAACCAGGACAATGAATCGAGATTGGTGTCAATGACTCTTTTTGAAAAGACTCCTTTTGTCTGTAAAACAGCCATTGATAAAATTTCCATTCAATATGGATTAACCGTGTTGGCGCAAAAGCACAAAATACCGGAGGTTCGTATCTGCGCCGTTGAAAAAATTACCAATGAAAGTGTTTTAAACGAAATATTAAAAACGGACCCGCATGAAAGTGTACGTGCGGCCGTGCTAAAAATAATTTCCAACCAGTATGTAATCGCCGAAAGATGCCAGAATGATCCCTCACTCTGGGTCAGACAGCTTGCAGTCAACAAGCTTGAAGACCAAACATTATTGGAAAAGGTCGCTCTATCGGCCAAAACTTCGGATGTCCGTTTATCCGCACTGGAAAAAATTACCGGGCAGGTGTCGATAGCCATTATCGCTTCAACAGACAGTGATGAAAAGATACGGAAAATGGCCGTTGAAAAGTTGACCGAACAGAAGATTCTGGAAAAGATTGTTAAAAACGAAAAAAATGCCCTTGTGCGAAAAACGGCTGCCGAGAAAATCCTGTCCCAGAAATTTTTGGCGGATGTGCTTTTAACCGACCAGGATCAGGACGTGCGCAAAACTGTTTTAAAAAAAGTAGTGGACGAAAATTTTATTTATAAAATTGCCCTGTATGATAAAGATGAAAAAATCAGAGAAATGGCGGCGGAAAAAATTAACGATCAGAAATTACTCGTCGAGTTTGCCAGGTCGACTAAGGACTGGCAGATCAAAAATCATATCATTAACAAAATTGATGATCAGGACATTCTTATAGAAATCGCCAAAACGGATAAAATGAACCAAAATCGTGTTTCCGCATTAAATAGATTGAGGGACCAGTCCCTGCTTGCAAATATCGCCATTACGGATAAAGAAGAGAATATTTCATTAATGGCATTGGAAAAAATCAAAAATCCGGTTTTGATTTTAAAAATTGCACA
This sequence comes from Candidatus Zhuqueibacterota bacterium, assembly GCA_016934825.1. Classification (GTDB taxonomy): domain Bacteria; phylum Zhuqueibacterota; class Zhuqueibacteria; order Residuimicrobiales; family Krinioviventaceae; genus Fontivivens. Next base: position 36,250 of record JAFGSB010000059.1, read on the forward strand.
AAACGCAAAATTAATCAAGATCAGGCAGGCGGCTGTCGAAAAAATTTATGACGAGGATATGCTGTATGATATTGTAAAAAACGATCCCAGCGATCAGGTACAAAAAGCGGCTTTGTATAAAATTTCAAACGGCAGATTGCTGGAGATACTGGTCATAAATGAAAAGGTGGATTATAATTTACGAATCGCGGCGCTTGAGATGTTAAAAGAAAAACCAATTTATAATGTACTGGCGAAAAAATTAGGCCTTAATATTGAAAACAAATAATTTTTATTGGCGGTTAACAAAGGGGTGCTTGTTTTGTTTGTTGTTCTTTCCGTTTATATGTTTACACGGACAAAACAAAACACAAACAGCCGTTTCAGACTCTTTTCAGGTCAAATTTGTTTTCGCCTTTGGTGAAAAAGGGGAGCAACCCGGACAGCTCATACAGCCGAACGGACTTGTCGTGGACCCGAACGGTTTTATTTATGTGGCGGATACCGGTAATAACCGGTTACAAAAATTTGACAACAAGGGACGGCTTGTATCATCGATAGGCGGTTTTGGCTGGGACAGTGAACAGTTCCAGCAGCCGATGGACATTTGTTCCGGGAATTCCCTGGATTTTTACATTGCCGACCAGGAAAACGGCCGTATTGAACGTTATGATAAGGACTTGAACTGGATATCTTCAATATATTCCAACCAGGTCCTGCCGGAAAACCTGCAGTTTGTTTTTCCGATTTCCCTGAGTATGAGTATCCATGGCGAATTGTTTATCGTCGATAGTGAATATAAAAGAATTCTTAAATTCAATTCACGCTTTGAACCGGCAACCATGTTCGGCGATTTTGACTGGGGCCAGGGGGCGCTTGATAAACCGGCCCAGGTTTTTGTCTCCCGCAACGACCAGGTTTTTGTTTCCGATCAGGATAAACATTGTATAAAGGTATATGATTATTTTGGCAATTATCTTTATGATGTGGGCCAAAATATTCTGATCGCGCCTACCGGGATATGCGCCGGTAATGAGAATCAGATTATCGTAACCGACAGCGGCCTGGACCGGGTTTTGTTTTTCGACAAAACGGGGCGGCTTTTATATCAATTTGGAAGCGAAGGGGAAAAGTACGGCGCTTTCAATAATCCGGGGGATGTCGCATTTCTGCAAAATAACTTGTATATTGCCGATACGGGAAACAACCGAATTCAAATTTTTAAAGTAAACGTTATTGTTTCAAAATAAAAAATACATACAAGGGAATCGGGAATTACTTATTGGCCGGGTTATGCTGTTCTTGTTCGTGCTGGGAAGCGGTGTTGTTTTCGCTCAAACCAGAGGCATCCTTGGCGCCATCAGTTTATTTGACAGGGACCTGGTCATCCAGGGCGAGGACCGTAAGGGGCCCTACTTTTTGCCGGACAGCCTTATTATTCAAAATTCGGAAGTTTTATTTTTAGATGATATCCCGGTACCGAAAATAGCCTACGATCTGAATTATATTAACGGAGAGATCCGGTTCAGGGATTCGGTGCCCAAAAAGTCACGGATCAGGATTTTGTATAAAATAATACCGCGGCCCTTAAAAAAACAATATTATCACCGCGTGATCAAACGGCAGGTTTTTGACGCGCCGACCGGTCCGGCCGACGGATATAAAATAACCGCCGGGACCAATAAGGAGGAAGATTTTGCCGCCAACCTGAGCAAAAGCGGCAGTATTACCCGTGGCGTGACAGTGGGCTCAAACCGGGGGTTGAAAGTGAATTCCAGCCTGAATATTAATGTCAGCGGTAAGGTGGCCGAAAATGTTGAAGTTATTGCCGCTTTGACCGACCAGACGACCCCCATACAACCGGAAGGTACCACGCAAAACCTGCAGGAAATTGATAAAGTGTTCGTGCAGATCAAGGCGCCAAATCTGTCGGCGACGATGGGTGATTTTCAACTTAATTATTCGGGAACCCAGTTCGCCCGATACAGCCGCAAACTGCAGGGAGCGATGGGAAACGCCCAGTCCGACAATTTTGCATTGACCGTATCCGGAGCGGTTTCCCGCGGGAAATATATTTCCATGTCGTTTACGGGGCAGGAGGGTTACCAGGGACCTTATCAGCTCAAAGGCGACCGCGGACAGATTGATATTATCGTTCTGGCCGGAACCGAAAGGGTGTATATAGACGGGGAACAGATGGTCCGCGGGGAAACCAACGATTATATCATCGATTATGCTTCAGCGCAGGTCACTTTTACCCGCAGCCGCCTGATTACCTCGGACTCCCGGATTGTGGTGGATTTTCAATATTCGGATGAAAAATTCAGAAGAAACCTGTATTCGGCGCAGGGGAAAGCGCAGTTCTGGGATGGAAAAATCCAATTGGGAACAACTTTTCTACGCGAAGCGGACGATGGGAACAATCCACTCGATTTCACCCTCTCCGATGAACGGCTTGCGGTTTTACGGGCCGCCGGAGATGATCCGGATATGGCGGTCGTCAGCGGCGAAACTTATGTCGGACCCGGCAAAGGGCGATATACGAAAGATGAAAAGGGAATCTATACCTATGCCGGTGCGGATTCGGGAGATTACCAGGTCTCCTTCTCCGATATGGGCCAGGATATGGGTTCGTACAAATACAAGGGTTCCGGTATTTTTGAATATGTCGGCGAGAACATGGGGCGTTATGCCCCGGTCATTCTGCTGCCCACGGCGAAAAGCCATAACCTGCTGGATTTTGATGTGCAGGCATCTCCCCTCGCATTCATATCCTTGCGCGGAGAAGTCGCCTTTAGCGGTCTGGACAACAATACCTATTCCTCCGTCGATGATGAAGACAATCAGGGAACGGCGCAAAACTGGACGGTGAAACTCAAACCCGGGTCAATGAAACTTTTGGGAGTCAACTGGGGACGGATTGAACTGGGGGGTAATTACCGCAGAATCGACGACCGATTTCAGGATATAGACCGAACCACGGAAATTGAATATAACAGGCGCTGGGATTTACCTCAGGCGGCGCAGCGGGGAGAAGAGACAAAAGAAATCCAGGCGGATTATGCCCCGTTCACCGGATTTTTGGCTGGCGGCGAATTCGGCAGTATCAGCAAAGGTGATTATTTTAAATCCGACCGCTGGCAGTTTCATAACAGCCTGTCCCGGAACAGGTTACCGGATTATACCCTCCGGATAGAAAGGATAAAAAAGAATAATCTGGCCCAGCGGCAGAATGGCGACTGGTGGCGGGGTAACGGCAGCGCGTCTTATAAAATATGGAAAATCAGGCCTTTTGTGAAATATGAAGGAGAAGTGAAAAAAGAAAATTGGTCCGATTCGTTGAATACGGGATTTAAATTTGATGACAGAACGGGAGGCCTGGAATTTACACCTTTTTCCCGGATCTCGGCCACGGCAAAGTTTTCACAGCGGGAAGACAGCGATTATCTGGGTTACGACCGGTTTGAAAAAACGTCGCTCGCGAAAACGCAGAATTATCAGCTCAAAATCCAAAATATAAAGTCCTTCACCGCCGGTATGGAATTCACCCACAGGGAAAAAAGCTTTACCGATCCGTCCGTCAGCAACAAACTCACTGATCTTGCGGACTTTCGTATGCAGTTCAGTCCCTGGAAAAGGGCGGTCAATGCGAATCTGAATTACCAGATATCAAATACGGCGACGGTGAAAAAAGAGCGGGTTTATATCAAAGTCAGCGAGGGTGACGGAAATTACCGTTTTGACGAACAGCTCAATGAATATGTTAACGATCCCCTGGGTGACCACATTTTACGGATTATCACCACGGATGAATTTTTACCGGTGGTCGAACTCAAAACCAGTACCCGGTTACGACTGGAACCAAAACGATTGTGGAACAGGAGGGCGACGACACAAAAACAAAAGACACCTCTCTGGCAGAGGGCCGCCGAGATTTTTTCATCGGAATCTTATATTGCTATTGAGGAAAAATCCCAGGACAAAAAAGTATGGGATATTTACCTGATGAAAATGTCGACATTTCAACAGCCGGGGACAACCATTTTCGGTAATATTCAATTCCGGCAGGACCTGTTCCTGTTTGAAAACAACCGCGATTTTTCCCTGCGTCTGCGGTATAAAACCATGGACGAAAAAAACAATCAGTTCCTCGAAGGCGGACAGGACCGCACGGAAAAGGAGCGGTCCGCGAGGATCACGGCCAGAATTTCAAATAAATTAAGCACACAGTCGGAATTGATATCAAGCCGGACCGGCAGGACATTTGATTACCGGGGCCGGCAGAACAGGGACATTCATGGAAATCAGTTAAAAACAGATTTATCGTACCGGCCCAAAGCCCCGCTGGAGTTGGCGCTGGAAGGCCGGTTCTCCCTCGAGGAGGACCGCTTTTACGAGGACCCGACAAGGCTGACCGCCCTGGCGCTGGTCCCGCGTGTCAATTATTCATTACGGCAAAAAGGTCGGCTGCGGGCGGAACTGGAATGGAGCCATGTCAAGGCCGAACCGGAGGGAAGACTCATCCCTTACGAAATGGCCGGCGGCAGGAGCCTGGGTAATTCGATGCGATGGGATATCCGGTTTGACTATCGGGTTTCGCAAACCATCCGGGCCACGTTTTCCTACAGTGGCCGCAACGAACCGGAGCGAAACCGCACCATCCATACCGGGCGGGCGGAAGTTACGGCGGCGTTCCGGTAAGATCATGAAAGAGTGGACAGAGTGTAAAGGAATAGTGCATTAATTATTAAATATAAAATGAGAGAATCGATTTTAAAAATTTTGTTCATGTTTTCATTTGGTTGTGCTGTTCTGGCCATGCCGCAGAGCAAAAAAATTCAAATCGAAAAAATTGAATTTTTTGGTGTAGAAAAGGTCTCTTTAAACCAGGTGAAAACATGGTTCGGGCTGAATGAAAAAGCGAATTTTAATTTAGGTGAACTGCAAAAAAACAGTTTAGCCCTGTTAAAGGGATACGCGGACCACGGCATGCCGTACACAAAAATTGATTCCCTTACCTATTCTATAAACCGGGACAGCACAAGGGCCGATATAAATATTTATATTCATGAAGGCAATAAAGTGACAAGCGGGGATATGCGACTCACGGGATTAGACAGCTTACAAACCGAGCAGGTAAAAAGCCGGTTTGATACGCGGCAGGGAAAGGATTTCGATCCGGCGGTGATCGAAGGCGACCTGGAAGACGCTCTGATCCGGTTTGAAAAGCAGGGCTATCCTTTTAGCCGTTTTGACCTGGAAAGCATAACCCTGGATTCGGTGGACGCTGCCCATAGTGAACTGGGACTGCACTGGAAGACCATAACCGGCCCCCGGCTTGTGATCAACGAAATACGGTTTGCCGGCAATAAATTAACAAAAGATCATGTTATACGGCGGGAGATCGGCATCAAAACCGGAGATATTTATGATTACGACCGGGTGTCGAATATCCGGCCGAAACTGATCAAACTGGGTTTTTTTGAGGAGGTGTACGAACCGGAAGTTTTTCTGGCCCAGAAAAACGAAGGCGGTTTGATCATCACCGTCAAAGAGGGCAATGCCAGCAAGTTCGACGGCGTGCTGGGATACAATCCGGGCACGGAAACGGAAAAGGGATATATTACCGGGCTAATAGACATATCGCTGGGCAACCTGTTCGGCACCGGCCGCACCCTGCTGGTACACTGGCAGAAGCGCGACCGACAGTCCCAGGACCTGAAATTCTATTACCGCGAGCCCTGGATTGCCGGAATACCCCTGTCCGTGGGCGCCGGTTTTGAACAGCTCATCCAGGACACGACTTATATTCAGCGCGATCTGGGTATGGATTTTTCACTGCCGGTTTATGAAAATTTTACCGCCATCGCGGAAATCTCCCGCAACGAGATCAGTCCCGATTCCCTGGGCAGTTATTTACTGGGCATACCCAAAAGCCGGACGCTAAATGCCTCGTTCGGCATTATGTACGATACCCGCGATGACCGCATCAATCCGCGAAGCGGCGCGTATTATCAGACCAGCATTCAGACCGGCCGCAAAACCAACCTGGGACCCGAAGAATTGATCCGCGATCTCGAACTGCGCGACAAAGTGGACAATAAACGGTTGTCCCTCGATGTCGAGTTTTATCTGCCGCTGTTCCGACGCCAGGTGATGGCCGTTTCCCTGCACGGCCGGCAGATCAGGAGCAATGAAAAGTATATACCGGTGCCGGACCAGTACCGGCTTGGCGGCGCGCGCACACTGCGCGGATACCGCGAGGACCAGTTCCGCGGTTCCAGTCTGGGCTGGACCAACCTGGAGTACCGTTATATCCTCGGCAGGCGGTCATGGGCGTTTGTGTTTACGGACACCGGTTATTATTACAGTCTCACCCAAAGCGGCACAAATGAAGATTATAAGATCGGGTACGGGTTCGGGTTCCGGCTGGAAACCGGCCTCGGCATCATGGGAATCGATTACGGTCTCGGCGTCGGCGAGGGCGACGGCCTGTTCAGCGGCAAGATACACGTGGGAATTGTGAATGAGTTTTGAGGATATCAGAGTCTGCATTCGGAATATAAAAAAGCCTTCCGCGTACCCGACGGTTTTTTGATAAACCACTGAGTACACGGAAGGTACGGGGGTTGTTTATAACAGTTATCCATAATATATTGTTTAAAGCCATTCTGTTTCAATAACAAGGGATTTTTTTATTGCACTCCGATTTTCCGTTTGCAAAATTCCTTGCATTTCCTGCCATTAAATTTTATATTGAGTTCCGAAAAAAATACAAGTTTTTGATTTATTGCACCGGAGGAATATTGGACGAAAAAGAAATGCACGCTCTTATCGCGCAGGAACTGGGGATTCGCGAGAACCAGGTTTCAAACACAATAGAATTATTGGATAACGATAATACCGTACCCTTTATAGCCCGCTACCGTAAGGAAGTGACCGGCAGTCTGGATGAAGACTTTATCCGCAACATCTGGGACCGGATCAAATATCTGCGCAACCTCGAAGAGCGTAAACAGACCGTATTAAAGAGCATCGAGGAACAGGGCAAACTAACCCCCGAACTGGAAGAAAAGATCAGAGCCGCCGCCAAACTTCAGGAGGTGGAGGACCTGTACCTGCCCTATAAACCCAAACGCCGCACCCGGGCCACCATCGCCAGGGAAAAGGGCCTTGAACCGCTGGCGGAGAAAATCCTGAAACAGGAAACCGAGTCCGGTATAATAGAAGAAATCGCCGCGCAATTTATCAATGCGGAAAAAGAGGTCAACAGCGCCGAAGAGGCCCTCGCCGGCGCCCGTGACATTGTCGCCGAGGTTGTTTCCGAAAACGCGGACATACGAAAAATTATCCGGGAGTTGACTATAGAAAAAGGGATCATCACCTCCGAGGCCCGTGATCCTGAGAACGTGGCCGAATATGATGTATATAAAGAGTTTTCCGAGGCGATTAAATCCATCCCGGAATACCGTATCCTTGCTTTAAACCGCGGCGAACGGGAGAATTTCCTCCGGGTCGAACTCGAGGTCCCGGAGCAGGAGATGATACAGAATATTGAAAAAGTATATGTCACCAATCCGAAAAGTATATTTACCGATGAATTGAAAATGGCGATAAGCGACTCTTACGCGCGGCTGATCGCCCCGGCGATCGAACGCGAAGTGCGGAGTGTTATGACGGAAAAATCCGATGAACACGCCATAGCCGTATTTGTGCGGAATTTAAAAGCGCTGTTACTGACGCCGCCGCTGCGGGGCAAAATGATCCTGGGAATCGATCCCGGGTACCGCACCGGCTGCAAGGTTGCGGCCATCGATCCCACCGGCAAATATTTAGAGGGCTCCACAATCTATCCGCATCCGCCGCAGAAAAAATGGGAAGAAGCAAAACAAAAGGTCAAAGAGTTTATTACAAAATATAATGTGGACATCGTCGCCATCGGCAACGGCACGGCCAGCCGGGAAACGGAAAAACTGGTCGCGGAGCTTATCGGCGAACTGGATCGGGAAGTTTATTATACCATCGTCAACGAGGCGGGCGCGTCCGTATATTCGGCGTCGCCGGTCGCCAAAAAGGAATTTCCGGAACTGGAGGCGTCCATGCGGGGCAATATCTCCATCGCCCGCCGGTTAATGGACCCGTTGTCCGAGCTGGTGAAAATAGATCCCAAATCCATCGGCGTGGGATTATACCAGCACGATGTCAACCAGAGCAAACTGGCCGAAGCGCTGGATAATGTGGTCGAGTCCGCCGTTAACCTTGTGGGAGTGGATTTGAACACCGCGTCGGCGTCGCTGCTGAAATATGTTGCCGGAATCAACAGCCGTGTCGCCGAAAGTATTGTCAAATATCGAGAGGAAAACGGAAAATTTATCAGACGGGACGAGCTTTTAAAAGTTAAGGGTCTTGGCGATAATGCTTTTGTCCAGGCGGCCGGGTTTCTGCGCCTGCCGGAAAGCGAAAAGTTTTTTGACCGGACGGCCGTACATCCCGAATCGTATAACGCGACGGAAAAGTTGTTGACCGAGTTGGACCTGGATGTGGACGCCGTTAAATCCGACGGACAGCTTGTGCGGATGAAATTCAAAGCCTCGAAAAAATCCCTGGATGAGCTGGCGGAAGCATGCGGCTGCGGCAAAATTACACTGACGGATATTATTGACTGCCTGGAAAAGCCGAACCGCGATCCGCGCGAAGAAATGCCCAGGCCCATACTGCGCAGTGATGTCCTCAGTATGGAAGACCTTGCGGAGGGTATGGTGCTGAAAGGCACCGTCAGAAACGTGGTGGACTTTGGCGCGTTTGTCGACATCGGCGTAAAACAGGACGGACTTGTCCATCTCAGCCGTATGGCGAAAAAATATGTAAAAAATCCGCTTGATATCGTATCCGTGGGTGATGTAGTGGAAGTCAAGGTTGTCAGTATCGACAAAGAGCGCGGCCGTATTGGGCTGAGCATGGTGCTGGACTGAGCCGTGAAAGTCTGCGTTTTCACAACCGTTCACCGTCCCGATGATGTGCGTGTTTTTCATAAGGAGGCCCGGTCGCTGGCGGAAGCCGGTCACCGGGTAACGCTGCTGGCGCACGCGGACTTTGAACGCCAAGAGAAAAACGGCGTTTTGATCAGGGGTGTTAAAAAACCCGCAAACCGGTTTTTCCGTTTGTTTAATGTTTTTCGTTTTGCCGGTTTATGTTTAAAAGAAAAAGCGGACGTTTATCATTTTCATGATTTTGAACTTTTACCGGTCGGGCTGTTTTTAAAACTGCTTACCGGCCGGCGTGTGATATACGATTGTCATGAAAATTTTCCGGAAGCGGTTTATGAAAGGGTATGGTATCCGGATTGGGTCAAACCGGTCCTGTCCCGGATCATCGCCCGAGTGGAACCGGCAATGGCGCGCCGTCTGGACGCAGTTGTCTGCGTGGTCCCGGACCAGCAGAAACGGTTTGATCAACAGGGCTGCAAAACGGTGCTGGTGCGTAATTTACCCCGGTTGGAAAATTTTGACGCGGCCGTGAACAGGAACCTGCCAAAACTGAACCGGATCATTTATTTGGGCGGATTGACCGTTGTGCGCGGCGCCAGGCTGATGGTTGATATGATGACGGAGTTGAAAAAAACCCGTCCCGGCGTAAAATTGTTATGGCTTGGTCCGTTTAATGAAGCCCATGTCGAAAAAGACATTAAAGAGTATATCCGGATAAAGGGAGTGGACGAAAACATCGAGCATATCCGGCTGGTACCCCATGAACAGGTTCCGGATTATGTTGTGCGGTCCCTGATCGGGTTAATACCCTGGCAGCCGAACGAACAAATGCTGAGGATGATTTTTCCCAATAAAGTTTTTGAATACATGGCGTGCGGTATACCGGTCATTGCCAGCGACCTGCCCAGTTTGAAATATATATTTGGCAATGCGGACAGCGGAAAAACTGTTCAGGCCGACAATCCCGGCGCTTTCGCCAAAGCTGTTGAGGATTTGCTCGATTCTCCCGGCAAAATGAAAAAGATGGGCGAAAACGGCCGACTGTATGTGAAAAACAATTACAACTGGGATATGGAAGCGGACAAACTGCTCAAACTTTATGCGGTATTGGAGCGCTGATTTATAGTGGTCTTTTCGGTAATACAACCTTCCTATTTCCCCGGTATATCCGTGACCGGAAAATTGCTGGCGGCGGATAAAATAATATGGGCCGACAGCTTTATTTTTAACAGACACAGCGAGATAAACAGAACAAAGATCAAGGCCATTACCGGTTCAAAATGGTTGACCGTTCCGGTTTTATCCGCGAACCAATCCGGGGAAAAAATTCAGCATATTCTAATCGATAATCATGAAAACTGGGCCAAAAATCATCGCCGGTCCATCCATCTCAATTATAAAAACACGGCGTATTACTATTATTATTGTGACGGACTTGAACCTATATTCCATAATGAGTGGAATTGTTTAGCGGACATTTTATGGGCCAGTCTGGAATGGATTACCAGCGCTTTGCATAGAAAAACTCAAATTATTAAAAGCAGTGAATTACCCGCTATTCAGGACAGGAGCGAACGGGTGATTAAATGGGCGGAAAAGCTCAATTGTGATACCTATTTGATTCACGATTTTGAAAAAAATTTGATCGACCTAAACAGGATCGTCAATGCCGGTATAAATGTTTTAAATTATAATTTGAACAGGTTTGATTACTTTCAGCAATATGACGGCTTTATTTACCCCTTGTCCATTTTGGATATTTTATTTAATGAGGGTGAGGACACATCCCGGCTGATGAAAGAACATATTTTGTTGGAACAGGTTTAGGTTATACATCGGACTTGAGTTATACCGTTACAGCCCTGACAATACTTTCCGCGACAAGCTCGCACGCCACAGCGCCGATAAAATTTATATCGGCTTTTTTATTTCCCGTTGACAAAGCAAAGACAATATCCCCGTCGTACATGGTGTGCGCCGGACGAATGGCTTTGGCAAAACCGTCCTGCGCCATCTGTGCCAGTTTTGTACATTGTTCCTTTGTCAGCAAAGCGTTCGTGGCAACCACGGACAGTGTGGTGTTTGAAGAGGGAAAATTACCGGAGGACATGAGCTGCATCAGGGATATGGATTCTACGAATCCCGAACCTTTTTCTTTTTTAATCCCTGCAATAATATCGCCGGTTTTTGGATCTGTTATTTCACCAAGCGAGTTGACTACCGTCAAAACGCCGACGACCAGGTCGCCCCATTTTTTTGAACATGTACCGATGCCGCCCCGGGAAGCAAACTGTTGCCCGCCTAACTTAGCTACTGTTGCGCCGCAGCCGGCCCCTACAGCGCCCTCCGAGGTTTCATTTTGCGACGCATTTAGACAGGCCTGGTATCCCAAATCAAAATCCGGCCGAACGGAGGGATCGCCCACAGCCAGATCAAATATTACCGCCGCCGGAACAATCGGGACTTTGATTATTCCTGTTTCATATCCGATATGGCGTTCTTCAAGATATTTTTGCACACCTCCGGCGGCGTTTAATCCGAACGCGCTGCCGCCGGTCAGCAGAACGCCGTGAATTTTTTGAACGACCCGGACGGGTTTAAGAACTTCGATTTCTCTTGTGCCGGGAGCGGAACCGCGTACCTCAACCCCGGCGGTGACTTCATTTTCGGGTAATATAACTGTGCACCCCGTTTGCGCATTCGAATTTTGCGCATGCCCGACTTTGATGCCGGGAACATCACATATTGAACTCAAAATTATTCACCGGGTTCGTTAAACGAATTTTCTTTGGGTTTTGAAAGAATACTGAACCGTTTCCGTGTGGGTAATTCCAAAATCAGACTTTTGTCGTTAAAAAAGAATAAATCGCTGATTGCCAGCCCGATTTGCTTCCGCAACGGTCGCCAATTTTCCCGGTATGCCTGTGTATCCACTTTGGTGCCGTTTTTATCTTTATTGACAAGCAGAACTCTTTCCGGGTGCCTCCTGTCAATCAGAAAAGGAGAGTGAGTTGTATACAGAATTTGATTATTTAATGACAGGTCTTCCAGCACTTTGATCAGGTCTTTTTGCCCCGCGGGATGCAAATGAATCCCTGGTTCGTCAATGAGAAAAATATAATCATTGGAACGGCTTTCAAATGTTTTGGTAATAAAGTTGACATAAAAGGAGAGATACCAGCGAAAGCCCATACTGCGGGACTCCGGTGTGTCCAGAACAGTGGTTGAATCGGAAAAGTCAATATAAAGAACATTGCCGTTGATATGTAATTTAATCTCTATCGTTTGTTCCTGCGACCACACCCGGCGGATTTGTTCTGTTATAATCCGGCTGGCCTCCTCGGTTGCACGACGTCCCCTGGAGCTGTCTTCAAAAATCAGGTCATAATCGTCTATTCCGCCTATCCTGAGCAGGTTTTTTTCGGCGGAAAATTCAGCGCTGTTCGATACCAGACTCTCGTAATTCACTTTATTTTTTAAAAGGGGAATTTCGTTAAAATAAATAATTTTGGGCAATACCTGTAATAGTTTTTTTTGATCGATCTTTTCAACTTCGGTATCGCCTATGAGCAGATGATAATCAGATAATTCGGACCCATCCCTGCGGATTTGAAAGGTGGCCACATCCTTAAAAATGTCAGAAATCCCGACAAGTTTTCTACGATTTTCTTTGGAGATTTCTGAAAATTCGAGAGTTATTTCCGGGCATTTGCCGGAATGATAATGACTTGAGTACTGACAGGTAATTGAACTGTCGAAAGGCACATCATTTCGAAAAGCTTCGATGGCTTTTAAAATGTTTGTTTTGCCGTTTTCGTTGGCCCCGATAAAAACATTTATCTTGTGATCGAGTGGTAACGACATTTCGTAAATCGATTTATAGGCCCGTATTGTAATTTTGCTAATAATCATACATTATCAACCCGTTTTTTTAATAATTTAATTAGATAGATCAAAAATTCAAAGCAGATTCTTCAATTATTCTTTATACCATGTAATTAAACCCATTTCGTGTGGATTATGAAGATCGGGATGGTTTGGTAAAACCCGGACAGAATAGCCGTGATTACCTGTATGTATACATGGGATTTCAGCCTTGTACAAAAATTTCCCATCGGATAAGGTTTCCTGTAAAATCATAGAGATTGTATCGCCGGTTTCGATGATTCCCTGTCCATCAAGACGGCCATAATATACCTGTACGAGAATATCCTCGGGATTTATTTTTTTTATATCAATGGTCGCTAAAAGTTTTAATTTTTGCCCAACCTTGATTTGATGGTTGTTTTCTGTTTCGACGTTAACGACTTGCGTATATTGCCAGTTTTTATAAATGTTATCCTTCCACAAAGCAAGTTCTTTTGCGGCCTTGAAATCGTCCGCGTTAAATTTTTTCCATTGATCCGCTGCGGAAAGGTAAAAATTTTGAAAATAATCCCGGACCATTCGGTTGGTATTAAAAAAGGGAGGTACCTGCCGAATGTTTTCCTTCATCATCTTTATCCATTCACGCGGCAAACCGTTTTTGGTTCTTTTATAAAAGGTGGGGATAACATCCTGTTCGAGAATATAGTACAGGGCTTTAGATTCAACGAGGTCCTGTTCCTCAATATCCGTATAATCCTCTCCCTTGCCAATGGCCCAGCCGATTTCGTGGTTATAGGCTTCATCCCACCAGCCGTCAAGAATACTCAGGTTCAAAGCGCCGTTTGCCCCGGCTTTCATTCCGCTGGTGCCGCTGGCCTCCCGGGGTCTTCTGGGATTGTTCAGCCACACGTCAACACCCTGTACCAGGTAAGCGGCAATGGTCATATCGTAATTTTCCAGGAAGACTATTTTGTTGCGGAAATTTTCCTGACGGATAGTATTTAAAATATCCCGCATGATGCCTTTACCGATTTTATCATGTGGGTGAGCTTTGCCGGAAATGATCAATTGTACCGGTTTTTCTTTATTATTCAGCAGGGCGCTCAGTCTGTCAAGGTCTTTGAATAAGAGATAAGCGCGTTTGTATTGAGCGAATCTTCTGGCAAATCCGATCGTCAACGCCTCCGGGTCGAGTACTTCGGAGGCCGATTCGATGTCGGCCTGGGAGGCGCCGGAATTCTCGAATTGCTTTTGTAATCTTTTCCGTGTAATCGCAACAAGCCGCTCGCGCCGTCGTTCATGTGTTCTCCATAGTTCTTCATCCGGTATCTGGTCGATGCGTGTCCATAAAGATTCATCCAAAGGATTGCGATACCAGTTTGGCCCCAGGTAACGGTTGAATAATTCCGACAAATCTTCAGATATCCAGGTACGAATATGAATCCCGTTAGTGATATGTTTTATCGGGACTTCATTTTCAGGGATTTCCGGCCATAAATAATGCCACATTTTACGTGCAACCTGCCCATGAAGTTTACTGACGCCGTTGCATGCGCCGGCAAAATTCAGGGCAAAAATTGCCATGTTGAATTTGCCATGGGTCTGAAAGTAATGGGTGCCGCCCAGTTTATGGAACTGGTCTTTCGGGAGGTTCATGGATTCAACCATATCACCCAGGTATTTGTCAATTAATACGGTTTCAAATTCATCAATGCCGGCGGGTACCGGGGTGTGGGTTGTGAACACATTTCCGCCGCGGACCGCTTCCAGGGCTTCGGAAAAGTTAATTCCCTTTTCATTCATTAAAATTCTTGTGCGCTCAAGAGCCAAAAAAGCGGAATGTCCCTCATTCATATGGCAGACGTCGGGTCGGAGATCAAGGGCTTCAAGAGCACGGATACCCCCGATTCCCAGCAATATTTCCTGTTTGATTCTCATTTCAATGTCACCACCGTACAGTTGAGCGGTGATTTCTTTATCCTCAGGGTTGTTTTCCGGCACATTCGCATCCAGTAAAAATAACGGTATCCGGCCGACCTGCGCCTTCCATACTTGGGCGTAGACTTTCCGTCCGTGATAGTCTATATCAATTTTTAGCGGCGCGCCGTTTTTGTCATGTACCTGTTTAATCGGCAGGTTAAAAGAATCATGGTGCGGATAGGTCTCCTGCTGCCACCCGTCCCGGGATAGATATTGTTGGAAATATCCCTGCTGGTATAAAAGCCCGATACCGTTTATGGGCAAACCCAGATCGCTGGCCGATTTTAAATGGTCGGCGGCCAAAATACCCAGACCACCGGAATATATCGGCAGACCGTTGGTAATTCCGTATTCCATTGAAAAATATGAAATGCGGATATCCTGTTTCTTTGCGTAATGTTCTTTAAACCAGGTATTGCGTTTCATATAATCCTGGATTTTATCCTTCACCCTCGACAGGAAGGAGAGATAACCGTCATTGTTGGCAAAAGAATTAAATTTTTCCTGATCAATATTCCCAAGTAACAGGATTGGATTTCTGTTATACTTTTCCCAAAGGTCTGAATCAAGCCGCCGAAAAAGGGAACGTGATTCATGATCCCATGTCCAATATAAATTATATGCAAGCTCCCTTAGAAAGGATAGTTTCTCCGGTAAAACGGGTACAACCTGGTAATTTTTCAATTTATACATAAAAGACCCAAAGTAATTTTCCAATCAAAAAAGTGAAAATATTTTACGCAAAATTTCAATTATAAAGGTAATTAAAAATATACCACGATACAATAGAAAAATAATAAATGAATTTTTTTTGCATAAAAGGACTTTTTTTATGGCATACAGCTTGCAGTTCATTATATATATTCTAAATACCTCATGGAAGAGGGAAAAAAATCAAACAGCAAAAATTAAATATAATTTAAACATGGATGTGCAAGTTAAACTAACTTAATATTATCAACAGGTTAAAGGGCCTTGGTCGGGAGCATCTCTCTCCTGATACCGGGAAGGAGGTGGGAATACATTTTAGTAAGAAAATGTGTAACAGCTTCTTATTAAAAAAGCGTTTCATGCAGAAACAAAATTGTATTAAAGTGAAACTACTTTATTGATTTTAAATAACACGTAATCAAATAACATGAATCATATAAATGGAGGGTATGATGAAACAATCATCAACCATACCAGCCCTGATTATTTTTGTATTGATGCTGGTTTTAAGTTTTGGGGTGCCTGTATATTCACAGACTGGATACAAGCTTGAATTATCCAAAGGTACGGCAGTCCCGACAGATGGGCTTTTTGGCTTACCCGGCCAGGAAGGGCTTGTCTATGTTAAATTAGCAAATCCGGCAGCAGTAAAAGGGCTGTCTTTTACATTATCAGCCGCTCCGGATTCTATCGATGCGACAGGAGTTACCGTTTTGGGCGCTGCAGCCGCGAACTTTAACGCGCATATCACACAGACAGATGGTATAATCAAAGTTCTTTTACTGCCAAACGATGGTACGCAATCTTTGGCAATCAATACGGCGGGAGTTGATATTCTGGTTTTAGACGTCACCGTTCGAGAAAATACCCCCGGCGGTACCACCGCAAACCTGACACTGGCTAATGTAAAGCTGGCCAACACATCCAATAATCCTATAACCCCGGTAACGATAGTAAATAAAAGATTCTGGTTCGGTAAAAAGATGGATGTTGTTTATAATGGAGTTGTGGACGTGTTTGACGTATTGCGAATTATCGACATCGCTCTGGAACGTCCCCCGCTTCCAACGGAATATGAACGCTGGGCCGCCGATAGTGACGACGATGGATTGATTACGATTGTTGATATCTCCGCTGCTATGGATGAAGTTGTTAACCCGTCAAGCAGTTTGATGGTTCAAAATTTGTCAAAAAATATGGAAGGCAGTGTAAAAATTGACCTGACCGCTCTGCCGGCTCACTTTACCGGTAAGCTGGATATACCGGTTAGAATCAGTAATTCCGCCCCGTTGCATGGCCTGCAAATGACCCTGGACGCGGCGTCTGAGTATTATTCACTTGAAACCCCGAAAATTGCACAGGCTGCAAGAGGAATGAATCTGGTTAGCAAAAAGGTTGACGGTAAAATGAACCTGCTGTTATGCAGTGTCGAAGGTCAGGCGATACCGGTTGGGGAATCGACAATTTTAACAATACCGGTTACAATTAAAAAACAATTGGGTGAAACAAGAGCCATAACCATAGAAAAGGCGCTGGCCGGTACTGCCGGAGCTGTACCAATGCAGACATTTTACGGCCAAACCATTAATGAAACGGTCATTCCGGAAAGTTTTGCACTCTATCAAAACCATCCGAATCCGTTTAACATGAATACAATGATCACTTTTGATGTGCCGAATTTATCAAATGGCGCAGTTGACGTAAAACTGGAAATTTATAACACCAGAGGACAATTGGTGAAAAGTCTGGTCAATCAGGAAAAACAGGCCGGACGTTATACCGTAACCTGGAACGGGTCGGATGATTTTGGCCGTCTGGTTTCTTCCGGTGTTTATTTTTACAAACTTACGGCGCGGGATATAGTCCTGACAAAGAAACTGGCCATTATGAAATAATAACAGGTAATTACTTAAATGGTAAAAAAATTAACTAGTGATAGAGGTAATAAAATGAGAATAAAATCAATTTTCTCTATAATGCTCATCATCCTGTTCGGCGCATCCGTGTTGCCTTCCGGCGCTGTAACAATTGTGGATGATTTTAATCGGGCCTCCCTGGGCACGAACTGGGCCGCTGATCCGGAATATCGGATCCAAAATAACACTCTGGAACTCAATACGACAGTTGCAAGCTGGGAATTTCTGGCAATTTATAAGGGGCTTCTCAGCCCGTATGAAGTGTCCATGAAGTTTGACCCGGCCGGTTCTACAACAGGTGTGAATTCGGCTGGTTTGGCCATATATCTGGATTCCAATAATCCGGCCACTGCGAACGGATATTTTATTATGCGACGCAACGGTGTGATAAGATTAAATCCGGTTATCAATGGAGTTGTCAATGATGGAATCCTTCTTGCCAGTGTAACATCGGCAAGACCGGCTACTGCACCCGGAGATATTGTTAAAATTACCGCATTGACCGATGGCACCGGGCATCATTTTACGGTGTCTTTAAACAACCAGGTTGATGGAGTTGTTTCGGATCCGGGTAAATTATATGGCAACAGTAACCTTTATTATGCCGGTCTTTGTCTATATGGAAACCAGAATAATAATGTAGATGATTATACTCTGCGCGCGCAGCAAATTTTTGTTACATCCCCTGCGGGCGGTGAGTCCTGGGTTGTCGGTTCGGCACATGATATTACCTGGAACATTTCCGATTT
The DNA here is from genome assembly GCA_016934825.1 of Candidatus Zhuqueibacterota bacterium. Lineage (GTDB taxonomy): Bacteria > Zhuqueibacterota > Zhuqueibacteria > Residuimicrobiales > Krinioviventaceae > Fontivivens. Next base: position 54,439 of record JAFGSB010000059.1, read on the forward strand.
TTCTGCCGATGTAAAGATAGAGTATTCCACAGACAGCGGAACGACATGGACTACAATTGCTGCTTCAACCGCAAATGACGGCACATATTCATGGACAATCCCCAATACTCCTTCCACAAACTGTCTGGTACGGATTTCCGATGCCGCCGACGGATTTCCATGGGGAATCAGTCCCGGAACTTTTGAAATTACATCCGTAGCGCAAACCATTACCGTTACAAGCCCCAACGGCGGGGAAAGCTGGGCCGCGTCCTCGGTTCACGACATCACCTGGACGTCTTCAGGCGGGATTACCAATGTTGCCATAATGTATTCCGCGGATAACGGGACCACATGGTCAACCGTTATCGCGAGCACACCAAATGACGGCACTCATTCATGGACATTGCCGGCATCCAATACATCGCAGGGTCTGATCAAGGTTCAGGATACCGACGGCACGCCGTCGGATGTCAGCAACGCGGTCTTTAATATTACCACCTCATCGGTGACGCTTTCTATTCAGAGCGCCAGCGGCGAACAGAGCGAAACGGTTATTCTTAATGTATCATTGACAAACCAGATACCCATTCGCGGTTTGCAGTTCCGGTTAACCGATACACAGGATTATTTGACCTGTGATTTGGCAAATGTAACGCCAATAAACCGGGCGTCAACGTTCACTGTAAATGTGGATGAGCCGAATGGTTATATAAATGTGGTAATGGCGAACACAACATCCTTTACTTCAATCGCCGCCGGCAGCGGGTCAATCCTGCAAATTCCCTATATTGTCGACGGCGCCGCTCCTTACGGAGAATCATCATCCCTGACTTTCTCCGAAGTCCGCATGAGTAATGACAGCAGTCAACCGGTCGTGCCGACTCTTGTTAACGGTAATTTCTACTATATTGAAAAGGGAGATATTAACGGCAGCGGTACCACGGACCAGGCTGATGTGGACCGTATTATTGAAATTATTCTTGGATTGGGACCGGTTCCCACTGACTATGAAAATATGGCCGCGGACATGGACAAAGACGGCGATATAGATATGTATGACGCCCTGCGTGTAATTGATGAAATTTAATAAATAAAATCGCACAATTTTCAGAACAGGGATAGATTCCCTGTTCTGAAAATATGTAATGTGACGTTTTATTATGATATGGAAAGTTTATTGACAAAATGCCGACGGCGTTGTAGTAAATGAAAGGAAAAGTGTATATTATGAGAAAAGGGTTATTATTATTAGTTGTTTTGATAACGTGTACCGCTTTTGCCGGAGAGAATCTTATATCTCTGAGTTCCGGAAGCGGGGCGCCGGGGAGTAAAAACAATATTGTAACCCTGTCCGTGCAAAACGCCGATTCCATTCGCGGGATCAGTTTGAGCGTTACGGACATGACGCCCTATATTACCGTGGATACGGCGAGGACAGTAGAGGGTACAAATCCGATCCTGTTCAAATTTAACTATATTAATGAAACATTCAAAGTTGTCTTGTTACAGAATAAATACCAGTTGATTCTGCCTAATAAAGGCGCACTGATATATATCAGTTATTCCGTGGCGGAAAACGCGCCGGAGAACCAGACGTTTAAACTGGATTTTGAAGAAGTGACCGTTTCCGATATCAATAATCAAAAACTTGATTTTACAACGGAAAGCAGTAATTTTGAAATCAAAAGTGCCACCGGCATTCGTACGGGTGAAAATCAAAATGTTTTGACTTATCAGCTAACGCAAAACTATCCCAATCCTTTTAATCCGCAAACAAGAATAGAGTATACAATCCCGACTGCGCAAACTGTTTTGTTGACGATTTTTAATCCTTTAGGACAAAAAGTCAGAGAACTCGTTAACCGGACCGTTCCTGAGGGGAATCATACCGCTTTTTGGAACGGATTAAATGATCAAGGGTTACAGGTTCCCGCCGGTGTTTATATATACCGGATCAAAGCGGGAGAATTTGAAGATTCAAAAATGCTGACTTTGATACGTTAGTCAGTCAGGGGAATAATTTTTCCAATATGTAAAATTAACTTGTTATGAATAAAAAAAGGGCTTTTACAAAGCCCTTTTTCATTTTTATATAAACAGGAATAATCTATAATTCTGTTTATTGGATTTTGATATTACCGGAGCGTTTTCCTATCAGCGCAACAATGTAATGGGCTGAAGGATCGTTTCATTTTTTGATTGAATGCGGCACAAATAAAATCCTTTTGTCAGCTCTTCGCCCGATTTGTCCTTTCCATCCCAGGTAACAACATGTTTCCCGCCGGATAGAATTTCATCCATAAGAATGTTGAGCCGGTTTCCCGCCATATCCAGTAATTCGACCCGGGTTTGTCTTTTTTCCGGCAGGACAAACTGAATTTTCGTCAGCGGATCAATTGGATTTGGCTCATCGTTTATTATTTTAAATGCCGCTGGTCGCACCTGATTTTCTTCAAACACATACGGATCTGTATCGTTGCGCAGATAGAATTTGATACCATTATAATTCATCCCTTCATTAACGTACAGGTAAAACATGGGGGGTATGGATTGGTAATCTTTTTTGTAGATGCCTATCTGCCAAGAGCCTTCCACTTCTATATTAAAAGAAAATTCTCCCCTGTCATTTGTCGTATCCAGAAGATACCCTTTGGCGCTTTTTTCCCATCTGTTATAAGCGATAACCGGAACATTTTGCGCCGGCCGGTTATTATCGATATAAATACAACCGGAAACAGACATTAACGCCGTATCCTTTATAAAGTCAAAATTATAATCAGAAAAGCCGGATTTACCCGATACGTAAAAATGTTCAAATCCGGGAACCGGCTTTGAAGAATATCCCTTTTTTTGAGCAATGACGGAAATCAGAGAATCGGAAAAAACACCAAGCGTAAAGCGGCCGTCCTGTTTAGAATATGCCTGACATAATTTTGTCTCTTGACTGGTACGGTCGAAGGATATCCCCTGAACAAGAACGCCCTGCAGCGCCTTTTCATTTGTCTCACACTTGCCCGTTAAAACAAACGGATATTTTTTCAGGGATATATCCTTTGTAATGGTTTGTCCTTTATCAATATCGATGTTAATAGAAGCAGGAGAAGAATAATAACCATCAGGCCAGGGCTGGTTACCCAGCAGGTTAGAAAAATACGGACTGGCTGTAATTACAATTTTACCCGCATTCACGCCCAGGTTAAAATTACCGTTCGAATCGGTTGTTGTATGATAAAACAAAAATTTTTCCGTATTTTGAGCCGTTACAACAAAATCGGGTACGGGCGTTCCGTCGTTGAGAGTGACCACCCCTTTTATAAACGATTCAAAGGGATTCAGACGGAGATCTCTGTTTAATTTGCTGTTTTTTGTGATTTGAACATCGAGTGTGTCGGATGGTTTGTCGGAATATAATCTCCAATAACCCGGCGGTAATTGTATCCTGTAATAACCGGTTGAATCGGTAACGGCCGCAAATGTTATGTCCGAATAATCCGTTTCCCGGGCAAAAATGAATGACCCCGGTTTTTTTATATTGGATTTATTGTCCAATACGTAACCGGAAATATAAGGTGGATTAATACGAATATTCCAATTTATCACAGCGGTCGCGGAACTTTTGTCGGCATCGACCACCCGGACGATCCATTTTTGCCTGCTAACCGGGGCATTTTTTGCTGTTATAAAATGTGTCGTTTCAATCAAACATTCTGTTGCGGACTCGTCCCCCGGAATATCATTGTCGGGCGCTTCTGTGTCGCGTATCCAGTTGATACCGTCGGTGAGGGACATGAAATCAAACAGATAATCATCCCGGTCCAAAAAACTGTTATTATTTGTATCCAGATAAAATTCAAGATTCACCCGACTGCCGGGGGAGGAGACATCACAGGAAAAAATGCAGGTGTCCGGAATTTTATCGTATTCGATATTTGTTTGATTGTCAATTTTTACAAATGTTACACTGTAACAATAGACTGTCATTATGCAGAGGATAAAAACTAAAAAAGAAAAGATTTTTTTCATTTTTCTGTCCTAATCATTTATTCAAGAGCAATGTAACAAAGTGGACAATATCAAAAAAACAAGACATATCAAGGAAACATTAGGAAAAAAGAAAAGCTAAGAAGCAAGATAACTTCTTGTTTTTTATGAGATACTCTTTTGTGTATGAGAACACATAAAAGTAAAAGGAATACAATTTTGTAATTAGCAATTATCTTGCCAATGTGTAACAGTTATTGTTGGGAATTTTTCAACAGCTCTTTTATTCTGTTGAATTCAGGCAGGTCTTTAATTAAACCGTTTTTTTTCACCAGGCGGGATATCTCGGGTTGGATAGCTTTAAATCTTGTATCGGCAAAGGGATGAGTATAATTTAGTAATTTAACCAATTCGGGAGCGTTTTTTTCAGCAATGTTGATTTTTTCCAAAACATTAACAAGACCGGTTGGGTCATAATTCGTTTTCCACGCATATTGAACCGCCTTAATATCGGCGAGCAGTTCCGCTTCTTCCGGGTAATCCAAAATGGTTCCCGTTGAATAAAGAGTTGCCACAATTTGTTTCGGGATTTCCGGATTATTACCCATCACACTCTGGGCGGCCAAGGCGAACGAATATTTTTCAGAAATCCTGTCAATCGCGTCCCGCGATGCAATATGTGCGATTTCATGTGCAATAATAAGGGCGACTTCATTTACATTGGATGCCAGCTCAATGAGTCCGCGGAATAGATAAATACTGCCCCCGGGTAAAGAAAAATGATTGTAGTCCGGCAAATCGACAATAAATACGGAATAGTTTAATCCTTTCCATTCGGAATTTTCGCCTATTTCATTGGCAATATGTTCCAAAAAAGAAGAAATTTCCGGGTTCTGTATGAGAGGTAATTGTTTTTTACTTTCTTTTACAAGTTCCTGGCCCAAAAAGGTTTCCTCTTCAAATGTGATAAAATCCAGCTTACCTCTGTTTGAATTGCCCGCGCAACCCGGGAAAAAATATAGTATTAAAAGAAAAATAATACTGAATTGTCTATAATAAATCTGCTGTAATTTATTCAAAAATCAGCTATCCTTTCAATTTGGGTATAAAAAAATCAATTAATCATTTCCATAAATTCCGCTTCGCTAATCAATTTAATACCCAGTTCTTTTGCCTTTTGTGCTTTGGAACCAGGAGAATCACCAACTACGACAAAGTCGGTGTTTTTACTCACGGAAGAGGCCGCCCTGCCTCCAAGGTCCTCGACCATTCTTTCTCCCTCGGAACGGGTGAACTTTTTTAACGCTCCGGTAAACACAAATGTTTTGCCTTCCAGTATTTTGGATACAGTTTTTAATTCCGCCGATCGAAACGTCACACCGCCCTTTTCAAGTCTGTTTAATATCCCCCGGTTTTCCCGGTTAGCAAAAAAATCAACCAGGCTATCCGCCACCTGCGGTCCGATTTCATGTATGGCTAAAAGTTCGTCCGTTGTTGCTGTTGCCAGCCTCTCCAATGTGCCAAATGCTTTTACGAGAATCCGCGCGATATGTTCCCCGACAAATCGGATCCCAAGACCGAAGATTAATCTGTCCAGGGACCTGTTGCGGCTGCTTTGAATAGCCGTTAAAATATTTTCCGCGGATTTGTCAGCTATTCGTTCCAGATTTGACAAATGTTCTTTGCTCAAAAAATAGATGTCCGATACATCCCTGATTATATTTTTATCGACAAGCTGGTTTATTAATTTTTCTCCCAAACCGTCGATATCCATAGCGTTCTTGGACGCAAAGTGTTTTATGCGCTCCTTGATTTGCGCCGGGCAGGCCAGATTAATACACCTTTTGGCCGATTCACCCTCAAGGCGAACGGTATGACTGTTACACACAGGACATTTTTCCGGCAGGATAAATTTTGTCTCATTTCCGGTGCGTTTGGACGTGATCACTTCAACAACTTCCGGGATGACATCTCCGGCCCGCTGAATTACAACCCAGTCTCCCACACGGATGTCTTTTCTGTCAATTTCATCCTGATTGTGCAATGTCGCTCTGCTCACGGTGACACCACCAACAATCACCGGGATCATTTCCGCAACCGGGGTTAACGTACCGGTCCTTCCGACCTGGACTTTTATATCGGTAATTTGTGTTGTTTCCCGGCTTGCCGGAAATTTATAGGCGATGGCCCAGCGCGGGCTGCGGGACCGGACCCCCAGCCTTTGTTGATAATCCGTTTGATTTACTTTAACAACAATACCGTCTATTTCATATGCAAGACTTTCACGGTTGTCCAGCACCTTTTGGTGGTATTGAATGACTTTATTTATACCGGCACAGATTTCCGTTAGGGGATTTATTTTCAGTCCCATTTTTTTAAGATAGAGTAAACTCTCCATATGTGAAAAAAAAGTTATACCCGAGACCCGGCCGGTTGCATAAAAAAAGATATCGAGGGGTCGGCTTGCGGTTATGGCCGGATCCAGTTGTCGCAGAGAGCCTGCAGCCGCGTTTCGTGGATTTGCGAACTGCGGTTCTCCTTTTTTGTCTCTGGATTCATTCAATTTTATAAAGTTCGCTTTTTCCATAATCACTTCACCGCGGACTTCCAGGCGGGCGGGTAAGGGGCCGTTCGAATCGAGCAATTTTAAGGGGACACTTTTGATGGTCCTAATATTGTTTGTTACATCTTCGCCGGTTACGCCGTCGCCCCGGGTAGAGGCAGTGGAAAACAAACCGTTTTCAAAAACAAGCTCCACGGCAAGACCGTCCAGCTTGACTTCGCAAACATATTCAATATCGGACGTATTGTTTAAAAATTTTTTGGTTCTGTCATCAAAGGCGCGTATATCCTCTTCATTCAGGGAATTATCGAGACTGAGCATGGGCAGGGTATGGGTGACGGTATTAAAGGCTTTTGCCGGAGCCGCGCCCACCCGTTGCGTCGGTGAATCCGGGGTAATGAATTCCGGGAATTTTTGTTCCAATGCTGATAATTCCCTGTAAAGTCTGTCATATTCCGCATCCGAAATTTCCGGATCGTCCAGTACGTAATACCGGTAGTTATGGTGATTAAGTTGCTCGCGCAGATGTTTTAATTCAGCTAAAATGTCTTCTTTCATGAGATGTACAACAAAAAAATTTTAAATATTTAAAAACCAAACGTTAGATTCACGGATTTTTCCCTGCTACTAATAATAGACCATATAGTATAATTTAAACTAAATTATAAAAATAACAAAAACGAAAAATGATATATTTCAAAAAGCGGGATGTATGATTATATTCAATACGTTTTATTTTATTCCAAAAAACGCTTTGATGATATAAACGGCAACTTTTGGATTTTCTTTCAGTCTGCGCATGGAATATGCGTACCATTTTTCGCCATAGGGCACATATATTCTGAGTTTATGACCGGCGTTGAGAATAATTTTTTTCAGTTCTTCATCAACACCCAACAACATTTGAAATTCATATTGAGACCGGTCCAGGTGAAAAGAGTCGATAAATTTTAATCCCTCCCAGACAATTTTTTCATCATGTGTTGCGATACCAACATAACAATCTGCCCGCAAGGCCTTTTCAATCAACAGCGAAAAATTATGATTAATAATTATCGGGTCTTTAAAAGCGATGGTCCTGGCTTCATCATAAATGCCTTTACACAACCGGAAATTAGACTTGAATTTTACCAGTTCATTCAGGTCGTGCAGGCTGCGTCGCATATAGGCCTGAAGAACAATCCCCACGTTTTGAAATTCCTTTTTCAAACGGATAAAAATTTCAATTGTTGAAGATGTGTAAGGCGAATCTTCCATATCAATCCGGACAAAATTGTTTAAAGCGTCGGCCCTTTCAACTATTTTGTGAATATTTTGATAACACAGTTCCTTATCAATTTGTAAACCCAGCTGTGTCGGTTTCAGGGATATATTGCAATCGAGATTATTGCTTTCGATCGTTTCTAAAATTAACAGATATTCTTTTACCGCAGCATCGCAGTCCTCTTTATTTGTTGCGCTTTCACCTAAAAGATCGAGGGTGGCCGTCGCACCTTCTTTATTCAGCTTAATAACAGTATCCACTGCGGCATCTATTGTTGCTCCGGCTACATAACGTTTTGATACAAATTTAACAATAGGTTTGGGAACAAGAGGTAAAGTTTTTACTAAAATATTATGGAAAAGAGTCATCTCTGTTTTCCTTTATCAAATGAATTATCATTGTTATATATCAAATTAAACGATTTTAAATATTTTGTCAAGCAGAAACTCTATATTTCAGTTGATAAAATTTGTGTATTTCTGTCGATTACAAACTGGAATTCACCAGGCATAAAAATCTATTTGGCTGGGGGCAAAAAATTTTTTATTGATTTTATAGCATAAAAAACTTATATTTATTTTTGTATTTTAAAATGGAGGATGCCCGTAATGGGCAAGGTTATATCAATAGCAAATCAAAAGGGTGGTGTAGGGAAAACCACAACGGCAGTTAATCTTGCCGCGTGTCTTGCTGTTGCAGAATACCCGACTTTATTGATTGATATGGATCCGCAGGCGAATAGTGGAAGTGGTTTGGGATTTGATACAAACAAGTTTAAAAAAACTATTTATGATGCGTTGATCAATGAACATAACGCATCCGATTTGATATTAAATACACAACTCGAATGTTTAAAACTGTTACCTTCTTCAATAAATTTGGTTGGCGCCGAAGTGGAGCTGGTAACCACGATTTCCCGTGAACATAAACTGGCCAACGCGCTGGCTGAAATTCGGAATGATTATAAATATATTTTAATAGATTGCCCGCCGTCACTGGGATTATTGACAGTTAATGCATTAACGGCGTCCGATTCGGTCCTTATTCCTATTCAATGCGAGTATTACGCATTGGAAGGTTTGGGTCAATTATTGAATACAATACGACTTGTTCAAAAACACCTGAATAAAGGACTGTCGATAGAGGGTGTGCTTTTAACGATGTATGATTCGCGGCTTAATCTGTCCAGACAGGTGGCGGAGGATGTTCGAAAATATTTTGACGGACGTGTATTTGATTCGATAATAACCAGGAATGTTCGGTTGAGTGAAGCTCCAAGTTTTGGCAAGCCAATCATTTTATATGATGCCGTTTCTTCGGGTAGTGAAAATTATATGAATTTGGCTGAGGAAATAATAAAGCATGGCGAACAGGAAAGCTCTGGGTAGAGGGCTAAAGGCGCTCATACCGGATGTCCCTGAAGGGAAACAGGAAAATAATTCAAATATACAATTTATTGAAGTTGTAAAAGTTTCTCCGAATCCATTTCAGCCAAGAGAGACATTTGATCAAGAGAAATATATTGAATTAAAAAATTCGATTGCTGAAAAAGGTATCGTTCAACCTATTACGGTACGGCGCTACAATGACGGTTACCAACTGATTGCAGGAGAAAGGCGGCTGCGGTCGGTAAGCGATTTGGGACTGAATACGATCCCCGCTTTTATTATAGACGTCGAGTCTGATGAAGAAATGATGGAATTATCCATCATTGAGAATATACACAGAGAAGATTTAAATCCAATAGATATTGCTAACAGTTATAAGCGGCTCATTGAAGAATGTAATTTAACCCAGGAAAGTGTTGCACAAAAAGTCGGAAAAGACAGGGCGACCGTAGCAAATTTTTTAAGGCTGTTAAAGTTGCCCAAACCGATCCAGGAAAGTCTGCAATCCGGTGAAATAACGATGGGGCATGCCCGGGCAATACTTTCTTTGGAAAAAAACAAAGAGCAAATAGATCTTTGGAAAAAAACCGTCAAGAACAGCCTTTCGGTAAGAAAAGTTGAACAATTAGTGCGCGGTTATTCCCAGAAAAAGAAACCGGCCGCGCCGGCAACGCTCGACACAAAAACATACTATATTGAGGATGCTGAAAATAAATTAAGAACAAAGTTGACAACAAAAGTTTTGGTAAAACCAAAGAAAAAAGGGGGAGTAATAGAAATTGAGTACTATACGGAAGAAGATCTTAATCGTCTAATTGCAGTAATTTATGGTGAATAAAATAAATTATGAAAAGTCGAAAACATAGGAAATTGCTTCAAATCCTTGTTATTCCGGATGACAAGGATGAGCCCAAAACATATAGTGTGCCGATAAAACGGTTGAAATTTTTCAAATTTATCGGAGTTTTGCTGGTACTGCATATGATCGCGGGCGTCATTTTTTATTTTCAATACTTTCATGTTTATAATAAAAATAAAGAACTTGGACAAGTCAACCAGCAATTAGAAGAAAACAACAAGCGGATATACGAATTAATTGCCAAATTTGAAGATTTGGAAAGTTCTCAAAGTAAAATCAGGACGGCGTTGGGGCTTGGAAATGTTAACAGTAACGGCAGTAATAATGGTAATATGACTTCATTAGAAATCCCGCAGGAAGCCATAAGTTCAACACCCGGAATTTATCCGGAAGTTGTTCCGGTGGTAAAGCAGCCCTCAGCCATTGAACGGGAAACGGATCCTGTTGTCAAGGAAAGATTCGGTCGTCTGAGCAGAATTAAAAAAAGTATTCATGATAATTTTGATAAAAGCCTCCCAACCTTTTTGCCGGTGGAGGGTGTGCTCAGCAACGATTATGAAAACGTAAATTATGAAGGAAAGTCCAATCATCTGGGCATTGATATAGCCGGCGAACGCGGCGCAATGATCAAAGCCGCGGCCGACGGAATAGTTGTTTACGCAGGCTGGACGTACAATCTTGGCAATCTGATTATACTTTATCATGGCAACGGATATTTTACTTATTACGGGCATAACCAACGGTTGCTGGTAGAACGTAATTCCCTGGTCGCAAAAGGAGAAAATATTTCCCTGTTGGGTAATTCTGGTATAAGCTCCGGTCACCATTTGCATTTTGAAATATGGAAAGATGGAGTGCCTCTTGATCCGAAAAATTATTTATTAGCATTTTCAAAAAATTAGTTTTAAATTATATATAAAATTTATTTAAATTGTTTAATTAAAACTGGTAAAAAGATGAAGAACTTAGATAAGCCTGGTGAACTGAATACAATTTTAGGAAAGGGAGCATGTTTTGAAGGCGTTATTTCTGTAGAACATAGTCTTCGAGTTGATGGTCGGGTTAAAGGGGATGTCAAGACTTCTGATACTTTGGTTGTTGGCAAAGAAGGAGAGATAGAAGGTAATGTAAAGGCCAAAAATCTTGTTGTTGGAGGAAAATTGAGCGGTATAGTCGATATCGACGGTAAAACCGTTCTTGAAAGCCGTTCGGAGTTTCATGGCGAGATGAAAACACGAAAACTGGTTATAGATGAAGGCGCCACCTTTGATGGAAAATGCTCAATGTTAGGAGAAGAAAAGAGGAACTCCGATTCAGTTAAGAGTACTGAAGATATAAAAAAGATCGAGCCGACATTTAAAGTACAAGCGCATTAATTATACTCTTTCAATAAAAGGTAAAATTGAATAGATACGCGAACCAAGCTATTACGCTTGGCATACAATTTGCTGTGTCTGTTGGAATGTGTCTGGCAGGGGGCTACTGGTTAGATCAAAAATTGGGAACAACGCCCTTGTTCCTGATCATAGGTGTTTTCCTTGGTGGAAGTGCCGGGTTTTTAAGTGTTTATAAAGAAGTTTATTCGGAGAAGAAAGATAAAAACAAAAACCTCCCCAAATAAACCTGTTCGTTCATTGATATTTTTTTTAATAGTAACATTATTACTCTTTTTAACAGGTGAATTTTTTCTCTATCTGTTTTCTGATATCTTATATATAAAATCAGTTTTGTTGGGATATTTTACCAGCTTGTTTAATATAGTTACCGGTTTCGTTTCCCTGCGATGGGCTTTTAAACGAAAAGAAAATTATTTTTACATCACTCTTTACGGAGGGATGGCTTTACGTCTGGTGGTTTTTATTGTTGCTTTGTTTTTAATTCATAACTATACACAATTACCACTATTAGGTTTTATGGCATCTTTTATTGTTTTTTATGTTTTAATGCAATATTTCGAAATAAAATTAATCAATCAAGAATTGAAAGGTAACCAGAAATAATCGACGATGACAGAACATGTAATTGAACACAGTGCCGATTCACTTCAAACCGTACAACACATAACCCAAACCGCGGAACATGCCGCGAATGCTGCGGAACATGCGGGGGGTGGCGGCGCAGATTTTATAATGCATCATATTTTAGCGCAGCCGGTTTTAAAACTGCCTACCGTTTTTGGTATAGATTTAACCATTACGAATCACATTTTAATGATGTGGATTGTTTCCGCTTTGTTAATTTTGGCATTCGGACTTTCTTTTCGCCGTAAAAATCTGGTTCCGAAAGGATTGGCCAATGCCCTGGAGGCCGCGGTCGCCTACCTTCGGGATGATATAATTATCCCCAATATGGGAAAAGACGGAATGAAATACGCGCCATACTTATTAACCGCGTTTTTCTTTGTATTGTTGTGCAATCTGTTGGGGTTGGTGCCCGGCGCCGCTACTGCAACAGGGAATATTGGAGTAACCGCCACTCTTGCGTTGCTCACTCTTGTCGTTGAGCAAATAGCCGGTATCAAAAAACATGGTGTCTGGGGTAATATGAAACATTTAATACCCGGCGGTCTGCCTGTGTTTTTAATTCCGATAATGATACCGGTTGAACTTGTCAGTATGATGGCAAAACACATCGCACTGGCCATTCGTTTGTTCGCGAACATGATCGCCGGCCATATTACTATTTTGGCAATTATGTCCCTGATCTTTATTTTTAAAAGCTGGCTTATAGCTCCGGCGCCGCTTTTGATTATTATTTTTTGTGCGTTACTTGAAATATTGATTGCTTTTATTCAGGCGTATGTATTTACAATATTATCCGCCGTATTTATCGGCGCGTCTATATCTGATGAACACTAATAAAAATAAATATAATTTAATTTTAAACAATTCTTATGTTTTAAGGAGGTACAATGGACTCTCAAGCAATTGCTTTTCTGGCAGCAGGATTTGGAGCAGCAGGTGTAACATTTGCAGCAGCTTTTGGAATTAGTAAGTTGGCAAGCGCGGCTATGCAGGGTATATCAAGGCAACCGGAAGCAGCCGGTGATATTCGAGGTACCGTAATCATTACCGCAGCCATGATCGAAGGTGTCGCGTTATTATCTGCAGCGATTTGCTTTTTGTTAAGTTTAAAGTAATTTATCATTAAAAAAAGATTGATATTATGGAACTTATGACTCCACATGGTGGAACCATTTTTTGGACCACCGTTACGTTCGTTGCTTTATTACTTATTATGTGGAAAGTAGCCTGGAAACCTATCATCCAGGCGTTAAATGAAAGAGAAACCAAGATCAGGGAATCTCTTTCTGCCGCAGATAAAGCAAAACAGGACGTCGAACAGGCATTGGCAAATCAGCAGGATTTAATAGCCGAGTCAAAAAAAGAGGCCCAGCAAATAATTGAAAAAAGCAGAAACTCTGCAGAGCTGTTAAAAGATGAAATTCTTCAAAAAGCGAATGCAGAAGCTGAAAATATGCTGGTTAATGCGAAAAAAGAAATTGAATTAAGCAGAGATAAAGCCATGGAAGACATTCGTAATTTAGCTGTTGACCTTTCAATGGCCGCCACTCAAAAACTTATTGGCAAGGCATTAGATAAAAGCGAACATCACGCTTTAATTCAGAACTCTATGAAAAAAATGGAAGATTTGAATTGAGAATACATCCGGTAGCGAAAAGATATGCCAAAGCTTTATTCGAATTGGCAGATGAACATAAAAATCTGGAAAATATTATTTCACAGATCAGGTCTTTTTCTGAATTACTGAAAAAGGACAAGCGTTTACGTTATTATTTTTTATCACCAAGGATCGAAAAAAATCAAAAGATACAGTCTCTGGAATCTCTTTTGAAAGACAAGGTCGACAAAATAGTATACAATTTTCTGTTATTGTTGATCAAAAAGAATCGTATGGAATACTTTGAACAAATCGTTTTATTCCTGGATCGTTTTAATGATAAAAAGAATAATCGTATGAACGCTCAATTGACATCGGTCGTTCCCCTCGAACAAAAGCAGATCAAGGAAATTTCGGAGATCATATCAAAATCATTTGAATCGCAGGTTGTCCTGGAAAATAAAGTCAACCCCGAAATCCTTGGGGGAATCATTGTCCAGATTGAGGGAAAGATCATCGATGATAGTATATTATACCAGTTACGAACGTTAAAGCAAAAATTAAAGAAAACAAAAACTTTTGCTGTATAATAGATAATTAAAAAAGTATAATTATTGAACAAAAAGTAGTTCTGGTTTAACACTTGAACTTTTGACCTCATGGAGGTAGTAGAATTAAAATGGAAATTAGACCGGAAGAAATTACTTCTGTATTAAAGAAACAAATTGAACAATTTGAAAAAGAAATCGATGTTCAGGAAGTAGGTGAAGTTCTACAGGTGGGTGATGGTATAGCCAGAGTGTATGGACTGGAAAATGTCATGTCAATGGAATTGGTGGAATTTCCCAACAACGTGTTCGGCATGGCTTTGAACCTTGAAGAAGATAATGTCGGTTGTGTATTGTTTGGCGACGACAGTCATATTAAAGAAGGGGACATTGCAAAACGGACGAATAGAGTAGTAGAAGTTCCGGTTGGTCCGGAGTTGCTGGGCCGCGTGGTGAATCCGCTCGGCCAGCCTATCGACGGCAAAGGACCCATAAATGCAAAATTATCAAACCCCATTGAAAGAAAAGCGCTTGGCGTTGCAGCCCGTCAAGGTGTAAAGGAACCGTTACAAACCGGGCTAAAATCGATCGATTCCATGATTCCCATAGGCCGGGGTCAGCGGGAATTGATTATCGGCGACCGTCAAATCGGTAAAACCGCAATTGTTGTGGATACTTTTATCAATCAAAAAGATACGGATGTGGTTTGTATCTATGTCGGCATCGGTCAAAAAGCGTCCACTATAGCGCGTCTTGTTAAAACGCTGGAAGATGCCGGAGCCATGAATCATTCGATTATCGTATGTTCAACAGCGGATTCGCCCGCGCCTATGCAATATATTGCCCCATATTCCGGGGTAACAATGGGAGAATATTTCAGAGACAACGGACAACACGCCCTGATAGCCTATGACGATCTGTCCAAACATGCGTGGGCGTACCGCCAATTGTCTCTATTGCTTCGCCGCCCTCCCGGCCGTGAAGCATACCCCGGTGATGTGTTTTATCTTCATTCACGGTTACTTGAAAGAGCCGCAAAATTAAGTGATGAACTTGGCGGCGGGTCGTTAACGGCTTTACCGATCATTGAAACTCAGGCCGGTGACTTTTCAGCCTACATCCCGACAAATGTGATATCCATTACGGACGGCCAGATTTATCTTGAGCCCGGTTTGTTTTTTGCCGGTGTTCGTCCGGCTATTAATCCCGGTATTTCAGTATCACGTGTTGGCGGCAATGCGCAGATTAAGGCTATGAAAAAAATTGCCAGCAGTTTACGTCTGGACCTTGCTCAATACCGTGAACTTGAAGCTTTTGCAAAATTCGGTTCCGATCTGGATAAAACAACTCAACAACAGTTGACCCGCGGCCAAAGGCTGGTTGAGTTATTAAAACAAAATCAATATATGCCGTTACCGGTTGAAAAACAGGTTGCTATTATTAACCTGGGTGTTAAAGGGTATTTGGATAAGATACCGGCGGATCAGGTCGTTCGTGCGGAATCCGAATTTTATGAGTATATGGAATCAAATCATGACGATGTGTTGCGGGAGATCCGAGAGAAAAAAGAATTGACCGAAGAGCTGACTAAAAAGTTAGACGACGCATGTGCAGAATTTATTAAAATATTTGTAGCGGAATAAATACATGGCAACATTAAGAGAAATTAAACGCCGCATATCCAGCGTTAAAAGTACCATGCAAATTACAAAAGCCATGAAAATGGTTGCGGCGGCAAAATTACAAAAATCGCAGATGAAATTAATGTCTACCCGGCCTTATTCTCAAAAATTATCCGGTGTGTTGGAAAATGTCGTAAAAAAATCAAAGCGTCATAAACATCCGTTGATGAAAGAACGTAAAGTCAAAAAAGTATGTTATGTTTTATTGACGGCGGATAAAGGGTTATGTGGTAGTTTTAATGCCAATTTAATTCGCAGGGCCCATTCGGAATTAAATCAATCCGAAGCGCAAAAGAATCATTTGATAACAATCGGACGAAAGGGGTATGAACATTTTCGGCATATCTCTTATCCGGTTACGGCGCATTATATCGATATATTCAATAATCTTGAATTTTCTCAAGCCCGCGTTATTGCCGGTGAATTAATGAAAAGCTATTTAAACGGCAAATTCGACAGAGTATATATTATATATAATCAATTTAAAAATGCCGTTCAGCAGGATATGATAGTGGAACAGTTTTTACCCATTGTTCCGGAACCAACTGAAGAGAAAATTCATCCGGCAGGTTATGTTTATGAACCAAAGCCTGAAGCAATTTTAAAAGTTCTGGTCCCCATGAGCCTGAATTTTAAAATGTGGAAAATTCTGTTAGAGTCTGCGACATCTGAATTCGGATCGAGAATGACGGCTATGGAAACGGCCACGGACAATGCTCAGGAAATGATAAAAGAATTAACTTTATTTTATAACAAGGCACGTCAAGCGGCCATTACAAAAGAATTGAATGAAATAGTAAGTGGAGCCGAAGCGCTTAAAGGTTAAACCTGATAAAAAAGAGGTTATTAGGAGATATTAATGGAAAATATTGGTCAAATTGCACAAATAATTGGTGCGGTTGTGGATGTTCATTTTGAAAACGGCACTCTACCGGAAATTTATAGTGCATTAAAAGTTAAAAAAACGGATGGTTCAAACCTGGTGCTGGAAGTCGCTCAACACCTTGGGGAAAATACAACCCGTTGTGTTGCGATGGACTCTACCGATGGTTTAAAACGCGGTCAAAAAGTTGTCGATACGAAACAGCCAATTAAGGTACCGGTAGGAAAAGGGACCCTCGGAAGAATGATGAATCTTATTGGTGAACCGATTGATAATTTGGGCGATATAAAGGCTGACGAAAAATGGTCAATACATCGGGACGCGCCAGCTTTGATGGATCTCAATACAAGTACCGAAATTCTTGAGACAGGAATTAAAGTTATTGATCTGCTTGAACCATATTCCAAAGGTGGAAAAATCGGACTGTTCGGCGGCGCCGGTGTCGGAAAAACAGTATTAATTCAGGAATTAATTAATAATATTGCTATATATCGAGGCGGGTTTTCAGTTTTTGGCGGAGTCGGTGAACGGACCCGCGAAGGAAACGATTTATGGAAGGAATTTCAGGAAACAAAAGTTATTAACATGGACAACCTGGAAGAATCAAAAGTGTCGCTGGTTTTCGGACAAATGAATGAACCACCCGGCGCGCGTTTGAGAGTTGGGCTGTCCGCTTTGACCATTTCGGAATATTTTCGTGATGTCGAGCATCGGGATGTGCTGTTATTTATTGACAATATTTTTAGATTTACCCAGGCCGGTTCCGAAGTCTCCGCGCTCCTGGGTCGTATGCCGTCAGCAGTGGGTTATCAACCCACTCTGGCAACTGAAATGGGACAATTGCAGGAGCGTATTACCTCAACAAAAGATGGTTCCATTACTTCGGTACAGGCCATTTATGTACCGGCTGACGATTTAACCGATCCCGCGCCGGCAACAACTTTTAGCCATTTGGATGCAACGACGGTACTCAACCGGGCGTTGGTGGAACAAAGTATTTATCCGGCGGTGGATCCCCTTGACTCCACTTCACGAATTCTGGACCCCAGAATTGTCGGAGAGGAACACTATTCTGTCGCCAGAACCGTACAGCAAATTTTGCAGAAATATAAAGATTTGCAGGACATTATCGCTATTCTGGGTATGGAAGAATTATCAGAAGAAGATAAATTGACGGTAAACCGGGCGCGGAGAATTCAACGATTTTTATCGCAGCCCTTTGCAGTTGCCGAACAGTTTACCGGTTTTGAAGGCAAATACGTTAAGCTGGAAGATACTATCCGCGGTTTTAAGGAAATTATCGAAGGCAAACATGACGAACTGCCGGAACAGGCATTTTGGATGGTCGGAACAATTGAGGATGCAATAGCGAAAGCAGAGAAAATGAAGGCGAACCAGTAATTTAATTGTAAAAAATAATCCTATGGCAGACAAGAGCTTTAAATTCGAAATTATTACTCCTGAAAAGGTAGTTTATTCCGCCGATGTGGAACATGTCAAAGCACCGGGCAAAAACGGTTATTTTGGTGTGAAGGTAAACCATATCCCATTTTTAACGATTTTAAAAACCGGGAAAATTACGATAGAGATTGGAAAAGAAAAAATATTTTTTGCTACCAGCGGCGGTTTTGCACAAGTCACAGAAAATAAAATGACAATTTTGGCCGAAACAGCTGAAGAGGCAACCCGGATTGACGTGGAAAGGGCTAAACAGGCGAGAGACAGAGCTTTGAAACGTTTAAAAGAGAAATCTGTGGATATAAATATACCACGGGCAGAGGCTGCATTACTTCGTGCGTTAAATAGAATGGAAATTGCTGCAATAAAATAATTTATTATTTTTAATGAAAATATTATTGTCGGCAAAATTATGTATAAAAATTTGTTTATTATAGTCTTAGCGGCACTTGTGTTAAAGTGCCGTTTTATATTTTAGCTGAAATTTGGCAGGATTTTTGTTATACCGTATATAATTCTTCTGATATTTAATAAATGTAGAAAAATAAAATTCAGCATTTTATTTCAATTGGTAGTAATATTTTAATAATTAAACATAATAGAATTATTTGGTATACAAATTTAAGTTTTTTGGGCGATATTTGATATCAAAACTGCTGGACATAAATTTTTAGTTTGAATTTTTCAAACGTGAACATTTTTAATTTCAAGTGAGGAAAAAATGGAAACTAACAATCAAGCAAAAAATACTTTTTTGTTCAAATATGACATGTCTGAGAATGCTTTGAATAAATTATTTGGAAAAAAAGAATTATCCTCGTTATTAGAACCAGGTGATAAGCAAAAATTAAGGACCTCTATTACCAACGCCCTCCCAAAAAACAATGTTCGTTTGATGTTAAAGTTAAAGTGGTGGCTTAAAAGTTTTTTCATGGGAGAAAATGACAAAGAAAAATTAAATATCGTACAATTGCGACAAGCGGTAGAAAAGGCAAATCTGATAAGCGATAAAAAAGAAGAGATCCTCCAGCAATTGATCAGTGAATATCCTTTGAATGTGATTGATAAAGTTGAAGAAATTAGCGTCATTTTTAAACTGCTTTTATTTATGGGATTTTTAATGTTCTTTTTTTGGATTTCCGGTATTGGCGAAAAAATACAGGGGTTAACATCGCAAATAAACGCTGTTGATGAACCGGAGATGTTCCAGACTTTGATCGGCCTCACATTTCAGGTTGTCGCATTTGGCGCTTTTCTGTTGGCCATGATCATATTACCTCTGTACAAAAGATCACAATATGTTAATAACGATGTTGCATATCGATCACAAAAATTTAAAGAAAACTTTTTACAGACCATACCAAACCAGATAATGAATCTTGGTATTATTACCATGATTTTTGCTATAGTCGGCATCATATTTTTCAGGGAAGAACAACTTTTAGATGTAGCTGTATATTTTAAAACCCGTGCTCTGATACCCTTCTGGCCGATAAACGATTATTCAGTATATTCTGATTTAACATTGTTTGGATTTGATTTTTTAAAGTTTCTGCTTGTTGCCGGTGGTTTAACGGAAGCCGCTGCTTTTTACCTGGGATTTCGCTTCCCTGAAAAATTTAAAGCAGATGAAGCTGAAAGAGAGCTCAAACTTGATGACGCGACCGTAAACAAACTGATAACTGCTCTTAAAACCGGAATTAAGGAAGCACAGCAAGAAGCATCTTCGGAAGCTATTAAAAATGGAGTTTTAGATGCTTTAACGAATCTTGCTTTTCAACAAAAAATATCAAAAGATAAAGAGTAAATAAAATACAATTATTTTATGGATAGTTACGACTATGAGCAGAGCAAAAATTGTAATGTTATTATATGTGTTAACTTTTTTAATGTCCGCATATATAAAATTTACGGCGCCTGAAAAATTCGAACCCAATTTGGAAGTTACACGAGAAACGGACAGAATCACTCCACTACAAAATACATTAAATTATAAATGGTTTTTAGATCAACAGCGCGCTGAATTTTCTTATTCAATTGCAAAACAATTTGGGAAAACCATTGCCAGAGAAAACTTTGATAACGGTGTGGGGAATTATATTATTTCGTATAATGATTCCACTGAAAATTGGGAGCCGAATTATTTGCAAACGGTAAAGGGGAATGAATATTTTATTTCAATTGATTTGTCGGGCAATACGGGTGATTTTTATGCATTAGATATCAGTAATTATAAAAACAGACAAAAACAAACGATATATTCTTTAGATGAAGGGATGACAATCAAAATACCCAAAGATGATTTTGATGAAATACTGATATTTAAAAAAATTCCTTTAAAAGGGGAGCCGATAAATATTAAATTTAAAAAAGTGAGCAAAGACATAAATAAAAAGGGAAATATTTTGTTTTGCTATGATCAGGTCAACATAAATTTGCACGATTCAACCTGGACAATCAAGCAAAACGTTACAGATGAAGAGTGTCTCACACAATTCTCTGCCCTTAACCCTTATTTTGGAGTTGTTTTTGATCTGGACGAAAATGCCCTTGAACTCCGCGCGAATTACATAGATTTTGTTGAAGAGAATATAAAAAAGAACAGTAAAGACAGGCTTTATTATAATACACGTATGTTTCAGATCAATCCTGAGGAAGAAGCGGAAGCATTTGAAATTACCTATCCGCCGGTTTCGTTTCGAGAGGAAACCCGGATCCCGGTCGGTCTTCCGCATAAGCAAACAATTATAGCCAATTTACCCATTCAAAGTATAAATTTGCAGATCGGGAGTAACTATTATCCTAATAGAACCGATTATTATGAATTGGATGAATTAAAAGATGACAGCCTGGCGCAGATAGGAGAGTTGTTCGTCAAGCCGCATAGCCATAAACGAATATTCGATATTGTTTTCCCGGTAACGGAAAGCGGCGGTAAAGACCAGGTTATGGTCACTTTGAAGGCAAAAAGCGGAAATGAAGATGCTTCAAGAAGCTGGCCATTAAATGTTATGGGCCTGAAATTTGCGAGCTGGCCGCCGATCAAACCCAGGTTCTGGACCGCACGGGAGGATTCTTTATATAACAGGTTCATAAAACGTTTCCCGACGCAGGAAATGTATGAATACGCGAACGAAGCGGAAAAAAGAAAATATCCATTGGTTTATGAATCGCGGGAAGTGATTATTTCCCCACATTTTCAAAACGTGGATTTTAATACTTATCAGCAATATAGAATTATCTATCCGCAGCAGCCACAGTGGAACGTTGTAAAATCATTACATGACATTACAATGGGAATAAACAATATTCCAAAAAATGTTAATCAATTTGTTTTTGACGTAGAAACGACTTCGGGTAAGAAGGATATAGCTTTTTATGTTGCGAGTGTGCCCGAAACCAAACGTAATTTCTCTATCCGCCGACAGGAAACGAGCGGCGTTTACACACTACTGATAATAGGGTATGATTTTTTTGGCGAAAGAGTGATTATGGATGCAGGGAGTGTATATTTTTCTTCTTCCGTATTATCCTGGAAAGCGATTGACGATAATTTAATCCAGGTTGAAGGGGGAAGATTGACGGGCAGTATTTCTTTTGAATATTTATTAGATTATTCGGAAAAAACGTTTATCGAGACACAATATTTTTAATTAAATGTGTTTAACTGGAGGAAAGATGAAATTAAATAAAGCATATTGGTTGATCGGTGTTTTCATATTTTATTTGAATTGTCCTTTGTTTTCTGCGGGAGAAGAAATTTGGTATACCGATAAGGGCTTGAATGCCGGAACGAATGCGTTTATGGAATTTTTAAACCTGTTTCCAAATATACCTGAAAAGAACCAGGTTACTGAAATAGCGGTAAAAGTAGAATTTGATGAGAACACAAATCAAACAGTTGCAACACAAATTCTGATTAAAAATATAGGGTCGGATACATACAGACCATATCCGGTTGATATTCCAGGGCAGGTACCGGACGCAGTTTTAAAGTCTTTAATTTTTTCCGTCGATCCGGAAAACGAGGAGGACCCTGGCCTATTAGACACCTATCCAAAATTCAGAAGAAAACAGGCGGCATACCTTTCTGTAAAGCCGCCGACGGATATAGCCGGGGAAAAATTTATCTGGAAGCGCGGGAGCAACGAATCGGATTTTAAAGATGTTGTGGAAAAAATTAATGCCAGGCTTGGCGGCGGACTCAGTTCGGATGAACTTAACAATGTTGAAGAAATTGTAATGACCACCAATGGTGTTGGCGAAGACCGAAATCTGGTAAACCTGTCATTTGTTTTCGATAAAAACGTTGAGAAAGAAACAAAAGTATTTCCGGGTATGGATGTGTTTTCTGTGTTAAAAGATAGTTATATTGCCATATCAATAACCAATCAGTTATGGCATGACGGCTTTCATGGTATTAACCAGGACCCGCCAAATCCCTGGCCGGCAAAATGGAGTACACATTATTATTTTAAACGAGTCGGTCAACTTTGTTCCACAGATAAAATCGTCCTGAGAAATGACAGGGACCAAGAAGTAAAATCATACACCGATAAAGAACTCGAAGTGCTTGAATTACAAAGCGGTGTAAATTTTAATTACATTGCGCAAAGGGTCATGAACCAGGCTGGCAGCGATTTTGTCCGTGTTAAATTGGTCAAGAATTACGATGTAGCTCCTTATCCCTATAATGATCAGGCTAAAATTAAGGAATATAAAATTGATAGTTTTCCGTTGGTTTCATTCAGGAACTGCAATGTAATAAAATATAAAGCAAATAATGACAGTTCAACAGTCGACAGCAGTTATGCAATCTACGAATACAGTCCAATTATTGAAAAAGTTAATTTTTGGGACAAATATTTTGTATTAAGTGCCGGGACCTGGAAACCTGCTGATCAAAGTACTGTAGAAAATGCCTTTATTGAAAAATCGGATTTATTGACCCTTGGTTACGATAAGGTGTCCATCGATTTCGGGTTAAAAAATCATTTAATTTCTGTCGGATCACAGGCAGGACAGGAAGAATTCAATTATCCCTTTGTATGGTCCGGCAGTCAGGCTTATTTTATGAAATGGAAATTTGCGACAGGAATGAGCGACATCACAAAGATTATTGATGAAATTGAGTTTAGTTATCGTAATTATAATGCCCTGTCAAATGAGCTGATCAATGAGGCCGAACAGGCTCTTGATAACAAGTATTTTAAACGTAACGATTTTGTTAACAGGCGTATTTCCATTAATAATATGCAATTTAGGTTATCGAAAACGATCATTCCTGAAATATCATGGGGATTAAAAATACCCAGAGTCAAGGAGATTGTTCTGGCTGTTCCTTTCCAGTTGCCAATCAGTTACAGAGATGTAAGAAATATCGGCGGGGATAATAATATCACAGGCGCCGCGGATTATAATAATAATTATACTTATATTAAAAGTTTAACCGGACTTGAGTTAAATTTCAAGTTTAATGATAATTTGGCATTACCGTTATTAAATGATTATTATTTACGAAATGTTGGGATTTCATATTATCATTTAAAAGAACAAACAAATAATACCATTCGGGACGGGAAATTTTACTCTGGACAATTTGATAACTATGGCAATATTGAATTTAACGGCGATATACCCGAAAAGAATTCCTATTGGTTTATTGAAACCCGCATTGGTTATCCTGACAAAAAAACCGGCGTTGATCAATTCAGTTTAATGTTGAGAACGGGATTGGGGGAAAAGTGGTCACAGTACATTTCTGCGCAAACAAAAATAGCTGGTAGTCTCTGGCTGGATATTAAAATTGTTTTTTATCAAACCAATTCATTTGCTTATGAAAAAGTATATATGATGGGCCCCGTTTTCAGGATTAATTATTAAATTAAAAAAATTTGTAATAAACAAAAAAATTTCATATTCTTTAATTGATTTTTTTTATAAAGAATCTTATCTTTAAGCCGTCCTGTAAAGGTTGCAGGACGGCTTTTTAACATTAAAGGAAGTAAGAGTAAAATTATATGAAGTGGAAAAGAACTCATAGTTGCGGAGAATTGACAATAAATGAGGTTACCCAAAGTGTAATTTTAATGGGATGGGTTGACCGGCGTCGTGATCATGGCGGGATTATTTTTATCGATTTAAGAGACAGATATGGAATTACTCAGGTTCAGGTTAATCCCAATTCGGAAGCTTATAACGAAGCCAAAAAGCTGAGGAGTGAATATGTTGTGGCATTTAAGGGCGTTGTCGTAGCAAGACCGGAAGGAATGATCAATACCAAGCTGAAAACCGGAGAAATTGAGCTTGTCGCTTCGGAAATTGAAATTTTAAATATGGCAGCAACGCCATCCATTCCAATTACAGGAGAAATAAACGCCTCGGAAGATTTACGCTTGAAATACAGATTTCTTGACCTCCGCCGTGCGGACATGCAAAGCAATATGATCATCAGACATAAAACAGCGCAAATTGTTCGCAATTATTTTAGTGACAATAACTTTTTAGAGATTGAAACGCCTTTTCTAATGAAAAGCACCCCGGAAGGCGCCAGGGATTTCCTGGTTCCAAGCCGTGTCTGGAGAGGTAAGTTTTACGCTTTGCCGCAATCTCCGCAAACTTATAAACAAATATTAATGATATCCGGCTTTGATCGTTACTTTCAAATCGTACGTTGTTTTCGGGATGAGGACCTTCGCGCCGACCGGCAACCCGAATTCACACAAATAGACGTTGAAATGTCCTTCATAGATGAAGAAGATGTTTTTTCGATTATGGAGGGATTGATGGTGAGGGTGATGAAGGAGATCTTGAATGTCGAGATTAAAACACCCTTCCAAAGAATTCCTTATAATACGGCAATGGAAAAATATGGAATTGACAGACCCGATTTACGCTTTGGGCTTGAAATTCACAATATATCGGATATAGTTAAAGAGTCTGAATTTAAAGTGTTTTCCGACACCGTTAAGGCCGGGAATATTGTGGCGGGTATTTGTGCCCCCGGATGCGGTTCTTTTTCAAGGAAACAAATTGATGATTTAACTGCCTGGACCAAGGAAGCGGGGGCCAAAGGTCTTGTGGCAATTAAAGTAAAGGAAAATGATTGGGATAGCCCCCTTAATAAATTTTTTTCCGATAATCAAAGAAAAGAAATCATAAAACAGTTTAATGCAAATGATGGAGATCTTTTTCTGTTTGTCGCTGATGAGAAAAATAACGCCCTGCCAATATTGGGAGATCTTCGGATAAAAATAGCCAAACAACAAAATTTAATAAATCCGAACTTGTACAAAATGGCCTGGGTAGTCGATTTCCCATTGTTTGAATACAGTACGGAAGAGGCACGTTATGTTGCCTGTCATCACCCGTTTACTTCCCCTGTACCGGGTGATCTGGACAAGCTTTTATCCGAGCCAGAAAAGGTCAGAGCTCGTGCATACGATTTGATTTTAAATGGTTTGGAAATCGCCGGCGGCAGTATCCGTATTTCCGATTCGGATATTCAATCAAAAATGTTTAAAGCGCTGGGAATATCAGACAAGGAAGCACAGAGTAAATTTGGATTTTTATTGGATGCATTAAAATATGGAGCGCCTCCGCATGGAGGAATCGCTTTTGGCTTTGATCGTTTAATTATGATTCTTACGGGCTGCAGTTCTATCAGGGATGTGATAGCATTCCCCAAAACGGCCAGTGCGGCTTCGTTAATGGATGGCGCCCCTTCCGATGTGAGTAGCGAACAATTGTTGGAATTGGGTTTAAAAATTGTGGATGGTTTATAATTTGCCCAAAGTTATTTATTTAATCTTTTTCGGTTTAATTCCCCGAAGCTTGCTTCGGAATACTAATAAAAACGACCACAAGATCCCTCGTAGCTTGCTGCGAGGTAGTTCATTTGATATTATATTTATTTCACGCCGTTTTTATTTGAACTGTTAAGTTTGATTAATTTTTTATTACTTTTCAGTTAGTTGTCAGTAATGTTCTGAGTAAACGGATAGGAAAATGTTAAGGATTCTTGTCATTGAAGACGATGTACAACTTTTAAAGATGGTTGTCACTTTTCTTAAAGAGTTGCATTATAATGTTGATTCTACCGATAATGTCAAACAAGCCTTTGAATACATGGGAAAAAAGGGTTATGATATTATTATTACGGATAAAAATCTGGAAGGATTGAATGGATCCTTAGAAGGAGGAATGGACATCCTTCGACATGTTAATCAAAATTATAAAACTACAGAGGTCATCATGATGACCGGTTACGCTTCAATCGAAACAGCTATTCAGGCCATGAAGTTGGGGGCTTTTGATTATATCAAAAAGCCTTTTAAGATTAAAGAGCTTCAAGATAAAATCTCCAGAATCCTGGAATATAAAGAGTTGTTAAAAGCCGAAGGCAGTTTGTTTACGTATAAAACCCTTCATAATGAGATACTTGAATTACTTCAAAAAGAAAAAGCCCTGAATAATGATGAACTGCAAGATTTTTTAATATCCTTGGACGGGAAAATAGATGAATTTTTTCAGGCGCAAAAAAAGTGGAGTTTATCGTGGTATAATGTAAAAAGAGAATGATATGCGGCTATGACAGTTCATTGCAACAGGAAAACGAAAAACGGTAAAGCAACAAAGTAAATTTTATGAAAGCAAAACAGTTTATTCCAGCGTTTACGTACACAATAATAATATTTTTAATTTTATTCATACCAACATTTGCTGGAGAAGAAATTACTCTCGACAAGATACTTGTATCGAATGATTATTTACCGGCACCTTTTTTATATTTTAATAGTAATCGAGATGACAATTATTTTTTTCTTGTAGAAAAACGCAGTCAGCAGTTTTTTGTTATGCGTATTGTAGATTCAAGCTGTCAGGTGATTACTCATTTTACATGCTCCACCGGAAAAGTCAGTGGCGATAAAAACGAAGTTGGCGATCTTAAAACCCCTGAAGGAGTTTATTTTATCAGGTCTGAAAAAGAGACCGGCACACTCGCTCCTGTGTATGGTGCAGGTGCATATGTTCTTGATTATCCGAACGGTTTCGATCAAATTTATAAAAAAAATGGCTATGGTATCTGGATACATGGAACGAATGAACCGGACAGAATAAAAAATTCGAACGATACAAAAGGTTGTATTGTTTTAGTAAATGAGGATTTTAAGGAATTAAAAAAATACGTAAAGTTAAATATTACCCCGGTTCTGATCGTTAATGAATTAATGTTCAGAAAAAAACAATATGTAATTGATGATAAAAACAGCGTATTGTCTTTTTTACAGAAATGGGAAAACAGCTGGGAAACAATGTCTTTAGATGACTTTATAGATTGCTATTCAAACAAGTTTTATTCAAACAACATGAATAAGAAAGCATTTAAAAGTTATAAAAAACGAGTTTTCAAACAGTATGAAAAAATTGATGTTCAATTAAGCGATATCCAGATTTTCAGTGATCAGTCACATTTTGTAATCACTTTTTATCAGCTTTATCAGGCAGACTTTTATAACGATTTCGGAATTAAGCAATTATATATAATTAATGAAGAAAACAAATTGAGAATAATAAAGGAAGTTTGGACAGAATTATAATAAAAAGTTAAATAATAAATTAATAAAGAAAATTGATTATGCGACGAGAATTATTAACAATATTATTTATTCGAAGTTCATATAAGATAAGAAAAATAAATCTTCTTTTTATTTATTATCAAATTATCAAAATTTTAATCGTGCTGTTTATTATCACGTTTTTTGTTCTGTTAACAAGTGTAATAATTTTGAAACGAACAAATAATCAGTTAAAACAAAATATTGTAAAACTGGAAAACCGGAATGGCTTTTTAAATTCGGAAAAGGTATATAAAAGCGAAAAAAACGATACCAATAATAATATTGTTAAAGACAACAGCATTCAATTTGATTTTAGAAATATTTTATCGGATAAGATAGATGTTCAGGATTTGAAAATAACAATCCCTGAGAAAGAAGCTAAAATTGACATTTCTTTTAAAGTAATCAATTTGGAAGAATCGGATGAACCTGCAAAGGGGTATGTCATTGTTGGAGGATTTCCCGAGAAGGGGAAAATATCCGATCACATTTTTTTTCCGCAATCGGTTCAGTTGAATAGTGATAGAGTGATTACTAATTTTGAAAAGGGGGAACCATTTTCTATAAGAAAGTTTAAAAACGAGAAAATTGCTTTTTTAAAGCCCACCTCTTTTGATATTAAAAATATTGTTATTTTCGTTTTTTCGGAACAAGGCGATATTATTTCTCGTAAAGTAGAAAAAATTCATGCCTGGTAATAAATTTGAAAATTTGTTTTTGTTTCTATTTTTTATGTTGTTTTCTTCTGTTTTCCCGGTTGAAAATCAGAGATTTATACATAACACCTATTTTAAAAATACTCCAAACGAATTAAATGTTTATAAAATAGTTGGCCGAATTCCCAATAAAACTATGCTGGTTATAGGAGGAATTCAGGGCGATGAACCGACGGGATATCTTGCCGCGGATCTTTACGTGGATTTAAACCTTGAAAAAGGTACGTTGATAATGGTACCCCGCGCAAATTTTAATACGATTATACAAAACTCAAGATGTTTTAACGGGGATATGAACCGTAAATTTACAAAACAAAAGAATGTAAATAATACGGAAGAAAAAATAGTCGAAATTTTAAAGGATCTGATTGCTGAATCCGATGTATTACTTAATTTACATGAAGGTACCGGATTCTATCGGGACAACTGGATTTCTGACATGGAAAATCCGCGGCGGTATGGTCAATCCATCATTGCAGATGCGGCAATATTTTACCGAAAAGATTCCACACATGTACTTAATCTTGAAGATATTGCACGGGAAGTGATTGAAAATGTGAATAAAAAAATTAGTAACAAAGAGTACTTTTTTAATTTTAATAATCATAATACATTTTCAAAAAATACCATACACGCGGAACAACGTACCTCGGCTACTTTTTACGCGCTTTCGAATTTTGGTATTCCGGCATTCGGCATCGAATCATCAAAGAGTATATCGGACATTGAAACAAAAGTAAGACATCAGATCTGGATTATCAATGAATTTATGCGAATTTTCGATATCGTGCCGGAAGTGCCTCGTATTTATTTGGATTATCCGGAATTAAAATTTATCGTTGTAACGGTAAATGAAAACAATTCTGTTGTTGTACCAAACAATAAAACAATTTACCTGAACAAAAATGACATCATCGAAATCAATCATATTGAATCGAATTATAAAAGAGGATTGTCGGTTGATGTTGAGAATTATGGTACATTAAATGATTTTAAAACAAAACTACAGATCGGCAAATCGACTTGTGCAGTAATTAAAAAAGACAAGTTTTATTGCGGAAAGATTCAAATTTCCGTTAAAGACAATAATAATAACCCGGAGCAGGAGTATAAATATATTGTTCTGGAAATAAATGGAAATATTGAAATATTAAATAATGTTAATGATATTTATTGTACGGAGGGCGATATCATAAAAATTATCGACACGGTACCGTCGTCAAAAAATATTAAAAATGTCAGAATAAATTTTTATGGTTTTGTTCCCCAGGACCTTAAAAATAGAGCGAATGATCGCTATTTAACAATAGATACAGGTAAAGATTTATTGCGTCAATATTCAGAAGAAGGTAAAGGAGATATCTACAGGATTCGTGTTGAAGAAGGAAATGATGTTTTTTCGATTTTTCGCGTTGTTTTACAGCAGCCGAAATTAAGGTATGTGAAAATTAAAAACAACAATAATGTTTTTAGTGTGAAAAATGGAGAAACAATAAAATTTAAAGCAAATGAAAAAATTGAAATAATTGATATTGATATGAATGTTTTGGATAAAACATTTGTTAAAGTAAATTTTAAAGGTTTTGTCGGACGAGGAGATGCCGAAGACAGGAATATGATTATTCCGCTTGATCGCCGTTTAAAACATGAATATTCAATAAATAATATGGGAAAAATTTACCCGATAGTCGTATCATCACATCAAGAGGAGTTAGGAAAGGTATTTGTTGAAATAATAAACTAATTTGAGTGAATTTTTTTTTAACTATTTTTCTTCTTGACTATTATTCATATTTTTATTAACATGAATCAATATAATTTGTATATTAAATGGAACTATATAATATAATATTCGGTATATTAACTAAATTTAAAATTAGGTTCAAAAAAATGGTTTGAAAGGAGGTGTTTGCTTGATGAGAGGAAAAATCAAGGGCGTTGTTATATTTGCCGCTATTGCAATTATGTTTATATCTTTTGCTTTAACAGGTTGCGGTGGCCCAAATGAAAAAGAATTACAAGCGCTAGAAGAGACAAAAGCGGCTGCACTGGCTGCTGAGAGCGCTAAAGCTGATTGTGAGAATGAAAAGGCTCAACTGGAATCACAATTGGCAGCTAAAAAGCAAGAACTCGAAAAAATGAAACAAGAAAAGGCTGACGTAACGAAACGTTTAGAAGCCATGGCAAATTAACTATTAAACATGCAATACATGAAACCCTTGGAGGGAAACTAATGAAAGTTTTAGGTAAAAAATTTATCATCTTTGCCTTGGCACTTTCAATTTCACTGTTATTAGGGGCATCATTTTCCATAGCCCAGGAAAAAATGTCTATGGACGAATACAAGGCACAACTTGCGGACTGGCAAAACCGTGAAGCGGAAGCCAAAACCGCAGGCGATAATTGCAGTAGCGATGTTGAAAAATTAAAAGGTGAAATTGAAGCTGCACAAGCAGAAAAGGAACAAGTTTGGAACGAAATCCTTGCTCAATTGGAAACCGATCAAGCAGGTGTCGATAATTTCCGCGCTGGCCTGAAGGACCTGGAAGCACAGGTTGACGGCCTTTTGGCATTAACTCCTGAAGAGTTATTCAAAAAACGCGATGAATTAACCGCCGCTGAAGAAAAATTGAATGAATTGAAGCAAAACAAAATTGCGGCTTTAACTGAAATGCAAAACATCATTGCGGCTATTGAAGGGAAAATTACCCAGGCAAAGAATAAAATGCCAAAGGCTATATACGATGAATATAATGTCGTTGTTGGAGATTATCTCTGGAAGATTTCCGGCAAGGAAACAGTTTACAATGATCCAATCCAGTGGATGCGTATCTATTCTTATAACAAAGAACAGATCAAGGACCCGGATTTGATTTATCCGGATCAGGTATTAAAAATCCAAAAAGAAGTTGGCCCGGATGAATACCTTGTCGCCAAAGGTGATTATTTGCAAAAAATTGCCGGTAATGCAGATGTATTAGGTGATCCCGCATCCTGGACAAAAATTTATGAAAAGAATAAAGATATAATTGGTGAAAATGCCAATTTGATTTTCCCTCATACCGTTTTGGTTATACCTAAAGAATAAGGTGATATCAGTGCCTTAATATTATTTTTTTTCCTATTATGTGTGCTGATTTAACCAGAGTTTAACACAACTCTCGGTCATTATTATTGTGTAATGGCCGGGAGTTTTTTTTTCAATCAAAATTAATAACTATTTTATCTACCAAAAAAATTTTTTATATTTATTCCGGTTCTTTCATGAACTTAGGACCATTAAAAATCAGGAGTATTTAAAGTTTGAGCGTAGAGTCATTACAGGAAAGAAAAATAATATTACGCGGGATTGATCCACTGGGATTTTTCGGAACGCAAGATAAAAACCTGAAAGTTCTTGAATCGGTTTTAGACACAAAAATTATTGCCCGAGGTAATGAAATTATATTGAGAGGCCAGTCTTCGGAAACGGAGAATGCGGAAAGGATAATTACCGAACTCGTTCACATGGCGAACAGAAACGGAATGATCACTCCCGATGATATTGAAACGGTTGTTCGATTATCCGACGGGCATGTGAGTATTCAGAAAGAAACAGATACATTAAATTCTATTATTTTATATACAAAACATGATTATATTAAACCAAAAACCGAGGGGCAAAAAAAATATTACGAAGCAACAAAAAAAAATGATATTGTCTGCTCAATCGGCCCTGCCGGAACAGGTAAAACATACCTGTCGGTTGCCATTGCCCTTTCATATTTACGGGATAAAATAGTAGACCGAATTGTACTGTGCAGGCCCGCTGTTGAAGCCGGAGAAAACCTCGGATTTTTACCAGGTGATTACCGTGAAAAAGTTGATCCTTATTTGCGGCCATTATATGATGCTTTATATGATATGGTTCCGTTGGAAAAACTTAAAAAGCATTTGGATGCAAATATTATTGAAATTGCTCCGTTGGCATTTATGCGAGGCCGAACATTGAACAACAGTTTTGTGATCCTTGATGAAGCACAAAATTCAACCGCAGCACAAATGAAAATGTTTTTAACCCGGCTCGGCGCTAATTCGCGGGCTATTATCACCGGTGATATTACGCAAATCGATTTACCCGTTAAAGCGGATTCCGGACTGGTACAAATTCAGGAAGTTTTAAAAAATATTGATGGCATAGATTTTGTTTATTTAACTGAAAAGGATGTTGTAAGGCATCACCTTATTAAAAAAATTATCAAAGCATATGAAAGTTATCAGGTTAACCATAACAAGAAAAGTAAATAATTTGATATAAAATGAAAAGATTATTCAAAATCCGGTATCGAATTTTTAAAAAGAAAAAATCCTCCGAGCAAATTTCAAACGGTAAAGGATTAACTAAAAAAAAATTTATTAGACGTTATGCGTTGGATATAGCTGTTCTTTTTTTATGTGCTTTTTTATTAACAGCATTCTTCCCCAAAGGAAAGTCTTATCAGTTTTCCGATTTGAAAGAAGGGCGAGTATATGTCGGTTCGGAAATCATAGCGCCTTTTACATTTCCTGTTAATAAAAGTCCGGAAGAATATAATGCTGATGTGAAAAAAGCTCGTGAAAGCGTAACACCTGTTTTTCAGCGTAACAAAAGTATCGAAAAAGCTCAAAAGCAAAAACTGAAATTGTTTTTAGACCAGCTCAGAGAATTGTTACGTGTTTCAGTACCAAACAGGGAAAATATACAAAAGTTATTTCGGGATGAAGGTATCATCGTCTCCGATGAAGATATATTATTATTAATGACAGGTTTTGAAGATCAAAACAAAAATGTCGGCGAAGCGCAATATAGAGGACTGCTTGATAAGCGAATAGCGGCATTTGAAGCGATTGATAAAATAATCAAGACATCGGTTGATGATTTTTATTCAACCGGGATTCTTGATCTGAACAAACGGGATTTCTCGCCGAACCTTACAAAAATTACGGTACGAGAAAGCGAGGAGGACAGTTCAAAAGATATAATCCAGGATCTGGATGCACCTTATCTTGAAGATTTGAATTATTATTTTGACCGGAATGAAGCTCTCAATTATTTACTGGAAAATTTACGTACAAATTATGCCCTTGATGAAAAAAGAATAAAAATTACTTATCAAATAACGGCCCACTATTTGGCGCCCAATATTTTGTACGATAAACAGAACACAGAGGATATGATACAGGTCGCCATAGCCAACGTACCATTGGCAAAAGACCAGGTGCTCGCCGGAGAACGAATTATAGACAGTCATGAAAGAATTTCCAGACAACATATTGAAAAATTAAATTCTTTAGCCCTGGCTAAAGCGGAAATGGGTGAAACGTCCGGTTTCTGGTCGCGGATTGCTCCCTATATCGGTAAATTTTTCATTGTTCTTTTTATACTCGGAATTCTGTCAATATATATATGGAGAGATCACAGATATATTGTCAATGATCGAAAAAAATCATCATTGATTTTACTGGTAATAATATTGTTGGCTATTCTCACTTTTTTATTAAACAGTTTTTCCTTGTCGGTATTTCTTGTCCCGGTTACTATAGCTGCTATTATAATCACCATCTTTTTTAATACTCAGATCGGATTTTTGGTAACAATCGCAATCAGTTTACTCGTTGGCTCAATGCGGGGCAACGATTTTGTCATCACTTTTATTTCAATTTTTGTCTCTTCTATTGCCATTTTAACGGTAAGCAAGGTAAGAACACGTAACTGGATTTTGCGTTCTTTTGCTGCAATTGGCGTGGCTTATATTATTTCGATTATCATGCTTGATTTTGTAAATTATATTCCGGTTTACAATATGATTCAGGATCTGGGTTTTGGGCTGATCAACGCCTTTTTATCCCCCATATTTGCATACGGACTTGTAATTATATTTGAATTTGCTTTCGATATGACTACGGACATGACCCTGCTGGAATTATCTGATTTAAACCAGCCGTTATTGAGACAACTGGCAATTCAGGCGCCCGGAACTTATCATCACAGCATCCTGGTGGGTACACTGGCTGAAGCGGCAACGGAATCCATTGGCGGTAATCCGCTGTTGGCGCGAGTGGGGGCTTATTATCATGATATTGGTAAAATGGAAAAGCCGGAATATTTTGTGGAAAATCAGACAAAGGGCCGTAATCCGCAGGAAAAGTTGTCCCCGACAATGAGTTCATTGATTTTATCCAATCATGTTAAAAAAGGTATTGAAATGGCGCGCCAGTATAATCTCCCCAGGGAAATAGAGGATTTTATTCACCAACACCATGGCACTACCTTAATGTCATATTTTTATCAAAAAGCCCTTGAAAAAAGTTCGGAGGAACAAATTTCCAAAGATGAATTCCGATATCCCGGCCCGAAACCGAATTCACGGGAAACGGCTATTGTCATGTGTGCCGATGCTGTGGAAGCGGCTTCACGAACATTAAAAGACCCCTCTCCCAGCAGGATAAAGGGACTCGTCGAACAAATTATTGACGAAAGATTTAAAAGTAATGAACTGGATGATTCTCCTTTAACCTTAAAAGACTTATCAAAAATTTCGGAAGCATTTCTTAAAATTTTAAACGGCGTTTTTCACAGCCGGATTGAGTATCCTTCTGAACAAAAAAAAGAGACCGCAATAAAAGAGGTTAAAGTCAATAAATAAAATAATTATTGAAAATCATTTCGGACTTGAATCCCTCAATTCATCTGAAATTAACTCGATGGTGGAATGGATTTTAAAAACTGAAAAATCCGAAAAACCGTGGGTGATAAATATTGTATTGATTTCAGATGAATTTATTACTCAAATTCACGAGGAGTATCTGAAGAAAAAAACGCCCACAGATGTTTTATCATTTAATTTAAGTGAGGATTTTGAGGATTATTTTGAGGGCGAAATATATATCAGTATAAACCGGACACAGGAACAGGCCAAAACTTATAATGTGTCCTTAACATGTGAACTGTATCGATTAATTGCACATGGAATGCTGCATTTGTTGGGATTTGACGATAAAACGGATAAGGAACGGCAAATTATGCGGGAACGTGAGGATACAATATTAAAAAAATTTGCTTTGCTTTAATAAATGAAAAATATATATTTATATACAGGTTAAATAGAGATCATACCAAAATTAAAAGGAATTGAGGATTTAAAAAGTTTGTTGCCGGTGTCCGGCATGGACCGGATTGTTGTGTATGTGTAACAGTAGATGTATAAAAAGATTTCTTTAACCTGAAATAATTGAATATGTGAACATAATTAGGAGTAATTTTTTATTTTGGAAGACCCTCTACCTTTGTATTTTATTGTATTTTTTTTGTTTTTAATTTTATCCGCTTTTTTTTCGGCATCAGAGACCGCTTTTTTTTCGATAAATAACATTATTTTAAAACAACTTTCAGAGGAGAAAACCGGGAAAACCAAAAGGGTAATCCAACTATTATCACAACCTCGCCGCCTATTAATTGCTATTCTTATCGGGAATACTCTTGTGAACGTTTCCGCTGCGTCATTAGCTGCTATTCTTACAACAAAATTATGTATGCAGGCCGGGTACGATCAGAAAATCGCATTTATTATTAATATCGTTGTTGTCACCTTTTTAATACTCGTTTTCAGTGAAATCACACCCAAAACGATCGCTGTTAAAAATGCCAGGTCGTTTGCAACACAATTTTCCTTTATGATTTTTGTGATATATTATTTTTTCTTCCCGTTAACCTACGTGTTTGATAAAAGTATTACACTTTTCATGCGTTTAATTAAAATAAAAGAATCAAAGGAGGAACGCTTTTTTCATTCCAATGAATTTCAGGCATTACTGGATATGGGAGAGGAACAGGGTGAACTGGAAGAAGAAGAAAAGGAAATGATCCATTCCATTTTCGAATTTGGAGATACAATCGTCAGGGAAATTATGGTGCCCCGGCCGGATGTAGTATGTATTGCCCATGATTCTTCTTTTAATGAATTAATAAAATTGATCAAAACAAAGGGCCATACCCGTATTCCCGTTTTTGAAGATACGATTGATAAAATTAAGGGAATAATAAATGCGAAAGATTTGCTTCCCTTTATTTCAAATTCTGAAATAAATGTCGATTTGCTGGAATTGGCAAGACCGGCAATATTTGTCCCCGAGGGTAAAAAGATAGATGAATTGCTGCGCCTTTTTCAGCAAGAACGCCAGCATATGGCTATTATTGTGGATGAATACGGCGGAACATCCGGGATCGTTACCCTGGAAGATGTCATTGAAGAAATTGTAGGTGAAATTCGTGATGAATATGACCAGGAACAAATATTGTTTAAAAAGATAGACAATCATAACTTTATGGTTAATGCGAAAATTGATATCGAATCGATTGATGAATTGATAAATATTAATATCCCGGAAAAAGACGACTATGATACATTAGGCGGTTTTATTCTTGAATTAATCGGGTCAGTCCCGGAGGAAAAACAGGTTTTACATTATAATGATTATGATTTAAAAATAGAAAAAGTGGAAAATAACAGAATAATCCAGGTCCGAATCACTTATAATCCGCAACCATCTGAAAATGAAAAAATTAACTCTGCGAAATAGAAAAAAATGGCTTGACAATATAGCAATTTTTTGATAATATTAATGTTAATTCTAATTTAAATATAATTTTGATTAATGTGAGGAGATAATTAATGTTAAAGTTGAGATTCAATTACCGGGACTTGTTTAATGCTCCAAGACTTGCGTTTAGTATTCAACGAATCTGGATCCAGTTCATAGGAATGGTAATTGGTTATGTCGGATACTTGATTTTTACATATCTCAGTTATTTTCTCAACAACTATTCCTTTGACATAGTATGGAAAAAATACGGACTTTTACCCTGTTTATTCACCTCCGGTGAGGTTGTTCCATGGTATTCCTGGGTATTGTTTGTTATCGGATCTGTTTTTTTGTTTTTTGCCTATTTGGTGACAAATACTGCCGTAGCCCGGGCCGTTTATATGACAGGCAAAGGGAATCATTTTTATTCCTGGAAAGAGGCGTTTGCTTTTGCGTTTCGGAAGATTTGGTCCATTTTGCTTACACCTGTTTCTATTGTCGTTCTGATTGGTCTTATGATATTGGGCAGTTTGGTCATAGGTTTGTTGGGTAAAATACCGTTTATCGGTGAAATCGGAATAAGTGTGTTCACGGTTTTCTGGTTTATCGGCGCTTTAATCATTTTCTTTTTTGCCATAGTTGTCGTGGTTGCCGTTTTACTGGTCCCCGGTATTATTGCAACGACAGATGAAGATGCGTTTGAAGCTGTTTTTCAGGTATTTTCTGTTACATGGGGACAACCGTGTCGATTAATTTTTTATCAATTTATTTCTATCGTACTTGCCACTGTCAGTTTTGCCGTTTTTGCAATCGCCGTTAAGCAGGCTGTTTTGATTATGAATGGCTTGTTTATCAATTTTATGGGTTCGGATTTTATGAATTTATGCAATAACGGTCAGGCAATAGTTCAAAACTGGACTTTTATGTTGCAGGGAATAATTGATGGCGCATTTAAGGGTTTATCGCCTTTAATATATTTTTCACATAATTTTACATTAATACCGGCTGCCGATTTAAATATTTCGGTTACAATATCTTCTTATATTTACGCAATCAGTTTGTTAATTATTGGCGGCTGGGTAATATCGTACGGTCTTTCTACTTTTACAACAGGGAACACATTACTTTACCTGGTGTTAAGAAAATATAAAGATGATGAAAATTTGTTAGAACGTGAAGATGCCGAAGAGGAAAACGAAGAAAGTGAAGAAACTACCGAGGAAGACAAAGAGGAACCGGAAGAAGATTAGTATTGACCGAAAATTTAGTTGAATATGGATAACAGTTGGTATAATGTATTGGTTCTGGAAGCAGTTTATACTTTGATTGCATAGGGTGAGAAATGTCAGAAATATTTGTAAAGATAAATAATCAGGAAAAGGGCCCTTATTCCCCGCGAGAGCTTAAAAATTTAGCGGCAAAAGGAGAATTCAGCCAGAGTGATTTGGTGTTCCATGAAGACACTCAGGAATGGATAGAAGCAGGGAAAATAGACGAATTACATGAAGTATTCGAATCGTTTGATGTTAAAGCAGTACCCAAAACAGTTTTTGCGGTTGGCGGCGGAAAAGGAGGTGTCGGAAAGACCAGTCTATCCGCCTCACTGGGAATTGGATTAGCAGCTCTCGATTATAATGTGGTTGCGATTGATGCGGATTTTGGAGGTGCCAATCTGCATACCTGTATGGGTATATTGGACCCTGAATATTCCTTTTATCATTTCTATACCATGCAGCGTGAAAGTCTTCAGGATATTATGCTGGATACGCCCATTCAAAATCTCAAACTGATCAGCGGTGCATGTGGTACATTGGGTTTGGCCAACCCACAGTTTTCTCAGAAACAAAGATTTATTAAACAATTACATGAATTAAATGCCGATTTTATTTTGCTGGATTTGGGAGCCGGATCGTCTTATAATGTTATAGATTTTTTTATTGCCGCAGACCAGGGAATTCTTGTTACCACTCCTGACCCCATAGCCATTCAGGACACATTTAATTTCCTGAAAGTGGCTTTTTTAAGAATTTTGGTCCGAGAATTTAGAAATAATAATAAAATCCTGGAAATTATTGATTTGCATATAGGATCAAATTCCGGAAGAATGAATTCAACGATTGACGATCTCATTTATGGAATTGAAAAGGAAAATAAAGAAGCGGCAGAAAAAATATATGGTCATCTGAACCGTTTTAAACCTCTTTTAATATTGAACATGGTCCACGCCAATGAAGAAATCAAGGAGGGAGATACTTTTAAAACCGCCGCAAAAGAACTGTTATCCATTGATGTTGATTATATCGGTTATATTGAGTATGATGATAGTGTTCGTAACTCTTTAAAAGAGTTACGGCCATTTATATTAAATAATCCAAAATCAAAAGCTTCCAAAAGTCTGGCAAAATTGATTTCAGCGGGTTTATTGAAAAAAGACAGATGGCAGGGTTTTAAAGAGAAGCGAAGAGTGATGAAAAATGTTTCTATTGATTCGAAAAGTTATCCCACAACCAATCTCAATGAAAGTGAAATCATCTGTTCCGTAAAATGTTTTTATTGGGATGATTGTGAATATCAGAATGGAGGACACCCCTGTCCAATCAGGCATCTTGATCCGATATTCCGACGATAAAGCGTAAAAAAATATGATAAAAAAAGGTGAATCGCAGTTCACCTTTTTTTATGCCCGGACGTTATTTTTGTTAATGCTAACAAATAAATTTTTAATTAATATATAATTTATTAAATTTATTTTTCGACATTAAATTTAAAAGTTAATGATAAAGATGATCTCAATCGATATAAGAAAAAAGCAAAATTTTACACCGGCAAAATCTCTTGCTTTCAGTTTTCTGATTTTAATTATGATCGGCACGATATTGCTGTGTCTGCCGTTTAGTTCTGAGAAAAATGTCAGTGTAATAGACGCATTATTCACTTCCACCTCCGCGACCTGCGTAACGGGGCTTGTCGTTTATGATACGGGAACCCACTGGACGCTGACGGGGCAGATAATCATTCTACTGTTAATTCAGTTAGGCGGATTGGGGATCATGACTTTTTCCACGCTGGGGGCCTATATTATAGCGGGTAAATTGAATATGCGCAACCGTCAAATGATAGAAGGCAGCCTTGGCGGCAAACAAATTCCCAACCTGGGTAAATTGTTATTGGCAATCGTTGCCGGTACCCTGATTATTGAAATGGCCGGAGCTTCCGTTTTAACACTTTCATTCCTCAAACAATATTCCATCTTAAAATCTTTATATCTGGGTGTTTTTCATTCAATTTCCGCATTTTGTAATGCCGGATTTTCATTGTTTTCGAATAGTCTGGAAAATTATCAAAATGATTTTACAATAAATATTACAATTATGCTTTTAATTGTAACAGGGGGAATCGGTTTTTGGGTTTTATTTGATTGTCTGCATATGTTAAAAAACAGATCACAGAAACTGGGTTTGCATAGTAAAATAGTGATTTCGACAACTTTAATTTTGATTTTGGCAGGTTTTATTTCGTTATTGTTTTTAGAGTGGAACAACACGTTAAACAACCTGTCTTTTCCAAACAAAATA
Organism: Candidatus Zhuqueibacterota bacterium; assembly: GCA_016934825.1. Taxonomy (GTDB): domain Bacteria; phylum Zhuqueibacterota; class Zhuqueibacteria; order Residuimicrobiales; family Krinioviventaceae; genus Fontivivens. The sequence goes on from JAFGSB010000059.1 coordinate 95,180, forward strand.
ATAACCGCAGCGTTTCAATCCATAACCGCACGTACGGCCGGATTCAACACAATTAAGATTGATACATTGACGAACAGTTCACTATTAATTTTATTATTGTTAATGATTATTGGTGCATCTCCGGGCTCCTGCGGAGGGGGTATTAAAACAACAACATTTGCGGTACTTAGCGCCATGATATTTTCCCGGTTACGGGATCAACGGCAGGTGCGGTTGTTTAAAAGAGGAATCCCCGAACATGTGGTTTCAAAATCAATTGGTATTACCTTTTTTGCCTTGTTTTTTTTAACATTGATCATCATTATATTACTGATCACCGAGAATCCGGGAAGTTCGTATATACCTGTACGAACACTATTTCTGGAAGTTATTTTTGAGAGTTTTTCCGCTTTCGGAACCGTTGGACTGAGTATGGGGCTTACACCTCTGCTTTCATATTCAGGAAAAGTCTTGATTATTCTTTTAATGTACGTTGGCAGAATTGGACCATTAACCATAACACTTGCTATTGCAAGCAGAAGAGATTTGCGAATTCGCGTGGCGGAAGAGGAACTTTGGGTTGGTTAATATTGTTTGAATTATAAAAATTACAGGTATTAAAATGAGATCGTTTGCAATTATCGGATTAAGCAGTTTTGGTCATTATCTTGCCAAATATCTTTCTGAAAAAGGTCACCAGGTAATGGCTATTGACAGAAACGAAGATAGAATTGAACGGGTAAAATCTTTTGTGGACAGGGCGGTAATAGCGGACGCAAATGAAAAAGAAACACTTGCCGGGCTGGGTTTGGCCGAACTGGATGTTGTTATCGTCAGTCTGGGTGATCAGATTGATGCCAGTATTCTTGTTACTTTATATTTACGCGAATTGAGGGTGAAAAAAATAATTGCCAAGGCAATTACGGAAGATCACGGGAAGATACTGGATATTATCGGCGCAACGCAGGTTATTTTCCCGGAAAGGGATGAAGCGTACAGATTGGCACAATCAATTGAATCCGATTATGTACTGGACAGTATTGCGTTAAGTGAAGGTATAAGTATAATTGAAATTGCGCCGCCGAATGACGTTGTCGGAAAAACATTGGGGGAACTGGATCTGAGAAATCGATACGGCGTTTTAGTATTAATTGTTAAAGAGCTTGTACCGGAAAAAATTGTCATGATCCCGACCGCAGACCATATGATTAAAGATAGTGACATACTGGTTATACTGGGCAAGGATGAAGATCTGGCAAAAATAAAAAAGATGAAATAAAGGAAATGTAAATAAAACAACAATAACCGTTGTTTTTAATTATTGGAAAGAATTTGTAATATATTTATTTTCAAGTGGGCTTCACTTATATGAGGAGAAATCAAATGCCCATACAATTTATCAATATTATTCGGGAAATCACCGATTCTGTTTCATCCGGGAAAACGCATAAGCGGACCTCTTTCTGTGCGGAAATCAACACAGCCAATATTTCAAGTTGGGAACCGAATACGGATATAATAGAAAGCGAGGATGAGGTCATCATCAAGCTTGAAATGGCAGGTGTTCAACACAGTGATGTTTCTGTAAAAGTGAAGAACGGAAAAATTCATATTTGCGGCATCCGAAATGAAAAAGTGCCCGATAAAAAGATTTCATTTCATCAATTGGAAATAAGTTATGGTTATTTTGAAAGAGTGATTATTATCCCGGAGTTTATGCTGCATAATAATATTACGGCAAACCTTGTGGATGGGATACTTGAAATTAATATTTCCAAAAGAAGTGAAGTTATAGAAATCCCAATAACAGACAGGAATGATTTATAATTAATAAAATTAAACACAATGTTTTCTTATATTTAGAAAGACGATCGGGAGTAAAATAATGGATGATAATAATTTTAATATCGGGATTGAGACAAACCCGGAAGTCGAAACAAAAGTTCCACCTGAATTGCCGATATTGCCATTACGCGATACAGTCGCTTTTCCAAATATTGTGACACCCCTTGTGGTTGCGCGGGAAAAATCCGTCAAATTAATCAATGATGTGATTGCCGGATCCAGAATTTTAGGTTTGGTGGCGCAAAAGAACGGCGAGATAGAAGACCCGGGTCTGGAAGATATTTACAATGTTGGAACCGCGGCCATCATTTTAAGAATGCTGAAATTCCCGGATGGTTCCCTGAGGGTTCTTGTACAGGGAATATCACGTATTGAATTGGTGAAAAATATATCCGTTGATCCTTATTTTATATATAAAGTGAAATCGCAGGTTGATAATTTTAAAGAAACAACGAAATTGGAAGCTCTCAAACGAAATGTTGCCGTTCAATTTCAAAAAGTTGTATCGCTGGTGCCGCAGCTTCCGGATGAATTACAGGTTGTTATTGTAAATACTACTCATCCGGGTAAACTGGCCGATCTGATCACCTCAAATTTAAATCTAAACGTGCATGAGAAGCAATCAATTCTTGAAGCGATAAATATCAGACAAAGGCTTGAAAAACTCACTGTATATGTAAACCGTGAACTGGAAGTTCTGGAAATGGGTTCAAAGATACAGGACAAGGTTCAGAGCGAGTTGGGAAAAAACCAGCGGGAATACTTTCTGCGGGAGCAGTTACGCGCCATCCAGAAAGAACTGGGTATGGGGGATGAACGGTCGGTTGAAATAGAAGAGTTGCAGAAAAAGGTTAAAGACGCGAACATGCCCGAAGCGGCCGAAAAAGAAGCTGTCCGGGAGTTGGACAGGCTGTCGAAAATGCAGCCGGGCGCGGCGGAATATACGGTTTCAAGAACCTACCTGGACTGGATGATTACATTGCCCTGGGCGAGATCAACGGAGGACAACCTGGACATAAAACAGGCGCAAACGGTACTGGATGATGATCACTATGATTTGAAAAAAGTGAAAGAAAGAATCCTCGAGTATCTGGCCGTGCGGAAGCTTAAAAATGATACCAAGGGACCGATTTTATGTTTTGTCGGCCCCCCGGGAGTGGGCAAAACTTCGCTGGGGCGTTCCATTGCGCGGGCCATGGGAAGGAATTTTATTCGAATATCACTCGGCGGAGTTCATGATGAAGCGGAAATTCGCGGCCACCGGCGCACCTATATCGGTTCCATGCCCGGGAGAATAATACAGGGACTAAAAAACGCGGACAGCAACAATCCCATTTTTATGCTGGATGAAGTTGACAAGATCGGCCAGGATTTTCGCGGCGATCCATCATCCGCATTATTGGAAGTTTTGGACCCGGAACAAAATTTTTCGTTTTCCGATCATTATCTGGATGTTGCTTTTGATTTATCAAAAGTGATGTTTATTACCACGGCGAATATTTTAGATACCATACCTTCGGCATTGCGTGATAGAATGGAAGTTCTGGAATTGCCGGGTTATATTGAAGAGGAAAAGGTGCATATTGCGTCAAAATATCTTATTCCGCGGCAGATCGCTGAGAACGGATTGAAAAGAAAACATATTACATTTAACAGGTCGGCGGTGCGGACAATAATTCAAAATTATACCCGGGAGGCCGGGGTACGTAATCTGGAAAGAGCTGTCGCAAACATTTGCCGCAAAGTGGCCAAACAAGTTGCATCCGGCAAGGAGCAAAAATATATTATCGGCGCGGAGCAGGTTTTGGAATACCTTGGACCGGTCAAATTTTACTCCGAGGTGGCAGACCGGACGGGTAAACCGGGTGTGGCTACGGGTCTGGCCTGGACTCCTACCGGGGGTGATGTGCTGTTTGTCGAGTCAACTAAAATGGCCGGTAATAAGGGTCTCATATTAACGGGTCAGCTTGGAGATGTTATGAAGGAATCTGCACAGGCGGCACTTTCTTACATTCGATCCAATGCGTCCAAACTGGGCATTAACCAGGATTTTTTCAATAAAAATGATATTCATATACACGTACCTGCCGGAGCTATTCCTAAAGACGGCCCATCGGCCGGTGTAACAATAACCTCTTCCCTGGTTTCTTTGTTAATCAACAAACCTGTAAAAAACAGTATGGCCATGACCGGGGAAATTACGCTGCGTGGCAAAGTGCTTCCGGTTGGCGGTATCAAGGAAAAGGTTCTGGCGGCCAGAAGAGCCGGAATAAAAAATATTATTTTACCCGCGAAAAACATGGATGATCTTGAAGAAATCCCTGAAAATGCCAAAAAAAATATGAATTTTTTCCCGGTAAAAATGTTGGATGAGGTATTAAATTTATCCATCAAAGGTCGGGGGGTAAATGTGAAAAAAGGAAAACCAGCAATTCAGAAAAATGATTAAAGGTTGACGCACAGCACAATGGATAAGATAAAAAACTTGTATGATAAATTAAAAGCTATTTCTCAGGAACATGTGCTCAAATATTATGACGAACTCAAAGAAGAGGAGCGACAACTATTATTAAACCAGTTAAGTCGTATTGATTTCGATTTGTTGCGGCAGTGTAATATTTTGTTAAAAAAGAGTGACGGCTCCGGACATTATATTCCCGGCACACTTGAGCCGATGAAAGTGGTCACATTACCGAAAACAGAATCTGAAAAAAAAGAATACGAAAAAGCCTTTAATATTGGAGAGAAATTAATATCAGAGGGCAAGGTCGGATCGATTCTTGTTGCCGGAGGACAGGGAACCAGGCTGGGATTCGACGGCCCCAAAGGTACATTCCCGGTCGGACCCATTACCGACAGGTCCCTGTTTCAATATCACACGGAAAAAATATTGGCCCGGGAGAAAAAGTTGAATGCCGCAATTCCGTTTTACATCATGACGAGTGAATTAAATTATTTACAAACAAAGGATTTTTTTAAGCAGCATCGTTACTTTAAAAAAGAGAAAGACTCGTTTGTCTTTTTTGCGCAGGGCATGCTGCCCGCGCTCAGCGCGGAAGGGAAAATGTATTTGTCGGACAAGTTTAAAATAAGTGTCGCACCCGATGGTCATGGAGGTTTATTACGCGCCCTGTTTGTGAACAGGTTGTTAGATGATATGCAAAAACGCGGGGTTGAGTACCTGTATTATTTTCAGGTCGACAGCCCGCTGGCAAATGTTTGTGATCCGGCTTTTATTGGCTATCATGTATTGAAAAACGCGGAAATGTCAGCCAAAACCGTTTATAAACGGGGCCCTTATGAAAGTCTTGGCAATATTGGTAAAGTTAATGGAAAAAATGTGGTAATAGAATATTCGGAACTAACCCGGAAGGAAATGGAAGAGCGTAACCCGGATGGCAGGCTAAGGTTTGGTCAGGGAAGTATTGGTATTCATGTTTTCAGTGTTAATTTTTTCAGACGGTTACATGACAAAAAACAAGATTTACCCTATCATATCGCACATAAAAGAATACCCTATATCGATGCGGCCGGGAATCTCGTCCAGCCGGTTGAACCGAATGGTTACAAGTTTGAACAATTTATTTTTGACGCGTTCCCTTTTGCGAAAAAGATTATGGTCTTCGAAACGGACCGGAAAAAGGATTTCAGCCCGATCAAAAATAAAGACGGCTTTGATTCTCCTCAAACCGCCCGGCAGGATTTGTGTAATCAATTCGGGAATTGGCTGGGGAAAGCGGGATTTCATGTGAAAAGGGATAGTAACGGTAATGTGCTTGATAAAATAGAAATCAGTCCTCTTTTTGCGTTGGATGAAAAAGAGTTTCATAACAGGAAACCAAAACCTAACGGCAATAAAGACGGCTATCTCTTTGAATAGAAAAGTTATCGGGTCAAGTGTAAAATTTAAATAAAAAGGATATGGCTAAAGCCAAAAAAGAAAAAAAATCAGCAAAAACCCGCAAACAAAAAATTACAATATTTTTTTGGCGGTGCTGGATATTTCTGGGATTGCTGCTAATTCTGATTTTTATATTATTTTTCTTTGCTTTCCGTTTTTTGATTCCATCGGATTATATTAAAAATTACGCTTCCAGGACCATGGAGCAAAAGTACTCCAGAAAAATGGTCATCGATAAGGTACAGATCAATCCGTTTACCGGCTTTGAATTTACCAATGTCAAACTGGAACGCGTGAATGATACACCGGACGAGTTCCCGGTCAATTACGCCTCAATAAACCGGATAAGACTGAACTATAGTTTAAAGAGACTGTTAAAAAAACATATCCTGATCAATGAAGTTATTTTGGATTCCCCGGATATTGATCTGAATATTTCCGCCGTTCCCGATACTTCGCAAAAAGAGAAAGATGCCGCGCCCGATACCGTCTCTGCTACCGAATCGCCATTTTCCCTGCAATTAAAAGTATTACGATTAAAAGACGCGCAAATTAAAGTGACCGCACAGGACTCGTCGGTCACACAAAAAATGTATCTTGCCGATCTGGATTTATTTCTTGATGATTTCAATTTACCAAAGGGAAACATCCCGGGCAATGATAGTCTTTTAACCGGGAAAGTGAAAATGACGTCGGAAAACGCCGATTTTTCTTTCGAACAAAAGTCTAACCAGGGTGATCTTTTTGTAACCGGCAATATCGACCTGCGGTCGGGATTAAATATCGCTACCCTGGATTCCATAACGATGGACTTTAAGCTTGTATTGGATAAATTATTCCTGCGATCTAACATAAATCCTGATTTCACTTCAATTCAAATACCCTTTCCGTTATCCCTTGAGGCGGGATCCGAAGTCAGCCTGGGGGAAGAAAAAATACGGGTAAATCAATTAAAAATGACAGTGGGTAATGAAATATGGCTGGGTCTAAACTGTCGTATTGACGGGTTTATGTCCCAGGTACAACCCCCCGTATCGGTAGATATTCATACCAGTCATATTCCCGTAACCCAGTTGTTGACCCTGGCGGAAATGTTTGTGCCCGATTCCCTTCGGCAGGATGTTTATTTTGTCAATAAAAAGGCGGCCATATCACTGGCCGGATCGCGAATATCGGGAGTATTGCCGGACAGTTTATCAAATAAGGGACTGGATTTTTACGCAAAATTACAATTCCTTGATTTTGGTATGACGTTAAATCATGGTCAGATGGAATTATTGAATTTGAACCTGAAAACGGAAACATCGGGAACGCTTGCCTTTTTGGGGCTTGAAGGACTTCATAATAATACTGTTCTGTCTCTGGATTCATTATATTACGCTTTGTCAGATACATTTTCGGTTTATTCCGGCGGCGGATTATTGACCCTGGATGCCGATTTAAACGAATATATGCTGTTAAAAAATTCCGAGTTGAATTTTTCCCTGGCAAACCTGCTGGGCGCGGAATTGAACGGACGTTTATCATTGCGCAGCGATAACGGATTATCGTCCGTTAAAGGGGATGGTGAAATTACATTATCCGATATCGATTTAGCAAATTTTCCGCAGGCCCCGCTGGAAACCCGCGCCATGCTGGAATACAATTTAAACGTGAACACCCTCGATTCCATTTCCACAAGTTTGAAAATCAAGTCCGATTCGCTGGTGATCCCGTTTCAATTTGAAAAAGAATCTTTACCGTCCATAAATTTTATTACTCAAATGGAGCTCCGTTCCGATACAACATTTCAGAATATTGTTATAAAATCTCTGACCGTAAAATTAAATGATTTATTAACCGCCCGGGCCGAAGGCAGGGTAAGACGGGGCGGTTCCGATGGGATTACAATGATTTTAAAAGAATTGCAGGTCAGTCATCAAGAGATATTTGACTGGCTTCCCGACCGGATCAGGGAGAGATATTCGGATTTGAATGTTACCGGCTCCACGCAACTGCAGGGTGATTTTTACGGAAAAATAACTCCGGATATGTTTGATTATCATGTAAATGCACATCTGTTTACAGAGAACACCGATATTGTTTACCCGGCCCAGTTCATAAATATTTCGGGAGTAAAATTAAATGTTCTGGCAAATACCCAGGCAACCGGAAAAAGCACCGCTCATGTCAGCCTGCTGATCGACAGTACGCAAACGGATAATTTGAGTAAATCGGCCTTTTTGAATAACAGTATATCATTCAGTGTTTATAGTCCGGATTTGACATCCCTGCAGGTAGACAGCGGCCGCATTAATCTTCCCGATATGAAGGCGCAGGGCAGTTTTGGCGCTTTTATAAAGCAGCTCGATGTGAATCCTCATATTTATGCTCATGTTGAGTTCCGGCAATTTGCAAAGGACACAATTAAAATTACCCGTGACATTGCTTTACACGGTATAACCGATCTGACGGCGAATGTTGAAATGGACACGTCCTTTTTGGATTTGGCCGGGTCCCTGAACACAAAAGAGTTGACGGTTTATCTGCCTTCGGACACTAAAGTGCAAAATATAAACGCTGATTTTAAATTTCAGCAGAAAATGGATTTGATCAATAAAATTTTTATCGAAAGTGAAAAGCCCCCGATATTAACGCCGACAGACGGATCCATCGACTATCTGGTTTACCGGCCGTATTACCGAAAGAGTCTGAAGGAACTCTCATACCTATCGATAGAAAAAATACAGGCGGCCGGCTATATGATCGATAATTTTACCCTGGAAGCATTACTGGGTAAAGGGCGGGTAGATGTACCGTCGTTTTTTGGGAAACTGTACGGGGGTGATTTTGGCGGACGAATATCAATAAATCTTGCCGGCGGCGATATAAACCAGGCTACTTATGATATATCGGCCCATTTTTCCGGCATTAATTCGGACCTTTTATTGCCGGATATCAAAAGAGAAAAAACCCTCGGAGTGATTAACGCGAATGCGCAGTTTTCGGGTATCGGTTTAAACCCGGAGAAAGGAATTGATATTAAAGGAGATTTATATATTACCGAGATCGGCCCGAAAGTGGCGGACAATCTGCTTCGTTCACTGGATCCGGAAGGAACCGATTCCGGCATTCGTACAACAAGGAGGCTTATCAATTTAGGCTTTAAACCGCAATTGTTTACCTTTTCCTTTAAATACGGGTTCTTTTATACATATATAGATTTTTCACAGCCGTGGTATTTTCCGGCAAAATTAAGCGGCAGCAAGATCGAATTGAACCGGAAACCGGTTAACTTTTTTATTCAAATGGCGTTGGCCAAACCTGCCGGATAAAATGTGTTTTATTTTTGTTTTGGAGGTTTATAATGATAAAATTAAAATATTATATATTATTTATCGCATTCATCTTTCTGGTTTTTTTAGCGTGCAGTGTGCAGGTTCCGGAATTTAATGTGACTGGTGAAAAAACTTCACTCGAAAACCAGGTGCTTGGTGCATATCAGCAGATCGAAAGCGACACCTGGGTGATTGCTTCCACACGTTCGATCGGCAGCGGTCAAACAACACCGATGTCGACGAGACGGCGGCAGGTTTTGGAAGCGGTGCAGAACCGAAAATTCAACAAAGATGAAATTGACGAATTTAAAAAAGACCGCACGGTCGGTGAAAACAATAAAGGTTTTTTGACCATTCTGTCCTCGGAAAAATATAAAACGGATGATAATTATCGCCGTATTGTCGATCAGGTTGTTAAGGAAGAAAATCTGGACCGTGAAGTCGTTTACGAACGAATCGTTGCCATCAACCAGTCTGCGGCGGAGGCCGGTCAGGAAGAACGGGATCAAATATTTGCCAAGCTCAATTTTGATAATTCGCCTTCGGGTACCATGATACAAAAACCTGACGGCGAATGGACTGAAAAAAAATAGATCAGAATATATAGACCGGGCGCCGGTTTACAAAAAGCCCGGCTATCAGTGAAGAATTACAATAATTTTTAACAACAATGAAAAAGACCTCCTTGAAAAAGATAATTTTTGTATTTGTTTTATTAGTTATTTGTACACCCGGATTGTATGCTCAGCCGGGCGGTAAACAGATACTGGATTATCAACAGGTTACCACCCACCCGGATATAGATTTGTCCGCCCGCATTTCTCCGGACGGCAAATGGATGACTTATGTATCACGGCAGTCCGGGAATTTTGATATCTGGATACGCAGTACAGCCGGCGGGCGCGATATCCAGGTCACTTTTCACAAAGCGGATGATTATTACCCGGTATGGTCGCCGGATGGCCGGTCGATCGTTTTTGTCTCCCAGCGCAGCGACGCGGAAGGGGATATCTGGCGAGTTTATTTGCGGGAAGTAAAGGGTAGATTATACCCAAAAGATGAACTGGAAAGGCTGACTGATTACCAGGGCATGGACGGATATCCGACCATATCGCCCGACGGCTATAAAATCGCCTGGGTTTCGGACCGTACCGGCCGGGAGGAGTTATGGTTTTATAATGCCAGAACTGAAAACACGCTGCCGTTAACTTTTAAAGGAGGGACTCATCCAGTCTGGAGTCCAGATCAAAGATTTATTGCTTTTACCTCATTTCGGGACGGGCAAGACAATAACGGAGATATTTTTGTTATCAATTTAAAAGGGCCGAGACCTTCCGGAATCGACACATTACTCTGGGATACCCGTGAATATCCCACCTGGCAGGTAACCAAAGGACCCGCTATAGACGGATTCCCAAGCTGGACACCGGATGCGAAAAACGTAACTTTTCTCAGAATGAGTTATGATACAAACAGAGACGGGAAATTAACGCCTGTTGACCGGGCCAGCGTTTGGGAAGCGGAAGTTTTCGAATTCCCAACGGATTCACTTCAGGCAAAGGATTCGATGCTCGAAATTCTTGAGGAATCATTTAATATACGTATGGTACGATATGCCATGCCGTTAACCTCAGGTGGAGAAAACACCATGCAACCCTGGTCCGGAGCCAATGACCGTGTATATTTTACTTCGGACAGAGGCGGGAATCTGGATGTGTGGTCGTTTCCATCCAAAGGACATATTCCTCAAATGCAAACTCCGCAGGAACAGTTTGAACTGGCCGCTTCCGCGTATCCTTTGACGGACAGAATGACCAGACAGACACTCGGCTCCCTGTTTTTATATTGGGATCCGTCCACTATGACCAACCGCGAACAGTTGCTTGTCTGGGACCGGTTACTGGCGTTCCGCAGGGTCATAGATTTTCATAATTCAATGAATCCCTTTGCCGCACTGGCCTATTATGAGATGGGTGTTTGTTTAGACCTGCTGGATTATCCCGACAGGGCTGACCGGTTTTTACAGTTGTTATTGGATAATTATCCTGCAGAACGCAAAATATCGGCCTATGCCGAGATGGCGCTGCTCGGATTAAAAGCGAAGCAGGCGGACGAGAAAACAAGACTCGATTTTTTATTATCCGGTTTGAATAATGTAATTGACACATATAATGACCAGCCCGAACCGGCTGCTGCGGCACGGATCATGATAGGTGATTTGTTGTTCAGAGTTAATAAAGACGCTCAGGCTTTTAATGAATATAAAAAAGTACTGGAGGAGTATCCCCAGCAGCGCTCGGAATGCGCGGAGAGCCAGTTAAAAATCGGCGATGTCTTTAACCGTTTCGCAACCCGCGCGGAAGTCATCAATGCCTATTTACAGGTTGTTATTCATTATCCCGAACAAAGGCAATGGATGGTGCCCGCAAGAGACCGGATACTGGACATGCTGACTATGGGAGTGTCCCGGGAAATTGAACTGGTGGGACAATATCGCGAAATTGTTGGTCAATATGCGCAATTCCCTTTACTGGCCGCCGCGGCCCAGCAGCGCATAGGCGATATACTTTATAAAAACGGGGATTTTGCCTCGGCAATCCAGGAATATGAGATGATTGAGTCCCTGTTCCCTGATCTCACGGATGAAGTTTTTACGGCCCAGATGTCTAAAGCGAACGCGTTATTAAAGATGGGAGAAAAACTTCAGGCTTTTAATCTCCTGGAACAATTATATAAAAAATTCGAGTCATCAAGGGCCGAATTATCGCAAAAAGCGTGGGACAAGCTGCTTGCGTCGTTACTGGAATCCGGGGATGAATTAAAACTATTACAGGAATTCAATCTGGCCCTGTTGCGGTATGCCCGCGCGAAAGAAATGGCCCCGGATGATTTGCATGCCCACCGGGGGTATATTGAATGCATGTATTATTTGAGAAAGATCGGGCAGGCCGTTATCGAATATGAAAATCTGGTCAGGCAATATCCCGAAAAACAGATAATTTTATATTCTCTTGGGTTGGCTTATTCATATCAGGGAACGGAAAAAGCTGAATTGTATAATGACCCGGATGCCCTGGATAAGGAAATTTTAAACCGGTCCAGTTACACGATTGCGCGGGCGTTGGCTTTTGATTATACGCTCGTTCAACCCTATTTGACAATCAGTTATAATTACGAAATGATGGAACAGGCGCTTGCCCGGGAACGGGCCAAACCGAAAAGTTTTTTTGTCAAAGCTTGGGACATGTTAAAAGCGCCGTTCGAATCGTTATATAACACGATAACATTTGCCAATGTAGAGCCAACACGAGGTTATTATGAACGGGCAATTCATGAATTGACCAAAGCCATAGGGCTGAACGATGAAGAACAGGATCCGGCCCTGGAAGCGAACCTGGCATTGAACCTGGCTAATAATTATTATAATTTAGGCGAATATGGATATGAAAAGGCCTATGAATATTATCATGTAAAATTAAAATATGATTCAACATTTTTCGATAAAAAGCGGGAAGCCGTCATTTACGAACGTATGGGACATTGCGCACTGATCGTTGAGGACCTGGAAAGGGGACCGGAATATCTGAAATATGCCATTCAACTCTACCAGGAACTGGAAGATGAAACTCATGTGCTTTTGAATATCAACCGGCTGGCCCTGTTGTACCAAATAGGCGATGTGAATGAATATGCCATAGAATATTTTCAAATGGCCGCGGCCATTCAAAAACGGAAAAACATGTACGACGATCTGATGCGAAGTTATCGCAGCATTGCCTATAATTATCTTCAGCTTGAAGAACCAAATGACGCAATAATTTTTGCCCGGCAGGCGCTTGATTTATTGGAAACCGGTAAAGTCAAAGTCGTAAAATCGGAAGCCAGTCGGGTTAAATTGGGATTTTTAGGGCTTTATTTTCCGGTCCCGTTTCTTGATCTGAGTAAAATGGGGACCGGCGCCGCCTTAAAATTTACCACCGAGGATGAAAAGGCGCTAGTCTATTCCATTTTGGGAACGAGTCATAGTCTGGAAAAAAATTACTCGGAAGCAATCGATTTTTTTGAAAAAAAGCGGGAAATTTATAAAAAACGTAAGGATTATGAAGCGGTTGCCACTTTTTTAAATAATATCGGTTATTTGTATTTTTTAAAGGGTGATTATTCAAATTCATGGTCTTCTTTTTTAGAGTCATATGAAATCTGTAAAAAACGGGAAATAATAAGGGGAATCATCGTTAACAGCACCAACCTGGCAAAAATTGTACTGTCAATGAACAATGCCTTTCAGGAAGGAATGCTGGATTATGACAGCTCGGGAAATGATTTTAAATCCTATCAAAACATTGCGGCTGAAAAGATCAATTATGCGCTGGAGGTAACAGGCGAAGAAGAGACCCGATATGCCCGTTTGAAAAGCATTTTATACAGGTATCTTTCGGAATTTTCCCTCATATCCTATAAATACGGTGCCGAACAGAATATTCAATCCGATATCATTTCAACTATGAATATTTTGAACAACGCCTCTTTTGCGCAAACATATCTGGAAGAGGCACTGCGGATCAGCAGGCAAAATAACCTCATTAACGAGGAATGTTCGGTACTGTACACCCTGGGCAAGTTGTTCATGCTGCTGCACAATACCGATAACGCTTATGTAAATCTGATAAACAGCAGAAGACTTGCCATAAGAAACGGTTTTTTTGATTTACTCTGGAGAATCGATACGGATTTGGGCGATTTGTTGGCCACCATGGACCGTACGGTTAAGCGAAAACATTCTATCCAGCGTGACGCTTATGAATTTTATAATGAAGCAATCGATGTCATGCGCGCCCACCCGGAGGACATATCCGGCGCAAACGCCGCCATGACCAGACAGGCCCATCAATTACCCTATCGTCGGGCCATTAAATACCTTGTCGACAAAGGTGATTATAACGGCGCCCTTGCTTTTTCGGAACAGATGCGGTCCAATATATATCTTGATATTGTTCGCGGTGAGAATATTGTCCTGCGTAAAGAGCGTCATAAAATTTATTATGGGAATGCCAAGTTTTTACAAAACAGGATTAATGAACTGGAAATAGAACTGCTGCGGTCCCGATACCAGTACGATATACCATTTACCCATATTGTTGAAATTCGGGATCAACTGGAAAATTATAAAAACGAATATCAGGAATTACTTGAAAACACCCGCGAGGAGGTGCCTGAACTTGAAACGCTGGTTCGCGCCAATCCCATTCCGGTTTCCGCAGCGCAAAACCGTTTACGTCAAGATGAAGCGATCCTGTACTTTACATCGCAGGATGAAGATGTTTTATGCTGGCTAATTTTACCCGGAAATGTTGAATTCAGTAAAATAAAGTTGTCCCGGGTCACCATAAATCTGCAAATCAAATCATTATTTGAAGCGATAAAAACCGGAAATACGGACGATCAATCCTTTCAGGAACTGTTCTCCTTATTATCGCCGCTGGAAAAAACGCAGCAGCGGGTTAATCGTCTGATTATCATTCCCGCCCTGGATTCCATATTATTGCCCTGGTCCATTTTCACACAACAGATAGAAAATCAGGGTTCCGAACCTCTTTCTTTTGTGGTTTGTTCCAGTTTGACCGATTATTACTATTCATATGACAAGAGAAAGATTCAGGGAAACAGAATATATTTTGCTGCCCATTTGGAACCATCGGATTATCTTAAACAGGACGGCTATACTATTATGCTGCCACTGACAAGCCAGGAACAAAACAGTTTTTCCGCGCAGCTTCAACCCCTTAGTATGTCCGATTTCCTTTATTTATCCGTTCATGGAGAATGGAACGATATTGATCCGGCAAGATCGCGTATCGGTTACACGATCAGGCGCTCTTCTCCAGCCGTATTTTCATCCCTGGATCTGTACCGGATATCACTGAACGCGAACCTGGTTTACCTTGGTTTTAATTCATCAATCCCCAGGAACAAATTCAGCGAGCCGTTTATTGCGTGGGAAAGGGCTTTCCGGTATGCCGGCGTACCCGCGATACTGATCAATTTGTGGGAATCTAATTCGGAAGATAATAGTGAATTTTTATCTGTATTTTATAAAAATTTAAAAACAAACCCCGCCGCAAAAGCCCTGTCGGAAACACAACAATTCTTTAAAAGTAAGGGGAAACCCGAAAGTTTCTGGGCGCGTTTTCAGCTTTATGGGTTTGGCGGTATGACCCGGGAAGAAGAGGAAAAGTATGCTGTCGAAGGATTTGAAATTCAGGTACGACGCGGACACAGCGCCTTTGATCTCAGCGAATGGGCGGACGCTATTCGTTTTTATGAAAGCGCGTACCATATGGCGGAACGGCATAATGATGAACAAAGCGTAAAATTACTTCAGCAGCGTATTCTGGAAAGTGCTGTAAACGGCGCTTTATGGGACAAGGCAATTGAAATTCAGCTTGAGCAAATATCAAAAGCGCAAAAACAAAATAATATTGCCGCAGTCGCGAACGGGTACAGTAACCTTGCTTATTTTTATACCCAGAACGGGCAATTCGAAATGGGCGTGCAGGCAAAAGCCAAATATTCCCAACTGGCGGAGCAGTATGGTTTAAAAGAAGAAGAGGCGAAATCTCTGCGCGAGACCGGTTTGATTTATGAACGCGGCGGGAAGTATAAAGAAGCCGTAGAATTGTTCACAATAGCAAAACAAAAGTTTTCAGAGTTGGATAACCAGGCCGGCGTCGCGCAATGCCTGCGTGATATCGGGCGGATAAATTTTGTCTATTTTGATAATTATTATGATGCCCTCGTCGTTCAGGAGGACGCACTGATAATTTTCCGCCGACTGGGCCTTACACCGGATTTGGTGGATGCCCTGCATAACCTGGGTATTACCTGTGAAAAAATGACTAATTACAAGCAGGCGTTACAGTATCAAAAAGAGGCGCTGCAATATTCGCAACAGTTAGGCGAAAAAAAGTTAACCGGTCTTTCCAAACAATATCTTGCCAATATTTACTGGAAAATGGGAGAATTTCAAAGCGCCCTGACAAATCAAAACGAGGCGCTTGATATTTTCACCGCTTTGAATGACGAAAAGTTGTTACAGGTGGGGAACGCAACCCGTGGTCTGATCGCCCTCAGTTTTGGACAGCCGCAAAAGGCGCTTTCTTTTGAATTAAAAGCCCTTGAAATGGCCTCCAACAGGGGAGATCAAAAAGACCAGGCGACGATATACAAAAATATCGGCATGATACAGCGTACTATGGGCAGGGATGATTTGGCGTTATCCAGTTTTGAACAGGCGGCATTAATTGATTCGTCCATCGGATCAAAAAGCGGTCTGGCTTATGATTACAGAAATATAGCTACAAATTATATTGAAAAGGGCAGCAGTTCTCTCGCGCGGAATTATTGTAACCGGGCCCTTGCGCTATCCGGGGAGATCGGCGATTGGCGAAATCAGGCGCAGTGTTATCTGGAACTGGGACGAATTGAAATTCTTGACGACAATCCGGATTCGGCCATTGTGTACTTTAATAAAACGGCGGATCTGTCCGGGCAATTGTTCATGTCGGATATTGAATGGCGCGCCCATAAATATTTGGCGGAGATAAATCGTAATACGGAAAACATTCAACAGGCCGTAAAGCATTATTACGACGCGCTTGATGTGATTGAAAATATGCGCTCGAGAATCAAGGTCGAGGAATACGCGTCCGGGTTTGTCGACGACAAGGCTGATGTATACGGGGCTTTAATATCTTCATTGTTGGAACAGGGACAGACCGGCGAGGCGTTACAATTGGTGGAACGGGCCAAAAGCCGCAGTTTTCTGGACATGCTGGGGAATAAAAATATTTCATTCAAATCTAAAAACGCGGAACTTTTGTCAAAGGGGGACAGCCTGCAAACGCATTTGGCGGCTTTGCAAACACAATTGTTTTATATCAGAACGACGGCGGACAGCCTGCGGCAAAGCCGGGAAAACGAATTGCAGGAAAAAATTGCGGCGTTGCAGGATGCCTATTCCGCTTATTTAATTAAAATCCGCGAAGCGGACCCGGAACTGGGCGAAATGATGACTGTTGAACCATGGCCGGTCTCTGAAATTCAATCTATTTTACCCGACAGTACGGGACTTTTGGAATATTATATTTACGGTAATTTTTTATACTCCTGGTTTGTAACATCTCAAAGTGTTGAATATACAAAAGAGGAAATAACCGAAGAGGAACTTTACCAGGATATATTTGATTTACGACAGGCGCTGGAACGACAGCTTTCCATTACAAAATGGTCGCAAAAGCTTTATCATCATCTCATATCCCCATGGGAGAATCAACTGACAAAAATCGGAAATGTGGTTATCATCCCGCAAACAAAATTACATTATTTACCGTTTGCGGTTTTGCAGGACAATATCAACGAATATTTCGGACTCAAATACTCATTATCCATAGCACCCAGCGCCACGGTATTCGGCTTTTGTATGAAAAAAGGCGATTCCCTGTTATCTCAAAGCAGGCGTGATATGGCCGTGCTTGCTTATGGGAACCCTGACCTTGGGGATAAAAATTTGGCCCTGCCGTTCGCGTCCAGGGAAGTGAACAGTTTGAATCGTTATTATAACAGGGTCAATGGTTATCTGGAAAAAAGGGCCTCCGAAACAAACCTGTATGATCAAAACAGTTATCCACCGCTGATCATTTTCAGTTGTCATGGCGTTTATGACGATGTGAATCCGCTGCTTTCGGCCCTGATGCTGGCGCCGGATTCAAGCAACGACGGCAGGCTGGAAGCGAATGAAATTTTTACACTTGATTTGAACGCTTTTATCGTGGCGATGAGCGCCTGTGAAACCGGTCTGGGAACCATTCGCGGCGGCGATGAAGTGGTCGGACTGTCCAGAAGTTTTATTTATGCCGGCGCGTCATCCCTGCTTTCCAGTTTATGGAAGGTGGATGATCTGGCGACCGCTGTTTTGGTCAAACGCTTTTTCCGCAACCTGGCTGAAGGCAAATCCCGTACCGAAGCGCTGCGCCTGGCGCAAAAAGTTGTTTATGATGAAATAAATCCGTATCCCTCTTTTTGGGGCGCTTTTACGATTACCGGGGATTTCCGTTAAGGAATCCCGGCGTCCGGACAGGAAATAAAAAAGGGCATTTTTTTTGATACAAATCCGGATTTAAAGGTACAGGTAAAAACTGTAAATATATTGTATGAAAAGGGGGGAGAGATTAATTTCCGGGAGCAGTAAATATCTGTTGTTTTGGCGGAAAGGGACGCCGGACAGGGACATGACGAATTTCAGAAAACCTTAAGAATCCTGAAAAAAGAGGACCAGGATTCCGGATATAAATTCTGCGGAGATCATAAAACCGAAGGAAAACACTTGAATTATTACAGACTTTTTAATATTATAAGTCGGAATTTTATCAGAAAAAAGAATATTACAAAAAACCACTTAATTTCTTGCCGGTTTGCTTTTTTTCGTTTTATATGCTGACAATTAAACGGGAGAACAGAAAATGGAACCAAAAACAGGAAATGTTCCATCGGGACGGGTCCTCTCCATTGACGCGTTGAGGGGATTTGATATGTTCTGGATTATCGGGGGAGATGTTTTCTTTAAAAGTGTTTTCAGGCTTTTCAACAGACCTTTTGCCGATGCTCTGGTAGAGCAGCTGGATCATTCCGCATGGCACGGATTTACCTTTTACGATCTGATATTTCCGTTATTTTTATTTATTGTCGGATTAAGTATGCCTTTTGCGATCGGAAGGCGCAAAGAAAAGGGACATACCAAAAAGGAAATATTCGGGCACATTATCAAAAGAGCGCTCACCCTGTTGGTGCTGGGTTTAATCTATAACGGTTTGTTTGATCTGGATTTTGCTCATTACCGTTACACGGGCGTTCTGCACCGGATAGCCATTTGCTATTTTATTGCGGCGGTCATTACCTTGAATGTAGGCATCAAAATGCTTGGGGTCATTGCCGGGAGTATACTGCTGGTATACTGGGGCATTATGATGCTCATCCCTGTTCCCGGATTCGGCGCGGGCGTTTTAACGCCTGAGGGCAACCTGGCCGGTTATCTTGACCGGTTGTTGCTGCCGGGCAGTTTTTGCTGTTATGGATTTGGGGACAACGAAGGTATTCTCAGTACCCTGCCTTCCGTTGCAACAACATTACTGGGGGTTATTACCGGCTGCTGGCTGAGGTCCCTGCGGACGCAAAAGAAAAAGGTACTATGGATGATTGGCGCCGGTGTTTTGTTTTTAGTGCTGGCGCGGGTATGGGACCTGGTGTTCCCAATTAATAAACTGATCTGGTCCAGTTCATACGTCTTGTACACCGCCGGATGGAGTTTGTTGTTATTATCCTTATTTTACTGGATTATCGACATGAAAGGTTATCATAAATGGGCTTTTCCTTTTGTTGTAATCGGTTTGAATCCCATTACCATTTATGTCGCGCAGAGCCTGTTTGATTTCAGCATCATTTCCGATATTTTCATTCATGGATTTGTGTTTCGTCTTGGTATTTTTTCGGCTGCATTCGGATTGCTGTGCGCTTTTCTGGTTAAATGGTATTTTCTGTACTTTTTATACAAACAAAAAATATTTCTCAAGGCATAACCTTGTCGGGATTTTGGGAATAAAATAATAATGAAATTCCCGGGAGTGGAATGCCCCGTCAAATTTCCATCCGGGGATGTGAATCCCCGGATGAGCATAGTTGCGTTCTACCTGCGCTCAGGTTCCCGAGTTGAGATACCACTCCCGCTTGCGGGAGCGGTGTCTCGTACCGAGGGGACACTTTTGGTAAACGTTACAGATTTTTTCGCTCCGAACTACGTCTCGATATACTCGTTCCGTACTGCTCGACGGTGCGGGACTCGCTACTCGACGACCGGTCCGGTCGAGGTGAAAAATATTTAGTAGAGGCGAGGCATGCCTCGTCCCTACCGGGGAAAATAATTTCTGATCACACGGGCTGTTTGTTTCCTGCGTCCCGGGGCGCGGCCCTTCTGTCATACCGGTACGCCGGTTCACGAGAAGGAAACATCTGACCTCCGGGAGGTCTTTGTAGACCTTCCGGAGGTTGTGTCCTCAAAATTTCCTACATTTTTTGGATTTTTTTAATTAACTTGTACAAATTTTTCATACAAACGCGAACAAATAAAAAAACGGAGGTTGTCTTGAAAATACGTATGATTTGTTTGTTAATATTTATGTTATTTAATATATCGCTCTTTGCGGGGCCTGAAAACAACAAACCGTTTGTACCGGACGCGAACATGTCGCGAGCGGACATTCCATCGATTTATAAATGGAACGTGAATGATTTGTGTCCCGGCGATGAACAATGGGACAAGGACATCGCCGTCTGTCAAAAGGACCTGAAATTGTTAAAGTCCTTTCATTCCGATTTAGCTACGCCGGCAGGTATAGCAAAATATATGGCCGCCTATTTTAACCTGGACGAACGTATTAACCGGCTGACCCTTTACGCGAACCTGAAACGGGACGTCGACGCCACCAACCAGGACGCCATCGCCCGTCATGAACTGGGTTTGCAGCTCACCGAGGGCCTGATGCGTGAGGGCGCCACATTGCGGCAAACGATTCTTGGATTTTCGGAACAGGAACTGGAAAGTGTTTTACTCAAAGAACCGGCCCTGAACGAGTTTCTGCCTTTTATTAACAGTCTGCGGCGGCGCGCCGACCGGGTGTTGTCACCGGCCGAGGAGCGGCTGCTTGCTCTCGCCGGCGATAACCTGTGGGCGCAGATCGATCTGAACGAACTGCCCTCCGCATCGGAAAAAGTCTTCCGCTCCCTGATATCCGAGTTGACATTGCCCATGGTCCTCGGCCCTGATAATAAAAAAGTGCAGTTGTCTTTTAGTAACTATGGCCTTTTGCGGAACTCGACCGACCGGAATGTCCGCCGGGGGGCCGTCGAGGCCATGTTCGGCGTGTTAAAGAGCCTGGAAAATACTTTTGCCACTTCACTGGGAGAGCAGGCCAAATTCAGTTTGTTCCTTGCCCGCGCGCGCGGTTACAATACCGTGCTGGAGGCATATCTCGACAAAGATGACCTGGACCCCAAAGTTTATCACAACCTTGTTAATACTGTCCGCGCCAACGTTAAGCCTTTGCACAAGTATGTCGAACTGCGGAAAAAAGTCCTGAATCTGGATGAGGTACACCTGTATGATTTGTATGTGCCGATGGTCGATCAGGTTTCCATTGAACTGGATTACAATAACGGGACGCAGCTTATTCAAAAGGCGCTGAAACCGCTTGGCGAGGATTACATGAAGCAGTTGAAAGCCGCCATGGACCCGGCGAACGGCTGGATTGATATCTATCCGTCGAAAGATAAAGTCAGCGGCGCTTTTTCGTCTTCGACTTATGGCGTGCATCCGTATGTCAAAATGAACTTTCAGAATACGTTTGACAACGTGTCCACACTCGCGCACGAGTACGGGCACGCCATGCACAGTTATTATTCCATGACAAACCAGCCGTATCACTCCTGGCGCTATGTCCCTTTCCTGGCCGAGATCGCGTCAACCTGTAACGAGGCGCTGCTCTCCCGCTACATGATCGATCATGCCGGATCGGATAATGAAAAGGCATGGCTGTTGAGCGAACTGCTGGAAACCATCCGCACGACCATTTACCGGCAGGCACTTTTTGCCGAGTTTGAGTCAAGGTTCCATGAACTGGCTGAAGCCGGCGAGCCGATCACCGCCGACAAGCTGAACGGCATTTATGCCGAATTGATACGCGCTTATTACGGACCGCATTATGTTATGGATGAAAATGATCACATTGAATGGGCCTATATTCCCCATTTTTATTATAAATATTATGTGTTCACGTATGCCACCGGGCTGTCGTCCGGGATCGCTTTTGCCGAAAAGATCACAAACGAAGGCCGGAAAACACGCGATGCCTACCTGAACATGCTCAAAGGCGGAAATTCAAAACCGCCGCTTGTGTTGCTCCGCGAATCCGGACTCGACCTGACCAAGCCGGAGGCCATCGAATCAGCACTGAAACTGTTTGATCAAACAGTCGATGAACTGCAGACGTTACTTGTAAAATGAAAAAGACTCCGCAACAAAATACGCTCTAAACCAGGATAAATCCCTTTATATGGGGATTGTTCTTTACCTATGTTGAGGGGCTTTCGTAAAGGGAATAATATGAGCCCCTTCGTTACCGAATACAATTTACTGGTATAAGTTTTTAAATGCTTCAAACAGAGAAAATGAGATGAAAAAAATCAAAACAAACAAAACAAAAATTAATTTTATAATCGATGTGTTATTGTTATTGATTATGTCGGCGATAGCAGGTATTGGATTTCTGATAAAATATGTGTTGTTGACCGGCGAACAAAAATGGATAAAATTCGGCGCGAATATAGATCAAACATTATTCGGGCTTGACCGCCACGGCTGGGGGTATATCCATCTTGTACTTGGTTTTATTTGTATTGGTTTGCTGATATTACATATCATCTTTCATTGGAAAATGATAGTTTGTATGTTCGGGCATCTTTTGAAACCGTCAACATGGAGAAATGCTGTTTCAACCATATTCCTTTTGATATGTTTGGTATTGATTTTCATTCCTTTATTCTTAACACCGAAAAATATAGGTATTGAAAGCGGTCATGGACATTTCCACAGATCATTACAAAATACGGCTCCGGATGAAAATATTGGATTCCCGCATGGGCAACGCCGGGGAAATCAGGAAAGGATTAATTCTGTTCAATCGACAATTACAGAAAAGGCAATTCGGAACGAACATTCGGATAATGAAACAACAGACACGCCAATCGAATCGGGTCAACAGGAACATTATAAACTCGGCAATAAAACGCTGAATATTCGCGGTTATATGACGCTCAAAGAAATAAGTAATACATATAACGTCCCCGTCTCCAATTTAAAAAAAGAATTGGGTATAGGGGACAATGAATCGGAAAACACCAGACTTGGAGTTCTCCGCAAGCAATACAATTTTCAGATGAGTCAGATTGAAAAAATCATTACGGATTACCAAAATTCCCGGTAAAACGGTTTATAATTTAGATAATAGTAAAAAATATCTCATAAAAACAAAGCAGGATTGGAAATATAATGTATTTTAATTTAAACTGCATATCGTGTATAGTGAATAGTATGCAAAAGCTTCTGAATAATAACCTGATTCCGGAGGAGGCCCGGGAACCGGCCATGCGACAATTATTACAGTATCTGGCTAAAGCCGATTATAGACAATCGCCGGCCGCGCTGGGAGGAGAAATGCACCGGTTAATCAGGGGAATTTTAAATAATCCTGATCCGTACAAAGATGTCAAGATCAAATATAATAAAAAAATGATCGAGCAATATCCCCAATTCAAAAAAATGGTAACAACCGCGGCTGAGCCGTTCAACGCCGCAATGCGTTTGGCGATAGCCGGAAATGTTATCGATTTTGGCCCCCAGAATCGTTTGGATATAATGAATACGATTAATAAAGTTATTCACGCGCCTTTAAAAATAGATGATTCGGGACAATTAAAAAAAGACATCGAATCGGCAAAAACAATTCTGTATATAGGTGATAATTGCGGCGAAATTGTATTGGACAAATTATTTGTCGAGACGATAAATCACCCGAACATATATTTTGCGGTGCGAAAAAGCCCGGTTATAAATGACGCCACGCCGGAAGACGCGCGTATGATCGGTTTGGACAAGATGGTACATCTTTTAACAACCGGTGACGATTCACCGGGCGCGGTATGGGAAACGGCGTCCGATGAGTTTAAAACGATATTTCAAAAAGCGGATGTTATTATTGCCAAGGGGCAGGGCAATCTGGAGGGACTCATGGGGGTCCGGCAGAATATTTATTATTTACTTGTTGTAAAATGCGAGATTATAGGACAACAAATCGGCGCTCAAACCGGTGATTATATTGTAAAACGATTAAAATCCGACACTTAAAGAATTAAAGTGAAGCAATAGCACACATGGTCATGGTGTATTGATGTGCTATTGCTCCTTTAATCATAAAGTTAAGCGCCTTTACTATTTGTACCCATGTTGTTTTTGATGGGTACAGCCGATGTTTTGAACACACCTGTTGACTTTGCAATGACCGCGATGACCAAAAACAAACCAAGGAATAATACGACGGCGGGTCCGCTTGGTACGTCGAATTTCCAGGATAAATAAAGCCCGATAATACTCACAATCGTACCGATAATCCAGCCCGACAGGATCCTTGGAAACCATTTGTTGGAAAACAGCGCGGAAATACCGGATGGAATAATCAAAAATGAAAAAACAATCAAAATTCCGCCTATTCGAACCGCATGCATAACGATGATCCCCAATGTTAAATAAAATATAAAATCCCATAATCTGACATTGATACCCTTTTGAATGGCTGTTTCATAATCTTCGGACAGAGGTAAAAATTTGTCCCGGAAAAAGTAATGAATAAAGCCTATGGCAGCGAAAACTAATAGAGATTTTAAAATATCAGCCCATTGGACCCATAAAATGGAACCGATTAACATTTCTTTAATATGTTCGTCTGAACCGGCCGCTTTATCAATCAATATCACAGCCGCGGTGGTGGCTACAGCATAAGAAATACCGATAATGGCTTCTATACACATTCGCGGATTTTTACTTTTCAAGGTCGAAAAAATATAAGCCGCTATCAAAACAAAAACAAGTGATATTGGATACGTCCAGAAGCTCTCGGGATCAATTTTGAGAACATATGCAAAAGTGATTCCCAGAGTTGCTATTTGGGCCATAGCAATATCGATGAAAATTATTCCACGTTTCAAAACATGAATGCCGAAATAACCCAGTAAACCGATCAGAGTTAAACACGCGGCAAAAGGGGGCAGCATGAATATTAAACCTTCCAATTTTATGCTCCTGTTTTTTAAAGTTAATCCATTTTATGAGAGACAAGGGAACTTTGTTTTTTATTGTTTGAAAAAAGAGGTATAATAATCAGCATAAGTCCGAGAGTACAAACAATGGCCGGCCCATTAGGGAAATTATAGATGAAAGAGATGACCAGCCCGATGATAGAGCCGCCAAAGCCAAAAATCCAGGAAAGAATAAATCGGTTCTTCCAGTTTTCAGTAATAAAAAGAGTCATGGCGGCCGGACCGATCAGGTACATAAAGACCATAAAAATCCCTCCGATTTTAACGGACTGGACAACAACAATGCCAAAAGAGATGTAAAAAACAAGTTCCAGCAATCGAAGTTCGGACGGATGGAACGAGTCCCTGTTACCCTGTGAAATTTTTATAAACCGTTTCAGAAAAACCAGATGGAAAAGAAACACAATTAAAAAAATTAAAAAAATGACCAGAATGTCCTTCCAGGTCACCCATAAAACAGCTCCGGTAATTGTTTTCTGGATAAAATTTGAACCCCCGGAAACCATGTCAACCATAACCATCGCTCCTGCCAGCGCCATACAATAAATAATGCCTATAATGACTTCCTGTGAAAATTCTTTGTGCTTGAATTTTGAAATCGCGAAAGCCGACACAATAATTAATGTAAAACCAAGGGAGAATAACGATGAAAACAGGCTTCCTTCATTCGCACCCAGGAGGATTCCGATCATCGTGCCGAGGGCGGCAACCTGCGCGACGGCAATGTCGACAAATATTACGCCCCTAGACAGAATATGGTTGCCAAAATAACCCAGAATGCCGGACAATAAAAAACAGGCCGTTATTGGTGCTGCAAGAAATAATATTGATTCCATAATGTCACCACTCTAATTTATTTTTTCGTTAATACTTTTAATCCAGAAATCCATAAGATCGAAAACATCATCCACTCCTTTTTCGGCGCCGCAGCATAGAGGAAGATAAACCGCTTTGATACCGGCCCGCGCTTCTATCATTTGCGGTGTAGATTTTTCAAAATATGAAGCGATGAGCATCAGATCAATATTTTGGGATTTAATGAGATTGATCGTATTCATAACATGTTTGGCCGAAGGGGGAATACCCGGTTTGGGTTCAACGTAACCGGCGACTTCAAGTCCAAAAGTGTCAGAAAAATAAGCCCAGTTCTTGTGATATGCGACTACTTTTTTACCCCGGAAAGGCATTGCCTCTTTCATCCAGCCGCCAAGTTTGTTGACAAGTTTTTCACCCTGGTATTCTCTTTCTAAAAAAGTCATTAAAGTTTTATTATGCAGAAGTTTTTCAAGTGTTTCTCCGCCAAATATATCCACAAGTTCATCACCGAAGGTGGCGCGATCTACCATATCGATAAAATTGTCCCGTTGTTGAATATAAAAATCGGCGTTTGCGGGATCAACTTTTTGCAGACCAATGGTTATGTTTTTTGCTATTTGTTTCCAGTTCATAGGGCCGGTATGGATATGTGGATTCCCCATTAAATGAATATCACCTTCCGTCCGGTCAGCCTTGCTTACTTTTTGCAGCAGATCAATACCATCGGAAACGGCCACAAAACCAATTTCACCATCCATAATTTTTTTGTTTCTGGCTTTGTCTAACAGGGTTGTTGACCATACTTCAAGGTCCAGGCCGGTAGTAATCCAGAGATCGGCATTTCTCATCATCATGGCATAACTGGGTTTAGGCGGCACAAAATGCGGATCACCCTGACCGTCTGAAATATATTGAACATAACCTTTATCCTGCACGATATATTTTGTTATGGATGCAAAATCGGAAAACGACGTGACGATATTTAGTCCTTTTTTGTTTTGTCCCCAATTATGTTCCCCTCTAAAACGATGCTGGTGTTGCGCCTGAACATTAATCCCCAGGAATAATATTAAAAAAGTGATTTGTAATTTAGATAATATACGGTTCATTGTTTTACTCCTGTTCGTAATATGTAATAAAAAATCAATATGATTCATGTTTGTGCGGTCCCATAGCCCAGTTGACCTGAACGATGAAGGAATGGTCATCCGGGTAAATGCCGGGTTGATTAGTTATATACGTATATTTACGTTTCGAATATTGATATTGGAATCTCATAAACACAAATTCACTTTGCCAAAAATCCGCGCCGATAGTGGCGGCCCATTCATGCTGTTTGCTGTTATAGGGAAGTTCTGCATAGTCAATACGACCCGTTAACCACCAGCGTGCGTTTAATTTGTCCTGCAGCGACGAATAAAATCCGCGGGTATAGATAGCCCCTGCCGGTGTATTTCGCCTGCTGTAAAGAAACTCCGTTTTCCAGTCAATCGTACGATATTTAGCCCGGTCGACCGGAATCCATTTGAGATTAATACCCAAATTACCCACATAACTTCTGTATTCTTCCAAAGCGTCATTATAGCCGGTTACGCCGCCAAGCCGCCATTCAAAAAAAGTGTTTTTCGTGATGTCGTAAAAATTCGTAATATTACCAACGTATAAAAGCGACATTTCTCCCTCGCTGGTAAAACTCTGGCCGGCCCCGCCTTTTATGACGGTCAGGTCCAGCATGCTGGCATGCGCCCCAAAATGCGGTTTCAATAAAAAATTTCCGGCGACGCCAAAACCGCCCATATTCGCGTGGGTAAAATAGTTGGTCAATACTTTTGGACGGTCAAATTGGGGCAGGGCGTGATCGTGATAGCGGTTCAATATACCAAACTCGGCGTTAAACAAACCGATTTTGAAATTCATATTAAACGGAAGGTTGAGCCATTCCATATAGGCTTCTTCAATACTGATCTCATTTTCCTGCAAAGAGATAAAAGTCTTTCCCCGTGTAAAAGGATCAAGCGGCGCTACCAGGCTTAATTCGATTTCACGCAAGAAAAATCCATTATTGCCGTATAAATAATCGGACGGCTCTGTGATAAATGATGTGTTCTCAGTGCTCATTCCGGCAAAAAAGTCCCCGCCAAGGCTGATGTTGGGATTCAAACCGGATTGCTGTCGAACGCCCGTATGGAATTTTTTCCCGACCCCGATTTCCTCTTCCCTGTTGACAGACTCGAGGCTTTTGGCGTCGTTCAATAGTTTTTCAAGTTCATCTTCCTGTTCTTTCTTTTCAATTTTGGATTTTAAATCTATTATAACGTTTTCCAACTCTGTTATTTTCGTTTCATATGTTGATAATATTGAGTCTATTTGTCCTGTCGATTGCAAGTTCTCGGTTAATTCGGCTGCTCCCGAAGTAATGAAAAAAACAAGGACATATAAAACGACCATTACTCCGAATCGATTCATAATGATATTCTCCTTTAAAATAAAACCGGATTATTGAAATATTTGAAATGCAATATTTCTTTTTAATACTTTTGTATTAAAATAGAGATAGATTACATTTCAATATTTTATATAACCTATTAAAAGTTTAATAAAAGTAGAGTTGTAATATAAAAAATGATCAAATGAGGGAGTATATCGGAGGGCCCCTGCGATAATAAAAACGTAGAATGAAGAAAAATTGAACCCAAAAGTTTTTAATAATTTTACATATATCTGACAGGTCATTATTAAAACATAAAAAAATAATCGTATAAATGAGGGTAAAAGCAAGTGATATTAAAAGTTCCGCATAACTGAGAAATTGAATCGGGGAGTGTGAATGTCCGGGCAGGGCGCTATTATTTTGACTTTGTTTGTCAAACGGATGTGCATGAAATATCAAACTGCCGTTGAAATGTTTGTGATAATGACCATTAAAAAAGGCATTATAATTGGCAAGGAAAAACGACCCAAGAACAAGTATAACACAGAAAATTCTGAAAATTCGTTTTTTCATTTACGATATGCCTTATGTACGATCATTCAATTGAACCGATATATTTTTCAAAACAAAAGGAGATTAAATGACTTTTTAAGGTTATAACAAACAGACGTGATAAAATTAAACACATTCTCTTTTCAACAGAGAATATAAAAAAAAATACACTATCTTGCAAGAATTGTTTCGGCCGGGCCGGTTCCCCGCTTTTACCCATTGCTGAAATCAGTGTAAAAAATATTACAATAAATACAAGACAGTGATGTAAATGTGGCTTCCGTTCCATTAACTGCGGAAGAACTTTGATGACGTGAAACTCCGTGTACGTAACTTTTATGTTTACGTACACGGAATTTACTTGTACCCGAAAAAATTAATCAGTACAAATGGCATGGTTTCCGTTTGATGCTGATACTGTTTAAACTCTCCGCCCATACCGCCCATGTCATCGCCGCCTCCAAGACGGTCACTGCGATCCTGTTCAAGTTGTTGAGGTTCATTCGAACATTCAGCATAACGATTGGGGATTCACGGGTAAGCCGGCTGTAACTGTAATAATCAAAACCCTGTGAAGTGTATTCATACCGGCCTGACCAAATATATCACGTACCTGTAGTGTGGTTGAGAGAAACCGGCCGAAAAAATCTTTTTTCAGCGCAACATCCGTCATAAAAAAGCCCTCGCGTCTTTCTTGCTGAACAAAAAATTTCGTGTTTGCTAATAATTGGCAGTTTGATTTTATTCAGAATTGAGGTATTAAGGATCAGAAAATTCCAGTTTGGATGAAAATATAGGGGTAATTTCTGTTTATTTAAGACGCAATTGGATTCAAATCTTAAAAAATAGTAGTTTGTTCAGTATAAAACTATATTTGATGGTCGTTAAACGAATTACCTTATGAAGAACGCACTTGATTTTATAAACTAAATTTTTTAATATATAAAAAAAGTATATTTTTGTATTATGGGATTATGGAAATAAAGAGTAAATTAATATTAGGCGACTGTGCTAAAGAACTAAAAAATATAGAAGATAATTCTATAGATTTAATAGTGACGTCACCCCCTTATGCGGATGCGCGTAAAAATTCATATGGCGGTATTCATCCCAATAAATATGTTGAATGGTTTTTACCGATAACTCAAGAGTTATTTCGCGTATTAAAACCGAGCGGCACTTTTATTTTAAATATTAAAGAAAAAGTAGTCAAAGGTGAAAGACATACTTATGTATTAGAATTAATAATGAAAATGAGGGAACAGGGTTGGTTATGGACTGAAGAGTTTATTTGGCACAAAAAAAATTCATATCCGGGTAAATGGCCAAACAGATTTCGGGATTCTTGGGAAAGATTACTTCAGTTTAACAAACAAAAAAAATTTAAAATGTATCAAGATGCTGTAATGGTACCTATGGGAGATTGGGCAAAATCTAGATTAAGAAGATTAAGCGACACGGATAAAACTAGAGATGAATCAAAAGTATTAAGTGGCTTTGGTAAAAATATATCGAATTGGGTCGGTCGTACTATGGCATACCCAACAAATGTGTTGCATATGGCTACTGAATGCGGTAACAGAAATCATAGCGCAACTTTTCCGGAATCACTTCCTGAATGGTTTATTAAACTTTTCACTAAGGAAGGAGATTGTGTCATGGATCCATTTATGGGTTCGGGCACAACTATTAAAGTTGCCCAAAGAATGCATAGAAATTCTATTGGTATTGAAATAGATGAATCATTTTTTAAAATGGTTTATAAATTTACAGAGCCTTCGGTTTATTATTTATTTGAAAGAGGGAAAACTTATGATACCACTCAACATGGATGAAGTTAAAAGTTATGTAGAAAAAAATATTGGTACTTTCCATAAAAAGCGACTTCAAAGTATTGAGAATTTGAAACTTTCAAAAATTTTAAAACGAAAAAACCCCTATCTTTTTAAAGCAAAAAATATTTTAACCGCACAAGATTTAATAAAATCAATTGTAGATGCTCATTTATCTTCCCAAGAGGAAACGGTATTTGGTGATTTTCTTGAGGGTTTGGCAATTTTTATTAATGGAAAAGTATACTTTGGAACAAAATCTTCTTCTGAAGGGATAGATTTGGAATTTGATAATGATAATAAAAGATATATTGTGTCGATTAAATCTGGTCCCAATTGGGGCAATAGTAGTCAAATTAATAGAATGAAAGATAATTTTAATCGTGCGAAGAAAGTATTAAGAACCGGTAATTCTCAATTAAATGTGGTTGCTGTAAATGGTTGTTGTTATGGGCGTGATAATAATCCTGATAAAGGTGATTATTTTAAATATTGTGGTCAAATGTTTTGGGAATTTATTTCTGGTAAAAAGGAATTATATACAGAAATAATTAAACCACTTGGTCATGAAGCAAAAAAGAAGAATGAAGAATTTTACGAGTCGTATGCCCAACTTATTAACAAGTTTACATTTGAATTTAATCTCAAATTTTGTAAAGATGGTATTATTGATTGGAAAGAACTTGTAAGGTTTAATTCTTCAATTACGACAAATTAATAACTGATATTTATTTCCAAACTTTTAACCTGCTTACCAAGTTTAACTTGGTAAGCAGATTGAGGAGATTGTGAACCAGATAAAAATCTCCAGGGCGAGCGGTTTTTAAATTATTTACCCCTTTTCACTCATCTCCGGGATACGTTTGATCATATCGGTCATCTCGCTTATATTTTCGCTTTCAGTTTTTCTAGCGTCTTTCCGTGTGTTCCGTGGTTGGTTTTTTTCAATCAAAAACCGTTTCCCGGATATGTATTGTGTATAATCCATCAAAAATGTGATCCGCGTCAAAAAACAGGTACAACCTTACAAACCCGGACGCTTTTTAATCCCGAAAAGGGTAACTTTTTCCGTTTGTTTATGTATAAAAAGCAAACAGGGAAAAAAAGAAAGTATGTTTACAGGAGTAACCTAATGAAATTAAAATTGAGTGACCTGAAATTGACAATTACAATTGTAACGTTGTTATCGGGATTGATCCTGTTTTTACCCACATTATCATCCGCGAACGGGCTGAAGGGCAGTATACAGGGCAGGGTCCTGGACGCGGACAGTAAAATGCCGCTTGCCGGAACCAACGTAAGTGTAAACGGCACGCAAATGGGCTCGGCAACGGATGTCAACGGACAATTCAGCATAAAAAATGTTCCCGTGGGAAGTTATATATTGCGTTTTGATTATATCGGCTATGAAACCCACCGAAAAACGGATATCATTGTCCGGTCGAATAGAATTACCTATGTCAATGCGGAGTTAAAAATGTCGGCGCTGGAGGGAGAGGCCGTCAGCGTCTCGGCCGGGTATTTTACCGAATCCAAAGACCAGCCGACCAGCGTGATTGGATTTTCAGCCGAGGAGATCCGCCGCGCCCCGGGGTCGGCCGGTGATGTCAGCCGCATCCTGATGAGCCTGCCCAGCGTGGCCAAAGTGAATGACCAGAGTAACAGTCTTATCGTCCGCGGCGGCAGTCCTATTGAAAATTCGTTTTATATCGATAACATCGAAATACCCAACATCAATCATTACCCCACCCAGGGCGCGTCCGGCGGGCCCATCGGCATGGTGAATGTGGATTTTATCCAGGACGTGGATTTTTATACCGGCGGATTTTCTTCGGTTTATGGTGACAAGCTGTCCTCCATTATGGAAATGACGTTCCGCGAGGGCAATCGCGAGGAATTCGATGCCCAGCTTGATCTGAACTTTGCCGGATTCGGCGGCGTGGCCGAAGGCCCGCTGTTTAACGGTAAAGGATCCTGGCTTTTTTCCGCGCGCCGCAGTTTCCTGGACCTGCTGGTCAAGGCATTTTCCGTGGGGACGACGACGGCGCCGCGTTATGGAGATGTCCAGGGCAAACTGGTATACGATATCAATCCCAATCATAAACTGATCGTGCTTGGTGTCTGGGGCGATGATCATATTTCTTCCGACCTGGACGTTGCGATTGAGAACGATATGATCGTTTTCGGCAGTCAGGACATATTTGAAAACACAACCGGGCTCAACTGGCGGGCGCTGTGGAGTAAAAATATTTATTCCAATACCGCGGTTTCCTATACCTCAACAAAATATAATGAGGATTATTACGAGACCAATACTTCAGTTCACCTGACCCGGAACCGGTCCCTGGAACAGAATTTCAAATTCAGGAACATCAATCATTTACGGCTCAATAATAAAAACACACTGGAATTTGGTCTAGACGCGAAACATCTCATATCGGATTATGACAACTTTTTCGCCGAATACACGGACGCCCTGGGCGACACCACGCCGCCGTTTATTTTCGACAGCAATATATCGGAAAACCGGGTCGCTGTGTTTGTTAATTATATATCCAAACCGGTCAAAAGGATAACAACCACGCTGGGCGTCCGGGCCGATTATTCTTCCTATAATGAAAAAGGCACCGTTTCACCCCGGTTCGCGGTTTCTGTCCGGCTCTCCAACAGAACGTCACTCAACGCTTCAACGGGACTTTTTACCCAATCGCTGCCTCTATTATTGCTGGCGCAGAATCCCGACAACAAAAAGCTGTCTGAGCCGCAGGCGAAACATTATATTCTGGGGATCGACCACCTGCTCTCGGAAAACACCAAGTTGACGGTGGAGGCGTATCAAAAAGATTACAGCCATTTCCCCATAGACCCGTCCCAGCCGTCGTTGTTCCTCATCGACGAACTGTTTTACCGCTACGGGTTCTTTTTCAACCATGCCGAGATCGTCGACAACGGCAAAGCGTATTCACGGGGTGTGGAACTGACGCTGCAAAAAAAGCTGGCGCAGGATTTTTACGGTCTGACAAGTTTCTCGTATTTCCGGACCCGCTACCGGGGCGGCGACGGCGTGTGGCGCAACCGTGCCTTTGACAATCAATATGTGTTCAGCGCCGAAGGCGGGTACAAACCGAACAACAAATGGGAATTCAGTTGCCGCTGGATCATCGCCGGCGGCGTGCCCTATACGCCTTTTGATCTGGATGCGTCGCGGGCCATCAATCGCGAGGTACAGGACAAAAACCGGATCAATGAGGCGCGCTATCCCGCGTACCATTCACTAAATCTCCGTTTCGACCGGCGGTTCCACTTTAGCCGGTCCAATCTGGTGTTTTATTTCAGCGTCTGGAACGCCTATAACCACAAAAACATTGCCACCTATTTCTGGAATGAGAACGAGCAAAAACAGGATGTGGTCTACCAGTGGACTTTACTGCCCATTTTCGGGCTTGAATATGAGTTTTAGTATTGTATAAAAAAAAGGCGATATAAATAAATATCGCCTTACTCGTCGCGCAGAGACTCATGCTTCTGCGCAAATTTAAAAGGCCTGTCATTCCCGCGAAACAGGCTGTTGCACGGGCATGACAGTTTTATATTGACGATTGAAATTTCCGTTCGCCCGCCTCATCCTGAAAGCGGTATATAATACGCACCGGCATCAGGAGGCGTGATCTACTTTCTTACCGCCAATACATGCCTGTTCAGCCCGGTCCATGAGCCCAGACAAACAAAATTGTTGTTGATTGAATCGTGCGCCAGATATTCCCGGGGTTTGTTAAAATTGAATCTCGATATGTAATACTGTCTCCCCAGCCATATCCTGTATCCGTCGTTGGAGATCAATAAAGAATTCTCTTCCCCTTCTCCAAGCCCAAGACTGTCCGCCCATTCTTCAATGTTCGTACTGAATGTCAGGATATCGTTCCAGTCCGCCAACCTATAATTATCGCCGAACTCGTTTTTGATCATCTGGTCCAAATCTTGCTTTTCGTTATACTTTTCTGAAGTGATTTTGAAATCGCCGGCAAGTAATGTTCGTCCGGTCTTTATATCCTCCCGCTTTTGGATATATCTGTGCCAGGCCCTCATCGAGTCTGTTTGGCCAATGATTTCCGACGGATGAAACCAACCAAGCAGCTCCGGACGGCAATTTGTGTAACCCGCCATCCATCTCCTGTTCCCCAAGCGCGGATAGTCCGCCTTTTGACCCATTCGCAGCCCAAAATGAATATGCGAAACCATGGTGTAACACTCCTCCGCTTCACCGATATAGGCAATCAGGTCCCCTTTCTTAACTTCACCTGAACTCTTTTTCCATCTGCTGGTGCTGAGATGACCGTAAAGCGAATAGACATTTTCGGCCGGATGGTCAATGATGATCAACCAGCCATACCCACGCGCTTTCCCGGAATAACTAATTATTCCATCCCCGATGGCATACACGGGTGTTCCCGGTGGTGCAAAACTGTCTTCTGCGGTATGATGATTCTCTCTCCTTTCTGTTTTAGGTGGATCTGTATCAGTCACCGGTATTTCCGGGAAATATTCATCAAGCGGATACCGGAACGAACTTGTCTCTTTCAATCGTTCTGCATACTCTTTCATCGCACGGTTGTCAAAGTCGGATTTTCCGCAGCCGTATAATGCCAAAAGACCGGCGGCAGCAAGTCCAATGAGTTGTTTTCTATTAAGATGCATAATTGGCTGGCCTCCTGATTATTTTATAAGAGTCGATTATCAAAAGTATACAGATATACGGGGACAAAAAAAAATTGTTTCTCTTCAAATTGTTGAAGATCGTCTTTCTCATGTTGTTGAGGGTAACGAGAGAGTTCCCCTGAAAAACCGGTTACACAGAAATTCACATCGCGCAGAGGTTCATGCTTCTGCGCAAATCAAAGTTGAAGAACCGCCTCGTGTGGAATTCTGTTCCCATGACGGACAAAAAAGCGGGACTTACAGTCCTGTAATAATTTAACAAAGAGGGCAAAGCCCTTGTTGTTTCGCGCCAAAACAGGGTTAAACAATTATAAAAATTACAGTTATGCAAACAAAGCAAACATGATTTTTATAATCAAAATTTGTAAAATCTGTGATGTTCAGAATGAAGTGTCCGGGTATAACCTGGGAAAGGGGTATTGAATAAAGAGGATAGTGAGGGTGGCGGGAATCGAACCCACGACCAACGGCTTAAAAGGCCGCTGCTCTACCGGCTGAGCTACACCCTCTGACAGGTTAAGTCTATTAATATAAGCATTATAAATTAAACACGCAATAAAAAATTTTCTCAAATATAGTTATTGAGAAAATTAACTGTAAAACTTTAAACAACAGGGCGTTTTGATTTTAACCGGGTTCTTTATTGGTTATCTCGTTTTTTATAAAATAATTTGTGAGTTGAATCCCGGCACCGGCGATATTGCCGATCCCCATTATAACGGTTTCCCGGTCGATTTTTTTTTCAAGATATTGAATGATCTTGTCCGTTTTATTAAATTCCAAAACGGATTCTTTTTTTACATGTTTTTGGATTTTGCGAATGATTATATATTTTATATCGCCCCCGCAAAAGATATATAAATCGGCCCTGATGGTTGAAACAAGTAACCCGGCAATTTGTAAACTCCTGTGGGGACGGTCGTTACGGAGATTAATGACAAGAAGAAACCTTTTATTCCCGATACTTTTTTGGAATTGAAAATATATATTCCGAATCGATAACGGATCATTTGCAGCGAAAGCGTTGATAAAAGTCACCGGGAATGTATTGATCGTTGTTTTAATCTCCCTGAGGACGCCAATATCCGGTGTGACTTTTTTCATGCCCGCAAAGGCCGTTTGTTTGTCCACTCCCACATGTTCGCAAACAGTAAGCGCCAATTCTATGTTTTGGGGATGTTCTATATATGGCAACTTTTGGTAATCGATTTTCGGGTCCGTTTCTTCCTGCTGTAATAAATGAATATCGCACTTTTTGGCAGCGGCCTGTTTTTCCAGGATGGAATAGTATTCTTTTTCACCGGTAAATAATTTCCCGCCCTCAGGGATCGTTTGCGAAAAAGACAATGCGATTTCTTCAAGATCCCTGCCGCTTATATCCAGATGGTCCGGGCCGACATTTGAAATTACCAGAATATGGGGCTTTATAATTCGAAAGGATTCGATCCATTGCAGAAAAGGACGCAGCGCCATACTTTCGATCACGAGCGCCTGCGTTTTAAGCTTTTCCGCGATCGATACAACCCGGCATTGTTCCAATATGGATGCAGATCCATTTCGGTTTAAATTTTGTACCGAGTTGTCCGGCATAATGATCTGGGTTGCGCTGCCCGTTGTTTTGGCAAGGGTTTTGATCCCTCCCGCGTTCAATCCGGCTGCGATCAGGCGGGTTATTGAGGATTTTCCCCTCGTTCCTGTGACTAATATCCTGGTGGGAATTTTGCGCAGTTTAATATAATGAACGCCATATTCGATTAGCCAGAAACATAAAAGGAGAAGCAAACTAAAAAGTACGGGCGCCATGGTATATATCAAATTGTTATATCTGAAAATTTATTTATCATATCACCAGTGCCCGGTTTTTTCCAGACACCAGTGTTATAATATGAAATATATTTGAATTATAAAAGAAAAACCGACAATTCAAGAGGTCTCAAGGTGGCCGCTATGACAGCAGCAAAAAAGATGGGATAAAAGGCTTCCCGGGCAGGGGGCGCTGAAAAAGTTCGTGTTCCACTGCCCATAGAAAAAACGGTATGATAAAAAAAACCCGAATGAATCGGGTTTTTTATTTGTTTATTTTATTTATTTGTTATTTCTTTAATACCGACCAGTTGGTCATAAGCCAGTGCGATGGCCGTAATACACAATGGTATTGTGATCAACACACCAATTCCACACACTAATATTCCCAGTAACGTGATAATATAAAGTGTAAAAACAAAAACCGTCAGATCGAATAAATGTTTCATGGCCAGTTTCCTGCTGGCTTCCATTGCCGCCCAAAAGTCCATATTTTGTTCGGCGATAAAAAGAGGGGTAAACATATATAAGGCGGAAACGATAATCCCCGGAATGATTAGCAGAATAAATCCGAGTGAGATAAAAAAACTGACAATAACGCTTGAAAGAAAAGCGGAAACAAAAAACTGGAATCCTTTGGCCAGGTCATTGATTTCACATTTTGCCCCCTTGATCTTTTTATTTATGGCGATAAAGAAGCCGACAGTCAGGGGGCCGATAACCAAAATTTCTCCGATAACTGTGGTGGATACAACGGCAATAATCAGCACATAAATGAGGGTCAATAGAACAAAATTACCCAAATCTGAAAAGACGATATCCCAGCTTTTACTAATCCAGCGGCTCATATTGATATTTTGTTGTTCGGTTGTTTGTTCTGACATATTTTACTCCTGATAAATTTTATTTAATAGTATCATTATACCCCAATATTGAAAATCGTCCGGCCTGTCGCTGTTCCAGCTATTATAGCTGTGACTGTCATCCGTTTCGTAATGGACGGTATATTCACCGGCATCTAATTCAATAGTTTTATTCAATAATCGGTTTTTCTGCGCTCCGCCCGCGTGTTCCGTATCCGCATATTCCATCAGCCAGATGATCTTTCCCTGTTTGTTTTCGATCCAGCCGTAATCGTACATTTGACTTTTGTCCCCTTCTCCTAATGCGTAAATTCTTATTTCGGCCGGTTTTTCGATTTTAAAGGATTTCCTCCTGTGTTCACTGTTTTCAACTTTAATCAGGGAGGCGAGGATGGTTTGATCCTCCTTTTCGTTATAGGGACGAATATTTTCCAGATCAAAATCTTTATCCGCGGGCCAGATTGTTATCCCCCAGTTTTCGGGGACCGGAGGGGGATTGCTGTTCCAGTCATCGAAGGCGTGTGAATCATCCGTTATATAAAACACTTTATAAGCGGCCGGTTGTAATTCAATGATTTCATCGGCCATTTTGTTTTTTTCACTGCCGCCGGCATGTTTCGTGTTGTTCAGATCCATTGTCCAGATTTTTTCTCTGGTCCTTGCATCGATAATCCAGCCATAATCTACAAATCTGTCCGTTAATTTCGAATATTCCCCCAGGGCATTTATTTCGATCTTTGATGCTTTCAACAATTCAAAACCTTCGCAAATGTAAACGTCATTTCCGGTACGGGTAATTTTGATTATGGGCTCTTTTTTTTCCTCAATATATTCCTTTATTATTGTTTCCTGAAAATCATCGTACACCGCAAAAATCGTAATACCCCAGTTTTGGGGATCATACGGGGGCATCTGATTGAAACGCTCCGCAGAATGCGAATCATCCGTAATATAGTGAACCAAATAATTACCGGGCGGTAAAGTGATTTCCGTATCAATTAACCTGTTTTTGATCGCGCCGCCGGCCGGGTAACTGAGCCGGGGAATCGCCTCCCAGACCCTTTCCCTCGTATCGGCGTCGGTGATCCAGCCATAGTCATACATTTGTTTGTTTTTGGTAATACCTTCACCGATCATATAAATGCGAACGGTCAAGTCTTTATTAATGGAAAAACCTGTGGTTTGGTTTTCATTATGTCCCAAATTAGTCATTTTGACAACAACATTTTTTTCTTCGACAGGTGAATCCTGAAAAAAAAGAAAATCGTCTTCGGGGTAAGGACCAAGCTCAATTCCCCAATCGCGTGTTTCCCTGTCATAATAATCCATGCCGTGAAACAGATCATTCACAAATCCGCTTATCCCCCGGGATTCAGCCTTTGCGGAAAGATCAATCCCATAATATACTTCATATTGACCTGCCGGAAGTATGATGTCGCCATTAAATTGACGGGTCCCTTTACTGCTGATTTTTTTCGTATTGTCAAAAGTCATTTCCCAAACAGGCGAACGTGTGGCGGCATTGATGATCCATGCCTTGGCACGCCAGTTATCGCCTGTTGCCATGCCTTTGGCATTGATTTTTATTTTTATTTCTTTATCAATCGAAAAAGCCTGCATTTTCCAGGTATCTTTCCCCATATTGTCAATTTTAATCATTTTGTCGGGCCGGTAATTTTCCGTTTCCGCCGAGGCATAAAAACAAATCAAAAAAATTAACAGAGCAGGAAAGATAAATTTTGCCGAACGCATAAAATGTCCTAAAATCATTTATTTTACTTCAATAGATAATTCGCCTATACCTGTTGAAATCATCAGATAAAGAGATTTGTTACTTTCATTATAATTATCGGAGTAATAATATCGGCCGCGTTTTTCAAACCAGTTCGGATACCTGACTTGTGATAAAAATAAAAATTTTGAAACACGTAATTTGGTACCGATATTTTCAGGAATGATAACACGCGTTTCACCGATATCCAGATCAATTTTGGCCATCGCTTTTTCAGGACTTTTACCGCTGAAATCAAGGGTCAATTCGCCGATACCGCTATTGATATCCGCTTCACTGAATCTCGCATTTCCCAGATTGAGCACTTTTAAATCACCAACCTTAAAATTGATATCCAGTCTGTTCATTTCCATTTTATTTGGCAGGTCGAAATTGATCGTTGCTTCTCCCGCCCAGTTATCAAAATCCAGGTTTTCCAAATACAGGCCGCCAAGTTCAAGATTGAATTCCCCGGCTTTCAGGTCGGCCTCTATGTCAAGAACCGGTTCAGAGGGTAATTCAATTATTACTTTGGGAGTGGTTGAATCACCGGTGTTATCTTTCCATGATTTCCAATTTTCAAAATCGACGATTACATCCAGTTCATTGTGTTTTTCATTAAACCGTATATCCGCATCAACACGTTCGGTGAGATACTTTATATATACATGGCATTCGCCGGGATTATTATTTCTTTTTATCGTGACCTGACCCACATCAATATGAGCATTGATTACAAGTTTACCATCAGTAATAACAAATGTTTCATCCAGTACCATTTCATCATAACGCGCGTACAAACTACCACTTAAAATTAACATAATTGTTAACAAACCCAAACAGATATTTTTTTTCATACAGCCTCCCAAATATTAAAAAGATCAGGAAAGAGCGGATTTATCCGCTCTTTCCTGAAGATAATCAAACCGGTTGTACAATTATAGTATTAAAACGTTCTTTGTATACGAAAAGTTACAATTAAATCCTGACCACTCAAATCCGTACGTTTTGCAAAGTTTATCCGAAAATCATCGTTATGACTGGCAATAGCAAAACCGATATTTGTTTTCAAGGAATTCCATGTCAAATTTTCAAAAGAGTCTTTTGGATCGGTCCGGGTCATTTCCTCGTCCTGATTATCGTCTTTTTTCCATTCATTTACCCTGTCGGGGGTTTCTTTATCGGCGAACCAGGCATAACCGGAATCAACAAAAAGTATGATATCAAAGTCATCTAAAATAAACCAGTCATTGCTGCTTGTTTTTAAACGGTATTCTATATTGCCCAATACCATTCTGTCTCCGGTAAATTCTTTGAATCTATAACCACGTAAAGTGGATATTCCACCTAAATCGAACCAGTACATTGGCGGCATGTCTCCTTTGGCGGTACCGCCGCGAAGCCGGAAATTCAGATTTTCGTCCCAGCCAAGCGGTTGGTATCTTCTGATATCTATAATATATCGTTCAAAATCCATATCACTTTCCTCGTCAAAACCGACCCGTTCGCCAAAGGCCTCAACATACCATCCTCTGCCGGGATTTGATATCCGGTCCCGTGTATCGAATGTAATTGTCCCGCCAACACTTCTTAATTCAAGAATTGGGGTCTGGTTATTGAGCGGAGAAAAGTCGGTGGATTCCGTCAGGCCCAGGGGCAGCGCATACGGATTGCTTCTGAATTTTTTGTTGTCGCCGCCGAAAATGGACCAGTCGGTCTTTTTTTCAAGATTGGTAAATTGGTCGTTCCTGTATTCGGCTTTAATTTTCAATGAATGAGTCAGATAATCGCAAACATAAGCGGTAAATCCTTCCCGGTTATAATAATCCTTAAAATCCTGTTTAAAGAAAAAGGCGGCCAGAGAATTTTCCGTATCATCAATTATCCAGTTATCTTCGCTATCCGTCATGTCATGATATTCCCCTCCAATTGTAAAGCGACGGTCTTCAAGGAGCCATTTTTCCAATCCGAGACTGAATTGTGTCTTTTTGCTTGAGAAAGAGTATCCGCCTTTTCCCAAAATGGCGAAATTATGATTGTGTCTTTCCCACCATCCGGCCGACGGAAACTGCAGTCCCAAAGTAATTCCGTCAACCCGGTTATAGTTGACATACATCGGTTCCTGATCGGTTCTGTTTCGGTAATAATCCCGTCTGATCTGTTCTTCTTTTTCTTCTTTGATGATATTCTCTTCCGCCCGGATTCTTTTTTCCTCTGAATCCTGGTGATATTCCTTATATCTTTTTCTATAAGTATTACCGACTTCTATAATATCGCCTTTGACTTCGGCCCCGTCTTTGGTCCATACCACACCGTCCACACTTATCACATTTCCATTTACGATACTTGTGGGTTCCAGTTCGATATCGCCAAATAATGCCAGGGCGGTCCCCTCGATTTCACCCCTTATTTCGAGAGTCCCCTTGACGACGATAATATCACCATGTATGTATTCATCCTTTTCAATTACCGTATCGCCGTTAAATCGGAGTCTTTTATTTTCGCTATTCAGATATTTTTCTTCCATCGCCCCGGCGATTTCGCGTTCTTTTCCCGTCAGATCGTTATAATTATTACTTTCTCCCGCATAACTTTGTCCCCAGAAAATCAGACAAAAAATTATCAGTAATGCCGCTATAATCCACATCCAGATTAAAGCTTGTTTGGCATTCGATATTCCCATTTTACACCTCATGTATTTTAAATCTTTCATAATTGACTTTACATTATCACTTTAGGCAAGTCCTGTGCCGGAATTTGTGTTAAAAGCCGCACAAACAGAAAAACACATAAACAATTATTATTATTTATTTTAAGCAGAGGGAAAGAATTGATAATATTTTATAAAATTTAATGTGTGTAGGGAAAATACACATGTGATAAAACAACAGGTGTAGGTTTTTTACACACCGCTGTTTCGAAGCGTTTCCAATAATTCCTGCATGTCCCCGGGGATATCCGAATCAAATCGCATCATTTTATGCAAAGCGGGATGGACAAACCCGATACTTTTCGCATGCAGCATTTGCCGGTTAAATTTTTTCAAAAGCCGGGTCACAAATTTTGTTCTTTCGGTATTCATTCCGGCCAGTTGTTTTCCCCGTCCTCCATAAGTTGAATCCGAAAAAACCGGGTGCCCGAGAGAAGCCATGTGTACGCGAATCTGGTGGGTGCGGCCCGTTTCCAGGTTGAGTTTGACATAACTGGCAAGGGGAAGTTCCTCCAGAACTTTATAATGTGTAACGGCCTGTTTTCCCTCCGGGTTGATCGTCATTTTGATCCGGTCTTTCGGATGTCGGGCCAGAGCGGCTTCAATACGGCCCTCTTTTTCTTTCAGATGCTTCCAGACAACAGCCCGGTACTCCCGTTCAATTTTACGGGCCGATAATTGTTTTGCCAGTTCAACATGAGTGACGTCATCCTTTGCGATCACAAGCAATCCTGACGTATCTTTATCCAGACGGTGGACAAGGCCGGGTCTGGTCTGACCGCCGACATCTGAAAGCCTGTTGCAATGCGCCAACAGGGCGTTGACCAGTGTGCCCGTTTTATTCCCGTACGCCGGATGCACAACCATGCCGGGTTGTTTGTTTACAACCAGCAAATAGTCGTCTTCATAGATGATATCAAGCGGAATATCTTCAGGTTCAAGAGTTGATTTGGGAGTGTCGGGGAATTTTATTTTAATTATTTCACCCGGCCGGATGATATGCCCGGCTTTGGTTGGAAGCTCATTTACGGTCACATCGTTGTCGTCGATCAGTTTTTTAATTTTGGCGCGGGTGACGGACGGCAAATGACCGCATAAATATACGTCCAGACGTTCTTTCCCGTGGTGTCCCGGAACGATTAATTCGATATTATTTTCCTGCATGCTTTTATTTCTTTATTAACGCCAGCCATATCTGTTTTTTGTCCGGCGTGACGAGAGTGATGTCGTTTGTATTATTTATAATTTTTTCAGACAAGAATTCAGCCGTTTCAGGATTGAACCAGGCGAGTTTGAGATCCTTTTTTTCATTTTCAATCCTTAACCTGATATTCCCTCCCTGAGGAAAATATAAAGCGTATATCTCGCCGGGTTTGGCAAGACAGTAAGCCTCGTTATTTTCGTTTTCAGATAACAATTCGGGTTGGGGATTACAGTCGAATATATTAAATGATCGAGTGAACATTCGGGCGGCTTTAATCATTTTTTGGGAGAGTTCATTCAATCCTGTTCCACC
This sequence comes from Candidatus Zhuqueibacterota bacterium, assembly GCA_016934825.1. Classification (GTDB taxonomy): domain Bacteria; phylum Zhuqueibacterota; class Zhuqueibacteria; order Residuimicrobiales; family Krinioviventaceae; genus Fontivivens. The sequence continues at coordinate 139,210 of JAFGSB010000059.1, forward strand.
GGTCGGCCTGTGAAAGCGTGTGCTCGCGCATCCGGCAAAGATATTCTGCCACCAGCGGTCAACGCCCGTAGCCGGATCATTGGGCTTGTTACCGCTTCTGCGATGATACACCTTGATATTCGTTAAAGGGCGAATTCCGCCATGACTCTTCATTAAATCCCGTACCCAGAGGGCGTTATCATAATGTGTTTGCCCCTCCTGCCAGTTGTTTTGTGAAATATCAAAAAAGGAGAATAATTCGGGGACATCGTAGGTTCTGGCATGCTCTTCATTATGAAGGTCATGCGCGTCCCACATTTCCGTCAACATTACTTTTTTATTGGCTATTTCTGCTTTATTTCGGATATATTTCGCCCAATACCACGCCCATTCCGCGGGAGCTCTTGTTTCGTTATCCATGCAGTACAGGACGTTCCCGTATTTGAAGCTTATTTCAGTTAATTTATCTACGAATTTTTGCTGATATTTTAACAGCTCGGTGTCGTTATTTTTTTCCGGTATGGAATATACAAAAGGTTGGGGTTTCCGGGCCGGGTGATGCGGCCATTCGGCTTCGAGCCGCGTATTTTCCGTGGTATAATTTACATTATTCGCCGGATTGAAAGGATTGACTAACCAGAATTCACGATAAAAATCAAACGTTGCCCATATCTCGATCTGAACGATAATTTCCCGTTGTTCGGCTTCTTTCAGGCAATTTTCAAACCTGTCCCAGTATTCATTATTGAAAACATTCAGATCATATTTACCGTTTGCGAGTTGGGCAAAAGGCCAAACGTTTCCGCTGTCCCTGCTCGACATAGTGCAGCGGATATAATTTCCGCCGATGGTTTCCATGATTTTAAAATTTTGCCGCATGAGATCAGGGTTATTGAACAGATTGTCTTCATCTGATCCGCCAAGTAATAATACCGGTTTATCGTTATACTTAAAGTAATACGGATTTTTTTCATATATTTGTACGGGATTTACTGTGATCTTTTTTTCATTAATGGTACATTGTAGAGCACATATTAAAATTGGCATCAATAACAGTTTTTTTATAAATTGCATTTTCCTGTATCCTTTTTTGTTTTTCAAATATTTACGGATCTGCCGGATAAAGGGTTGAGACCCGGTGATTAACTGCATCTTTCTCAATCGTTTGATTAAAAAATTGTCGGACAAACAGCACACTAAAAGATAATAAATCCTTTGATATGTTCAAGCCAAATCTTTTATTTTTACTTGACTTTGCTTTGTTAATATCATATTATTAATTTAAAATAATTTGGAAGGTCGGGATGCTGCCATGAAATTCTGTTTTCGTGTTTTTATGGTTGTACTTTTTTCCCTCGCAACATTTCTGAACATTCATAGTACAGCCCAAAGGAAGGATAAAGAAGATTTTCCAATTTTAGCCTGGTACGGTCCGGGTGTGAACAAAACAGAATTATCCGCTTTTCAATATATGAAAGAGGCGGGATTCACAATATGTTATACTCCATTCGGGGACAAACTTTCGAATCTCAGGCTGCTTCATATCGCCGATTCCCTTGAATTCGATGTCCTGTTGAGCGATGAAAGACTTGATTCTTTAATAACAGCCCGGGACTCCATCGCCGTTACCATCGATCAGATCGTTGCCGATTATCAGGCTTTTTCATCACTGTGGGGTTATATGTTATATGACAAACCCGGTTTTACCCATTTTGAAAGATTGGGTTTGATCAATAAATATATCCGGGAAAGGGATCCCGTGCACCCGGTTTTTATCAACCTGCCGTCGATTTATTCGGAGCCGGGACAATTGGAACAATCAAATTATTTTAATTATGTCTGGGAATTCATTGATAAAACAAATCCCGGCTTTCTCGCTTTTGAGCATTTCCCGGTCACCCACGAAGGATTGAGCGCCGTTTATTATAAGAATCTGGAAATTATACGCAAGGCATCATTAGATAAAGGCATCCCTTTTTGGGCCCGGATTCTGTCCGTTCCCCATCTTTTGTATCCGGAACCGGAACATTCCCACCTGAGGTTTCAAATATACAGCGCACTGGCTTATGGAGCAAAGGGTCTGTCCTATTTTACTTTTGTCACCCCGGATAGTCAGTTGTGGGATTACGGGTATGCACTACTTGACCGGGAAGGTGTTCCCACAACGACCTATGAATACGCCGCGACAATTAATAAGGAGATACATCAATTGGCGCCGGCTTTGGTTAAATTGAAATCGACAGGAGTATATCATAGTGAGCCGGCCCCGGCCGGATGTTCTCTACCGACCCCGGATCTTCCGATTATTCGGGTGGAGAGTGAATCAATTTTAATGGGTTTTTTCGAATACAAAAAAGAAAAATATGTTTTACTGGTTAACAAAAATTATTTGTACGGCGCCAGACCGCGATTATATTTTTCAAATAAAGTCAAAAAAATACAGGAAATATCAAAGAATGACTTTAAGCCTCTTGTCGTAAATTTCAAATCGACGGACCCTGAAAAAAGCTGTAATATTTTGTTTAAAGCCGGGGACGGCAGGCTATTTCGTATTTATGATTAACATATTTTTATATAAGAAATAATGAAACGACAAAAGATTGTAAAAATTTTACCACTGAAATGAAAAAGTTTATTGTTATCCGGTATTAGGAGTATGATTATAGTGAAATGGCGGAAAAGTAAGATCGTCAGGATTAAACATAAAGGAGATTAGGGTGATGAACAAAGAACAAATTATCACCTACAGACAAGAAGCTGAAAACTATTTGACCGGCGGATTATTGCCTTTTTGGCTGGATCGATGCAAAGACGAAAAATACGGGGGGTTTATCACTCATTTTGACAGGGACGGCAACGATACCGGAGAAGACCAGAAATCACTGATCGCCCAGGCGAGAACCGTATTCAGTATGTCAACCGCTCATCGCGCGGGATACGGAAATGGGAAATGCGCTGAATTCGCAAACCACGGCGTGGATTTTTTATTGAACAAAATGTGGGACAGGGACTTTGGAGGTTTTATCTGGACGGTCGACCGCAAAGGGAACGAGCAGATAAATAAAAAGATCATCTATGGACTCAGTTTTGCGATTTATTCGATGAGCGAGTATACATTAGCCACAGGCGACTGGCGCGGGCTGGAATACGCAGAAAAAGTGTTTGATCTGTTGCAGATATTCTGTGCCGACACCATGTACGGCGGTTATTTTGAAATGTTCGAGAAAAACTGGGACCTGTGCGGCCCCGGCAGCGGCGGCGGTGACAGAAAAACCCTTGATGTGCATATGCATCTTATGGAAGCGTTTACGACGCTGTACGAGTGTTCGGGTAAAAATATACACCGGCGCAAATTACAGGAAATTATCGAGATACTGATGAAAAGAATTTTACATCCGGTATTTGCCACCGGAATTCCCCAGTTCCGGCGTGACTGGAAGATTGCCCCGCAGATCAAGTTCGATATTGTCTGGGGCTGGGACCGGTTCGCCGAGGGCGGGGCAAAGTCAAACGCCGAAGATAATACGTCCTACGGACACAACGCCGAATTCGCCTGGTTATTGAACAGGGCTTTGACCGTTATGGGTGAGGATAAGACGCCGTATCTGGATATCATGAAAAAACAACTAAATCATGCCGTTGAAAACGGAATTGACCGGGAGTATGGCGGCGTATTTGTAGAAGGTTCTCACGCCGGCGAGGTGTACGACCGGGAAAAGGAATTCTGGCAGCAGGCGGAAGTGATGATCGGCATGCTGGACGGCTGTATACTGTTTGATACGGACAAGTACTGGCCCGCTTATGAGAATGTTCACCGCTTCGTGTTCGACAAAATGATCAATCACAAGACGGGTGAATGGTGGCCGTTAATGACCCGTGAAGGTCAGCCGATCTGGACACATATGAGCCATTCCTGGAAAGTTAATTACCATACCATACGCTGTATGGTCGAGTGCATAAAACGACTGGATATTCTTGCGAAAAAGTAGAGATCATATTATGGAAACAGTTATGAATTGTGAACGGATTCAGGATATTTTGGTTCGGATCCGGAACGTAAAAATTGCCGTTTACGGCGACTTTTGCCTGGACGCCTACTGGCTGTTGGATCCGATGGGAGGAGAAATATCTGCGGAAACCGGTCTACATTCACAGGCGGTGAGCAAACAATACTATACTCTCGGCGGGGCGTCCAATATTGTGGCCAACCTGGCGGCGTTAAAGCCTGCATCCATTCAGGTTATCGGGGCTGTCGGCAAAGATATATTCGGCCGGGAAATGAACCGCCAGTTTGATGAACTGGGAGTGAATACCGAATTCCTGGTAACGCAGGAGAATAATTATGAAACCGTTGTTTTCGGTAAACGATATTTGAAAGGACGCGAGGAACCGCGTATCGATTTCGGTTTTTTTAACAAACGCAGTAAAGAAACCGACAGGCAGATCATACGGAATATAAGAACCGCATTAAAGAGCTGCAACGTTTTGATCTTTAACCAGCAGGTTCCCGGAAGCATCAATGATTATTTTATTAAACAGGCCAATGATCTGTTTAAAGAATTTACAGATAAAACTGTTTTGCTGGACTCCAGGCATTTTAGCCCCAGGTTCAGTCATATTTACCGGAAAACAAACGATCTGGAAGCGGCCTGCCTTGCCGGCGCGAAAGTTAACCCGGATACTCCTGTTGCTTTAAACGAGATAAAAAAGTTCGCGCAGCAGCTTTACCGGCATTCACAAAAACCGGTATTCATAACCCGGGGCGCGCGGGGAATTGTCATTGCCGATGACCAGGGTATTCACGAGGTGCCCGGAATACAGTTTATGAAAAAGCTGGATACCGTCGGGGCCGGGGATACCGTTATCAGCGCGCTGGGCCTGTGTCTGGCTGCGGGATGCCGGCCGAAAGAGGCGGCTGAATTCGCCAACCTGGCGGCCGGAGTGACCGTGCAAAAATTATTACAAACCGGGACCGCCTCCGGAGAAGAGATCCTCGAACTCTGCCGGGAGTTTTATTATATTTATTTGCCCGAACTGGCGGAAGATATCAGATTGGCAAACTTTATTCAGGACAGTGAAATCGAGGTGTGCGGTCATATCAATGATCTGGAACTGAAAAAGATAAAACATGTTATATTTGACCATGACGGGACGATCAGCACCTTGCGCGAGGGCTGGAAAGAAGTCATGGAACAGGTGATGGTAAAATGTATTCTGGGCGAGGATTATGAAAAGACCGCCCCGGATTTATTCCATAAAGTGACCGGCAGGGTTCGTGAATATATCGATATGACCACCGGATTGCAGACAATTGTTCAAATGCAGGCGCTGGTTGAAATGGTCAAAGAGTTTGCCCTGGTACCGCCGGGGAAAATATTGGATAAATTCGGCTATAAGAAAATTTATAATGAGACTTTAATGCAGCCCGTAAAATCGCGAATTGTCAAGATTAAAAATGGCGAATTGAATAATACCGATTTTACAATAAACGGGGTTGTCAATTTTTTGAAAAAATTACGGGATAAAGGTGTAACGCTTTACCTGGCCAGCGGCACGGACAGAGAAGATGTGATAACCGAAGCGGCAACTCTCGGCTATGCAGATCTGTTCAACGGCGGTATTTATGGCGGTGTGAATGATATATCCAAATTTTCCAAAAAAATACTGATTGAAAAGATTATCCGGGATAACGGCCTTTTCGGCCCGGAATTAGCTGTTTTTGGAGATGGTCCGGTTGAGATGCAGGAATGCCGGAAGCATAAAGGCATCGCCGTCGGTGTGGCCAGCGACGAGCTGCGCCGGTTCGGACTCAACAAAGGAAAACGAACCCGGCTCATCAAAGCCGGCGCGCAGATGATTATACCGGATTTTTCGCAAACCGATAAACTCTTGAAGATATTATTTTAAAAATTTGCAATTTGATTTTTTATATGACTTTTTAGAATCGATTATAATGAAAACCCATAATTATAACACTAATATAAAGGAATATGAATATGTCACATCTTGCAATCAGGGGTGGAGAAAAGACCCGGACTAAAGATTTTTTCCTGTGGCCTTTTTATGATGACCGCGAACTCAAATACGTCGAAGAAACGATCAAAAGCCGTCAATGGTTTTCCGGAATGCGGGGTGCGGATCCCGGCTCCAAAACCGCAGAGCTGGAGCAAAAATTTGGCGACTATTTTAACGCAGCACACGCAATTGCCTGTGCGAACGGCACGGTCGCCCTGGAAATCGCGCTCCGGGCGGCCGGAATAGGCGCCGGCGACGAGGTGATCGTTCCCGCCCTTACATTTATCGCGACTTTGAGTGCGGTACAACAGGTCAACGCCATTCCGGTTATCGTGGACACCGTTTATGATACCCAGTGCATCGACTCGGACGAAATTGAAAAAGCCGTTACGGATAAAACCCGGGCCATTATTCCGGTACATTACGGCGGGTTCAGCGCCGACATGGACCGGATCAATCAAATCGCCAAAAAGTACAAACTGGTCGTAATAGAAGACGCCGCGCACGCGCACGGGGCGGTTTACAAGGGAAGAAAAATCGGCACTTTGGGAGATATTGCCACATTCAGTTTTCAGGAAAGTAAAACCATGACGGCCGGCGAAGGCGGAATGATCACCACAAACAATCCCGATCTGGCTGAAAAGTGTATCCAGTACCGGAGCTGCGGCAGGCATGAAGGGGAATCCTGGTATGTGCATTATGTTCTGTCCGTTAATTACAGGCTGTCAGAAATTCAGTCCGCCATGCTGCTGGCCCAGTTGGAAAGGCTTGATGAGCAGATCAGGCTCAAGAACCAAAACACAAAATACCTGGCCGAGAAATTCAAACAGGTTGACGGTATAACACCCGTCCCAGGCGACGGATTTACCGACTTAAACGGTTATTATCTTTATCTGCTGCAATATGACAAAAATAAATTTTCCGGCGTGTCCCGGAACCGGTTTGTCGAGGCGTTGAGCGCCGAAGGTATACCCTGTCATATTGGTTATCCCTGGCCCCTGTCTAAGAACCCCATGTTTCAGAAGATCGAGGATGGCGCAAAGGGATGTCCGTTCACCTGTCCGTATTATGGAAAACAGGTTTCTATTAAAGACCTCAACTTCCCGGTTACGGAAAAAATATGCAACGAAACGGTAGTCATCCCGCACCAGGTTCTGTTGTCCCCCGCGTCCGACCTTGATGATATTATCAAAGCCATAAATAAAATACAGGAAAATATTAAGGAACTATTATAAAGGGAGGACAGACTGTGGCGGAGAACAGTTCGGAAATTAAACTGCGCCGGGTGCTTAAATTAAGCGATCTGGTTATTTACGGCATAATTTTAATTCAACCGGTAGCCGCATTGCCCCTGTTTGGCCATGCGAATAATATTTCCAAAGGACATGCCTCCACAACCATTCTGATCGCCATGTTTGCCATGATCTTTACCGCGATCAGTTACGGACGAATGGCGAACAGGTATCCGGCCGCCGGGTCCGCCTATACCTATGTCGGCAGGGGGCTCAATTCTCATCTCGGGTTTATTGCCGGGTGGTGCATGTTTCTGGATTACCTGCTGATTCCGATCCTGTGTGTAATCTATACCAGCATTACCGCGCATCACCTTTTGCCGGTTATTCCCTATTTCGCCTGGATTATCTTTTTTGCGTTTGGGTTTACGGTTTTGAATTTGAACGGTATTAAGGTCACGTCCCGTGCAAACTGGATTTTGTTGGTTGTTATGAGTGTTGTGGTGTTTTATTTTATGATCGCCGCGATCAGGTATGTTTTAATTCAGAACGGCCTGGGCGGTCTGTTCACAACCCGGCCTTTTTATCACGCGGACACTTTTTCCTGGGACGTGATCGGTTCCGGTACGGCGCTGGCCGCGCTGACTTATATCGGCTTTGACGGTCTGACCACTTTATCCGAGGAGGTTGAAAACCCGCGCCGCAACATCATGCTGGCAGCGGTATTGACCTGTATTATAACCGGAATATGGAGCGGATTGCAAATATATCTTGCCCAGGTCTCCTGGCCGGACTGGGCCTCTTTTACCGACGGTCTGACGACCGAGGCGGCCCGCAACAACGCGCTGGATACGGCCATTATGGCCGTCGCCAACAGGGTGGGCGGATACAGGCTGGACGCGACGCTGGCGTTTATTCTGCTGGTCGGCAGCGTGGGCTCGGGAGTGACCGGTCAGGTCGGCGCCGCCCGGTTGCTGTATGGTATGGGACGCGACAAGATCATCCCGAAACGGTTTTTTGCTCACCTTGATAAAAAACATGCCGGACCGACCTATAATATTATGCTTATCGGGTTGCTGGCTTTGCTGGGCGCCGCGACCCTGAATTATGAAGAAAGCGCGCGGTTGATCAATTTCGGCGCTTTTCTGGCGTTCATGGGCGTTAACCTGGCTTCAATACGGGAGTATTATTTTAAAAACAGGGATAAAAGTTTCAAGAGTTTTATGATCAATTTTTTACCCCCGGCGGCCGGGGCGTTTATTTGTTTATTGATCTGGAAAAGTCTGCCGTTGAAAACTTTTATCATCGGCGGAACGTGGATGCTTATCGGTATAGTTTATCTTGCCGTACGCACCGGCGGATTTCGCCGGAAAATGAGTATGATTGATTTTTCGGAAGGATAATAAACACGGCAAATTAAATTTCGGTAATATTTAAAAAAATCTTGCACATTTCAGTGATATTTGTTATATATTAGTTGTTCTAATGGAGCAGAAAAGGTTTAAGCCTGCAGAATATCCGCGCATCTCTTCCTATGATATGATCAGTTTTCAATGCAGTGTTTTATTAACAGGGCGGGTAGCCGTGTTTATACGGAAATAAAACTATAAAAAGTGAGGGACTTTTTATGTTAATCACCCGGGTTTTTCTATTTGTATTGTTTACGTTAACCATAACACTATATGCGCAGGGAGAGAACCGAACGGAACCCTTCCGTGAATACAGTTTTCTGTTTGGTCCCGCTAACGAAATGGAGACAATTGCCACAGCAGGAAATTCCTTCAACAAGATATTTCAGGATATTTATTTCAGGGGACTTCAATCCCACGTACCTAATTCCATCCGGCCGTATACGGAAATTATCTGGTCGGCTTTTTGGTCCTACTTTTTTACATTGTGGCCGCATGAATATGGTCACCGCGCCAGGGCGAGACAGTCGGGCGGTGATTTTATCATTAATGAAAAAAGTTTTCCGTTCCCCTCAGCCGAAATGAAGTTGCCTCCTGTTATGGATATCAAAATGCGCACGCTGTCTATAATCGGTGGATTCGAGATCAATCACAGAATGATGAACCAAATCCACATGGATTTTTATGAAAATGATTTCGCTTACGCCGACGAGCTGATACATGCCTTTATTCAGGAGGTCTTTTACCCGTTTTACACGCTAATCGTCGCACCGGCGGACCCCGAAAAGCCTTCAACATGGACCTCAACAAGGGGAGATCCGGTAGAAACCATCCTGACCGTGTATGAAAAGCGAACCGGCAGGCCGGCCATCCGCGCAGACGGAACGGTGGACCCGGAACTGGTGCGGAATTACCGGGAAAGTGTATATGTGAATATTATATGGACCTTACTGGATCCCATGCTCTACCAGGGCGCGAAAGCTTTCGGAGCGGACATGAACAGGAATCACGGGCTGATGAGACCGTGGACCCTGGGTAACAGCCGGTTGTCCTGGGCCTACAGCACACAGTTTCATCCCACCCCTCTGGGCTATGAATTGTATTTTAAAAACTATTTTCGTATCAACGGGAAATTATTTTTACTGTATTTGAAAACCGGCAGACCGTACAGGAACCTTGGAGTTGGTGTCCGTATCCCCGGCCTGGTGAAAAAAGCCGGATTTACTCTTGGCGCGGCTTGTGATATCTGGGACCAGGACATTTACCACCGCGGCGCCGCTTTTTCTGTGGATGTCGGTTATCAGCTTTATAAAGGATTCGGATTATTGATTGATGCAAGCTGGAAAGATGAGGGTTATCTTGTCGGCAGGCGCGTCGGCAAAACCAAAATGTTGTACGCGGGATTTTTTTACAGATTTTGAAGATCCGGAGAGCAGTTAAAAAGTTATCTCCGGTTCAGTTAGTAAAATACCAGTGTCCGGTTAAACCCGGACACGACACTCTTAACAAATTAAATTATTAAAGTTATCAGACATAAAATTATAATTTGACTTGTATGTAAAAATCGAATGGTCATGATTACATTACTTGATTTTATTGAACTTATAAACCAAATCGTGTATCGGTGTTCGTTAACCGGACACTGGTGTTAGTAAAATTAAAAAATTTTGTAGGAGGCGCTATGAAAAAAGCTGTTTTAATTATTATAGTCATTGCGGCCTTTTGTATGACCGGATTAGCATTTGCGCAGGAGGTGAAGAAAAGTGATACTGTAAAGCCCTCGGAAGGAGTTGATGAACCGTCCCTGGAAAAATCTGATAAACCCTCCCCGCAAAAAACTGACGAATCGTCTCTGCAAAAATCCGGCGTCACTACGGCGCAAAACGTTGTTATGTCGGGGGACGTTATCAAGGTTATTGATGTGGAACCGTTCACTTACTGCGCGGTGGAAATGACCGGTAGTTATGATCAACACGATACGGCGTTTAACACGCTTTACGAACAAGCCGGAATACAAAGCCTGCCGCAAACCGAAATACCTTTTGGAATTTATAAAAGTGATCCGGCTCAAACGCCGGAAGAAGAATTGAAATGGGAACTGGGTTTTGCCCTGCCGGATTCGAGTCAGGTCACCGAGCCGTTGAAAATGAAAAAGTGGGAATTTACACAAATTGTTTCCAGAATGTATGACGGCGTATTCAGTGAAGAGGAGATGGGCCAGGTGTACGGAGAAATATACGAATGGATCGGACAAAACAACTATACGCCGGCAGGACCGCTTATGGAGAAATATATGAGCCAGCCGGAACAAAATGCGGATGGAGAATGGACCGGAACGGTTGAAATATGGGTTCCCGTCCAAAAAGCGCAATAAGTATACAGACCTCCCGGAGGTGTTTGACCTCCGGGAGGTGCAGTAAATGTTTAATAATTTTCCAGCAATTCCACCAGTACGCCCAGTTGCGGTGTCGTTTCGATATAGTTGTAACAACCGCCTTCATAATCGCCCCTCTGGATCAGGGGCATCCCTTTTTTCTCAAGCTGTGATATTTTATCCCCTGCGTCTTTGACTTCGAAAGCAATATGGTGAACCCCGTCGCCGTTGGTCGTTAGAAAATCCTGCCAGGTACTCGGTTCCCCGACCGGTTCGATCAGTTCTATGGTGATATTGTCAAAATTAAAAAATGCGAGTTTGGCCCGAGCTGTAGTCGAATTGCCTTTATAGTTGGTGTTCGCTTTTTCAAGCGGATCGGTGATAATGATCTCGGGTTGTTCCATTCCAAAAAATTCCGCATAAGCCCGAGATGATTTTTCAATATCTTTAACAATCAATCCGATCTGTGTCACTTTTTGAGTTCCGAGTATGTCACGAGATGTTTTGTTTTCAGCCATTTTATCCTCCGCTGTTGAAATTCCGAAAATGATTACAAATAACGCCAATAAACCAATTATAAATTTTTGCATGATGACCTCCCTTAAAGAAATCCGTTGCCCGGATTTTCTGCCAAAAGTAATTATTCGTTTCAAAACCGGAAATAATCCGGGGACATTTCCCGGTTCAATATCCTGTTGGGATATTTTTCCAAAACCCGCATATTACCGTTATCAAAATAAACTGTTTGCTGCCGCTGAATGGGCATGCCGGTTTTTTCTTTTATCATAAGGCTTTCCGGATGTTAGCATGGTTAAATTATGCAAACGGCCCAGACGAGTAACTCCGATCAGCATACACTCTTTCAGAGTCTTTTTATTAAAGCTCAATGGGGTCAAACGCATATTTTGTCCCGAATTTATATCAATTATACCGTTGCTTTCTGCGATTAGCCCTATACGTTAACCGGACACCGGCAATCTACGGTTAGAGTATAATAAATATTTATGAAAATTGAAATAATATTACACTTTAATTGTTATTATGTTTGATGTTTTATAAAAAAAGATTTTTAATACAATTGAAACAAAAAATTTTGTAAAATAAACGGAGGATTTAATGAAAAAGCAAGTATTAACAGCGGTCACAATTATTGCCTTATACATGGTTTCCGGGACAACATCGGTTTATGCCCATTGTGAAATACCATGCGGTATTTATAACGATCAGCTCCGGGTGGATCTTGTCAAAGAACACATTACCACGATTGAAAAATCAATGAACCAGATTATCGAGCTTTCGAAACAAAGTCCGTTAAATTATAATCAACTCGTGCGCTGGATAGATAATAAAGAAGAACATGCGAACAAGATACAGGACATCGTTTATCAATATTTTATGACGCAGCGGATCAAAGCGGCCGATCCGGCGGATAAAGCCGCCTATGATGATTATGTCGGCAAACTCTCATATCTGCATCAAATGCTGGTTGCGGCGATGAAGTGCAAACAGACGACCGATCTTACCAACATTGATACGCTGAGAATGTTAATTGATAAATTTGCTAATGTCTATTTCAGCGAACATGATAAAGAGCATATGAAGGAACATCAAAAATAAGTTTTTTCTATCATTTCTGTACCCACGCTGTCAGGTTGTATGCCGGGCAGTGTGGGCTTTTTTATTTATAGCTTGTTTTACAAGTATATAATTATTATAATTGTACCAAGATGTAAATGCGTGCAGGGGATAATAAATCTTGTTAATTATTCAGGAAACAAAAGCATGAAAAGATTTTTTTGTTTTATAATTGTTGGTCTTTTAACGGTTTTCCTGTTATCGGTTTTTTCCTGCGGGAAATCCAAAAACAACATAAAGAATGGAGAGCAAATCTCCAAAGAGGAACGTCTTGAGTGGTTCAGGAAGGCAAAATTCGGTTTATTTATCCACTGGGGCCCGTACTCCAATCTCGCCGGCGAGTGGAACGGCAAACAGGTGCCGGTCGGCCAGAACGCCGAATGGATCATGCAGAAACTCAAAATACCTGTCGGGGAATACCGGGAACTGGCGGCACAATTTAATCCTGTTTTGTTTGACGCGGAAGAATGGGTTTCCCTGGCAAAAAATGCCGGTATGAAATACCTGGTGATTACCGCCAAACATCATGACGGTTTTGCCATGTATCATTCAACGGTGAGCGATTACAATATAGTCGATGCAACGCCGTTTAAACGCGATCCCATGTCGGAACTGGCAACAGCGGCCCAAAAAGCGGGGATACGGTTTTGTTTTTATTACTCCCATCGTGAGGACTGGGATCATCCCGACGCCTATGGCAACGACTGGGATTATGATGAATCACAGAAGGATTTCGAGCGTTATCTGAACGAGAAATCCAAACCGCAGTTGCGTGAACTGCTGACCAATTACGGCCCCCTGGGATTGATCTGGTTTGACCGGGGCATGTATACCCAGGAACAGGGCAGAGAGTTTGTATCAATTGTGCGGGAACTGCAGCCCCGGTGTCTGGTAAACGGACGTGTGGGGAATTATGATAAGGAATTATTGGGTGATTATCAGGATTTGAATGATAACGGCATGCCGACCGGCGGTATCGAGGAATACTGGGAAACCCCGCAAACCCTGAATCATACATGGGGATACAGCAGGTTTGATAACAACTGGAAATCCCCTGAAGAAGTGATCCGTCGGTTGGTGGAAATCGTCAGCAAAGGGGGGAATTATTTGTTGAATATCGGCCCCAAAGGCGATGGAACGATCCCCGCGGTTTCGGTTGACATTTTGAATAAAGCTGGTGAGTGGATGAGACAGAATGGGGAAAGTATTTACGGAACAACGGCGAGTCCTTTTTATGATTTGCCGTGGGGACGATGTACCGTTAAAGATGAAAAACTTTACCTGCACGTTTTTAACTGGCCATCAACCGGCCGTCTTACCGTTAAAGGACTGAATAACCGGGTAAAACAAGCTTATCTGCTGATTGACGATAATACTCAATTAAAATTCACACAAACCCTGAACACCCTGACTATTGACGTCCCTCCAAAGCCGGTTGATCCTGTGAATACCGTCATTGTACTGGATATTGACGGAAAACCGGATGTGCAGCCGCCGGTCGTGAAAGAGGACCCATACAATACAATAAATATGGATTTTGAAACAGCGGCAACCGGCGGTAAAGCGGTAAAACGATTTAACCGTAAAGGGACATTTCATATTTCCAAATGGACCGGACCGGACGATACGATTACCTGGCATTTTGCCGTTGCCTCACCCGGGACCTTTAATGTTCTGATCACTTATGCCGCCCGGGATGAATGGCGGGATAAGGAATATATCATCTCCGCAGCCGGGCAAAATTTAACGGCGCGAACCGAATCCACCGGTGATTGGTATGATTACAAAATTTTTAATATCGGGAAATTTCAGTTCGACAAACCGGGACAATACACATTAACGGTCAGACCGAAAACCGGCATGGATCATTATTTAATGTATTTTAAAGAGATTCGATTGGTTCGGGAATCTGAAAACAGCATATAAACGAAAGGAAATTGACGGCCGGGTCGACAAATATACAGTCTGAAAAAATGACAAAAATTCACCGTTGGTTTTTAAACAGCCAAAAGGCCGGCAATCCGATCAGCACCGTTCCGACCGCAACAGATGATTCAACCGGGCGTTCGAAACAGGTAAGAACCAACATAGACACACCAAACAGCAGGTAAATAATGGGTGCCAGGGGGTAACCCGGCATCTTGTAAAACTTTTTTGATTTCCTCAGTTTGAATACACTTAGCACGGCGAGCAGGGGGAAAATGCCGAGCGAAAAGCCCATATAGGTCAGTATCTGGTCGAATGTGCCGGAGAGAACCAGTATACCCGAAATAATTCCCTGCAGCACCACCGCTTTTACCGGCACTTTGAATTTGTGATGCACCTGTGCGGCAAATTTAAAAAAATAACCGTCACGAGCCATAGCGTAATAGACACGCGGCCCGAGAATGATAAAAGCGCTTAGGGAGGAAAACAGCGCGAACGAGATCAGCACGGAGAACAATTGTTCGGCCGTATTGCCGAACAGATGACCGGCGGCCAGCCCGCCGATGGAAATGACCCCTTTCATGTCGGCCGGATTAACCGCATATAGGTACAGGATATTCAGGCCCAGATACAGCAACAAAACAACAGCGGTTCCGAATAAAAGCGAACGGGGCAGGTTTTTAACGGGATCTTTGATTTCCGAGCCGATATAGGTCGACGCGTTCCAGCCGCTGTATGCGAACATGATCCACATAAGCGAAAGCCCGATGGTTTTCCACCCGCCAAAGTCCAGGGTTAAACCGCCGCTCTGCGTAATATGGTGGAAATCGCCGTTGCCGTATGAAAAACCAAGCCCCAATAACCCGATGATCAATCCCACTTTTAATATTGTTAAAACATTCTGGACTTTAGCGCCGAATTCGATCCCCCGGACATGGATCAGGGTAAAAATGGTTATGACCAGAACGGAAAACAGTTTTTTGATCAACACCGGGTCCGATATACCGGATGAATTGCCCCATAACAAAAGCCCGGGGAACGCCCTGAAGAAATATTCGCTAAAGCCGATGGATGAAGCGGCAATGGGCGCGGAAAATCCGACGATAAATGAGACCCAGCCGCTTAAAAAACCGAACAGGGGATGGTATAACTTTGAAAGAAATATATATTCACCCCCAGCCTGCGGGATCGCGGCGCCGAGTTCGCTGTAAGCCAGCGCCCCGCACAGCGCGATAACTCCGCCGACGAACCACAGGCCCAGCATCAGCAGGGGATTGCCCAGGTCGCGCATCAGCAGTCCCGAGGTGGTAAATATACCGGCGCCGATCATGTTGGCGATAACAATGTTGGTTACCGGAAACAGTCCTAATTTTCGCTGCAGGGCTGTTGTGTTGGGTTTTTGTTGCATTTTTTACCGGACTTGGTGTTTATTGAAAATTGTAGAGTTATTTTTTCGCTTTTTTGTAACTGATGGAAATTCCGGCGCGGCTTCGTTTGTCGATTGATGTATCCAGTTCGGGATGATCTTTAATATATTCATAAAAGTTGCGTATATCCCGGCTGTAACTCAAATCGTTCACATTGTGGGCTGTAAAACAGCCGCCGACAACAAGTTTGGGTAATACGGCTTTCAGGTAATTGATGTACCAGTATTTATCGGCGTCGCTGAACACAAAATCAAACGGGCCTTCAAGTTCGGGAACGATTTTGTGCGCGTCGCCCAGTCGGGCGTCTATATATTCCGAAAGCCCGGCCTCTTTAAAGTTTTTCAGCGCCTGTTCGTGGCGTTCTTTATCAATGTCAATCGTGATGAGCCTGCCGCCGGTTTTGCTGAGCGCCCAGGCTATCCATATCCCCGAATGCCCGGTGGACGTGCCAATTTCCAGCGCCCGGGTATAATTGTTTTTAAGAATAAGGTCGTACAAAATTTGACCGTCAATCGACGATATATTCATATCATGCCAACGGCCGCTGTGTTCATCGAGGAATGTTTTCACTTTTTCGTCCAGAGCTAGATCTGTTTTGTCTGCCGCACAGGAATATATGATGTTTATGAATAAAAGAACAGTCAAGATCAGAAAAAAACATTTTTCATTTCACTTCTCCCTTGATAAATTCCTTATTTAGAGCAGTTTTAATCAAGTATTACAACAATATTAAATCATGAATTATGCCTTTTTTGAATAGGGAATAATTTGTATATTATTCATAACCAAAGGGCAGTTATTTAGACGTCGACAAATTTTAAAATCTTTGCTATTATTAAATGATAAAACGAAATGGCAGTTTATGAGTTCCTAATTTTAACTTTTTTCAACATTTTATTATACGAATAAAACAGACCATTAACAGAAAATTTAAAATGAGGGCAAGCCATGAAACACAATAGACCGAAAAAATTTTTATTATCTGTTTTTATCATCCTGACAAGCGGTATATTAAGTTTATATGCCGCTCCAGTTGATCAAAAAAACATCCCCCTTCCTGAACATCCGCGGCCGGATTTTATGCGGGCGGACTGGCTGAACCTGAACGGACTTTGGGAATTTCAATTCGATAATGATAATACCGGATTACAAAAACAATGGCAAACAGGCGAAACAGAGTTTAACCTTACGATTTTGGTGCCTTTTTCGTGGGGTTCAAAATTATCGGGCGTGAAGGATGATGCGGATATCGGCTGGTATGCGAAAGATATTTCCGTGCCGGAAGGGTGGAAAGACAAAGATGTTTTTGTCGTTTTCGGCGCGTGTGACTGGCACACAACCGCCTGGCTGGACGGGCAAAAACTGGGCGAGCATCAGGGCGGCTATACCCCTTTTGAATTTTTACTGCCGGCAAACCTGATACCCGGTAAAGGCCACCGGTTGGTGCTCAGGGTCGACGATACGCCGCACAAATTCAAACTGGAAGGGAAGCAGGGGTACGGCCGCGCCGCCGGTATCTGGCAGACGATCTATCTGGAAGCCCGCCCGCGAACGGCCTTCGACATCATTCATTTTACGCCGGATATTGATAATAATAAAGTTACAGTCAAAGTCGTACTGAATAATCCGGCCCCGATCAGGAAGGAATTAGAGCTAAATATAACTACCGGGAGCGAACCCGTAACGGAAATAATAAAAATCATCGATAAAAACAAACAGGACATTCAGTTTGACGTGCCCATCGAAAATCCCCGGCTCTGGTCGCTTGACGATCCGTATCTTTATGATGTGACCGCAATATTGAGCGGCCAGGCAGAATCCGATACCGTAAAATCCTATTTCGGCATGCGCAAGATCAGCGTGGGAAAACTGCCCGGCACGGAAATCCCGTATGTTATGCTGAACAATAAACCGGTTTACCTGCAACTGGCGCTTGACCAGGCTTATCATCCGGACGGGTATTACACATTTCCGAGCGACGACTTCATGCGCGATGAAATATTACGCTCCCGCCGGATCGGTTTGAACGGCCAGCGCATTCACGTCAAGATCGGTATTCCCCGCAAACTGTACTGGGCCGACAAGCTGGGTGTGCTGATTATGGCGGATATACCCAACAGTTGGGGTCAACCGGACGAAAACATGCGCAATGAAACGGAATACGCAATGCGGCAAATGCTCAAACGGGACTATAATCATCCCGCTATATTTTCCTGGGTGCTGTTTAACGAGACCTGGGGATTGTTTACGGATGAAAAGTATTTGCCGGAAACCCAAAACTGGGTCGCCGATTTGTATAGACTGGCCAAAAGCCTGGATCCGTCGCGGCTGATCGAGGACAATTCCGCCTGCAACCATGACCATGTGGTCACCGATTTAAATACCTGGCATGCTTATCTGCCCGGTTATGCCTGGAAGCAGGAACTGGATCAGATCGTTAAAAACTTTTATCCCGGGTCCCGGTGGAATTTTGCCGAAGGATATCGGCAGGCGGACCAGCCCAATATCAACAGCGAATGCGGCAATGTGTGGGGATACGAGGGCAGCACCGGCGACGTGGACTGGTCCTATGATTACCACCGCATGATGAACGAGTTTCGCCGCCACCCGCAGATAGGCGGCTGGCTGTATACCGAGCACCATGATGTGATCAATGAGTGGAACGGCTATTACCGGTTCGACCGCAGCCAAAAATTCACCGGTCTGGATGGTATTGTGCCGGGGATGACGCTCAACGATCTGCACGGCCCGTTTTATATCTCCACCGGACAGGACATTTGTTTATCCGTCAAACCGGGAGCAACGGTCAGTGTGCCGCTGTTTGCCTCCTTTATGACGGACCGTTACGCCGGAACCGGTTTGACGCTGAAAGCGGAATTGTCCGGCTGGGACAACCTCGGTATTTGGGAAAATTATTCGCGGAAAAAAGTATCGGTTCCCTGTGAAGTTTGGATGAACCGGGATCTGGAGCCGCTTGAGATCGCCATGCCCGCTAAACCCGCTCTGGCGGTGTTGAGTCTGGTGCTGGAAGACGCGATCGGAACAGTCTTGCACCGTAATTTCACGACATTTGTCGTGGCGGACGGCGCCTCGCCGGACAGGGAGTCGCTGAACAGAGACGGTCAAAAACTGGAGGTTGTACGGTTCGCCCCAAACAGCTTTGCGGAAACACAATGGTCGGAAAAACAATGGGATGTACTGGACGGACTGAAAGTGAACGGCGCGGGCGCGGGTTATTTTGAGTACCGGATTAAATGGCCGCAGGATTTATCTGTCGACAATATCCAAAAAGCGACTTTTCGTGCGGAACTGTCCGCCAAACAACTGTTCGGCAAGGACCGGGACGACCGCGGCGAGGTTGACGGCGATTATATGCGCGGCCGGGGCGCGCACGATCCCTCGTTGAATCCCAACGCCTATCCCATGACCGACGAAACCAAATATCCCGGCATGGTCGAAGTTTTGGTCAACGGTTTATCGGCCGGGATATTCGACCTCGAAGACGATCCGGCCGATCACCGCGGGATATTATCCTGGTTCAGCCAGCCGCGTGACCGTAAGCTGCGCGAGGCCGGCTCGTACGGTTATCTTGTTTCCGCGTTTATCCCGGAGAGCGCGCTGCGGCGGGCCGCGGAAACGGATCAACTGGTTATCCGCCTGAAGGTGAGCGACGCCCTGTCCGGCGGTCTGGCCGTTTACGGCGAACGCTTCGGCCGGTATCCCGTGGAACCGATGGTGGTGTTTGAGGTAAAGTAGACTGATCCGAATAATGTGCGACGCACCCAGGAGGTGCGTCGCATTTATAAATAGTTCCATGCATTAAAAATGGGGCTGTGCCCTTTTATAATAAAGGGCCTTTTTCGTTTATCAAAACAATTTAAAATATTTAATACCATTTTATTTATAAATTTTACTGAGGGCATAGCCCTCATAATTCATCGCACCGGGGCACAGCCCGGCGCGATCAAGTATAGGATCTGGATAAATACGAACTATTTCTATATTTCCAGAATATGCCATCTCGCACTATTGACTGCCAAACCTTAGCATCATTCTTTGAGTCTAATCATTTTGAAATAGATGAAGCAACACATGTGTAGTTTATTTATACACATCTAATGGATTGAAGAAATTCCCTTTTATTTAGGAGCGATAATTTTATTTTAAATACAATATCACCAGTGTCCGGTTAAATCCGGACGCAACACACGTAACATATTATATTATTAACGTTTTCGGATATGAATTCATTAATTGATTTGTTTGAAGAAATTAAATTTTTAAAATTATATAACTTGATTTTTTTGAACTTGTAAACCGGATCAGGCAGCGGTGTCCGTTAACCGGACACCAGTGATACAATATAAATAATATAATTTATTCTTGCGACTATTGATATAATTTGGTATTTTATTTTTAGACTTTAAGTTTGGCTCAGATAAAATGTACAGGCATGGAATAGATTTGTAATATTATTATTCCATGCCTTTTTTCTTTTATATTCAACGGGGAGCGAACTATGATTGGTAAATCACTCTCCCATTATAAGATCCTCGAAAAGCTGGGCGAGGGTGGTATGGGAATTGTCTATAAAGCCAAAGACACCAAACTGGACCGCTCTGTTGCCCTCAAGTTTTTGCCGCCGTATCTAAGTCAGGCAGAAGAAGAGAAGAAACGCTTCATTTGTGAAGCCCAAGCCGCCTCCAGACTGGATCATAATAACATCTGTACAGTTCATGAGATCGAAGAGACCGAAGATGGTCAGATGTTTATCGCCATGGTATTTTATGAAGGTGAGACCCTCAAGAAGAAGATCGAAAGAGGTCCACTGCAGATTGATGAAGTTTTGGATATCTCGATTCAGATCGCTGATGGATTGAAGAAAGCGCATGAAAATAACATTTTACACAGAGACATCAAACCAGCGAATATTTTTATGACAAACGATGGTGTGGCAAAGATTCTTGATTTTGGTCTGGCCAAGTTATCGGGTCAAACGAAACTGACAAAGACCGGATCTACACTGGGGACCGTGTTTTACATGTCCACGGAACAAACACAGGGAGAGAAGGTCGACCACCGCACGGATATCTGGTCGTTCGGCGTGTTGCTTTATGAAATGATCACAAGCCAATTGCCTTTTCAGGGAGATTATGAACAGGCGGTTGTTTATTCTATCCTCAATGAAGAGCCCAAGCCTCTGACCGGTTTGCGGACAGGTGTACCAATGGAGCTGGAACGTATCGTGAACAAAGCCCTTGAGAAGAATCCTGCGGAACGCTACCAGAGTGTCGGAGATCTGATCGTTGATTTGAAGAAACTGAAGAGAGAGACAGACTCAACGGTTAAACCTCCACCAGTTGAAGTGATAGAAAAGGCAAAAAAAAAGAACCTGTTAAAAAAGACTCTCATTCCTGTGGCTACCGGTCTGATTTTAATTCTCGCATTTCTGTTGTTAAGGTCATTTATCAAAGAGGACGTGCTGGGCTCAGCGCCTGTACCCATCGCAGTGCTCAGCTTTGAGAATCATACCGGTGATGACGCTTATGACCGGCTGCAGAAGGTGATCCCCAATCTTTTGATCACAAGCCTTGAGCAGTCAAAGTATCTTCGCGTGACCACCTGGCAGCGTATGTATGATCTGCTCAAACAGGTCGGCAGGGAAGATATAGAAGTGATTGACGAGGAGCTGGGATTCGAGCTCTGCCGTATAGACGGTGTGGATGCCATTGTACTGGGGAGCATTACGAAGCTTGGAGATGTTTTTGTGACTGATATAAAAGTACTGGATGTGCATACTAAGGAGCTTTTGAAAAGCGTACGTTCTGAGGGTAAGGGTGTATCGAGCATCATCGAGAAACAGATTGATGATCTTGCTCGGGAGGTATCAAGGGGTGTAGGATTGTCAGACCGCCGGCTGGCCACAGTTGAGCGGCCTGTTGCTGAGATGACGACCACATCACTGGAAGCCTACCACTTATACCTGCGCGGAAGAGAGGAGCGTGAAAGATTTCATTACAGTGAGTCCATTCTTTTTCATAAGAAGGCTCTGGCATTGGACTCGACTTTCGCCATGGCATACTGTGATCTCGCAGACGCGTATTATAATACAGGTGCTGATGATTCAGGAATAGAAGCTATAGAGAAAGCAAAACGCTACTCGGAAAAGGCTACGGAAAAAGAGAGACTTTTCATCGAAGCGATTTATGCCGGTACTATTGAGCGTGACAGACAAAAAAAAATTCGTATTCTAACCCGGTTGACCCGGCAATATCTTAAATATAAAGACGCTTACCAAGAGTTGGGCCTATCTTACAGTCGCATTGATTATTCAAGATCAATCGAAGCGTACAATAAAGTAGTAGAGCTTGATCCCTTTGACCGGTCGGCCTGGAATGCGTTGGGTTATGTATACGAATGGGTGGGAAATTATGAAAAGGCCATGGAATGTTTCGAACGATACGCGGCCGTTTCTCCGGGCGATGCCAATCCGTATGACAGCATGGGAGAGCTCTATTTGACCATGGGAAGGATCGATGAGGCACTTGAAAAATATAAGAAGGCCGTGGAGCTGGAGCCTGGATATTCGGAATACCCGGTCAGTTATATCTATGCTATGAAAGAAAACTATCATGAAGCGGAGAAATGGGCGGACAGGCGCATTACCACGGCGCCGTACCTGTATCAACAGGCAAGAGGCCATTCACTCAAAGCGTTTTATACCTACTGGAAAGGCCAATACGATTCAGCCATGACAATGCTGGACAGAACGAAAGCATTGTCTGCTGAAGCAGGGGATCAGGATAATGAGGCATATGTTGAATGGCTGAGAGCATGGATTTATTATGAGAGGGACAAGCCAGTTCTTGCACGGAAATGTTTCAAAAGATGGTTTGCTATGATGCGGACTTGGGTGACATGTTATAACACCGGTGTTGGATTGGTGTGTGTAAAGGAAGGAAAAATCGATTCTGCGAAGATCAACCTGCAAAATATAAAGGAATATTTGCCGAAGATTGGACGCGGCTGGAAGGATTGGGGAGATTTTTATTACGGCTTGCTGTATAGTGAGATACTGCTGGCTGAGAACAAGCCTGAGGAAGCAATCGCATTCTGCGAAAAGCATTCGCCCTTAGGCAATGGATTCATTGGTTTTAGCACTGGATCGATTTACATCATCATCAATAACCAACTCACTATTATGAAGGATGTACTTGCCCGCGCCTATTACCAGAGTGGAAATATCGATAAAGCCATCAAAGTCTATGAAAAACTGATCTCTTTTGACCCAAATCGAAGAGGACGTGATCTCATCCAGCCCAGATACTATTATCGCCTGGCTAAACTCTACGAAGAAAAGGGAAAGAAAGACAAAGCCATCGAACGTTATGAAAAGTTCCTCGATATCTGGAAAGGTGCGGATGAGGATCTGCCGGAGTTGATCGATGCAACTGCAAGGCTGGCAAGACTGAAGGGATTAGGTTAATTATGATAATCAAAACCATCTCCAACAAAAAATCCTGGTGATACTTTACGATCGGGCCAGGGTTCTGCCCCGATGTGTGAAACCATTAGGGCTTTGCCCTCACCGGAAAATATTTTTCTCCGAGATAGAATTCCAGCGTCATTTTAAGCTCGGGATTAAGAAATCAGCACAAGGCGAACCTGAAGCCCACTCGATCAGTACTGATCTTGAACCTGCTTTTTTAAAATAACCTTGCGGGATTCAATAACCTGTGTAGGTTAGATGTAAATCATTAAAAAACAATTTTTTTTAGAAATAAAAAGAAGTAAAAACGTAACCTTTTATATTTTTCTGTAATTGTTCATTGTTGTTCACGCCGTTATCTGCCATCTACCCGCCACCTAAAAATAACAATAAGCTTTAAATTATTTTCAAATTTTATAAGGAAAATGTTGTATCAATAGACCGTTATGTATTGAATTCGATGAAATAAATCAATTTCAAAAAGCCCTGGAAAAATCGTTTACAATTGGATTTCGGGCTCAAAAGTTATTTCTCCCATAAATAACATGGTTACATAAATTTTGAGGCAACGATTATTTTACCAAATCATCAAAGTGTCTTTTTTTTATGAGTCATTGCGTTTAAACTTACAGTAAAAAAACATTTGATATTTAAATATGTCTCTCTTATTTTAAGACTTGACTTCGTTTTCAACAACCCGGTTCATAAATAACCGGTGAAAAGGAATACCTCAGATAAGAGGAAAAATTTAACAATGGCCGCTGAAACAAAAAAATTTTTTCCTTTCTTTTATAAATTTAAAACAGGAAAACATGAAGCACAGGTGAAAAAATTTGGCACATTCGGCGGGGTTTTCACTCCGGATGTGCTGACGATTCTTGGCGTTATTATGTACCTGCGCCTGGGTTGGGTCGTGGGGAATGCCGGTTTTTTAGGGGCTGTCGGTATCATTCTGTTGGCCAAAACAGTGACTGTTTGCACGGGTCTTTCCATGTCTTCAATCACGACAAATATAAAAATCGGGGCCGGCGGCGCGTATTCCATCATCTCCAAATCATTAGGATTGGAAGCGGGCGGCAGTATCGGGATTCCGCTTTATATCGCGCAAACACTTTCGGCGGCATTATATATTATCGGATTTACAGAGGGCTGGCTGCGGATTTTTACAAGCCATAATCCAATCATTGTATCGAGTATTGCGTGGATCAGCCTTTTGACCATTTCTTACATCAGCGCGCATTTTGCCATTCGGATACAGTACATTATCATGACCATAATGGGATTATCCTTATTGTCGTTTTTCGTTACCCCTGAGAAACCTGTCACAGATTTTGTTTTAATTGGTAACTTTGAGGACGCCAATTTCTGGCAGGTGTTTGCCATTTTTTTTCCTGCGGTAACGGGAATTATGGCGGGCGCCAATATGTCCGGCGATCTTAAACACCCCAGGCGTTCGATCCCAAAAGGAACTATGAGCTCCATTCTGGTTACGATGGCAATCTATATTGGACTCGCCTATTTTTTAAGTAGAATTTGCACAGTTGAAGAACTTCGCACCAATCAAATGATCATAGTAGATAAAGCATTTTGGGGGCCGGCCGTGATAGCGGGAATAATGGGCGCCACATTGTCTTCCGCGCTGGGAAGTATGTTGGGTGCCCCGCGGGTACTGCAGGCCCTGGCGGAACAAAAAACGATTCCATTTTATTCATTTTTAGCGGCTAAAACCAGAAAAAATGAACCAAGAAACGCAGTCATTATTACCGGCATTGTGATTGAAATTGCGCTGATATTTGGAAACCTGAATTTTTTAGCTTCGCTCATCACCATGTTTTTTCTCATCACTTATGGAATGATAAACCTGGTGGTGTTTATTGAACAGAGTATGAAGATCATCAGTTTTCGACCGACATTTAAAATACCGCGTTTTGTATCTTTCCTGGGCGCTGCGGGATGTATTTTTATCATGTTTCTGATCGATCCTGTTTTCAGTGTGATTGCCATTATTATCATCATAACATTATATATATGGCTGGCAAACAGAGAATTACAGGCTGACTGGGGTGATATTCGCGGTGGATTGTTTTTAGTGATCGCCGAAAGGGCTTCGCGATTATCGGCAAAATTTCCCCGGCACCAAATAACCTGGAAACCCGATCTGTTATTGCCTGTCGAAAATCCTGAAATATGGTCCGGACCTTTGTTGTTTATTCGAAACATTGTATATCCATCCGGAAGCATATTTGGATTCATTGTAAAGAATAAAGATGTTGAGAAAACACAATCTGCTTTAAAGGGCCTCTTGGCCCCAATTGAAGATCAGGGCGTCCTCGTCAATTCGGTGGTGATAGAAGATAATGACTTTCTGCATGGCGCGAAATTGGTAATTCAAACATTAAAGGGCAGTACATTTCGCCCAAATATTTTATTCCTGACTATCGGAGATCATAATCGGAATGATGACATCATAGAACAATTAGTTAATCAGGCAAACAAGTATGAATTGGGGACTATTATATTACGTCAACACCCGCGTGTAGCATTTGGAATGCAAAAGAATATTAACCTCTGGTTGCGTGATAAAAGTCCGAACTGGCATCTGGCAATGCTTATTACGTTACAATTACAAATGAATTGGGAAGGGAAAATAAATCTTATTACCGCATCAGAGAATAAAAATGATGAAAAACGATTATATGATTTTCTCCTCAATCTAAATGATCAGGTACGGCTACCAGCGATGACTGATTTTTATGTGTTGACAGGTTCCTTTCAGGAGACGATAAAGGATGCGCCAAGAGGGGACATTAACATTTTTGGTTTGGCACAGAAAAATATACCGTTTGAATTTATAAGAAAAGTCACCGAGTTGACACGTTCATCCTGTATCTTTGTGAAAGATTCTGGACAGGAGAACGCTCTTGTTTAAATTTGTTTTTATATCGATTAATATATTGGGAATCATGTTTTGTAAATCACTTCTCATCCATTAATAATGTCCTTATTATGCTGCTCCATTTCAATTTAGAGGGAATAATTTTATTATAAATTGACCCTGTTTGATAATTTACTATTCTAATTAGGGAAAAAATACTTGACTCTCAACCAGGGACAGGCCTGTTACATGAAACAAAAGAGGGCAACTTGTTTTTAACAATCGGTGAATTGTATAAAATCACCTCGTTGTCCGTCAAGTTATTGCGGCTGTACCACGAGAAAGGTCTGGTGATCCCCGCCCGACAATTATTTAACGTAGATCAATTTAAGGCTGGACAAATAATAATCCGAGCCTCCGGGTGGTCCAAGCAGACCTCCCCGGGGTCAAAGGGTTTATCTTAGCGCCCGTGGGCTTACTTTTTTATAATCGTACGGCCGGGTCCAGGTGGAGTAGTAACTTTCATCCCTGAGTAACTCCAGGTTCGTGTCGAAATAGCGGTTGAGGATAACCCTGAAAGTGTTTACCGGCGTTATCGATTTATACAGTAATGAATCCCCGTTAGCCGGCAGATAATAAGCGTTAAGAATGGAAAACCTCTCTTTGAGGTTGGTCTTTTCCATACTTTTCCAGTCCAGATGCGATCCCGGCCCGTGGTCCGCTTGCAGGACAATGACCGGCGGATTATCAGGCGTTAACCGTAAAAGGCTGTCGATGGTCACTTTAATCCTGGTGTTGATGAATTGAAGCTGCTGGATATAATTGTTCACATATTCCCGTTGTGAAGCGTTTTTGAATTTTAAAAAATGCGTACCGTCTTTGAATGAAAATTGCCGGTTCTGTTTTCTCTCCTTACCGCTGGCTTTAAAAATGAACGGCGGATGCGGTGAAATAATATGGGCAAACACGAAATACGGTTCATCTTCCCGGGGGATTTTGTATATATTATCAAGCGTATAAAAGATCCTGTCCCGGTGCCAGCTGAATTCGTTAACACTTTTGATCTCGTTCAATATATGAGGTATGGGTGTGGTATTTAACAATTCCACTAAAAATTCGTCGGTCACGAAACGGTCAAACATGTAATTATCCGCATTTTGTAATTCGGTAAAAGAATAGCCGGAAGAAAACGCGGTTATTTTATAGCCGTGTTCTTTGAGGAATTTAAACAATTGATTGTACCTGATCACTTCCCGGAGAGGTTCTCTGCTGAAATTATCAACTCCCAGTTTATCGGTTATATCATTCAGATATTTTAAATTTAAACTGGAGGTCAGGGACAGGGATGTCTGGCAATAGTTGGAATGACTGTTTTCGGCAACATAGAAACCTTTTTGGGTCAAAGCGTCCAGAAATTCAGAGTTGTCATACTGATATATTTCTTTGAGAACATCGGCGCCGCCGTAGCCATCCAGAATGATATAAAAAATGTTCGGAAGGTTTTTTATGTCTTTTATATTTGGCGGATTTTGTAAATTCACATCCGTCACTTCATCAATATTCACTTTTTCCAGATTTTTTAATTTATAAATTGTAATGTTGATAACGGAAAAAGCCACTAACAAAACGGAAACCATATTCAGGAACTTTGTGAATTTCGCCAAATCTTTTCGATTACGCAGGACAAGGATGGTAATTATAATAAACAACAAACCACCGACCAAAAACAGATACCGGGGCTTGCCGATATGGATGGAACCTAACTGCCACCACCACACTTTGTCAAAAATCCGACCATAGGTCATGAACATAAGGATAAAAAGCGAAACAAGAATTGCCGCTTTATTGGCACTGCGAATGATAAACGAGGATAGCAGGAACAGAACAGCGGTTCCTAATAATAAAACAGAGAAAGGTAAAATAATACTGTTAAAAGAGACCTGGTAAACGTTGTATGAATATAGAAACAGAACCGGATAAATAGCAAAAAAAAACGGATGTACAGCCCTAACTTTTTTCATTTATATTGCCTTCCGTTGTAATAAATATAAAGTTCTTTCCGATTCATTTATGGAATGGGATTCGAGAATATCGAAATAACCGGAAAAGTTTTTTTCGAAATCCTGTTGTGTGTAATGCGGGAAAATATCCTCACGGGTTGCGAGCAGTCTTTGCACCTGTGAATCGTTTTTGGGAACAAATTCAATGATCAGGGTTTTACAGGTGTTATGAAAAAATTCGGCGATATTGATTAACGGAACATTATTGGAAATAGCCAGGTGATGAATAAGCGCCAGGGCCATCACCATGTCCGCCGGACCGCGTTCAATAAAGGACATACGCTCTTTATTTTTCCAGCCGATGCCGGGACTGGGATTGGTCAGGTCCAGTAATAACGGCAGCAATTGTGTTTCTTTTTTTTGCCGGCATTCGAGATAATCCAGTTCAACCGCAACCGGATCAATGTCAAACGCGATGGTTGGGATGTCACTGTCCGATGCGATACGACTGAAAAAACCGTTGTTTGCACCCAGGTCCCATACGTTTCTGGGTTTATATTTTTCGATACAGGTCTTTATAATTTCCATTTTATGCCGTTGGGCCGATGAAGAATAATTGGTGTCCTGGTAATAATCGCCCCATTCTGTTCCGGCTGCTTTCCAGGTTATTTTATTGACCGCCGTTTGTAAATTGTCGACAAGGCCAAGAAGCGCGAATTTTTTAACCTGACGGTGAACCGGTTTCACCGCTTTGTCGGCATAATGTTTTTGGCTTTTGGCGTGTATATGAATGTGAGACAGCAGAGAAAAAGAGAACCTTGTGCGAAACGGTAACAGGGAAGCGGCCAGGTCCAGGGGAACGCCGTCAATATAAATACGAAACAGTTGATTCAGCCGGACATCTTTATATTTCATTAACGCCAGCGGCGCAAGAAAATGCTGACAAAACTGCCGGTAAGCGACCCAGGGTTCGCCCTCTTTATATTTTTCAAATGAAAGTGTGTCGATAAATACGGGTTTACCGTTGTAAAATTGTATGTTATAAGCCGAGCAGTCTTTAAGCGACATACCGTAATCCAGGGCTATTTTTTGTATTTTCAGTGTGGTTAATGCCGCGTCCTTTAACTGTGAAAAACACCACTCGTAAGGATAAGAAATAAAAGGGACCCGGTCCGGTTTTATTACTTTGTACGCCTGCCCTGAAAGCGCATAATCCGGGTCTGCTTCTTCATGGGGAATGAGCAGGTTCTCTTTCACTAACTTGTCGTACAAACCGGAGCCGATCAAAAAATCGTAATTTTCTTTATAGTATGTGTTAACCTGGCGATAAAGGAGCCCATCCCGAAAGAATAAAAACCCGCTGGGATCGCGAAAAGAACCGGATTGTTTGTCATTCAGGGTCATTTGTCTGTTCACCGGCATTTTTTGAAAAGATTTTCTTCAATGATGTCGTTATTTTCTGCCAGAAAATTTTAACGGCAAACGCGGCTCCAAGTAAGGAAGCAATTAATATTTGCAAAATATAGCTGCCGGTGCCCGGATCAAGATAGGCATAGGCGTTTTG
The DNA here is from genome assembly GCA_016934825.1 of Candidatus Zhuqueibacterota bacterium. Taxonomy (GTDB): domain Bacteria; phylum Zhuqueibacterota; class Zhuqueibacteria; order Residuimicrobiales; family Krinioviventaceae; genus Fontivivens. The sequence continues at coordinate 169,135 of JAFGSB010000059.1, forward strand.
AGTATTCAATAAAAGCAAAAATATAAATACCGGACTAAATCTGATCACATATTTCATGTTCAGCCTTCTCTCTGTAAAATGTTAAAAAATGAATTTAATAAAATAATATCAAAAAAAGAAAATTGCAAATATTATTCCACATATAACCTTTATTTCGTGTCCCCGCCGGGGATAAATGTTGATTACCTTGTAATTAATATAACGATTCAGGATTTTATATCAAATATTTTTATTCGGAAGAGTGCTGTAATTCATTATTATTTTGTAAGTTAGACAGTTGAGAAATTTTAAGTCCACTTTCATTGAATGGATAAAATTGATTCAGGCGTATCAAAATTAATTTTTTCGGGTTCACAAAATCAGACGATTGTAAAAATGTATCATTATTGAACAGGGGTAAGTAATATGTACTCTCAAGACTGATCGTAAAAATCTAAATAATATGGTAATAATCTATGCCTATCTCTACCTGAATAATGTCAGTTTCGTTGTATGAACATATGAGCCGGTTGTTACTCTACAAAAATAGACTCCGGATGGCAGGATGTTTCCGGAATAAGATCTTCCGTCCCAGTACAGGCGTTGATTTTTCCCGGTTTGCCTTGTCCCGTTCCACAAGGTTATGACCTTTTGTCCCAGTAAATTGAAAATTTCAATTTTTACATCCGTTGTCGTGGGGACATCAAAAAGAATTCTGATTACATTGTCTTTTGAAAAATCAAACGGATTCGGATAACAGGACACCAATTGATATGTTTTCGGTTGTTCGGCGGGTTGACCCCAATATTGAACAGCTTCAACAGCGTCGACCAATCCGTATCCGTAAGTATTATCGGGGGATGAATTGCGACCGGCGGTATTCAGCAAAGCCTCGCGGACCTGGCCGGGATTCAACAGCGGATGCGCCGTAAGCAGCAGGGCGGCTACACCCGCGACCAGCGGGCATGACGCCGATGTCCCGGAGACATTTACATAATCATCCGAATATATATTCACTCCATAATCGTTTACCCCCATGGCGACTACTTCGGGCTTGATACGTCCGTCGGCTGTTGGTCCCCTGGAACTGAACCCGGCTATGACGCCGTCTTTATCAACGGCGCCGACGCTGATAACATGTTTGCCGTCGGCGGGAGCGCCAATTATTCCCCAGTTACTATTACCCTCGTTACCTGCGGATGTCACGACGATGATACCTTTTTCCACGGCGAGGTCCGCTGCTATTGTTACCGGCGCCGTTGTTCCGTTCATATCTTCATTTGTATACCAGTCCGTATAACCCAGACTTGTACTGATAATATCAGCGCCAAGGCTGTCGGCCCATTCCGCGGCCGCGATCCAGTAATCCTCCTCAACGGGTGTTTCGGATCCGTCAATTTCAGTTTTGGCCAGCAGGTAATCCGCGCCCCAGGCCGCGCCGATGAGGCGGCCCGGCCGGTAACCCGCCAGCAGGGACAATATGATGGTCCCGTGAAGGTTTTGAAAAGACACGTCCTGGCTTTCTTCATTATCCACATTTCCATCTTTATTGATAAAATCCCAGGCCGCAACGACGTGAATATTGCTAAAAGCTATATGCTCAAGATGAAATCCGGTGTCCAAAACGGCAATTAAAACGCCCTGTCCCTGGTAACCCATTGAATGTATTTCCGGAATACGGACAAGATCGTTTTGAACAAAAGAGGGGCCATAATCCAGGGAAAAATCATGAATCGAACGGGTCTCTTTAAATAATAAAGATTGTTCATCCGGGGGTAAGCGTTTCCCCCTCCGCACTTTATGTATTTTCAGAATAAAACTCAGGTCGGAACATAGGGAAATCTGTTCAGCAGTAGCATAAGCACTTATTGCGTTAAGCCACTTTGACCGGTTAACAGGAGTTATACCGAAATTTTTTATTTCCTGAATATAATTTTGATACACCGGCAGATCCGTAAAATCGACCAGGGCGTCAGCCGGTTTTACTTTTGCCCGCCGGGCCTGTGCTTTGGGTAAAAGTATGTCCCCGGCGCGATTCAGACTTTTTTTGAGATTTATCGGCCCTTTGTCCGTAAAGAAAAACCAATATTTTTCACTTTCTCCGGGCAAAGCAAATGTCCGGAATGAAAAAATACTGACAAACAGAATAAAGAATAAAAATTTGGATCGTTTTGTATTCACAAAGATATATTATGTTTGCTCTATCTTTTAATTATATATGCTTTTTGTATAAATACATCCCTGACGGGTGTCGACGGTTCCATGCCCGGTTGCCGGGCCGTCGTTTTAATTTTTGCTATATCATTTATAACATCCATTCCGCCGATAACTTTGCCAAAAACTGTATATTTCCCGTCAAGATGTTTTGTTCTCTCCCTGGTCAGGCAGATAAAAAACTGGCTGCCGGCGCTGTTTATGTCCTGCGAACGCGCCATGGACAGAATACCGGCGCCATGCGGAATATCGTTGAATTCGGCCGGCAAAAAGTAACCCGGATTCCCCGTGCCGTCGTTATACGGGTCCTCGTCGCGGGTCAAAATATCACCGCCCTGTATCATAAAATCTTTAACAATGCGATGAAATTTTGTACAGTCAAAATAACCGGCTTTGATGAGCTTTTTAAATGACTCGCAGTGCTTGGGCGCCTTGTCGGGATAAAAGGCGATCACAACGGCCCCGAAATTTGTTTCCAGTATAGCGACTTCTTTTTTATCTACCGGTTCCGAAGGCATTGTTTTGATTTTTTGTAAAAGATTATTTATTTCAGTAAAAGTCAGAGTTTTACACGGCTCCTCGGGTTGTGTTTTCATTGATTTGGCTTTTTGCAATAGTTCCGCCACCGTTTCATTGCTCAGTGGTTCATACGGATCGAATTTTTCACAGGAAAAAAGAACTGTTAAAATTATTAAAGTAAAAATCGTGATGCCGAAGCGCATTTTGTTCTCCTCTAATTGTATGTTCTTCAGGTTTATCTACATTTAAACTTAAAAAAAATAGCAAATAATAACAAGGCTAATTTATTCCGGCTCCCGGAATACCGGTTAAAAAAAGCGTTTTACCCAGTGAATTTGTTTGTTATTGTATTTGCCCGGGAATTTAATTATCTTTTAAAATGGGAAAAAGTGAAAATGAAATACTTTTGGCCGATGTCGTTTTTCCTGTCCCGGTACAGCATGCTTATACTTATCTTGTACCCGAAAAATTTAATGATGATGTTGTACCGGGGGTGCGTGTCCTTGCCCCTTTCGGCCCCAGAAAGGTGACCGGATTTGTCATCGGCAGGAAAGACAAATCCGATTACCCTGATCTAAAAGCCATTGAAGAGGTTCTCGATCCCGTGCCATTATTCACTCCAGAAGTGTTGGAACTTGCCAGATGGATAGCCGATTATTATCTGTGCGGTTGGGGAGAAGTTTTAAAAGCCGCCCTGCCTGCCGGCATACATCTCAATTCCGAAAGGGTGTTGAGGCTTGTACATGAGAATCCAATTGAACTTGCGGAATCTTTAAAGTCCCGTTCACCCCGCCAGGCCGAGATCATAGGGCGGCTAGCGCTGAATAATCCCATGACATTGAATAAACTGAAAAACCAGATGAGCGTCGGTTCATTTTATTCCAGCCTGAAAAAATTACGCCAGGAGGGATATGTGCGGGTTGAGTTGTCGCTGCCCCGGGCCAAAGTCGGCAAAAAATATGAAACGATTATTAAAATTCCCGAGAAATATACGCACGATGAAATGGAGTCTTTTATTCTTGATTTAGAGGGGAAAGCGCCCAAACAGGCGAAATCGCTTGAGATCCTTCTCCGGGCCAATAACCGTGAATTTACCCGTATGGGACTGGCGAAGCAGGCCGGGACAAATTTGAGCTCCGTCAACAGTCTGGTCGATAAGGGGTATATAGAACTGGAGACGCGGGAAATTTTTCGTGATTATTATAATCAGGCAAAATATGAACTTCCCAAAAAACTTTTCTTAAATACCGATCAGCAAAACGCGTTGAACAAAATAAAAGCCGGCCTTGATGTTCATGAAGCGGCCACCTTTTTATTACATGGCGTAACGGGCAGCGGTAAAACCCAGGTTTATATCGAGGCAATTTATCATGTTATATCCAAAGGGCAGACAGCCATTGTGCTGGTGCCGGAAATTGCATTAACCCCGCAAATGGTCAGCCGGTTCCGGGCCCACTTTGGCGACCTGGTAGCCGTGTTTCACAGCCGTATGTCGCCGGGCGAACGATATGATTCCTGGCGGCAGACATGGGAAGGGAAGCACAAGATCGTGATCGGGCCGCGATCCGCGATCTTTGCGCCGTTAAAAAAAGTCGGGTTGATCGTTATTGATGAGGAACATGAACCCTCTTTTAAACAATCCGACCTGACCCCGCGTTATAACGCCAGGGATGTTGCTGTGGTCAGAGCGATACTTGAAAAAGCGGTGGTTGTGCTGGGTTCGGCAACGCCTTCGGTCGAGTCATATTTTAATACGCAAATTGAAAAATACCGGCTGCTGGAATTACCCAAAAGAATTGACGATGTCCCTATGCCCAAAGTAGAATTGGTGGACATGAAGCGCGAGCCGAAAATAATCGGCAGAAAATCTCCGGTTATATTTTCCCGGTTATTAAGACAAAAAATTGATGAAAAATTAAGTCTGGGCGAGCAAATCATTCTTTTCTTAAACCGGCGGGGTTTTGCAACGCTTTTTAAATGCAAGGATTGCGGTTACACCGCCAAATGCGATCATTGTGATATTACATTAACCTATCATATAAAAGGGCATATTTTAAAATGTCATTATTGCGGTTATACGAGGAGGGCGCCCGACAGATGCCCGGAATGCGGCGGAACCGATGTTATGTTCAGGGGTGTCGGAACGCAAAGAGTTGAAGAAGAATTAAATGAACTGTACCCGGGTGTCAAAGCGATACGGATGGATTTGGATACAACAAGAGGCCGTATGGCCCACGACCGTTTGCTTGATAAATTCGGCAGCGGCGAGTATCAAGTCCTGCTGGGAACACAAATGGTGGCAAAAGGACTCGATTTTCCGAATGTAACGCTTGTCGGGGTTATATCCGCCGACACGGAATTGTTTTTACCGGATTTTCGCGCCGCGGAACGGACGTTTCAATTGATTACCCAGGTTGCCGGAAGGGCAGGCAGAAAAGACAAAACCGGAGAAGTGATCGTTCAAAGCTATGATCCGGGCCATTACAGTTTAAAATATGCCCGAAATCATAATTTCCAGGATTTTTTCAGATCGGAACTGTTTGACAGACACGGACAGGTATATCCGCCGTACAGCCGAATTATAAATATATTATTTCGGGGAAAAGAAGAAGCCGTTGTGCGGAAAGCAGCGGAAAATTTTGCACAAATGGTTAAAAAGGATCCCTGTTTCGAAATGCTCGGACCGGTTCCTTCTACCCTGTCCAAAATTCAAAATTTTTATCGCTGGCATATCTTATTCAAAAGTGTTAAAAAATCCGATTCCGGCAGCAGAATATTAAAGAATTCAATCCGGGAATCGCTTGCGGAATATAAAAAAAAGCATAAATCCAAAAATGTAACATTGACAATTGATGTTGATCCGGGTTCGATTTTGTAATTTCTATTGCAGTTGTTTCCTTTTCACTAAAAATAATGCCCGGGATTTACCATATTCGGCATAACCGCGCCAGTTCTTTTGTTGTTCATTAATCAGGGATAAATTTTGTAATGTTTTGACCTTTTCGCTTAATTTATTTAACAACTGTCTTTCTTTCCGGATTTTGGTCAATAGTACAGAACGCTGAGTGATCAATTTATTATTTTCTTCTTTAATAAATAACGGAAGCTCTTGCTTTTGATCCAAAGAGATACCGTTCATAAATTTGCTTTCCATAACCAGTATGGACATTTTAATATTTTCAATTTCGTTTAATTGTGTTTCCAGGTAACTGTTTATATTCTCGTTGTAATCGGCTAAAAGTTGTGTTTTAGGTAATATATCTATTAAATATTCATAACTTTGTAATGCTTTATCGAATAAACCTAATTTTAAATAACATCGTCCCAGTAAAAAAAGTCCTTCCGGTGTGCTTTCAGTTTCAGGGTAATTGGTAATAAATTCAGTCAAGTAGATAATGGCATCTTTATATTGCTCCAATTTAACAGCGGTCCAGCCCGAGCTCAATAAAACGTTGTGATAATTTTCATACTCCCTGGATATACAGTTGAATTGCTTTTGGGCATGAAAATAATAACCCAGTTCATAGTACAAATAGCCCAGGGTCAGGTGGGTTTCATTGATTAAATTTATTCTTTCCTGGTTGTAAACCGGCAGCTTGCAAATATCATTAAATACTTGCACGGCATCTTTCAGCTTTTTCAATTTTAACAGGGACAGGGCTTTCAGGTAAAGACTATGATCATAATAAGGGCTGTTATCTTTGATAAATGATAAAGCATAAATCGTTTCCTGAAATTTTCCCAACTGATATAACGCAAGACCAGCGTAATAACTTGAATAGTCAATTATTTCCTGTGAAGGATCCCCTTTCATTATGATTTTGTATATTTCAAGAGATTTCCCGAAATTTTGTTCATCAAATGAGACTCTTTGAAGTCCCGATAATGCATACCCAATGTATGGACTTTTTGTGTATTTTGAAGCAAAATATTTGTAAACTGTCCTGGCGCCGTTAAGTAATTCCATTTCATACAAACATTCTCCCAACTGGTATGTCACCTCGTCAATTTCCGAATACTTTGGGTAGGCATCCAGCAATAAAATCAGGTTTTGGGAACAGTCCCAGTAATTTTTTTCTTCCAGCATTTTTTTAGAATCATAAAACAATTTTTTTGATGATTTTTCAAGCACCTGATTAACAACGGCTGATGATCTTTCAATGCGTGTGTTTTTTGCGGATTTTGAAAATGACGGGGTTGTTAAATTTAAAGATATTGTAATAATGAGCAAAAAAGTTATATTACTACTTTTCATTATTCTACCCGGGTATTAAAGTACTTGGTCTAAGTAAAAATGACCCACCATGTAAACAGAAACAGACCCCCTTTATTACGTTTGGCTGTTTACAATCTTAATAAAATGAATTGTTTATAAAAAATTGTTAAATAAAAACCGCTTTGGTTTTTAAGTGAATTCTGCAATTATTATTCCAGATTACTTTTGTCTCAGTAAATCGGTACTGCAGAGAATATAGAATTTAAGAGGTAAAAAAGGATTAACTCTGTTTAAGAATATTTTTCAGTTGGTCTTTATATTTTGCCCTTATTTCCATAAAGTCTTTTTCATACAGGCCTGTTTTGAAATCAGGAAAGCACCATTCCCCCGGGGTATAATGACCTTTTTCATAACGCAGGGTCGGATCGGCGTAAATACCGAAATCGAGATATATTTTATGTCCCTTATATTTTGCCGATGCCAGAACGACTTTATCATAATCCATATAACCCGGATCCAGATTAACCTTTCTTTGATTGTCATGTGCAAGATCATCTTCGATCCGATTGCATTCAATTTTAATTTGCGCCAAAAGCTTTGGATTAATAAGCCGGGTAAAAGAGTAAAATACCCGGTAAATTGGGGAGCCCATTTCGGTCTCATAATAAGAGGTCATGTCGAACGGAAACATTTTACTTTTATAGTCGATGTCTCCGTAACGTTCTTTGAGTAACCATACCGCTTTTTGCAGTAACTCATTATCACTGTACAGGATACCGCAAAAGAGCTTGACGGGTGTGGGATCAGTCGGTATCACTCAGTATAGTCCTTTCATTTTTACGAAACAGGCCCAACTGTTTTTGACGCCTGATATTTTCGTGAATTGCAACCAACGCCTGCTCGACAAGTTGCGGGTCAATACCAAAAATGTTGTGAACGATAGCATGGTAATTATGTTTTATTTTTTCTTTTTGTTTCCCGTCAAAATTCGTGATCTGTAATAAATCTTTATGCATATAGACCAGCCCGTCATTCCGGATTTTCGTCAGGCAGATATCATGCATGGTGCTTTTGTAAAAAGAGTCGTACCAGAAAGACAAAAACAAATCCGGCGGAACGGGATCGTCACGAAAAAAATACCGCCATTTTGATTGATGCCGGTCAAAAGTGCGCAGAAAAAAATGTTCGTTGTTTTTGTTAAAAATCAATTCGACTCCTGAATGCGGTGTTCGGTACACACGCGGGTGGTTTTTATGTAATTCCATCGGTTTTGTGAGTAAATATCCCGGATCAATGAGATATTTCTTTTCGTTCAGGGAAACAATTAGAGCACAATGCGCGTTGGGTCTGTTTTGCATACTGGCAATAACCGGATAACAATGAAATCCCTGAATAGTCAGCAGGGACTGCAAAAAGAATGTCAGGGAGAAACACGTTCCTCCAAGATGATAGCGTTCATAATCATCCATGATCTCCTCCGGCAGTCGAATTCGTTCGGGTGAACTAAAATCGTGATGAAGCTTGACTATTTTACTGATATTTTCATACGGCAAGCCCGCATAATGAATTAATAATTCTTCCAAATAGGACAGCTCCGGTGATTTGGATTTTATGTTGTGATATTTTATAAAGTGAGAAACCGCCTGTTCATGATCCGCAGGATTGATAATTATTTTTTTCTCTATTTGCATATTTTTGTTAAATTCATAAAAATTAGATTGACTAATTACAAAAAATTTTCAAGATTAAGATATAAGAAATTTTATCCATTAATATAATAATCATATTTAAAAAAACCAAAAGGGAGTGCAATATGAGGAAAATGTTTTTTGTTGTTTTGTTGTTATTTGTTTTCGTTCAAATTATTCCTGCGCAGGTTACCTTCGAAACGGCAATGACGAGTAACGGATTCTACGGAAACGGGGCATATACCTCCACAACAAAAACTTTTATTCAGGGCGATGCCAAACGAACCGAAACGGAGTTTAAATTCACGGGTGCGATTATGAAGCATTTAAGCCCGAAAGGAACAGAGATTGAGATAACACGACTGGACAAAAATGTATTCTGGAAATTTAATGATAAAAAGAAAGAGTATACGGAAATACCTTTTGCGCAAATGAAGGACATGATCGATTCGGGTACTTCGGCCATGCAGGGAACACAACAGGGACAGGAAACAGGGAAAGAACAGGAGGCAGTTGAATCCGAATATGAATGGCAGGAACCGAAAGTGGAAGTCAAAAAAGTTGCAAGTAATTTGAATGTAAACGGATTTAATTGCGACCAGTATCTGGGTACCGTAACGACTGTCGGTAAACATAAACAGACGGGGGTGCTGGACACGATGCTGTTCAAATCCGATATTTGGAGCAGTAAAAGTCTTTTGAATGACATGCAGACCGCAAACGATTTTGAAAAACGCCTTGCCGAAGCCCTTGGTTTTAGTGTGGAAGACAGCCGCAGTTTCGCGCAATTGATGAGTCAATACAAGGATCAAACCGAGACCCTGATGAATGAAATGAAAAAGATTGACGGCTATCCGATTAAAACCGATATGAATTATACCGTTACGAACCATGCCATGAAAAGCAGTCAGGGAGAGGGTGAAACAGAATCCGAAGAAGAGGGCGATCAAATTGCCCTGGATGATATCAAAGGATCGCTGGGGGGATTGTTCGGAAAAAAGCTGGCCCAAAAGGCTTCGGAAAAAGTAGCAAAACCCGAGTCAACAGGCGCAGTGGAAATATTCCAGTTTGTTTCGGAAGTAAAAAATATAAAGTCCGGCAGTATTGATTCGCAAATGTTTGAAGTGCCGGGAAATTACAAATTAAAAAAGTAATTGTATTTTTACCGGCTAATAATTGCCGAAAAAGTATCTTAAAACCGGCTTGTATAAAGCTCCAGGAAAGGTGCTTGTTCACCTTTCCTGGAGAAAAAAAACAATATCGAATATCAGGCACATAATTGGACGAGGGATCCACTTTTTATTTTTACAACTTTAAAACAAATATGCAGCAGCTTTATATCTCTCATCTCATGTCCGGGGGACTGATAACCAACTATTATTGCAGTTCCCACTGCCGGCACTGCTTGTACAGGTGTAGTCCCAAATGGCCGAAAGATTATATCACGGACGAAACAGCCCGGCATAATATCCGGGCCATGAAAAAATTAAATTGTTCTTCCATGCACATCGGCGGAGGCGAGCCGCTGCTTAACCCGGAAGGTGTAATACGGGTGTTAAATACGGCAAATGACCTCGGCATGCATGTGGAATATGTTGAAACCAATTCATCCTGGTTCAGGGATCATCTTTCCGCCTGCAAAATTATCCGAGAACTGAAGCATAACGGATTATCCACTTTGCTCATTTCCATCAGTCCTTTTCATAACGAACATATCCCTTTCTATAAAGTAAAAGGCGTAATGAGAGCCTGCCGGGAGGAGGGTCTCTCCGTCTTTCCGTGGATTTCAGAGTTTTTCCCTGAAATTGACGCCCTGGCGAACAGGAAAAAACATCCTCTTGAGGAATACCGGGAGCTCTATGGAAGGAATTATACAAAAAGTATACTGGACCGGTACTGGGTATCCGCGGGAGGTCGGGCTTTGGATCTACTGGCGGAAAATTCACCGCAAATGCCTCTGGAGGAAATTCTTAACAAAAACCGGGGTGGATGTAAAGAACTGGCCAACACCAGCCATTTTCATTTTGATCTGTTCGGTAATTATATTCCGGGATTGTGCGCCGGGTTATCCATAAGCAGAGATGATCTGGGAAAACCATTGCCGGAAGAAAAGTATCCGTTACTAACGCTGCTGTTTAATAAAGGAATCGGCGGTTTGCTGGATTTTGCCAGGAAAACATATCATTACAAAGAGAGCAAAACAACCTACGCCAATAAATGTGAACTGTGCGCCGAGATCCGTTTTTTTATGGTCAATCATAAAGCGGTTGAAAGCCGGGAACTGCAGCCGCAACAACATTATGGGGATATATAGAGTATTTTATTGTTAAAGAATTATTTGTAATAATTTTTATTTGCATGTTTCAGTGAAAATATTTTATTATTTGTATTATAATGGAAACGATAAAGATATCCGGGAGGAAAAACATTCTAAAGACAAATGATGTATTATCACATATTTTTTACTTTGCCATACAGATGAAATATTTTTATATCATCAAGCCGAAAAGAGGAAAATTTCAAGGATTAAAAAATAACAGGCTTTAGTATTTAAGTGAGCGAAAAAATGAAAGCTAAGGAAATCTTGACGGAACTATTGTCCGGGGCAGGTATTTCCATAAACGGTGAAATGCCCTGGGACATCCGGGTCCACGACAACCGGTTTTACCGGCGCGTTTTAACCGAAGCCGAAATGGGATTGGGTGAATCATATATGGACGGCTGGTGGGATTGTGAGGCTCTGGACGAAATGATCAACAGAATTTTCAAAGCAAAGCTCGATACAAAGGTGGCACGAAACTGGAAAACCTGGTTGTATGTGGTAAACACAAAACTTTTTAATCGACAAAAAAGTTCACGAGCCTCCCGGGTGGGAGAACAACATTATGATCTGGGGAACGATTTATATCGGGCCATGCTCGACACCCGGTTAAACTATACATGCGCGTATTGGAAAAACGCCGCGAATCTTGATGAAGCGCAGGAATCCAAGTTGGACCTGATTTGTAAAAAAATTAATCTTAAACCGGAAATGACCGTTCTGGAATTAGGCTGCGGCTGGGGCAGTTTTGCAAAATATGCGGCTGAAAAATATGGTGCGAACATTGTGGCGGTTAACATATCCAGGGAACAGGTGAAACTCGCAAGGGAATTATGCAGGGGATTACCTGTAGATATACGGCTTCAGGATTACCGTGAAGTGGAAGGGAAATACGATGCCGTAATATCAATCGGAATTCTTGAACATGTGGGATATAAAAATTACCGAACATATATGAAAGTTGTCGACCGCTGTTTGAAGGATGACGGGATTGCTTTTATACATACCATTGGCAGCAATATAAGCACAACTTTTATAAACAGGTGGTCCGATAAATATATCTTTCCTAACGGCATGCTGCCATCAATCAGCCAGATGGCAAAGGCCATGGAGGGATTATTTGTCATCGAAGATTGGCACAATTTCGGACCGGACTATGATAAAACGCTGATGGCCTGGTATCAAAATTTTGACAGCGCCTGGCCCCAATTGAAAGATAAATACGGCGACCGGTTCTACCGGATGTGGCGTTTTTATCTGCTGAGCAGCGCCGGAGGTTTTCGGTCACGGAGTCAGCAATTATGGCAGACCGTCATGACGAAAACCGGCAGGGAGCAGCCAGATTGTAGATTCAGTTGATGCCCCCGAAAATTCTTGTTGTAATGAATTACCCAATTCAGGCGGCGGATGATATACTCGAAAGTCATTATTATCGGGGGCGGGCCCGCAGGCTCTACCTGTGGCTGGAAACTAAAACAAAACGGCATTGAATGTTTGATTTTAGACAAACAGGAATTCCCCAGAACAAAGTTGTGCGCCGGCTGGATAACACCCCGTGTCATCAATGATTTAAAAATCGATATAAATGATTATCCATTTAGTCTTGCGGAATTTAATAAATTTCATGTTCATATTTATAATAAGGAATTAATAATAAAAGTCCGTCAATATGCCGTTCGACGATATGAGTTTGACCACTGGCTTTTGCAGCGAAGCGGAGTTAACATTTACACGCATGAAGTTAAGCATATAAAAAAAGACGGCGATTATTACGTTATTGACGACTTTTATTACTGCAAATATTTAGTCGGCGCAGGGGGCACTTTTTGTCCCGTTTATCGAACATTTTTCAGGGATATTCATCCCCGGGCCAAAGATTTATTGGTTGTGACTCTGGAGGAGGAATTTCCCTATGATTATTTTGACGCAAACTGCCATCTCTGGTTTTTGCGGAACAAGCTCCCGGGTTATTCCTGGTATGTGCCGAAGAACAACGGATACTTAAATGTCGGTATCGGCGGCTTTGCTGAAAAATTAAAAGCCAATAACGACAATATTAAAAATCAATGGCAATTTTTTATCAATGAACTGGAACGACTGTCTTTGGTTAAAAACCATCGTTTTAATGCCGGGGGGTATGTTTATTATATCAGAAACAGAGTTGATGCCGTTCAAAAGGACAGTATATATTTGATCGGGGATGCCTCCGGTCTGGCGACCAGGGATATGGGAGAGGGTATCGGGCCCGCGGTCAAAAGCGGGATATTGGCCGCCGAGGCAATCTCCTCCGGCAAACCGTTTTCCCTGGGGCCGGTTAGAAAATACAGTTTCTCCCGATATCGGACTGCCGCTAAACTGTTTGTCGCGTATCTGATTAATAAACGGGCCGGAATTGAGTAACTATTCGGCCTGTCGGGCATGCCGGGCGGGATTGAATTATTCCCGGGTTGTAAAAATCAATTTGAGTTTGTTTTTAAGAATAAGAATAATTAATATGGAATAATCAACCAAACGAACAAAAAGTAAAATCTAAATTTTGCATTGAAAAAGGAAAGAGAAAAAGTGACTGATCTCAAAAAGGAAAAGAAATTAAAGATAACAGAAATTAAAAATTTGATCCATGAATTTTGCGTCAAACGATTAAATAAAGAGTATGAGAAATTTTGTTTCAGGTTGTGTGACGCACTGGGAAGAAAAAGGAACATTAATATCATGCGCAGCAGCAGTGAACAATGGGCGGCGTCAATTATTTACGAAATCGCCCGGTTAAACTTTTTATTTGACAAGGAAAATGATCACTATATTACGGCAGATGAGATATGCGACTTTTATCATACTAAAAAGTCAACCACCGGCAACAAAGCGACGCAGATTGAAAAATTATGTAACCTGTCGCTGGGTGCCGAAGGTTACTGTACGGAAGAGATCACGGACATGTTTACATATTACGAAACGGATACCGGTTTTATCATCCCCAAGTCTATGGTTGCCGAGAAAATTATTGATATACAGATAACTGATGAATTAATCATTGAGCATCTGAAAAAATATTCTAATAACAAAAGATCAATAGAGGAGCAAAGAGAGAGGGAGAAAAAGGAGCGGTTGGAAGCGAATAAAAAGAAAGCGGAAAAACGGAACAAAGACCAGTTGGGATTATTTGATATTGATTCCGTATAAATATTCAATCCACCTGAACACGATACCGGAAAGAATTTAACCGGGCGATCAAATAAAACAATACATTGCCGTTCGATAGAAAGGAAAACACCATGCAGCGAAAAATTTATTTTATCATGTTGCTCTTTTGTTTATGGACAATTTTGCCGAATCATGCTTACCCTTCCGGGCTAATTGAGCCAACCGCAGGCACGTTGGATACGAACAGGAATCTTGTGTGGTACAACGCCGAACTTTTGGGCGTAGAGGGCAAAGGATGGACGGATACCGAATCATATTATGACCGTCTGCCTATAAAGGCCAATGGAGTTGTCCGGGAACCTGTCTGGAATTTAAGTCATGATTGTGCCGGTATGTATATACGATTTGTGACCGGTTCCGACACACTTTTCGTGCGCTGGGACCTCACCGATACCGAAAGTCTGGCCATGCCGCATATGCCCGCCACAGGCGTCAGCGGAATAGACCTTTATGCCAGGGACAACACGGGTAAACTCCGCTTTTGTGCGAACGGCCGCCCGAAAACCGGCTCAAACGAAGCCACTTTCGAATTGCCGGTAAGCGGGGAATATGTTTTGTATCTTCCTCTTTATAATGGCTTGAAACAGTTACAAATCGGGGTCCCGAAAGACCGGAAACTCTACAAGCTGCCGCCCGAATCACCGTCACACAGTATCGTGTTCTATGGAACATCCATAACACAGGGCGGCTGCGCGTCACGTCCGGGAATGGCCGCGACATCAATTGCGGGCAGAGAGCTTGGCGCGCCGGTCATTAACCTCGGGTTCTCCGGCAACGGGCTGATGGAACCTGAAATGGCCGAACTGTTGTCGGAACTCAATCCCGCCGTTTACGTACTGGATTGCCTGTGGAACATGAGCCTTGAGATGGTCTCTGAACGGGTGGAACCATTTGTCAGCAAACTGCGGGAGATCCGGCCGGACACGCCCATTCTTCTGGTGGAAGATTCCAATGTCAAAAACGTTCCCACGCCAAAAGGCGATATCCTGCGTGAGATTTATGCGAAACTTAAAGACCGGGGCTGTAAGAATCTTTACCTGCTGCCGAATACGGGAATGCTGGGAGAAGATGCGGACGGGACCGTAGATGGTTGTCATCCCAACGACCTGGGCATGTCACGGCAGGCCGCCGTGTTCGTCAAGTGTCTCGGCCCCATACTCGAACAACAGCAATCCAACCAGCCGGATGCGGACAGCGGCAAATAGCCGCGATTGGGAGCAAGGTTTTTCAATATTGATTTGTTTTGTTTATTACCGGGGGAGCCTCGGTGGGATTATAATTGTTTTGTATTTTAAGGCTAAAGTCGTTTAGAGTAACCCCGATCTCCACACAAGCTCAGGGCCATAACATTCCTCACACAAACAACAAATACAAAGCCGCAACGATCCCCAGCACCAGGAATATACCGATATTCAAAGGCAGGGACGATTTGTAATTGATATTTGAATAAACCAGCGCCTCTTTTGTGACCACCCGCTTTTGCAGCACACTGGTCAAAACAATCAAAGCGGACAACACAAGAAATGTAATCGAAATTCTGTTCAGAAACGCCAATCCCGGAAATGTAAATTTTAAAATAATCGAAACCGGGATTGTCGATAGTGCCGCGGTGAGCGCGGCAGTGCTCGTGCACCGCTTCCAGAACAAACCGAATATAAAAATGGCAAAAAAGCCCGGAGTGACAAATCCGGTATATTCCTGTATGAATTTGAATAACCGTCCCTGACTGACAACAATTGGAGCAAGGATACCCGCGGTTATCAACCCCACCGCGCTGACAATGCGTCCCACCAGAACCAGCTCTTTTTGCGTGACTTTTTTTTTCAGGAATTTGCGGTAAATATCCATGGTAAAAATCGTGGCCGTGCTGTTGGTCATGGAATTCAGCGATGAAATAATGGCCGCGATAATTGCAGCGACTACAAGCCCGGTCGGTCCGGCCGGCAGCAACTCCCTTATCAGTACCGGAAAGGCCTGATCACGTTTCAGGACCATTTCGGGATACAGATCACTGGCGATCACGCCGGGTAGAACAATGATGATCGACACGATCAGGAACAAAAACGCCGCGAACAGCAGGCCGTATTGCGCCTGTGATATATTTTTCGCCGCGAGCGCGCGTTGAATGATATACTGGTTACAACCCCAGTAAGCCATGGCGGTGATAAACAACCCTCCACAAAACACGCCGGTCCAGGGTAACTCATGATGGTCGGCGTTCAGCACCGTATGGAACTTTTCCGGGGCATTGTGCATCAACGTCGTAAATCCGGTGATGATACCCTGTCCGTCTCCGACCCTGTCCAGCCCCAATAGTGTGACGGCAATCCCGCCGAGAATCAAAACCCCGACCTGGATAAAATCGGTCCAGGCGACGGAGGTCAAACCACCGTAAACGGTATATACCGCGGAGAAACAGGCCAGGCCAATCACACCGAAAACAATCGGGATGCCGATGACCTGTTCAAGCGTGACTGCGCCCAGGGCCAGAATGGATGTCAGGTTGACAAAAACATACACCAGTAACCAAAATATCCCCATGCCGGTGCTGACCCGCTGGTCGAACCGTTTTTCCAGGAATTCCGGCATGCTGTAGATTTTCATTTTCAGGAACGCGGGCAAAAAGAATTTGGAAACGATGATAATCGGTATGGCGGCCCCAAGCCATGTATAGGAGATCACGGCAATGCCGCTTTCAAACGCGGTGCCGTTCATGCCGATAATTCCCTCAGTGGATATACATGACGCGATCATCGACGCTCCGATAATCCACCACGGCAGGGCGCGGCTGGCGAGGAAAAAGTCTTCCGCGGTCCGGTCATGACCTTTCGGCTTGCGTGTTACCGAAATACCGATACTCAGTACAACAATAAAATAACCTAAAAATACTAAATAGTCCTTCGCTTCAAAAGAGTTCATTGAGAAATATCCATTTATTTGTGATCCGGCGCCGTCGGTTCTTTTAAAAAGTAAGATATGTATTGGAAAGCGAGCGGCGGAAAATATTGACATTGGGGGACCAGAACGTCAAACCCTGGTATTGTCCCCGGTTACCGGCTTTAACGCATTCGTTGAATTTGGCACGGGCCTCATCGGATATGGCTGTGGCAGCACGGTACAACAGATCGGTATCGAACGTGGCGCCCATGGTTATGGCCTGCCGGAAAACCGTTGCCACACCGTTACGTGTGACGCCGTGAAGCGCTTCGCTCCACCAGTTGTATTCAGGAATGCCAGGCAGGGGAATGGCCGCTGAGGTGTAACTCATTTGCGATACTTTTTCTTCAAGCGTTAAACGTGACACCAGGTCATCAACACGCTTGTCAATGGGTTGTGTCGGATCCATGAACAGCATATTTTCAGGATTATCCCGACCTGCAGAAATTGAAAAAAACAGAAATATAGATAATAATAAAATTCCGGGGGAAACCCTTTTCATATTTGTCCTTTAATTTTATTGGTTATTAAACTAAAATTATATAGAATATTTTCTTAAAAAGCAAACAAGTATATAATATTTCAAAAATAAATATATCGGGGATATAACACAATAAAGACCACATTGGATTTTTTATTATGTCTTACGTCTGCAATCTTAAAATGTGTGAATAAAAGTGACCAGTTTTTTAAAAGCAGTTAATCCCCAAGTTATTTTTTCATTGCATAAATAATAAAAAAGCGCTACTATTTTAAAAACAGAATTAAACAGTTACCCTATAAAATAAATTAATTCGAGGACGGCGGGATGAAAAAAATTATGCGTAAATTTACGATATTATTTCTATTATCCTTGTTCCTGATCCCGGCTGGTTCAGGAACTTGTTTTGCCCAGGACGCTTCTTCCGGGACCGTTTTTGCCTTTTTATTGATACAGAACAACGAATGGCAGCCATCTGTGGCCGCGCCATTTCAAGCCGTTGCGTTTAGCGGCAATTGTGAACTTGGTCTGGTTGCTTTTGGCGGCGATCAAAACAGAAAAGGCGCTTTTATCCAGGATTTAGTCTCCGGACAATGGAAGACGATTGCCGACGCCCCGTTTCCGGTTTCCGGGTGCGGCGGCGGCAATGATTTCGGACCGCTTGTCTATGGCGGCGCCAACAACAGGCAGGTCGCCTATATGCGTAAATATTCGGAAAATTTATGGAAAACCCTGGTCGATGCCCCGTTCACCATTAACGACATGGCAGGCAGCAACAATTTCGGACCGGTTATCGCCGGCGGACCGGAGGGTCAGAATGTCGCGTATATGCGAAAGTTCTCCGAAAACGCCTGGAGTTCTTTGCCGAACGCGCCGTTTCCGGTGCGCGCCATTGCCGGTGATAATGAAAGAGGTTTTTTCATTGCCGGAGGTATCGATAACCGTCAGGTCGCCATCCTGAGCGCGGAAACGCCGACCCAGTGGAAAGCGCTCGCCGACGCGCCGTTCCCTGTCGTGGACATCTCAGGCAGTTATGATTACGGTCCAGTTATTATCGGCGGCAATGACGGTCACCAGACGGCCGTCCTCACAAGCTATAAAGACAATAAATGGAGTTACGGCGTGCCCATGCCCATTACGGCCAACGCCGTCATCGGCGCCAACAATATCGGGTATATCGTCGCGGTTCTGTCTGGCGTTAGGGGAGGATTGATCTCCGCGTCGTCACAAAAAGTACGCAAAGATGTTCTCAAAACCGCGGTTGTGGGATTCAGCGAACGGGGCAGTCTCGATATTCAGGACGCCGGCGAGATCATCGCCGAATGGATGATCCCGGCGCTCAACAAAACCGGCGCGTTCGAGGTGTACGAACGTCTGTCGCTGGACAAGCTGGTACAGGAGCACGCGCTGGGACAGAGCGGCATGGTCAGCGATGAAACCATGGCGCAGATCGGCAAGCTGCGCGGCGTTCAGGTGATCATAACCGGCAGCGTGATCAAATTCGGGGACATTATCTCCGTGACCGCCAAGATGATAGACGTTGAAACCGCCAAAATAATCGATACGGCGGCCATCAAGGTCTCCAATGTCAACGCCGTTTCCGGTGAAATCGAAAAACTCGCCTGGGAGCTGGCGAAGGAGTAGGGGGTTTGGGTTCATAAAAGATGGGGCTTTTGCGGAACATTTGTGATACACGGATAGGTTAAAAATCCTTCCGAAAAGGAATAATTATCCTAAGGTATGGATGAGATTGGGGAGCGAGATTTTACAGTAAATATAAGTTTAATAATTTTTAAATTTCAATGAAAAAAAATATAAATATTTGTTGTGTTTTTTTACATAATTTATATATTCCAAGTACAGACGGATCAGATTCAATACTACCGGGGTGGGAAACAGAGTGGGAATTAAATTAACTTACCTTTTCATATTTAGTAGAAATTGTATTTTTTGATATTTTTTTGGAAATTTTAAATTTAATAAGTAAATAAATTTTAATTTCCTTCAAATGCTTATGAATGATAGAAGAACCAATATTTTTAATAATGGTATAACTAGTAAAAAATTAAATTTTTAAAAATATTGCTATTAAAATATATTTGGAGTAGGTGAATATGACAGTGTTTAATTACTACTAAAAATCTGATTATACTGAATTATAAAAAATTTAACTACTTATAAGAAAGAAATTATGAGAAAACATCTTTTTAAAAAAGTTGCGATGACATATTCCAATGAAAAATGGAAAAATTCAATACAAAGAAAACATACTCTTTATCCAAGGAAAAATGATATTCGAAGTGACTTTTTCAGAGATTATAATAGAATTCTCCACTGTACGGCATATCGTAGATTAAAACGAAAAACACAGGTGTTTTTCGCTACATCAAATGATCATATATGTACAAGAATTGAGCATGTTCATCATGTAGTATCCGTAAGTAGAATTATTGCCAACTATTTAGGTTTGAATTCTGAATTAACAGACGCAATCGCTGTTGGCCATGATTTAGGGCATGCGCCTTTTGGTCATGCAGGAGAATCATTTTTAAAAGAGATCGCTAGAAAAGAAATAAAAGAGACTTTTTGGCATGAAAAAAACAGTCTTTATTTTGTTGATAATATCGAAACGTTGGAAGATCCTGATGGTTTTCATTTTAATTTAGATTTAACTTATGCTGTACGTGATGGAATTATTTGTCACTGCGGAGAGGTTGATGATTATAATATATTCCCTAGAAATGATTTTATTGAACTAGAAATTATAAATGAGCCAAATGAATTTAAACCATATACATGGGAAGGTTGTGTTGTAAAAATCGCTGATAAAATATCTTATTTAGGAAGAGATATTGAAGATGCATTAACATTAAAACTATTAACCATAAAACAAATTAAAGATTTAATAAAAATTTTAAAAAATTTTGGGTTCTCAGATATCAGGGGAGTGAACAATACATTATTAATGCACGAATTCATTATAGATTTATGTAAAAACAGTAATCCTAATTCTGGTATTAGAATTTCAGAAAAATATTTTAAATTGATGGATATTATAAAAAAATTTAGTAATGAAAATATTTATAGTCATCAGAGATTGACAAATTACAAAGAATATGCAAAACTTGTAATAAATTCTTTATTTTATACATTAAAAGAATACTATTCACAACTGGATACCTTAACCAAACTCAAAAGAGAAAAAAACAAATATCCTCTTCTTATTTCTTATTTTATTGATTGGATAGAAAAGTACTCAAAGAATTCTTATAGAAAGCAAAAATATCATAACAGTAAAATTTATAATTTACATAAAAAGAAAGATTATTTGAGAGCAATATTGGATTTTATTTCAGGTATGAGTGATAATTTTGCTCTAAAATGCTATTATGAATTAATTTCCTTTTAATAGTTTGTAGAGTGTGACTCATTTGATCAAAACTAAGAATTATTTGTCTATAAATAATAATCTTCATATTTAGGAATAATAAAATTTGAAATGCATCTCTATTATACGCTGCAAGCGCATCCCATAAAGGGGATGTACTTTGGATTTATATGTGCTATAACTTTTTATCTTGAATTACCCGGCTTGCGTCGCGTTTAAACGCTGCAAGTGCATCCCATAAAGGGGATGCACTCCTGAACCTTGTGCGCTATAACACTATATTCTGAATTATCCGGAGTGCGGCGCCTTTATGCGCCGTAATGAGTTTAAACGACGTATCCCATTAAGGGATGTACTTTGGATTTATGTGTGTTATATCTTTTTATCTTGAATTGTCCGGCTTGCGTCGCGTTTAAACGCTGCAAGTGCATCCCATAAAGGGGATGCACTCCTGGACCTTGTGCGCTATAACACAATATTTTGACTTAACCGGAGTGCGGCGCCTTTATGCGCCGTATAATATTACATAAATAAACTTTCCAATTTAAAAAAGTTACAATGAGTCTTATAACAAAAAATTATAAACATGCCCCGGCGCATTGGTTTATCAATGATTTTTGTTATTTTTTTACGGGCGCCGTATATCAAAAAAAGCGTTTACTGACTACTCCAAAAACAAAAGAACTGTTTATTAAATATCTTTTCCAATTCATGAAAAAATACAATTGGGAATTATTTGAATGGGTGGTCCTTGAGAACCATTATCATTTTTTGGCAAAAGTTACCAGGGGTACTGATATTCCATTTTTTATCAATTCATTGCACAAGACTACTACATATCATATTAAAAACGCCCTCAGGATAAATATTAAACCGTTCTGGTATCAATACTGGGACAGATGTATACGAAGCGAAAAGCATTATTACGAAACGGCAACCTATATTTTGTATAATCCTGTAAAGCATCATTATGTTGATAATTTAAATAATTATGAGTTTTCCAGTTTTCATCAGAGTAAAGAACAGAATGAAGATGGATTGAAAAAATGTTTTTTAACCTATAAACCACAGGACATCATGTATTATAACGACATCGATGATTTTTGAATTGAATTTTCCGGAATGCGTCGCCTGTAAACACTGAAAACGCATCCCATAAAGGGGGTGCATTCCTGTTCTGTGTGAGCTATAACTTTTTATCTTGAATTGTCCAGCTTGCGTCGCCTTTAAAACGTTGCAAGCGCATCCCATAAAGGGGATGCACTCCTGGCTCAGCGCTCTAAAACTTTATATCTTGCATCATTTGGAGTACGTTGCCTTTATGAGCCGCAATGAGTTCAAACAAATACATCCCATAAAGGAGAAACAGTCCCCAAAGGTGTGCGTAATATTCTTTTTCATTTTTGTTAATCAAGGGAATCATTTCGCAATAAAACAAGAAAAACAAATTGACATTTATCCCAAAATGTTTTACTTAATATTGTATATCAAAGAAAATATCCTGGTCTGAAACAGGGTTGACTGGCTTTTTTGCGGGATGATTTAATCAAAATGTATCTAACAAAAATTAAAACCCATTCTTTTCTATTCATTTTTTTAATTTTGGTTTTCATTTTACAGTATACACCCGGATTGTGCCGGGAATCCCAAAATAAACAAACAAACCATCAGTGGTTTAGCCTGGGTCTCGGGTCCGGTCAGGGGTTGTTCGGCGAACTCGGTTTTTCGTACAACCATAAACCAGACAAAATGTTCAACTTTCGCCTGGTCGGGGGCGATTATTGTCATCGGGCACTTGAAAGTGTACCACTCGTGGGCAGTTGAAAGTGTACCACCCATATATTATGGAATCTAAGTATTTGAATC
>JAFGSB010000060.1 GCA_016934825.1 Candidatus Zhuqueibacterota bacterium
CGTTTATTATGTATTCCATAGGCTGGTTATATATATTTTTTATTCTGCAAAAAGTATTCTGGAATCACTATCCCGGGATCGGATTTTATATGTTGATCGGTACCATCTTTGCCAGCCTGAGTCTTTATTTTTTTTCCGGTAAATGGAAATTAAAAATCCTTTTTTTGTTAAATTTTGCTTCCCTAACGGTTGTGGGACTATTATATTTTAGTTTTATTGAATTGAAACTTGGTGAAGTTTTATCGACATTGATAACAATGTTGATACTCTATTTTGTTATAAAATATATGGGCATAAGGTTGACGAGGACACTGGATGTCCGTATGGACGCTTTTGCACGGATTTTTATTGTTATTATTGCTTTCACCATTACCGGGGCGTTTTCCGGACGTTATATCGGTCCAAAATACGACAGTATATGGTCTCCCGATACCGTGGAGCAGGTAAATCAAATTCTCCGGGAAAAAAGTGAACCGGGAAACCAGGTGTTAAGCGGAGCGAGTGTCTGGACGCTTGAAAATAACCTCGTTCCTTTTTTGAATATATCACATCCGACCGAATTCGTTAAACGGGCATGGCCGGATTTTGAAACAAAATTCCGGGAAAAGATGCCGAAATTTATAATCCTTGACGGTTACACACAAAAAAAATATGACAGGTTTTGGAATTTTATTGAAAAGGAAATCGAGCAAAATTATACAAGAATTACACGTATTGCGGATTCCAGGTATCCCGTTATCATATATATGTTGAACGATGAGACCACAGACGTTAAATCCTATTTTGCATTATACCGGTAAAAAAGATTAAATGGCTACTTTAAAAGAAAAAACCGTATCCGGGGTGTTCTGGACCGGCCTGGCGAAAACAAGTATGCAATTCATGCTTGTTGCCGTATTGTTCATCCTGGCGCGTTTATTGTCCGAGGAGGATTTTGGGCTGATCGCTATGGCCGGGATCATTACCGTTGCCATAGGTATGGTGAATGAACGCGGTTTGGGTACCGCCATCATTCAGAAAAAAAGTGTTCCGGCCAGCCAGCTTTCAACTATGTTCTGGGCAAGTCTTGTTTTTGGCGGAATATTATTCGGCATTGGTGTCGGAATATCGTTTCCATTTGCCAAATTTTATAATGAGCAACTGGTCAAACCGGTTATCATTGTCATGTCGACCGGTTTTTTTATCGGGGCTTTTGGCATCGTTCAAAAAGCTTTACTGACCAAAGAGATGGCTTTTAAAAAGTTGGCCATAATTGAAATGTGCGCGGTGTTGGTCAGCGGTATAACTGCAATTATTTTGGCAATGTCCAATTTCGGGGTATGGAGCCTGGTTGCCCTGTCGCTTTTGCGGGATTTAATTTCGGTAATCCTGTTATGGCTGTTCTGCCCGTGGCGTCCGGTATTGCATTTTTCGAGGCGTGAATTAAATGAATTA
The DNA here is from genome assembly GCA_016934825.1 of Candidatus Zhuqueibacterota bacterium. GTDB lineage: Bacteria > Zhuqueibacterota > Zhuqueibacteria > Residuimicrobiales > Krinioviventaceae > Fontivivens. The sequence goes on from JAFGSB010000060.1 coordinate 1,435, forward strand.
CTGGGATTCAGCGCCAGTGTGCTGGGCAATGATGTGGCGCTTTATCTTGTAACCAACGCAGATATTACAATAATCGGAAAAGTGCTGGGTAAGGCCCTGCTGGGATATTACAGCCTGGCATTGAACCTGGTGAAAATGCCGGTCACCCGGCTTTCCGCGATTGTAGCCAGGGTTGTTTTTCCAGCCTTTTCGGAATTACAGGATGATCTGCTTTCTTTTAAAAAAAGTTATCTCCGTTCGGTTACTTTTATATCTCTTATCACATTCCCGCTGCTTGCCGGCCTGGCGGTTTTCTCCAGGGAATTTATTCAGGTTTTTTTGGGAGAAAATTGGCTGCCCATGTCAACGCCTTTGATGATATTGATCCCGATGGCCATGCTCAAGTCGGTGGGGTCAATCAAGGGTTCGGTACTGATGGCATGCGGTAAACCCGAAATTGAATTTAAATGGAATCTGGCATATTTACTGCCGCTCATCGCGGCTGTTTTATTCGGAACCCGGTTCGGTCTTACCGGAGCCGCGGCGGCGTTTACAATATTGTATATTTTTACCTTTCCGGTCATTCAGCAGATCACCAATAAACAAATTAATGTGACCATGAAAGAATTCGGCAAATCCCTAAAAGTCAGTACTTTTTCGACTGCAATGATGGCCTTTGTCGGTATTGTTGTAAAATTGATTTTTAAGAACGTTTTTAGTATAAACGATTTATGGGTATTAATAACCGGTGTAATATTATCGGTGTTGACATATTATTTTGCGTTAAGATTGTTGAATAAAACGTTACTGAATGAATTTCTGAATTTATTCAAAAATTTAAAGAAAAAGCAACCCAAGGTTGAACTGCAATTATCCGAGGTGACATTAAATTCATGAAAATAGCGATAATGGGTATACGTGGAATACCGGCTAATTACGGAGGATTTGAAACATTTATTGAAGAACTGGCCCCCAGACTGGCGAAGCGCGGCCATGAGGTGACGGTTTACGGACGGTCCAATATGATTGATTATCATACGGATTTTTATAAAGGAGTTCGAGTTAAGATTTTGCCGACAATCGGGCACAAGTACCTGGATACGGTCATTCATACGTTAAATTGTACTCTATACAGCTTTTTCATTCAATATGATGTTGTCTTTATCTGTAACAGCGCCAATGCCGCTTTTGCCATATTACCCAGATTTTTGGGTAAACCGACCGTTTTAAACGTAGACGGACTTGAATGGAAACGGGAAAAATGGAATAAAGCCGGTCAAATATTTTACAAGGTTTCTGAATTTTTGGCAACTTTTTTGCCTACCACTATTGTATCGGACGCGAAAGAAGTCCAAAATTATTATTTAAAGAAATTCAATAAAAGGTCCACTTTTATTCCATACGGTGCGCCAGAATCGCCCGTAACGACCATGGAGGTGCTGAAAAAGTTTGGACTGGGTTCCCGTGACTATATTTTATATGTCAGCCGGATGGAACCGGAAAATAATGCCCACCGTGTCGTGCGTGCTTTTGAAGAAGTCAAAACGGATAAAAAACTGGTCATGGTCGGCGATGCGCCGTACAGCACTGAATATATTAAAAAATTGAAATCCACCCGGGACGATAGAATTATATTCACCGGTTATGTGTTCGGGCAGGGTTACCGGGAGTTGCAAAGCAACGCCTATTTTTACGTTCAGGCAACCGAGGTCGGGGGAACGCATCCCGCCCTGGTTGAGGGCATGGGTTACGGAAATTGTGTTCTGGCGAATGATGTCCCCGAACATCGTGAGGTTCTGGGTCAGGCGGGAGTATATTATAAAAAAAATAACATCAACGATATAACCCGGAATATGCAGATGCTATGTAATTCTCCGAATCTGGTCGAAAAGTACCGGAAGCAGGTCAGCGAATGGGTGCATAAAAGATACAGTTGGCACAAGGTAACAAGTGATTATGAAAATCTTTTTTACAGAGTAAGCCATAATAAAAAGAGAGATTGATGCCGATTACTGAAAAAAGATTGATGATTCTAATCCCTTCGTTTAATGAAGAAAAAAACTTACCCTGTGTGCTGGATAAATTGCTTCTGGAAAAATCCGGTTTGGAGAAAAACGGCTGGCACATAGATATTCTTATAATTGACGACGGTTCCAAAGACGGTACGGAAAAGATCGCCAGACAAAAAGGGGCACAGGTGGTTTCGTTACCGATCAACCTGGGCTATGGCGCGGCGTTGCAGACCGGTTTCCAGGTCGCACGGGAATTTAATTATGATGCGGTTTTTTGTATGGATGCCGACGGTCAGCACAGGCCTGAGGATTTATTATCTATGATGAATGTTTTTATCAATGAACCCTACCAGGTGATTTTAGGATCACGGTTTATAACGAATACCGGCTATAAATCAAATTTGTTCCGCAAAATGGGGATCAAACTTTTTAGTTTTGTACTGCGGTTGCTGTGCGGTAAAAAAATAACGGATGTAACCACCGGGTTACAATTATTGGATAAAAAAGTTTATTGTTTATTGGCTGATGAATACCCGCATGACTTTCCGGACACACAGGTTTTACTGCTTTTGTCACTTGTAGGTTATGAAATTAAAGAAGTGCCTGTTACCGTAAAACAGCGTGTTTTCGGCAAATCCATGCATTCTTCAATCAATTCGATTTTTTACCCTTTAAGAAATTCACTGGCGATTATTATTACATTGCTGCGTCTCGCGCAAATCCGGCGTGATTATAAAAAGACGGGTGAATAATGCTTGTTCCCGATTTTAAAAAATTGAAACCGGAGACTATTTTTTTATTTGTTATTTTATCCGTTTCCGCATTATTAAGGTTTTATGGAATACAATTCGGTATGCCTTTCAAGTACCACCCGGATGAAGTAAAACTTGTCACCCAGGCAGGCCTTTTGTTAAGTACAAAATTTATGGCAAAAGACGCCTTTTTTGCTTTTGGGATATACCCTTTGTTTTACACGATACTTTTATCCGTCCTGATGGGAGGTTTTATATTCATCGCGGTTGTGACCGGATATTTTGAATCATTTGAATACGCCAAAGTATTTTATGAACAGCAATCTTTTACTTTTATTCTTATAGGACGTTATTTTGTAGCTGTTCTGGGCATTATTTCCGTATACGTTTTATATAAAATATTAAGGGAACTTTACAGTAAAAAGATCGCTTATATAGGTTCGGTGCTGTTAGCCGTTAATTTTGTGCATGTGCGTAATTCACATTTCAGCACGGTGGATATACCGGCGACCTTTTGTGCGCTCGTCGCGATCTATTTCTCCGCAAAGATATTGACTGCTCCGAAAAGAAAGTATTACATACTTTCGGCGATATTTATCGCCTGCGCCGTTGCGGCAAAATACAGCCTGTTCCTGGTCGTATTACCATTTTTATACGCGCATATCGTGCAGGCGGTTAAAAGTAAACCGGTTGTTAAGCGGCTGTTTGGTGCAAATATATTCATATCCTTTTTTACCGGTTTCATCACATTTTTACTGTTTTGTCCTTTGTTTGTTTTGGATTTGAACCGTACCCTGCATGGGTTGGGGCGTATCCAGACATTTGAAAAAATAGGCAAAATCGGCAGCGGCGGCGGGTTGCTGTCTTACTGGACCGGCGATCAGTCTCCCGGTTTTGGCGTGTTTTATCCCAATTCCATACCCACCACATTCGGCGTCATTCTGACCCTGTTTATTATTCTCGGATTGGCGCTGCAAATAATCCGGCACAGGAAGGCGGATATATTGTTATTGTTATTTGTTGTGCCGACATATATTTTTTTTGAGGAATTGTCCTACAAGGCAATGCGGCATATACTGCCGATCATCCCGCTGTTGATGGTTTCGGGTGCTATTGGTATAGTATGGGTTTCGGAAAAATTATTTAAAAAAGAGATGCTGAGATACGCGGCATTGACCGGAATAGTGGCCGGCATCGTTATTTCGGGCTCCGCCGGGTCGTTTCATTACCTGAAAATGCTGAACCGGGTTGATCCGAGAACCCGGGCTCTCGAGTGGGTTACTGAAAATATAAATATGGGTACCGCCATCGCGGTTGAATCATTCCCGCCTTATCTTCCGGGTTTGTTTTCGGAAGGGGGAAATGATAATGTTTATTTTATCACCAGAATGAATTTATGGGACAAAGTCTCTGCGGTATCCGATTCTCTGTCGCAAATGCTGCGGGACAAAACCATTCAATATTATATCGCCGATGGATTTACAAGGCAAATTTTCGAGTGGAAATATACGCGTAGAAAATATCCCGATATTGTAAGCGACCGGCAAAAACTTTTCACCTGGCTGGATAACAACGCGGAGATTGTTGAAAAAATAATTCCCAAAGATGAAAATATTCAGCCTTTTATTATTATTTATAAAATGAAATATTAGGAATTTATGGTCCGTTTAATAAAAAAATTTTTTAACAGCCCGGAAAAAACATTCGTCAGTATCGTCATATTATTGGCGCTATTAGTCAGGATCGGTTATGTATTAACGCTGGAAGAAAAATGGTATTATTACGATACCGTTCATTATGACACAGCCGCGCAGAATCTCGTTCAGGGGAACGGTTTTGGCCCGAGCCTGTATTTCGCCAATTTATATGCTCATTATTGCCTGGAGCCTCTATACCCGTTGTTTTTAGCCGGTGTATATGCCGTTTTCGGACATTCACTGCTGGCGGCCCGGATTGTTCAGGTTTTATTGAGTTTATTGGGCCTGCTTGTCTTATACGGCATAGGCAGGTCTCTCGTCCCGCAAAAAGTTGTCAGGGCAGCGCTTGTCTTTGCCGGAATTTATCCGTTTTTTATATATATCCCCGGTTTACTCTACATTACACAGTTATTCAGTTTGTTTATTTTATTATCCGTATATGGTTTTTTAAAATTTTATCAACAAAATAAAACAGGCTGGATAATTTTTGCCGGATTGTTCCTGGGTCTGGCCGTTCTGGCAAGGCCCATTTATCTGTTCGGTGTTCCGTTGTTCTTTTTATGGCTCTTATGGGCGCCGAAATTTTCTTTTGGCCGGAAATTGCTGTTCGCTGCGATCCTGGGATTGACCATCTTGGTCGTTTTTACGCCGTGGACGGTCCGGAATTATAAAGTATTCGGCAAAGCCAAATTTGCCAGGGCCTGTTTACCGCAAGACCAGATCTACGGTAAAACATTCTGGACTATCGCGAGAGAAAAAGCGGCGGAAAAAGATTCGATCGATGTGAGTAAATTCTCCGTCTGGTATCATGAAGAAAACGACCAGAGCATTTTTGACTGCTATCTTGACGATGAATATTTTTTTACTTTACTGCCATATGAAAAAATAACAATCCCGGACAGTGGTTCCTATTTCGGCGTTGTGTTTTCGGGGCCGGAGAGTAATCGTATAGAGCGGCTTACCGCAAAGCAGCGTTCTGCCGGGCAGGATGAAATAAAAATCCTCAGGGAATGGGATTCTTTTGATTCTTTAACGGTGGCATTTTCTTCAAAATCTGTAAAATATGATAAACCCGGCGTTTATTTTGAGGGCGGTACGATATACTGGCAATATCCGCTTGTCTTTGCGGAAAAAATAAACGCGAATTATTTTGAGATGCAATATCCTCAGCCTGTTACGCCCCAGGGTCTGCGGAAGGCGGCGTTACTGATTTTTCTGGATAAACCGGATACAACCGCGAACGGATTTATGATCTGGCTGCATCCCTGGGAACAACCGGATCTGTGGTGGTTCAAAGACGGCAAGCCCTGGGACGGTGTTCCGGTCAGGAAAACTTTTACAAGGGAAAACAGTGTCAATCTGTTTTATTTGTTTTATCATTATCCGTTCGAGTTTATTTTCAAGCATTTTATACCGGAATTTCTTAACTTTTGGTCGCCCAAAATAACGCGCGTCATTTCCGAGGAACGGCAGCCCGGCACATTGATGCAGATTGTATCGATTTTATTTTTTTCGCCGTTATTGCTGTTGTTTCCTTTTGGGATATGGGCTTTACGCAAAAAGATAAAATTGCTGGCATTATTTTTAATACCGGTTATTACCTTATCAATCGGTTATTCAATTTATTTTACACAAACACGTTACCGGATACCGGTAGACGGATTTATTATTTTATTCGCCATGCAGGGATGGTATTATATTATATCAAAAATGGTCAAACATCAACACGATAATCAATAAAACAGGAATGTGAATGTATAAAGATAAAACAATTTGCGCGGTCGTTCCGGCTTATAATGAGGAAACACAAATCGCTATGGTCATAAATACCATGCCGGCCTGGGTGGATAAAATCGTGATAATCGATGATTGCAGCAAGGACAATACCTCCGGGGTTGTTCAGGATCTGGGGCAAAAGCACAAAAGCGTTTTACTGATCCGGCATAAAGTGAACCAGGGCGTCGGCGCCGCAATCGCCACCGGATACAAGTGGGCGCGTGACAATAATATGGACGTGGCCGTCGTTATGGCCGGTGACGGGCAGATGGACCCGGAAGACCTGCCGAATATTTTGGACCCGGTCGTTTCCGATGAGGCCGATTATTCTAAAGGCAACAGGCTTTTCACCGGCGAGGCATATAAGAAAATCCCCAAAATCCGTTATTTCGGGAATTCCATGCTGTCATTTTTCACCAAAATTGCTTCGGGATACTGGAATATTGCCGATTCGCAATCGGGTTACACCGCCATCAATGCCAAAGCTTTGAAAACAATTGACTGGGACGCCATGTACAAGGGTTACGGTCAACCCAATGACCTGCTGGTGCGTTTGAATATTGATAATTTCAGGGTTAAGGATGTACAGATCAAGCCGGTTTATAATATCGGTGAAAAGTCGGGTATCAAGATATATAAAGTTTTGTTTACGATCAGCTGGATATTGTTTCGAATGTTTCTCAAACGGATGAAAGAAAAGTACGTTATCCGGGATTTTCATCCGCTGGTGTTTTTTTACGCGTCCGGATTCTTTTTCGGATTGTTGTCGGTGTTGCTGTTTATCCGGATTTTTTACTTTTGGTTCATACTTGGATTGGATATCCCCAAGATCAATGCAATGGCGGCTTTGTTCTCATTTATGAGTTCGACGCAATTTTCATTGTTTGCCATGTGGTTCGATATGGAAGCCAATAAGGACTTACGGTAATTATCATTGAAGGGATAATGCTCTTTGTCAATTTTTACTGATAAATATATCAAACAGATAAAAAAGATCAGATTAAATTCAAAGTGGATAACCATACCCTTTCTGATTTTGATCTTTTATTTTATTTTCAACTATTTTCACAATAATATCAATGATCTGAAAGAGTACGAATTCAATTTCCGGGTTACACGATTAATTGTGCCGGGGCTGCTTATCTGGCTGGCTATGGTACTGAATGCTTATGTTTATCATAAAATAATTTCCGGTCTGGATTCAAAAGCCAAACTGGGGCAGAACATAAGAATCTGGTTTTATTCCTATTTAGGGCGATTTTTCCCCGGGAAAATCGGTCTGGTCGCGAGCCGGATATATCTGCACAAGCAGCAAAATATTTCCGGCAGAATAGCCCTGTTCGCGTTTTATCTGGAAACGCTGGTGTCGGCCATTACAACGTTATTTATTTACCTGTTGTCCACGATTATTCATAATTATCCTTTTTTACAGGACTATAAAATATTTTCTTATATTCTTTTGGCCGCCTGTTTGGTCGCTTTGCACCCGCGGATTATACGCTATCAGCTCAAATTGTTGATGAAATTCAAAGGTGAAAACCAGCAGCCGGATTTCAATCTGAATTATTCGACCCTGTTAATCATTTTTATTTTAAGGATAATTATCTGGTGCACACTCGGACTGAGTTTTTATTTTATTATCAATTCTTTCTATCCGGTTCCGTTTTCGTATTTTCCGTATTTAACCGGTATATTCGCCCTGGGAATGATTATCGGCTTGTTGGCCGTATTCGCGCCGACCGGCCTGGGTGTATTGGAGGGAATATTACTCCTGGGATTAAAATATATAGTGCCGGACGGGATTGCGGTGGTTATCAGTATTTCTGTTCGGATCGTCAAGGTCATCGCGGAATTGTCGATTATTTTTATCGTTTATGGAATTATCAAGTTGTTTAAATTGGGAAGCAGTGAATCAATAATGGATATAGGTAAATTAAATGAGTAATGAAAAATATTTGCATATCATATATGCGGTCATTGATGAAATAAATGAACAGTTGGATAAAAATCAACGGCTGGAGAAATCCCGGGACACCGTTTTGGTTGGTCAGTCCGGCAAACTGGACTCTCTGGGCATGGTCAACTTTATCGTCGGCCTGGAACAAAAGGTGGAGGAGGAAACAGGAAAAGAAATCTCACTGGCCGATCAAATGCTGAATATGGGGAATGACAGTCCATTCCGGACCGTTGAGTGGCTCGCTCAATATCTCAGTTCAATTGTAGAGGAGTAATAATATGGCTTCTGATAAACTCAGAGGGATATTATTATCTGATTTTAACATACAAAATCTTGCCGGTTATTTGAATAATAACCCGGATGAGCCGGGGGTTGAAGTAAAAGAGGCCCCTTTTGGCCAGGTAATCCCTTTATTGGTCGATCCGAACGCGGAAATCTGGCAAAAGAATTATGATTTTGCCGTTATCTGGACACAGCCGGAAAGTGTTGTTCCGTCATTTCAAAAGGCGCTGAATTTTGAATCGGTAAACATGACAACGATTTTGGGCCAAGTGGATGAATATACGTTATTGTTAAAGAACATCCGGGATAAAGTGAAAACACTTTTTGTGCCGTCATGGGTATTGCCCACCTATCACCGCGGATGGGGGTTGCTGGATTCCAAATCCGGGTTCGGGACTTGCGACATTCTGATGCAGATGAATATACGGTTATCTCATAACCTTGACGACGTTGGTCATTATTATGTATTAAACACCCGTAAATGGACGGAGAACAGCGGCAAAGCGGCTTTTAATCCGAAAATGTATTATATGGGAAAAATCGCTTTTGCCAATCCCGTATTTGTCGAAGCGATGAATGACGTCAAGGCCGCCCTGCGGGCGGTTTCGGGACTGTCGAAAAAATTGATTATACTCGATCTGGATGATACATTATGGGGCGGGATTGTCGGCGACCTGGGCTGGGAGAACATCCGGCTGGGTGGTCACGATCCGACAGGCGAGGCCTTTGTTGATTTTCAGAAAGCATTGAAATCATTTACCAATCGCGGCTTGTTATTGGGGATTGTTAGTAAAAATGAAGAGGATATTGCCTTTGACGCCATCAATAAACATCCCGAAATGGCGCTCCGGCAGGATGATTTTGCCGGCTGGCGGATTAACTGGCAGGACAAAGCGCAAAACATCGTTGACCTGGTCCGGGACCTGAACCTGGGCCTGCAATCCGTGGTTTTTATCGACGATAATCCCGTAGAACGCGCCAGGGTGCGGGAGGCGCTGCCGGAGGTCCTGGTGCCGGAGTGGCCTGCGGATAAAATGCTTTATAAAAGCTCCCTGCTCAGTTTGAATTGTTTCGATACGCCCGGCGTGAGTCAGGAAGACCTGGCGCGAAGCAAAATGTATGTTTCGGAGCGTAAAAGAAAAGATCTTAAGGACGAGGTCAGCTCTTTGAACGACTGGCTGGCTACACTGGAGATGAAGGTGGAAGTCAACGAGTTAAACGCCGTCGATTTGTCCCGGACGGCCCAGTTATTGAATAAGACCAACCAGATGAACCTTTCAACCAGAAGAATGACGGAGCAGGAACTTTTGGACTGGGCCGGTCAGCCCGGCCGTAAATTGTGGACGTTCCGGGTATTCGATAAATTCGGGGATTCGGGCCTGACCGGCATTGCCAGCATCAACATAAAAAATAAAGAGGCCCGCATTGTTGATTTTGTCCTCAGTTGCAGGGTCATGGGCCGTAAAGTGGAAGAAACCATGCTGTTTACTGTTTGTGATTTTGCCGCTTCAGCCGGCCTGGAAAAAGTGACCGCCAAATATTTACCCACGCATAAAAATAATCCCTGTTTGCAGTTTTTTAAAGATTCGGGATTAAAGGCCACAACCGGAGACCTGTTTACGTGGGATGTAAAAAATCCATATCCGTTACCCCCGCATATAAACCTAATCAAAAATAACGGGAAGACCGATGATTTACCTTGACCTTTTTGGCCCCGGGGCGGAGTTTGAACATATCGGCTTGGTGGTCAAATCCATTCGTGACGTGACCGGAGACAGGGCCGAAATTTATTCCGACGATATCCAAAAAGTCTTTGTGGCTTTTATCGACATGCACGGAATGAGGGTGGAATTGATACAACCCAAAGGCGAAGACAGCCCGGTTGCCATGAATCTGAAAAAAGGACAAAAGCTGGTGCATTTGTGTTACAGCGTTCCGGATATCCGGGAAGCGATCCGTATCGGCCGTGAAAACGGATTTCATTGCATTGCCAAACCTGTGCCCGCCGCGGCATTCGGGGAGAAATCTATCGCCTGGCTCTTCAGCAAAACCTATGGCCTGGTTGAACTGGTGGAAAAATAAATTTACCGGCCAAAAAATTTTTTCAATTTTTCGATAAACGGGGTCCACACGCCAAGCATGTGGCATAAATTTTCGGCAAAACTGCCGTCATCCAAAACACAATTTCTGGGCACGAAAAAAGGATCGGTGTCTGCCGTAATGTAATTATTCTCTATTGTTGCGGCGATTTTATAACCGTGTTTTTGCAAAAAGAGCTTTTCACGCCCGTCATAATCCCCGTTCGGATAGGCAAAAGATATAATCTCCTTCCCCAGCCATTGTTCCAGTGTGGCTTTTGAATTCTTGATTTCCTGTTCCAGTTCCCCGGGTTCGCAGTTGACCGTGACAACATGATTTACAGTATGGCTGCCGATCGTCACCTGCGGCAGCGCGGCTATTTCCCGGATGTCCGCTATCGACATCGGGTCGCCGGAATCACCGGATTCGGGATACAGGTCCTGAACGATTTTTAGCCTTTCGGTATTTTTTATTTCAAGTAATTTTTCAAAGGGCCTGGTCCTGAATTCGGGCGGCAGCCGTTTTTTGTGTTTTATTACCTGGTTAAACCAGAAAGCCCCTTTTTCGATTTCAGCCGTGGGTATAAAAAAAGTCAAAGGTACATCCATTTCTTTGATAACCGGGATGACCTGCGACAGGTTGCGGTTCCAGCCGTCGTCAAACGTAATCCAGACGGCTCCGGCGGGTAAGGATTTTTTCTGATATAAAAAGTCTAAAAGTTGTTCGGTTGAGATGAATACAAATCCGTTCTTTTTAAGCCAGAGAATACAAGCTGTAAAAAGTTTTTCCGGGGGATCATGGAAAAAAGCGGACAGGACTTTGTCCTGTTCGAGGCACTGTTTTTTTGCTTTTTTTACGGCGCCGGAGAGGATTAAATAATAAGCAAGCAACGCCGCCAATATGTTTCTGATGAACCGTTTGAATTTATTTTCTTCCAGCATAAAAAGACCCGTTATAAGTTCAGATCAATATCACAATCGGCCATGGTCGCGTAGACAATGTTTCTGTTTTCAATCTGTTCCGGTGATATGTCGACCGGCGCGTTCGTCAGGACAGGCTGCGGTCTGCCTGTCCCGATAAATCCGTTTTTTTTCAATATGCGGTCAAAAAACGAGAGAGAACTCATGGTCATGATTCCGTCTAATCCGGTTAAGGTTGTCAATTTCCGGGCCGCTTTTAAAATCAGATCAAATTCCCGACTTTTTTTTAATGTCGTCCTGTAATCGACTATGGATAACAGGCTCAGACCGTGCCAGGTTAATACCCGGCAAACGAAAAAACAGCTCGTATTCTCCAGCCTGTAAAAAAAGTAAACGCCCGGTCTGCTGAAAAAACGCCATTGAATAAAACCGGCCGACCTGGAAAATTCGATATATTGCTTATCGGTATATTGATAATCCCATTCGGAAATTAAAGATACCAATTTAAAGCAAGATGATTTTACATTTATTGATCCGGGGAAATTTGTTGATTTCGAATCACCTTGGGTTTTTTGTCCGGTAATCTTTTTCAGTACGAATTTGACCGGCGTGAAAACGTTTTTTAATCTGATGAACTTGCACAGATCGCCGATATGCCTGGTTTTCAGGGAGAGGCTTATTTTTTTCGCGTCCTCGGAAGCGCCGATGGTAAAATAAGGTCTGTACCCGTTAATCGCTTTCATGGCCAGCAAAGCGCCGACACCGCTGCGGCGGTGTTCTTCGAGGACAAAATAGTCGCAGCCGAAAAAACATATGGAGCGCCGGCCGTCAAAATAATATTCGGCCGGGGTTAACATGAATTGTCCGATCAGTTTCCGGTCTTCGTCAAAAGCGATCAGGCCGTTTGGATTGTTTTTATTTTCAATCAGGGGATTATCTACATACAAAAATTGAAAGTGATCCCGGACATCGGCCCGGTCCGGGAAAATTCTTTTGTTGAATTCCAAAAGATCGTTTAAATACGCTGATGTGAGTTTTAATAAATTCATGTTTGTTTTATCGGTATAACTTAGTCCGGTTAAACCGAAAATTCCTGAATAAATTGAAATATACAATTAAATCTAAAAAAAAAAATTACAAAATAAAATGAATATCTTTTTAGGGCTGAAGGCCGAAAACGGTAATAATCCCTTCGGCCGGTGTTTCACCGGACTTTTCAAAAACAAGCTGTAAATCTGGTTTGATTTTTCAGAGTGTAAAATTTGCATTCCAATTGGCCGAACAAATTATTATATTAAAATCTGTATGCCGGACTAAACCGGGCGATTTTGTATTTTTCTGAAAAACACGGGTTATTGGTACAGATATTGCGTAATTCTATTTAATTTGGATTTTATTATATATAATTGAATAAATATCCTGTTGTATTTATTGAATTAATGATTTTCTATAAATATGGTGAATGTCTCATAAACAAACAATGTATCACAAATGGTTTTATTAATAAAGATTTTATATTTATCGTTCGGATTCTTTTTATCAATTAATCAGGGCATTTCCATAATTGTCGGGAATTTGCGTAACGGGCAGATTTTGGGTTCCGATATCTTTATGCCCGTGGATATACCTATTTACCTGCTTTTGTTTTTAACGGTCGACAAAAGCAAACAGAGCAGGTACTGGTTTTTCGCGTTTTTTGTAAAATTATTGATGATCGTTTTTTATCTTTTATCCATTACCGGTGAATTTATTTCATACGATTATGCCGAATTCCGATTTCAATTTGTTCATTTATCCCGGGCTATTTTAATTTTTTATACGATTGCGTCCCGGTTACAGGATAAAAAATTTTTAAAAAGTTTTGTATATGGATTATTATTGGGACTTGGTTTTCAAAGTTTTATCGGATTCTGGCAGTGGCAAATCGGGGATATTAGTTTACCATATCTGAAAACATCATCCGGTTACCGTGTAACAGGCACGATGGGAGTGCCGAATGCTTTTGGCGCTTATTTGATAACATTGATCCCGCTGGCCATACGCATCGCTTTTTTTACAAATGTCAAACCTAAAATATTGTGGGTTATTATTTCGATCTGGGCGCTGGGTTCGTTATATGCCACTTATACACGTGGAGCCTGGCTCGCGTTTATCGGTGCAATGCTGCTCTTTACGTTAAATGATTTTAATACCAAAAAAATCAAAAGGCATCAAAAAGTAATTTTCGCTGTCGTGGGAGTTGTGTTTATTGTATTCATGGGATTTAAATATGGCAATAATATTATCGTCAGAATGAGGGGATCAACGGAAGCCATCTCAGGTAATGTAAAACACAGCCGGATGTCGCTGGCAAGAGATGCCATGCGTATTATCGATGAAAACAAGACATTTGGAGTTGGTTTAAATAACTACCGGCATTTCGCCGACCAGCAAACACTCGGTTTAAGGATGGTTCATAACGCTTATTTATTGATCGGAGCGGAACAGGGACTTGTCGCATTTTCTATTTTTGTCATCGCGCATATTTTATTGCTTGTTTACGGTTTAAAATTGTTAAAATCGAAGGATAAATTGATATATAATGTTGGTACGGCAACCATGACGGGATATTTAGCCCTCCTTGTTTATCATATGGTCGCTCCAGATTACCGGATGGTGGGTGTATTGATGCAGCATTATCGCCTCATCGGTACGATCCTGGCATTGATTATAATGGATGATCTCGTGGCAAAGACGCAGTTGATCTTTTTCAGGAAAAAAAGGTCTGAAAAAATAAAGCACATGCAAAAAAACGGTCACACCCACGACAGAAAGAGTGAAAATAATTCTGTGCCCGAAAACGCCGGACAGGAAAAATTTCTCAATATCCCGAATATAAGAACAAGTCATTAATCAATCATTATGAAAATAGAGAGGTTGTTATGAATACTGCTGACGCAGGCATTTCAACACAGGGGAAAATGATAATTATATTGTTAGGTATTATCTTTATCACCTTTTTATTTTATCTTTTGAAAAATCGTAAGATCAGCGAAACCCTGGGTTTGATATGGCTCACCGTTTCAATTGGAATGATATTGGTTGTTGTGAATAATTCAGTACTCATGTTTACGACCCATTTGTTGGGCGCAAAATATCCCGCTTCAGCTTTGACAATGATCGGCTTGATGTTTATTATTTCGTTGTTGTTGTATTACACCTTTAAAATATCCGTATTAACCCAGGATTTACGTACGCTTGTTCAACAAATCGCCATAAAAAATATGCAGATGGAGAACCGGATAGAAGAACTTGAAAAAAAGTTAAATGAATCACAAAAATAAAAATACATATATTTCTTCATTTTTAAACCATCCCTGCAGTAAAATTTTCAGGTAAAATGAAATACTATTCCTATGGCACAAATACATAAAAATATCGGATTCGCCGGATTAGGGCAATTTGTGTATACACTGCTGGCGTTTGCTCTCATCCCCTTTGCGTCAAGATATCTCGGAGAGGCGGGGTTCGGCATATATTCCCTGGCGACCGCCATTGGATTTTTTGTTTCTCTTTTGACCGATCTGGGCATGTCCACGTTATTAACCCGCGAAATTTCCAAAAGAAAACAACTGGCCGCGCCCATCTTTTCCTGTTTTTTGGGAATAAAATCGGTCCTGGTTGTTATAACTGTCGGACTGTTATTGATCTACCTGAAAGTGGGCGGTATCGAGACCATTGCCTTTCATACCATTATCATATTTTCCATTTCTTCAATTTTAAGTTCGTATACCCAAAATGTTTTTTCGGTTTTTCGCGGATTCGAGAAAATTCAATATGAGACGATAGCTGTCTCCGTCGACAAATTGTTATCGGTTATTATCGGGATCGTTTTCCTGGTATCGGGATTAGAAATTCGGATTTTCGTTTCCTCTTTTTTGATCGCGAGTATTATCAAATTATTGATCTCCTTTGTTATTCTCAGAAAAAAATTCATTCAGGTCAAATTCAGACTGAATTATAAAAGATCTCTACCGTTGCTTTTTGCGGCTATACCTTTTGGTATTTCAGTTTTGTTAGCGGTCTGTTACAATTATTTTGACATCCTGATGTTGTCGGTGATGACGAATTTCCAGGATGTCGGCTGGTATTCCGGAAGTTATAAATTTTTAAATCTGACCACGCTAATCCCGACTGTGCTGTCTACAGCTTTTTTACCGCAGTTATCGGTTAATTTTAATCATTATGAAAAATTGACAGGGTTGTTTCTAAAGGGTTGTCAATACCTGTTTATTTTTTCCATACCCATGATCCCGGTTGTTTTATTATTGTCGAGATGGATTGTTTTGACATTTCTGGGATCAAAATTCGAGGGATCGATTATCTCATTGCGGTTATTGGTATTTGCGGCATTTGCCCAGATGCTCAATTCCTTTTTTGTTTCTTTATATGCCGCCGTGAACAAACAAAAAAGGATTCTGAATTTTCAAATTGTCGGATTACTGATCAACGTCGTTTTGAATTTTATATTGATTCCATTGATATCTTATTCTGGCGCAGCAATTGCTACTATTGTAACGGAATGGAGTATATTGATTCTTATCATCCGCTGGGCGGTTAAAAATATTTTTGTACCCACTGCGGAGTGGAATGAATTACTTCGTTTTGTGTTAAAATTAATACTGTCGACCCTGGTAACGGGTTGTGTTATGCTTGCGGCGAAATGGTTTGCGGTGCATGATTTATTCATACTGATCACCGCGTTTGTTACATATGTTCTTTGTTTACAGTTGTTTAAGTGTTTCGATTTTTGGGCTTTGTCACGCAGGGTTTTAACTTTTTTGCGTTAAGGAAAGGTAACTATTTGGATAAAAAGATAAAACGAATTCAGAAATTTTATCAGACGGAAAAAGCGCTTGTGACATCCCCGTTTATCGAACAGACCGGAAAATTGAACCGTGAATTAATGTCAACAGTTTTTGAAAAACTGTGTATTCAAACGGACAAAAAAGTAATTGCGGATATCGGATGTGGAACCGGATTATTGGTCCGTTATTTTTCGGATGTCCGCTTTTATGTCGGTCTTGACCTGGTATTGCACCCGACATTAGCGGAATTGAGGGATATGCATCATCAATTTATTCAGGCGGACGCCCAGCGGAACCCGTTAGCCGACGCATCTGTTGAATTTTTGCTTTGTCTGGACAGCTTTGAACATTATCCGGATCAGATCAAAGCGGCAAAGGAATTTTACCGGATCCTCAAGCCCGGTGGTTCAATGTTTTTATCGATACCGACCTATGCGAATGTTGCCGGACTGGTCAAAAAGATCATGGAACGTTCGGGACGATATAAAAAGAATACCTGGGCGCCTTTCGATTTTTGGAAACCGGAGGCCCTGGAGCATTTTGTAACGCCCAAATGTGTAAAAAAAGTATTTACAAGCGCCGGTTTCAAGGAATTTAAAATGATCGGATATGATAAAGAGGTGGTCGTCGGTTTATGTCCGTGGGTCTGGCATCCGAAAATGCCGGGTAAAGCGGCCGGACTGATGCAGCGCATTTTCAGGTTGTTCGCCCGGCCCCTGGTATCCGTATGGCCGCAATCCAGTTTGCATACTTTTTGGAAAATTTCAAAATAGTGTTTCAATTCATATAAATATAAGGAGTGTTGGTTATGCAAAAAGCGATGTTCATATTTCTATTATTAATACCAATACTTATCGTAGATAATATTCAGGCGCAAACATATGACAGGTTAAATCCGCCGTTCCCGAGAACGGGTATATTTAATATGGCAAGCGCAAAACCGGGGAATTCTCACGGAACCCGCGAAATCATGCTGAAAGATTATGATATGGTAATGATATACGGGATGACGGATTTTGGCGGTGATGATCTGGCGCGCTTGCTGCGTTCTATGAATTCCAATCAGATTATTTTAGCTTCGGGTATTAACAGCGTGAATGACCGGGACCCGGTTGATTATTTCCTGTACCGGAGTTACCGCGGCACGTTGTTGGAACCGGTAGAACCCAACCAATCATTGATCAGAATAAACGATTTGACGGATATACATGCAGGCCAGTCTGATGCGAGATTATTATATATCCGTATCGATGATGATTTGATCAAAGCGATCCGCGTCGAGGATGACACAACGCTGCTTGTTGAAACCGGAACAAGCACGAGGCTGATTGCCGACGCCCACCACGATGCCGGGGCAACGGTTTACAGCGTAATACGGGTTTCCGGTCCCGGAATTTATCCGAATTACAGCGAGTACGCTACGACGGTTGACGGAAAGTATGTCTGGGAATTTATTGCGGAGGAAAATTTTTTACGGGAAGTGGACTGGACATCCGGGCTTTTTGACGGCATGTTTCATGACTGGTTTACATATTATTTATATATCGGCGCTTATCAGCATGATTTTGATATGAACGGGGTCAATGATAAACTGGAACATTCCGATGAATGGATCGGCAGACAATGGCATTATGGCCTTGGCAGGTTTGTACAGAAAGAAGTTGAATTGATGAACCAGTTAACCCCCGGGTTGCCCAATCTTTACGGCGTCAACGCCGGTGGTGTGCTGGATGTCTATTATGAATATATGAACGGTCACCAGTTCGAGGGATTTCAGCGTTTTACCTCCGTACCGAGTGTAATCGTCGACGCCCAGAAATGGGTGAATCAGGGACAAAAACCCACAATTATGCATTTGTTCGATTATTTCCCGGAGAAACATTTTTATAACGGCAAGAACCGTTTCAATAAAGTACGGTTCGGACTCACGATGGCGATGATGTATGATATGTATTACTGTCACGCTGCCGGAGATACCTATTACCTGTTTTACTGGTACGATGAATTTGAGACCGATATGGGTTATCCGACCGGTCCCCCTTCCACATTATCGAACGGATTATTGGTCAGGTATTTTGACAAGGGGGTGGCGATCTGTAATCCGACAGGCGCGGACCAGTTACTGACGTCTGCCATGCTGACCGGCGGGCCATATTACCGGTTACAAGGGGGGCAGGATCCCGCTTTTAATAATGGAGAATTATTCACGGAAATTAATTTGTACGGATATGATTACGGTCCCAAGAACCTTCGTGGCGATGGTATACTATTATTTAACGAACCGACTACTGTTGTTGCAGATATTATTGTTGACAATTTTTTTATGAACGCCACGTCGCCGGCCAGCGATCCGGTTGAACTGACCGGCACCTGGTCAAAAAAAGTATCCGCGGGTTTTGAAGATTTTACCCAAAATAATCCTTACTGGAGTATGACCGGCTCCACGAAAAGCTTTACCACGGATAAATATGATTACGATGACAGTTGGGGTTACCATGTCAGTTCCGCCGGTTCGGGTGAGAATATTGCCGTCTGGAAACCGACAATAGGATTGCCGGGATGGTATGAAGTGTGCGAATGGCATGGCTGGCATGGCGATACACCAACCAGTTATGATGAAGCGACAGATATCCCGTTTGAGATCGGCGTCGGTTCCGAAGTCAGGATTAGAGGGATGATAAATCAGCAGGTGAATATCGCTCAATGGAACCGGTTGGGATATATTAATTTACCCGCGGGTAAAGAAGGTTATGTAAAAATAACCAATGACGCGAATGGTTATGTCATTGCCGATGCCATGCGATTCAGGTATATGGGAGGCGAAGATTTTATCCCGGATTCGGTTCCCCCGGCAAGCCCGACAAATGTTAGAGTTTATTAGTTCATTTTATAAATATGATTATTATAATACCCCGCAATTTTTTTCGCGGGGTATTTTTTTATACGAAAAAAGAATTTTTGATTTTGCATCTTGAAGTAAAAAAGATTACATTGTAAAAATGGTTTGATGTATCGGGCCGGTTTTGTTTTATTCTAAATTTATACGATTGAATTCTGTAAACAGGGTTTCAGTTTTGAAAAATTTTGATTCGGCGCTCGCATTTTTATTAAAGAAAAGATATTTATTATTATCCGTTTTTATAACCGTTTTAATGATTTCCAGTACAATGAACGGTTTATGGGTTGGTGACTTTTGGGAACATAGCGCTGTTGTTCGCGAATTGTCAACCCACCCGTTTTCACCCGGTCATCCCTTACTCGCGATCGATAAATCCCATGCTTTTTATTCACCGTACTCCCTGACTGTCGCGTTATTTGCCCGGTTATGTCATCTTGACCCGGTTGCGGCCCTTTCGATTGCGGGCATGGTGAACCTTGTTCTGTTGCTAATTTCTCTGTGGCTTTTTGTCGGATTGATGTTTGAAAATAAAAATACCGGCTTTTACGCCCTGTTGTTTATGCTTTTGTTGTGGGGGCAGATACCATGGAGCTACAGCAGTTTTTTCCATCTGCGGGTGTTGAATTATGTTTTGCCTTACCCGTCCACATTTTCTACAGCGTTAAGCTTTATTGCTTTTTCAGGTTTTATTACGGCCGTTAAAAAAAACAAAAAAATGTGGTATATAGCTATTTTAGTTTTTCTTGTGATCGTTCTTCTGTCTCATCCCTATACATTTATCTTTCTGACTGTCGGGCTGGGCGCTCTTTTAATCGGCTATGGGAAGAAATGGCAGGATTATGCCCGGTTTATAGGGATTTATATCGCGGCAATCATTTTAGCGCTGTTATGGCCTTATTATCCCTTTTTTGAATTTATCAAATCGGGTTCGTCCGCTTTTCACGGTGATGTTGGTTCAATGTATGTGAAATTTTTCTCCCGGACCTGGCCCGCCCTTTTACCGGGTGTTCCGCTTATTATCCGGCGATTCAAAAACAACTTTCGCGATCCGCTGGTACTGATGTTTTTGGGATTTTGTTTAATATACCTGTACGGACATTTTTTTAGCAAATCCGCATACGGTCGGGTCGTTGCCTATTTAATGTTTACACTGCATTTTACCATTGCCGCGGGTGCGGCCGAATTGGAAGAAAAATTTACGGTAAAAAATTTATCATCCCATTGCTCTCGTTTCATATATTTATGTCTTTTGCTTTTGATATTGGTTCCCCTGTCTTTTCGGGATGTTTTAAAAGTAGGATTGCGTAATGCCATACCCGGTAAACAAAATTCATTTGAACAATATAAAATATTTTCAAAATATGTAAATCAAAATGATGTCGTCCTGTCGGATATTTATACAAGCTGGTTTATACCGACATTTGCCGGAAAAGTGGTTGCGTCGAACAACGCACTCGCCTTTGTAGATGATCAACTTTTACGCCGGAACGACGTAAACCGGTTTTTCAGTAAAGATACTCAGCTCCAGGAACGGCTTGAAATACTGAAAAAATATAATGTTGACGTTTTGATCATTAATAAAAACCAGGTGAAGGACTGGGAACCTGTGGCGGCTCAATTCAGACCACTGTCGGATATTGAATTGGCAAATGATAAATATGAAATTTTACGACTGCGTCGGCCGGTACAGGTTATGGATTGAACATAGATTTAAATTTCCGGTTTATGAAAAGAAAATTTAAAATTGCTTATTTCAATTATATGGAGGATCTGTACGGCAGTTCGATCGGTTCGACGATCAAGGCCGTTGAGTTATTATCCCATCTTGAGGAACAGGGCCACAAAATTTGTTATTACTGGCGCAATAAAGAGAGAACGCCGGGCGCAGACGGGGAAAAAGCAAACAAAAAGAAGAGTTATTTTAAACGCCCCTTATTCAGGAAATTATTTTTTACTCCCAAAGAAGTTTTAAAAAATCTGTTTGAAATGCGGCTCGAATATCGGTTCATTAAACAAAATAAACCGGATATGATAATCGTCCGAATTGACGCCTACCGTTATTCGGCATCCGTGCTGGCAAAGCTATTAAATATTCCGCTTTTGATCGAGGCGGACGGGGCCAATTCCTACGAATGGCTGTTTTATAACAATAAGGACGGCAATATATGGAAAAGCTGGATCCTGTTTTTCGAGCGTTTTTGTTTCCGTTTGTCGGAATATATTTTTGTTCAGAGCAGGGTGGCCCGGGATTATTATGTCGATCTTTATAATCCGGCTGAATCGAAAATCCATATCATAACAAACGGGGCCAATCCCCGGACGCTGCTTGAGGACCAATCAAGCTTAAAGGAAAAACTCGGTATTCATGCCGGTTCCCAGGTTTGCGGATTCATGGGTTCCATGCATTACTGGCATAATACCGGATTGTTGTTCGAATTGATCAAAGATGTTTTAACAGATTATCCGGAGGTATATTTTTTAATTGTCGGCGGCGGCGGGCCAATGGCCGCAGAATTTAAAAAGCAATGTGAGCAATATGACTGGAATTCCAGGGTTTTATTTACCGGTTTTGTGGAGCATGACATAGCGTATCAATATGTCAACCTGTTTGACATTGCACTGGCGCCGTATGCCAGTACGGGTTTGTTTTACTATTCGCCGGTTAAAATATTTGAATATATGGCCCAGGGGAAAGCCATTATCACCACGAAAGTCGGGCAGATCACCGAATTGATTGAGGACAGTAACAGCGGCGTATTTTTTGACCCTGATACGCCGGGCGATCTGACAAAGAAGGTCAAATACCTGCTGGACCAACCGGAAAAGCGTTCGGCTGTCGGCCGGAACGCCCGTGAGATTATCCTGCATCATCATACATGGACGCACAAGGCATTACAACTGGAAAAATTATGTTATGCCGCATTAAAAGAATAGGCAATAAATTGACCTGAAATCTTGTAACGAGTATGCTTTAACTGGCATATCTCGTTTTTTTTTTGTATAATTATAAAATTTCAGGAACAGCAAAGAGTTTGTTATATGAAAAAAAGTGTAAAAATTTTTTTATTGTTCGCAGCCGGGTTATTCATAATATATTTACATCTTTACGGGATCGACAAGCTCGTTCTGGGAAGCGACGAACTACATCCGGCAAGGGCGTTGATCAGTGACGACTGGAGTCTCACCAATCACCCCTGGCCTGAAGAAGCGGTCCGGGAATATTACGACAACTGGCCGATCCAGTTTCCGCCCCTGTTCGGGCTGTTGTCCCGGGCGTCCGTGGTATTGTTCGGCGTCAATGCATTCGCGTTGAGAATTTTTCCGGCGATTTTTGCCTTGTTGGCGGTTCTGAGCGGTTATTTTTTGTTCAGATTATTCATGAAATCCGAACTCGCTCTGGCCGTTACACTGGCAATGGGAATGGCTTCCGATAAACTGCTGATTTACGCCAAGTCGTTAAAACATTACACCGCCGATGTGCTGATGACAATACTTCTCATTTACTGGGGGAAACGGCTTGCCGAAGATAAAACAAACAAAACTTGGTTATTTTTCACGATTTCCGCTGCTGTCAGTATATGGCTGGCCTTTGCCTCGATTTATTCCATTGCCGCTATCTATTTATTATTATTTATTCAACAGGTGTTTTTAAAAAAGAACAGGCCGCCGCGTTTTTGGTTGCCTTATATTCTGTCGGGTTTCGTATTTTGTTTGTCGTTTGCGGGATTGTATATTGTCAGTATTTCCAGGGCGGTAACCAATCCGGTATTTATCCAGGAATGGCTGGTGCAGATATTTCACTGGGACAAGATAACCGATATTTCCTATATATTGCATTACTTTGCACATATGGGAAAACATATTTTATTGCTGCCCGCATATTACTTTTTTGACTCTGTTGTTGTAGCAGCGCTGGGTAATCTTTTGATAATAATATGGATTATCGGTCAAATAAAACGGAAAAATTATAACGACCTGTTATTGCTTACTTTACCGCTGATTTTTGTCCTGCTTGCGTCATTTGCCGGCAAATACCCGTTTTCCGCGGGCCGTTTGACCCTGTTTTTAATGCCGCTGTGGTTGATCATGATCGTTTTGGGCTTTAAAACCATTTATGAATCGCTGGCAGGGAAGAATAAAATTTTTGCCAATATTGTGTTGTTTTTTTCCGTGATTTTTATCCTGCAGGGAGTATATGTAAATTTTATCAAAGTAAAAAATATGAAATACAGCGGCGGCCGGCGTGTTGATCTGATGATGTACAAGTTAAAGGAACAGGCCCTGAACGATGATACGGTGTATTTGCATTGGGGTGCGATTTTACCGTTTTATTTTTATTTTACCGATCATCAGCCGGGCTATCAAAATGTTTATCCAACCCGCTCCGGAGAGGAAAAATTGCATATTATCTGGGGAGAGGAGCATACGATTCATCCCGAACGTAACGAGCCCCTTTTCCAAAAAATTGAAAGCGTTCCGGGCCGGTTGTGGATCGCTTTCGGGCACCAATGGCCCGCACAGGATATGCTCGAACTTGAAGAAAGGCTGGACAGCGGAAGGAGGAGACTAAATGAATGGGAGTTTAAGGGTTGTAAATTATTGCTTTACGCAGCACTGAACGATAGCACGTATAGAATAAATAATTAAAAGGAACAAATAAGGCGGATAAAAACCCGTATGAGCCGAAACAGAAAAATAAACGTTTTGCAGATAACGGAAAGCCTGGGCTGGGCCGGAGCGGAAAAAAAATTATGGGAACTGGTGCACCGTATGGACACATCCCGTTTTAATACGCTGGTATGTAATTTCGGGATGGGCGATTATTACCCCGAACAGCTTGAAAATTTGGGACTTCGATATGTGACATTGCGGCGTAAAAGCCAGTTTGATATATCCCTGATATGGCGATTGCGACAGTTGATCCGCCGTGAAAAGATCGATGTCATCATGTCGACCTTGTTTTACGCTGATTTTATGGCCGCGCTGGTCGGCAAATGGGGCGGGGCCAAGGCGGTTTTTTCCTGGGAGACAATTTCGTCGCCTTTATGGCTGGTTCCGAGGCGGCTGTATCCGTACCGGACGGTCATCAAACTGGCCGACAGGGTTATTTCGGTATCTCAGGCCACGGCAAAATGGCTGGCTGAGGAACGCGGTGTTTCTCCCCGCCAGATAGAAGTGATCCCTTACGGGGTCGATTTGGACCGGTTTAAAAGGTCGAAAAATCCGGCGCTAAGAAAGGAACTGGGCCTGCCGGAGGACGCCCCGGTCATCGGAATGGTGGCGCGACTGCAGCCGCAAAAAGGGCATATATACCTGTTTGACGCGGCGGAACTGATATTAAAGGAAGCGCCGAAAACAAGATTTGTGCTTGTGGGCGGCGGCCCGGACAGAGACAAACTGGAAAATCTGGTAAAGCATAAAGGACTGGATAAACATATTCATTTCCTGGGATATCGCGATGATGTGCCGCGACTGTTAGGTTTGTTTGATATATTTACCCTGCCTTCCTTATTCGAAGGACTGCCGAACGTCGTGCTGGAAGCCATGGCGAGCAGTCTTCCGGTTGTCGCGACCCCGGTCGACGGCACCAAAGAAGCTGTTGTTCCCGGCGAGACCGGTATCCTGGTTCCGACCAAAGACCCCGCGAAACTTGCCGACGCCTTGATGGCTTTGCTGAAAGATCCGGTTCGTGCTAAAAAACTGGGAGATAACGGGCGTCGGCGTGTTGAAAATGAATTTTCACTGCAGCTTCAGGTCAGGCGGTTTGAGGATTTATATGAAAAATGGACTTTTCGGAATTAGCAGCATATGAACGGAAATTCGTCCGGTACCGGTAATTGCAGAACGATTGATACAACAATGGAAATGATCAGGTTATGAATGTCTTAATGATCCACAAATTTCACTATATTGAAGGCGGGGCCGAACGTTATGTGTTCAATCTAAGCCAGTTATTACAGAAAAAGGGTGATGTCGTTGCAACGTTTTCCATGCATCATCCCAGAAATTTTCCTTCTCCTTATGCTGATTATTTTGTCTCTTATTTTAATCCCGACCAGCTTCGCGACAGCCGGGATCCAATCAAAACATTAAAAAAAGCGGCAAAGGTGATCTATAATCAGGAGGCGCAGCGAAAACTGGCCATGCTTATCGAGGAGACCCGTCCCGATATCGCCCATGTGCACAGCGTATATCACCATATTTCACCTTCAATTATGAAAACGCTGAAGGAATATCATATTCCGGTCATTTTGACGCTGCACGATTTTAAACTGGTCTGCCCGAATATTGTATTTTTAGACGGGAAAAACAGGATCTGCGAAGCCTGCCGCGGTAAATATTTCTGGAAAGCGACGCTTAAAAAATGTTTTCGGGAATCGTACGGCGCCAGTCTGCTGGTGACTCTGGAAGCGACCATTCATAATATGTTGCGATCCTATAAAAAGAATGTGGACCTGTTTCACTCGCCGAGCGCTTTTCTGGCGGGCAAAATTTCAGAATACGGTTATGGTCATAAACCCGTCAAAGTGCTGCCCTACACCCTGGATGTGGATTCTTTCGAACCACGTTATAAAAAGTCCGACTATTTTGTTTATGCCGGCCGAATGTCGGTTGAAAAGGGTGTGCTGTTTTTAATCGATGCGATGAAACGCATCAAAGGGAAAGAATTATACCTCATCGGAACCGGTCCGCTTGATAATGTAATAAAACAGCGAATCGAAAAAGAAAAACTGGATAATATCAGGATGCTGGGTTACAAATCGGGCGATGAATTACGGGAAATGATCTCAAGCGCCGCTTTTACGGTCATGCCTTCATTGTGCCATGACAACTCGCCGCTGGCGATTTATGAATCTTTATCGCTCGGGAAAGCCGTACTTGGCGCGTCTTTTGGCGGTATCCCGGAGTTGGTCGAAGACGGCATTGACGGTTATATATTTAAAGCGGGTGATATGAATGATTTTGTAACAAAGGCCAACCTGCTGATCGATAATCCACAGGCAACAATAAATATGGGCAGGAGGGGAAGAAAGAAAGCACTGCAAATATTTGCGCCCGATGAACATTACGAGAAAATTATGGAACTTTATGAACAAACTATAGAATTGGGACACAGCGTGTAGCTTGGTTTTACCTTTTCCCGGGTAAATACATCTAAACAACCTGTTTCATTTGTGATATCCAAATCCTGGATGCCATTAAAATTTTCATTTTGGATCATGTGGCATTGAGTTTGCTTTTTTATTATAAAATTTTTCAAAGTTGTTGAAAATTAAGGACTAATGAAGGGTTTTTTCTTACAAAGATGTATCAGCTTGATTATTTTTCGGGCAATTGTCTTGTTTTGAAACAATAAATCAATATAAATTGATCTGGAGGTTTTGGAACCATGAATAAAAAATTAAGATTTTTAATCCTGTTGGCCATTTTAATTCCCCTGATGGGTGTACCCCTGACGGTTTTTGCGCAGTCAACCAGCTCCGATAATTTTGAACGGTCCACTCTTGGAGCTAACTGGCAGGCGCATTCTGACCTGGGTATCAGTTCCGGAAATTTACATGCCAGCGGTGCAACGCCCGATGCGTGGGTACTTGGGGTTTACAATGGAACAGTTGGCGGGGTTTCAAATCCGGATGAAATTTCACTTACCTGGGCCAGCGCGAGTGACGGCTGCAGCGCGAGCGGAGTGGAACTGGGCGGCATTGCCATTGTCAACAGTTTATCTTCAACAGCTAACGGTTATATGATACAATACCGTTTGCCGGATAAAATCCGCCTGTGGGGTGTGACAAACGGAACACTGGACGCCACGGTACTGAACAGTTATGTTCAAACTGTGGTAACTAATCCGCCTGCTCCGGCCCCCGGTTCCATAGTTAAAATTAAAGTTAATGCCGCAACGCATACGTTTCAGGTCTATGTGAATGATACACTGGTCGGAACGGTACAGGATAATTCTGCGCATTATGATCTGACGACCCGTTACGGAGGTGTTGTCCTGTTAAGCGGATATGAAAATGACGTTGAGAGTTTCGCCGTTGCCAAGGAAGCGCCGGATACGACTCCACCGGCCGCGGTGGACGACCTGTTCGCGACCACGCTGGGCTCGACTTCCATAGAACTTGAATGGACCGCAACGGGCGATGACGGCACAACCGGACAGGCAACAGAGTATGATGTTCGTTACTCACAAAATCCCATAACCGATCTGAATTTTAACAGTGCCACGCAAGCATCGGGTGAACCCGCTCCTAAGACGTCCGGTTCAACTGAAAATTTTGCGGTATCCGGTCTGGTTTCGAACACGACCTATTATTTTGCTTTGAAAGTATCCGACGGGTCGAACTGGTCAAACATCTCCAATATGACATCCGCGACGACTGATGAAGACGGCGGCGGCGGCGGTGGTGGCGGCGGTATAGTCATGGTTACGGATGATTTTGAACGTACGAACATCGGCACAAACTGGGCGGTCTCACCGCGTCATGAGATATTGAACGGATCTTTCGGCATCATTTCAGGAACATCTTCCGACTGGAATAATCTGGCCGCATATAACGGCAGCCGGGCGGTCAGCCCCGTTGGAGTAGGGGTCAGGCTGGATGATTCTTATTGTGATGCCGCAGGCGCAACGACTGTCGCCCTCGGCATATTTCTGGATTCACCAACTACCCAGGCTAACGGGTATTTTGTATTAAGAAGAAGCACCCTGATGTTGTATTCCATGACAGGCGGAGACGCTGAACATGCAACAAGGTTGTTTAATATTACACCCGCTCTTGGAACCCCTGTTCCCGGCGACGTGCTTAAAGTTATGATATCTGATGACGAAACAACGGGCAAATTAAAGATTGAATTTTTTATCAATGAGCAAAAAGACGGCCAATTTTTGCTGGATATTCAGGAGCCATCCACGTGGTACTCCGGTGTTTTGCAGCATGGCGCTTTTAATAATAATATTGAAGATTTTATGATTTATTCGGAAGGATCGTTGGCGGAAAATATTTCCGTCTATGCCGGCAACAATCAATCCGGCCCGATCTTAACCACATTGCCGGATTCTATAGCCGTACAGGTCACCGACGCGCTTGGTTCCCCTGCGCCCGGAACGGTTGTTGATTTTGAACTGATCAGCGGCCAGGCCGATCTCAGTATTGACAGTTATGATTACGGCGGCTTGATCTGGAAGGAAGTGGAAGCAGGTATTCTGCGCCCCTTTACGATTACGGCTTCCGATCCGAATGCTTCCAACGGGACCTATGTCGTGGCAACCGGACCAAACTGGGTTGGCGGTTCCGAATTGAATTTATATATACCGGAGTCCGGCAATTTTGATTTTTATATCCGGTTCATCGCACCGGACGGAAACCAGAACAGCATGTTTTATAAACTGGATGACGCCGACAGTGTACGGGTTGATTTCAGTTCGGGAACTTTAAGCTGGACCTGGAAAAAATTTACAAATAAAACCTGGGACAAAGGATTTCATAAATTGATTATCATTAACCGGGAAACAGGTACGCAATTTGACAAGGTTGCGCTTGTGAGTACCCTTAAAAAGCCGGGTTATGTACCAACCGGCACAGGAGGAACCGGTCCGGACCTGCCGAATGTAACGGATGATAATGGCGTTGCCTATACTTTTGTTACGTTCAAAACAAATGCGGACAACAATGTTGTCATAAACGCAACCGGATTCAGGGACAATGGCGTTGATCCGTTAAACGGATCCCCTGTGGTTTTTACCCTTGATCCCACTCCCGGTATCGCCGCGAGTTTACAACGCGATCCGACCCAGCCGGACACTCTGACGGGCGAACCCCTTAAAACAATGACCACGCCTTTACGTGCCATAGTAAGGGATTCATACGGCAACCGTGTATCGGGATTTCCGGTTAACTGGCAAATTACAGTCGGTTCGGGAACCCTGTCAGAGAGCCAGTCGACGACCAATGAACTGGGTGCCGCCGAAACATATATGACATTGTCCGCGCAAAGTACGCCGTATACTATACAGGCGTCCTCTGCGGGCCTGACCGGTTCACCGGTTTATTTTTACGTCAAACCGGGTGATCCCCCGACAAAGATAGAACTGGTTTCGCCGACAACTGCGCAAACGGGCGACGCCGGGGTGGCGTTAACCGAGTTCCTTACAGTGCAGGTCAAAACCGAGGACAATGTACCTTTTGAAGGATTCCCGGTGGATTTTGTCGTTACCCAGGGCGGCGGTAATGTCAGTACACAACTCGGTGATGAAAGGCAATCGGAACTGACAGTAAATACAGATTCGCAGGGATTCTCCCGGGTTGAATGGGTTCTTGGGAATTTACCCGGCCCGAATACAGTTGAAGCGCGCGCCGAGGGTTTAAGCGGCAGCCCGATTGTATTTCAGGCGACCGGACAAATCGGAGCCCCGGATACATTAATCATCATTTCCGGTCAGGATCAAACCGGACCGCTCGGATTACCTCTGCAGGAACCTTTTGTTGTCAAAGCGACGGACCAGGCCGGAAACGGCGTACCGAATAAAGATGTGGAATTCAGAATAATACAGGGTTCCGGAGCTTATTTCGACCAGTCCGGGATTACCGTAAAAGTGCTGAAAACCAACGCCGAAGGACTTGCAGGCGACACATTGACGATCGGAAACCAGGTCGGACAAACCCATCAGGTACAGGTGAAATTGGTGAATTATCCTGCCGTTGATCCTGTTACATTTTCAGCATCGGCAACGGAGGCCATTGCCAGCGAGATTTTGTATGTTTCAGGCAACGGGGTTAAGGTGGGCAGCTCTTGGCAATATCAGAGCGCGCAGGTGAATACCGCACTGGCCCAGGATTTTGTTGTCCAGGTGAACGGTCCGTTTGGCAATGATCCGATTTCCGGACATCCCGTTACATTTACGGTCATATCGGGCGGCGGTAAATTTTTTGGTTCAAACGAAACAACTGTCAGTACCGGTCCGGATGGACGGGCTGCCGCCAGACTTACAGTGGGATCAATTGCGGGTGATAGTGTGCATGTTGTGGAAGCGACAGCGTACAGGGTGGATTTCCCGACACAACCCCTGCGAAATGCGCCTATTATCTTCAAGGCGTCTGCTACTCCGGCTGCCGCAAACAAACTGGTCAAAAACAATCCGAATAGCGATAATCAGAATGGTATTGTCGGAAATCCGCTGCCAAAACAGATAGAAGCTATGGTCACAGATATTTACGGCAACCCGATAGCCGGGCATCAGGTAACATTTGAAATAAAAAATAACGGCGGAACTCTGCAAGGGGCCACCGGATCACCCGACGTGATCAAACAGGTCACTACGGATTCCAAGGGTATCGCTTCCATTATCTGGATTATGCCGATCGCGCCCGGGCAGGTACAACTGGAAGCAAGAGCGACTACCGCCGGTGGAAATCCGTTGAACAACAGCCCGCAAATTTATACCGCGTTTGCCGGCGTTGACGCCGCAAACGAAATGATTCGGGTGACCGGCACGGACCTATCCGGAACGGTCGCAAAACCGCTCACGAATAAACTGATCGTGAAAATTGTGGATCGTTTCCAGAACCCGGTCGGGGGTTATCCGGTTACCTTTACGGTCACGGACGGTAACGGTCAGGTAAACGGTAATACCCAGGCTACCATACAGTCGGCAACTGACGGTACCGCCCAGGTTGAGTGGATCCTCGGCAATGAAAGCGGGTTTGAAAACAATCAGGTCGAGGCAACGTCAAGTGTTACCATTAATTCAAAAATCGTGTTCAAGGCATCGGGTTTGGCGGATGTTGCTTATCGGCTGGTCCCGGATTCCACATTTGATACGTATGGCATCGTTGGTGAATTTTTATCAACACCCCTTGAAACCCGAATTGTCGATCAGTTTAGCAATCCCGTTTCCAATTATGATGTTTTGTATGAAACGGTCGAAGTGAACGGCAACGAAGGTTATATTGATACACTTGGCGTGACGACTAAAACCGTCAAGACCGATGAAGATGGATATGCCGAGATCCGTTGGGGACTTGGTCCGAATCCCGGATCGCAAAATAACAAATTAATCGTTATTTCCAAACGCGGCGGAATCCATCTGCTCAACTCACCTTATGAAGATTATATTGTCTCGGCGCAGGCCGGGGCCGCCAGCAGGATTGTAAAAATAACAAACGATACGACAAAGGAACTCAGTTCCGTACACGGCAGTACATTACCTGAATATTTAAAAGTCAAAGTGACGGACAGGTTCGGAACACCAATTGCGCGTCATAAAGTAACATTTAAAGTTATCAGCCGTGCGACAGCCAACGGCGGAAGCCTGGATGGAATGGTCGATACTGTAAAAGTAAAAGAAACAGATTCAAACGGTATCGCTTCCGTTCAATTTACACTTGGTTTAAATGCCGGTGTAAGAATTAATAAGGTGCAATTTTCTTCCGAACAGGATGGCCTGCCGCTGCAGGGTTCTCCCGGGATATTTGAAATTACCGGACTGTCTTCAACAGCCACGAAAATTGTCAAGATAAATGGTGTGGACCAGAAGAATGGTATTGTTGGACAGTTCTGGCCGCAAGAATTACGCGTCGCAGCGAGGGACAAAAATGATAATAATGTTGCCGGTCAACCGATCAGTTTTAAAATATTGCCCAGAGACACCCTGACCGGCGCTGCACTGGGCGCTCTTGGGCCGGGAACCGCAACCGATACCACAATCAATACTGCGGCGGATGGAATCGCGCGATTAAACTGGCGGGCCGGTTATAAAACAGGCGAATACACTGTTGAAGCGACATCTTATGCGGTCACCCAACTGCAGGGATCGCCGTTACAGTTTACATGGACAGCATACGCTGACTCGACCGATTCGGATCAGTCGATGATTGCCGTTTCTCCGGATACGTTAAATGTATCGGAAGGAACTATAAAGGCTACGATAACAGTAACCCTCAAAGACCGATTCGGAAATCCGGTACAAAATAAAGGCGTAACCATAATGGCTTCGGGCAGCGGCAATGATATAACCCAGCCGACATCCGCTTCCGATGAAAACGGACAGGTTACAGGTTTTATTTCTTCGCAAAATTCGGGGTTGAAAGAGATCTCCGCCCGGGATATAAATAATGAGGTAGATATTGAGAATAAGGCTCAGGTATATTTTAGGGCCGCAGAGGCGGATAGGATTGTAAAACATGAAAACAGCGGCGATGCTCAGAAACGAAATATCGGTACTGTACTGCCGGAACCGCTCCGTGTTGTGGTTGTCGACCGTTTCGGCAACCCGATCCCGGATTTCCCGGTCACGTTTACGGTTAACGAGGATCAGAGCGGCGGCCGGATAGTTGATAATACCAATATCAGAACGGATATAAATGGTGTTGCCGCAAAATATTACAGGCTGGGAACCCAAAAGGGTATTAACCTGATCGAAGCCAGTGCGCAGGGATTGAACAGCCCGTCCGTTAAATTCAGCGTCGAAGGCGATAATCCCGTTGACCTGCAAAAGCCGAAAATTGTCAGCGGCGACAGTTTAAAAGTGGGCCCGGGCAAGCCGTTACCGGAAGACCTTGTTGTGGTTGTTAATGATGAAAGGGGCTGGCCGGTATGGAATGAAGATGTTGAATTTAAAGCCCTTGGCGCCAATAACGGAGCGATTACCAGCGATAATCCGCACAGCACGGACTGGTACGGTTACGCGCGCGCCAAGGCCCAGGTTGGGACCAAAGTCGGCATTAATCTGTATAACGCAACCCTGAAAGACCATCCCGAAAAAGGCTCGACCACATTCTATGCCTGGACGCTTTCCGCGACAACGGCAAAATATCTGTCATTTGTCAGCGGCCCTGAAAAAGGGACTGTCGGACAGTCTTTGGGACAACCGTTCATTTTAAAGACATCTGATGAATACGGTAATCCCGTATCCGGTATTAGTGTCACTTTTTCAGTTATTGATGATGAAAGCGTCAACGGCGCGGGCACCCTGGAAGGCGGTGTTAAAGTATTAACCAAAACGACCAACCTGCAGGGTCATGTCAGCGTTTTTTATACGCTTGATATAGTCAGCGGAATTAATAAGATCAAGGCCACGGCTGTTAACCTGGAACCAAGCACCTATGAAATTACCATCATCGGCGAAGCGGATTCCCCGTACCGGATGGATATTTTCTCCGGAAACGGTCAAAGAGGAGAAATGGGTAAGCCGTTATACGATCCCTTACTTGTTATGGTTCAGGACCGTCATGGCAACCCGGCGCCCGGTGGCGTGGTCACGTTTACTGTTACCGAAGGTGACGGGTATATCGACGGTCAACAGTCGGTTCAATCCAACGCAAACGGACTGGCAAAAGCAAACTGGGTCCTCGGTCCGCGTCCTTATGCGACGAGTAACAAACTTCAGGTCACCAGTTCTTATTTAATCGGCGGGCCGTTGAAATTTGAAGCTACCGGAGAAGATCAGCATTATCCGGAATTCACAAATTTACCAAAGAAGGTGGAAGTTTTTGAAACTTCTCCGCTCACGATTCCAGTTTCCGCCACGGACGGCGACGGTGAACGTGTTTATTATCTCGCCCGCAACCTGCCGGCCGGAGCGACATTTGAAACCGACAGTTACGGGAATTATGAATTCAGATGGACCCCCGATCTGAATGTGGTCAAGAGCCCGGATTTGAGCAAAACGTTCTATCCGGTATTCATTGCCACGGATAATCATGATCCCGCGGGCAAGGTAAAGGATTCTGTTGAGGTCGTGGTCAAAAATTATAACAGGCCCCCTGAAATAACGGATTTCTGGCCAAAGACTTATCATTACAAATTTGACGGTTCACAAAATCAACCGATTCAGTTTGGCGTCGTGACAAAAGATCAGGACGGCGATCAGCTTACGGTTCTTTGGTATGTGGAAGACGAACCGGAAGGCGAGGGTCATACTTTTACTTTACAACCGGCATCCTATCCCCTCGATCATGCATATTCGGTTAAGGTTAAAGTCTGTGATGCCCTGTCCTGCACGGAAAAGAGCTGGTGGGCCGATCCAAGTTCTGTTGAACTGGTCAGTTTTAGCACTATGGTGACGCCGTATAAGGGTATCGTTTTGAATTGGGAAACGTCCAATGAATCCGGTAACCTGGGATTTAATGTGCTGCGCAGCCAGACGGAAAATGGAATATATGAAAAGATCAATGAAAAACTTATACCCTCCGGTTCAGAACGAAAGTATCAATATAATGACACAGATGTTAAAGCGGGTAATACATATTATTATAAACTTGAAGATATCAGTGTGGGCGGTATCAAAACACATCATGGGCCGGTCTCCGCGGAAGCGCCGGTGCCGAGTACGTTTGATCTGTCCCAGAACTTCCCGAATCCGTTCAATCCGACAACATCTATACGGTTTGAACTGCCCAGGAATTCGGACGTGACTCTGGAAGTATACAATATCATGGGTCAAATGGTCCGGCAACTGGTTGACAGCAAGATCGAGGCCGGGTATCATACCGTCAATTGGGACGGCACAAATGAAAGCGGTGTACGTGTCGGTTCAGGTGTTTACTATTACAGATTGGTAGCCGGAGATTTTGTGAATATAAAGAAAATGGTGCTGTTGAAATAAGGACATATGACCTCCAGATCAAAAAAAAGCCGGTGTTTCTTTGAAACACCGGCTTTTTTAATGTTTGAGCCCAGAAATAAAACAATACGAGAACACCCCCATTAATTAGACTCTTTTGGAGTATTAAAGGGGGTGTTAATGGATCTGCTCGCCCTGTTTACCGGACAAATAAATAATTGAAATTTTTAGTTGTCAAAGTATAATTTTTTACCCGGTTAAAGTTATTCTTTAGCGGGCGGTTTTTTTGATGATGGCTTTGCCGCCGGCTTTGACGGTTGTTTTTTTGGTGTTGTTGCTGATTTTTCTTCTTTTACGGCTTTGGTTTCTTTCTTTTCGGGTTTTGTTTTGACCTGTTCATCTTTTTTCGGCGTCCCTTTTTTGACCGGAGTTGTGGTTTTACCGGTTTTCGGGGATTCCTCTTTGACCGCTACGGAAGGCGCCGATTCACCGGCCGGTTTCTCCGCAACCTTTGATTCGGATTTGGACTTTTCTTCCGCTTTTTCATCAGACTTTGTGTATGGCTTTTCCACAGGTTTTTCCTGCGCCGGCTTTTTGGGCTTTAATAGAATAAACAGTCCAAATATCAATAACACAATTCCAACAAACAGGACAAGATAAGCAGAAGAACGCATTTTTTTCAGCGTCGCTTGCTGTTGCTGCAGATCAACCTGAATGTTTTCAAGGGCTTGTTCCACTGAATCCAGTTTTGCTTCCCTTATAACAAGCATCAGTTCCTTCGCACGAAGCGAATCAAGCAAATCCTGGGCTTCTGCGCGCAGTGTTTCAAGCTGTTGTTCTTTGAGACTGATCTGGTCATCAAGCGCGCTTTTTTGCAGTTCGGATTTGAGTGTTTTAACATCCGGCTTTTCTTTTTCCACACTCGTACATGAGATAAGAAGCAACAGAATAACAAAAAAAACATTAATATATTTTGTCTGCATTTTTTCCCTCCGATAGAATATTATAATAAAAATACATCACCTGATAATTTAACTTTGTGAAGTTAATAAAAATTCCATTAATTGTACAGTCATTTTTAGGATTTGGATTCATCTTGAATATTAAAAAAGATAAAGCCGGGAAATTTTTCTGTCAAGCGGGGTAAAAGTTTTTTTTGTTCTGTCTATACCAGAGATTGGTTTTGATGTACAATTTCGATTGAATATAATCCGGGCAAATTTGCTTGTGACCAACAGAACGTCCTTTTAACGGTTGACGTTGACCAAATCAGTTGGGGGAATTTTTTTTCGCTTGACATTTTCTTGCACATTCTCTACTTTTTTGAACTATCCGTACTCTGATTAATGGGCCCCTTTTTTATAAACAGATTTGATAAAAAGGCTGCAATTATTTTATACTATTTTTTAATATATATATATTTAATTTGAACAAAAGGGAATTTGAATTTTCAGAAACATTTTAGTCGGCTACAGTTATTGACTGTACATGATATGTGATAATTATATATAAAAGTTATTTTTTTCATTTACAGCGTGTGCGCTAACGCATTAAAGAATATGATTACCCTGCAAAAAATAGCTCAATTGGCCAATGTTTCTGTCGGAACTGTCGACCGGGTCATTCATAACCGGGGAAGAGTGTCACAGAAAACGGCTGACAGAATTAAAAGAATTATTAAAGAACTCGATTATAAACCCAATATTCTGGCTCAAAGTTTGTCGTTATCAAGGACCCGGGAATACAATTTCGGTGTGTTGGTGCCGAAACCAACCCAGGACGGTAGATATTGGGAGTTGCCCGTCAAGGGTATTAATAAAGCAAGAGAAGAGTTAAATATTTATCGGGTTAATACTATATATTTTCTTTACGATAAATACTCGGAAATTTCATTCAAAAAAGCTTTTACAAAAATTTTCCAGTCTGAAAAAAAACTGGATGGTCTTATCATTACCCCGGTTTTATCACAGACAGCCCAGGATCTGATTAAAAAAATACCCCCCGATCTTCCCTATGTCTTTCTTGATTCCTACATCCCGCAATCCAATTGTTTAACATATATCGGAGAAGAATCTTATCAGAGCGGTAAATTGGCCGCCACATTAATGGATATTTTAATTAACAGCCGGGGAACAATTGCCGCGATTAAAGTTCGACCAAAGGACAACCATCTTGAAGACCGGGTAAAAGGATTTCGGGATTATTTTAAAGATAAAACCAATGTTACATTCAAATCTTTTAAAGCAAACCGAAAAAAAGATGTCAGGGCATTTTATAATATTACCAGGGACATTATAAAAGATATAGATAATTTAAAGGGAATATTTGTCCCGAATTCTACCACATATCAAATTGCCGAATGTGTAAAATCATATGCATTAGATAGTGGAATTAATATTATAGGTTACGACCTGGTTGAAGAAAATATTTTTTATTTGAAAAAGGGGATAATCAAATTTTTAATCAGTCAACGTTCCGAGCTGCAGGGTTATATGTGTATCTATTCTTTATATAAGAATATCGCCCTGCATGAAAAACTCAAAAATAAAATTATGATGCCGATGGACATCATAACAAAGGACAACATTGACTATTATCATGTTTGACAACCAAAGCTGACCCGTAAGTAAATTCTTTTTTGTGACGCAGACACGAGCAATTCTCTTTTCAATTGTGTATCCCTTACCAGCGGTAGATATAATTTCCCCGGTTAATATATTGAATGTGATATTTACTTTTCATATTTCCAAAAGATATCAAAACCCGTGGTTTTGTCATCTCCTTTGGTCGCCTGAAGAAATAAAAACCTGTTGATTTCATATTCCAGGGAAATTTCTTCCGGCACCATTTCATGTGAACGCCCGAGACGAAAATCCTTCTTGTAGCTCAGAAACAAATCGTTGGTAATGTATTTTCCCAGAACAATTGAAGCCTGCCGCAAATTGCCGTTACCTTTAAATTCGATAACGTCAAGGTTCAATTTTCTTAAAAGTTTGTTTTTTAATTCCCCTGTCATCCTGGACGTTAACAGTTGTTCGAGTCTTGCGGAACTGACAAGCCCTTCATTTTCGGCTAATTGTGATTTTTCTCCGAATGATAATTCGTCCGAATTCCTTCCGAAAACCAGGTAAGCAATGGCATCTTTTTCTTCAACCGGACTGTTATCAAGATAGAAAGTAATAACGGGTTGAGTTGTTTTACCGGTAATTTTCAGTTTTAACTGTCTTTTGGCCGAATACGCATCACGAAAATCGTACACTGCCTCAATATTTAAATTGGGTGCTGATTCTTTCCCGCCTTCAAATACTATTTGTCCCTCGGAGATCTTAAACTTTCTGCCGTAAAGGTCTAATGTCCCTCTGACGGTTTGAACTGTGCCGAATAATTCGAAAACCGGACTTTCTTTCAGGACGTCAATATGTCCGGATAATTCTATATTCATGTCATCATTTCGAATCCATGCATTTCGGGGGATGTTCACTTTGATCTTGCCGCGCAGTTTTTCCAGCAACTCCGAATCAGTTTTTTTTGTTTTGGCGATTGTCCTGTTGGAATCGATATTGGTTAATAAAGTCGGGCGTTTCACCGCGGCCGGTTTTTGTTGAGTTTGAAATGCCGGTAAATAAATCTTTGATCGTAAAATATCGATTGAACCGTCAAAAGCAGGGTTATTTATATTGCCGGTCAGGGAAATATTACTATTAATTGTCAACTCGAGATTTTGATTTTTTGCCAAAGGGAAATTGTCTGCTTTAAAAAACAGGTTCATGTCCTGTAAAACAAACTGGTTTTTAGCTTTAACGATATCCCCCTTTATATTAATAAAACCTTTTTCGTTTTGTGCACTGATGTTTGTGATATCAATTTTATTATCCTGCAGTTTTAATAAAGCCGCGACATTGTAAAAGTTCGAACCATATTGAGGAACGGATATGAAAACATTGTTGACCGCCAACGTGCCCGTAATGACGGGATTGTTCAGGGTTTCCGTTACTTTGATATCTAACGCCAGTTTGCCTGAAGTTTTTGTCAGGTTATTTGATAATAAATCCAAAAATGATATGTTTATGTTTTCACTCAATATATGTAAATACAGAGGTGATCCCTTTGATATCCATTCATTATTTTGTAATGGGAAATTGACGGGCAGTTCACCTGTCAGTTCGATTTTTTCATTTTGTTTACGGTTCAGGGCGGAAGAAATAAAACACAGATTGTTTTTATAGTTAACTTTTGTTGATAAATTTTCTATGCTAAATGTATTTAACATCGCGTTTGTTAAAGAAATTGTTCCCTGCAATTGCGGTTCATTAAATGAACCTGATAATAAGGATTGAACATTTAATATCCCGTTAATAGTCATTTCCGGATTGAAAAATGGGGAAATTTTAGCAAGATCGATGTCTTTCATTATCAGGGTTAATTGTTCTTCGCCCGTTTCCCCGAATCCCCCATCCAGAGAAACAGATTGTTCCCCGGAACGGAGCGTAAAGTGATTTATGATATAATCTTTTTCTTTAATTTCAACTTGGATCGGATAGTTATCCCCGTACCATTGTTTTTTGCCAATATTGAATAGTATGTCGTGGATTGTTAGCTTTGGATGATCCGCCAGACATAAAACGGAATTCATTTTTCCGTTTATAGTATCGTTAACAGCGACATGGATCGAATTATCGATACAATTATCGGTAAAACCGACCGATATGCCGACAGAATCGATCTTGAACCCTGAGACGTTATTGTTATGGAATTTTATGTCACTTGATCCGCTGATCTCTTTTTTTGAATAACGAACATTAGCGGAACCGCTTATTAACTCGGAGTGATAGTTTTCATATAATGCCTCAACGAGTGTATAATTCGTTTTTAACTGAAACGAATCTATTTTACCGGTAACATTGCCGGTAATTTTACCGGTTGCCGCCAGTTTTGTGCTGTCCATTAAACCGCTCAAATCGCCAATATCATAGTTGAAATTCAGAGCAAACACCGAATCTGTCCCCGCGTGTCCGTTCACATTGATTTGACCGGGGCGGGTTTTCAGATATAATGAATCAATATTTAATAACTGACCGGCAAAATTCAGGTTTGTAAAAAGAGTATCAACAGGGATATTATTAAAAAATGACCGGGACAAATTTGCTGAAAATTTAACATCCGGTTTTTTTGGATCCAAAAGCCCGGATAAATTAAATTGCCCGGAGACAGCCGTTGTTAAATTCGGAAGAAATTTATTCAGATTTATATCGTGAAAACGGCATGTCGCGTCGGTATTCATGTTGTTATTAATATCCAGTTGTCCGCTGAAAATGGCTTTGCCGGCATTTGTAACGGTATTTATTTTTGTCTTAATTTTTCGGTTCAAAATTTCAGCGGCGGCCGTCAGGCTTCGAATTTGCAGATTGTTGATACCGGAAGGGGCCAGTTCAGTGATTAATCTGGCATTTGCTGTTTTTAAATCTTTTCCCGACCCTTCAAGATTTAACCGTCCCGTCAGATTGGTCATGATATGCGTGTTTTCCAGCCATGTTGTCAGATTGAATTTGCTAAAGTCCATATCGATCAGGAAACCGGGGATGGCGGTCAAATTTGTAACCGAACCGTGTAACCCAAGCTGTTCATTGTTTTTGTTCAGCGAAGCATCAAAAAACAGAGAATCGTTTACTGTTTGTGCAGTTAAATGCGCGTTTAACGAACCAAAAACCGGAAGGGCGGGAACAAATTTTTTGATCTCCGATAGATCGAGTGGTGTGCAATTTAGTTGTAATGTGTTAATACCGGGGTTTTTCAGGTTAACGGACACATTACCGGCCAGAATGCTTGCGTCGGAACGCAGGTTAAATTGAGATATATTCAAATTGTTCCCAGTAAACGACAGGTTTACATATAGCTGGTTTAAACTTAACTGCGGCTCCCTGACCTGAAAACTCAGATTTTCCAAAAGTCCGGTAAAATTGTTATTTTCATAATTGAGTGAACAGACGGCAGTGATGTTTTTTATGCATAAAGACCGTAACGAATCGTCTAATGGAGTTAAAGTGACCGAACCGTTATTCAGGGACAGATTGTCCAGGCTAAGTTGCCAGCTAAAATCGCTACCGACGGTTGGCTTGGGTTTGTTTTTATTTTCTGTTACAATAGATTCAAAATTCCAGGTGCTGTCGTGTAATTGGATAATTTTTAATTGCAGGGATTCTATCCGCACAGCGCGGAATGATATTTTTTTGTATATCAATTGCAGCGGCCGAAATTGAATTTTTAGGGAAGGGATGTGTACAAGGGTATCAAGCCCTTTTGAAAAAGACAGATCCGTTATAGCAAGGTTGCTGACCAGATTAGCTTTAATTTCATCTAAATAAAGTGAACCGTCAAGCGCTTTCCCGGCGTTGCTGATTATCTGTTTTTTCAGCCAGTTTTTAAATATTCCGGTTTGGGTAAAAATCCCGATTCCGGTAAGGAATACCAATAATATGATAATAAAAATTAATACGGTTTTATAAATTTTTTTTAACATTTTATTCATTTTAAAATGCCTGACCGGCGCTTATGTGAAATTGTAATTTATGTTTTCTCTCAAATACCGGCGCCGACACGTCGAACCTGATAAGGCCGATGGGTGTGCTCAATCTCAGACCGGTACCCGCTGCATAATGCAGCTTGTATAAATTATAATCAAATTTTTTAGACCAAACATTCCCTAAATCCATAAATAAAACGCCGGATAATTTTTGCCAAATCGGATAACGCAATTCGAGGCTTGATTCCAGATAGCTGTTCCCGCCGATGGGTTCGCCGTTGCTGTTTTTAGGGCCGATATCGGAACGCCGCCAGCCGCGGATCGAATTGCTGCCTCCCGCGTAAAAGCGTTCTTCGATTGGTGTGACTTCATCCAAATGTGTCGGTTCGATCAGGCCTATTTTAAATTTCGTGGCCCAGACAAGCGAATTATTCAGCCGGTGATATTTTCTTGTTTCGAGTAAAATCCTGTAAAAATGATAATCACTTTGAAAGCCCAAACCGGAAAGCGTAAGCGTGGCCGAAGTATACAGCCCCTTCACAGGAGTGAAAAGGGGTAATGAGGTGTCGCGTATCAGCCCCAGAGTAATACCTGACTTGTTATATAAACTAATGTCCCGTTTGTTGAGAGCTTCATCTATAGATTGTTTACTGACAAACAGATTATCCTGTTCGAGAGAGTAATTAATAAATCCGTCGGTATAGGTGGATATTTTTTTTTGAAAACTTACATTTCCGCCGATACGTCTTATCTTATATCCGGGTTCCCTCTCTTTTTTCAGGAACGGTTCAATGGTCATCGTCGTGTTTGGCCCCGGGAAGGCGGGGAAAATGTATTTAATACTGAAAT
Organism: Candidatus Zhuqueibacterota bacterium; assembly: GCA_016934825.1. Classification (GTDB taxonomy): domain Bacteria; phylum Zhuqueibacterota; class Zhuqueibacteria; order Residuimicrobiales; family Krinioviventaceae; genus Fontivivens. The sequence goes on from JAFGSB010000060.1 coordinate 43,569, forward strand.
TATATGGTTCCAGAAAAGAATGCCTGGCGTAAAAATTAATCCTCCTGGTGTTACCGAGGAATCCCAGCTTCAATATGTCGGCAGATATTCTGAATTTATCTTCTTTACCGTACCCGACGCCAATTTTTGTGCGAAAACGGGGAGATTCTTTTAACCTGATCTCGATTGGTATTATATGATGACTATTTGAGTCCAGCACGGCATTTACCGATACATACTGAAATACACCCAGTGCAAATATCCGGCGCTGTGTGTCCTGTAATAACTCCTGGTTAAAATAGTCGTTGTTAGTAAAAGCTAACTGTTTTTTTATTTTTTCTGACGGGATTTTTCGGTTCCCGCTAATATTTACAGGGCCAAAAGTACAATAGGGACCGGTTTTTATTTTGTAAAATATCTGGACATTGTTTTCCGAGACGTTTAAATCCGTAACAAGTTCAATATGGGGATATCCGGAATTGGTAAAATGATTTATTATTATTTCCTTGTCGCGTGTGAAATAGTCGTCGCGGAACCTGCCGCCTGTTATCAGGTTTAATTTTGGTTTGATCTTTGTGATTAGCGAATTTGCCGGATTAACATCCCCGTCTTCGGGGAGCAATTGAAAGTTAACGGTATTCACTATTACTGGATTGTTTTCGATAATTTCAAAGGTAATAACAATATTATTTTTTTGCTGATCAATATCTCTTAATGTTGAGATTCGTACATTTGTAAAGCCCTCTGTCTGATAAAAATCGACAAGCCGATTAATATCATCCTGCAGGAAATTTTCGTTAAAATAATTATCCTCTTTCCAGAACAAAAATTGAGAGAAGAAGCTTCCTCCGTGACTTTGAATTATTTTTTTTAAAGTTTTTGCCGGGAAGGTTTTATTGCCTGTAAAGTTGATTTTTTTAAGAATTAAATTATCGGAAGCCGCAAAAACCGTCGGGAAATCGCAGAGCAGAAATATTATCACTATTATCGGAACAATATTTTTTATTGATTTTTTAAACATTTTTATCGGGATATACTTTTTAATTATATTCCTTGTTCGGGCTAATATTACTGGAAAACGGTACTGGTAAAGGAGAACGAACATGTAAATCACGCTGTGGAAACGGGATTTCAATATTATTTTTACGGAATTTATGGACAATAGCACAATTTAAATCCGAGCGTACATAATAATGCCGTTTCGGATTAACGATCCACACTCGTAATCTAAGATTCCAACTCGAATCGCCAAATTCCATAAATAAAACTTCCGGTTCGGGATGGTTAAGGACCTCTTTGTTTTCCAGGGCAACTTCGGTCAATGACCGGACAACCAAATCCAGATCCGAATTGTATGAAACGCCGACATCCAAATCAATCCGTACTTTTGGGTCTTCATGCGACCAGTTAACAACCTGCGAAGATATAAAATCGGTGTTGGGGACAATATAGGAAATGTTGTTAAGCGAGCGGATGGTGGTTGACCTGATGTTAATTTCCAGAACATCCCCTTCCGTATCCCCGACTGTTACCCTGTCGCCGACTTTAATCGGTTGTTCGAACAGCAGAATTAATCCCGAAATAAAGTTTGAGGTAATATTTTGTAATCCAAAACCGATGCCCACGGACAGCAGACCAAAAATGACAGTTAATCCCCTCAAGTCAATACCTATACTATTAAACGCTATAATGACTCCAATAATAATAAGCGTGTATTCGCTAAATCGTTTGAGGACGTATTGTGTTCCTTCCTGCAAGGGAAGTTTGGATATGATTTTTTTGGCAGTCCAGTTGGATGCTTTTTTTGAAATATAAATAAATAAGATTAAAATGACAATAAATTTGAGAAAAGAGCCAAGTGATATTTTGGTTTCTCCCAATGAGAACAAAGCAGCGTTCATGATTTTATTGATTTGTTCATAAAGATTTGTTAAGGTCATGCTATTCTCCATTTATGTTTAATAAAATTAATTTGTATTATCTATTTTACTAAAAAAATCTTGACTTTTCCAATAGAATTTGATAATATAGTAAAATTAGCGGGAGTAATTCAGCGGTAGAATGCAAGCTTCCCAAGCTTGACGTTGCGGGTTCGACCCCCGTCTCCCGCTCATAAAAAAGCCTTTTGCAAAAGCAAATTACTTTTACAAAAGGTTTTTTTATTTTGAGGTATGTAAAAATATAAAGGTTTTATAATAATCCGATCATCTGTTATTTATAAAATATTTTATTTATATCGTGACAGGTAATGATTCCAGGATTTTTTTTGCATCCTGGGCAATGGCAAGCTCTTCGTTTGTTGGAATAACAAGTACTTTTGTGGGCCCCGTACCGATATCGTATTCATTACGTTCGTTTTTTTCGGGATCGAAACTAATTCCAAGATAACCCATTCCGGATAAAATAATATTTCTGCAATAGGACGATCTTTCGCCGATACCCGCCGTAAAAACGAGTATATCCAATCCGTCAAGAATCGCTGCATATGCACCAATATATTTTTTCAGTCTGTGACAAAAAATATCAAGCGCCTGGATAAATTTTTCATTTCCGGCCATTGCTTCGTCTTCAATATCTCTGAAATCACTTTTCCCTTCCGTAAGACCGTACATACCGCTTTTTTTGTTCAATAACGCATCAACCTGTGGGAGAGGTAAATTTTTTAACCTGGCCAGGTGTATAATCAGAGCGGGATCAATATCACCGCTTCGGGTTCCCATTACAAGTCCTTCAAGAGGGGTGAATCCCATGCTTGTTTCAACTGATTTGCCGCCGTCAACTGCAGTTATACTTGAGCCATTACCCAGATGGCAGGTTATGATTTTTAGTTCTTCTATCGGCCGGTTTACATATTTGGCGGCCATTCTTGCCACATAAGCATGCGAAGTCCCGTGAAAGCCGTAACGTCTGATACGGTCATAGTGGTAGAATTCCAATGGAATGGCATAAATATGGGCTTTTGGCGGAAGAGTATGATGAAATGCGGTATCAAATACTCCAACCTGCGGTATACCGGGTAATTGTTCTTCACATACTTCAATCCCCTTAAGATTGTGTGGATTGTGCAGGGGAGCAAATTGTATACATCTTTTTACACCTTCTTTCACTTCTTCGGTAATTAAAACAGATTCAATGAATTCCTCACCCCCATGTACAATACGGTGACCGATACCGTCAATGTCCGATTTGTCCTGAATAACCCCGTTTTTTTTGTCCAGTAATGTATTAATAACCAAGCTGATGGCCTCATTATGATCCTGGATTGTACGTATTTCGGTAATATTTTTTTTCCCGTCCATAACCGGTTTGTATTTAAGTATAGCGTCGGTTGCACCGATCCGCTCAATCTGTCCCTTTGCGACGACACTTTCATCATCCATATTGATCAGTTGAAATTTTATCGATGAACTACCACAATTGAGTACAAGAATATTCATCCTGGGCATCTCCAATAATTAATTTTTATTCAGCGTGTACCTTAACATAAATAGTATTTTTTGGTTTTCCTAAGTTATAATTTATTGTCAAAATATCAAGTGTAAAGTTCAAATCGATGTCTAAAATGGGTCTTAATTTTTTGTATTCGGATTATATCGCTATTGCCTGGCTTAAAGATAAGTACATCATCCGGTGTGTGTTGCAATCATATTGCCATAGAACTCATTTTGTCTTCCGGCTATTCGGATATTTGGCATCCATTACCGAAACAGGCATAAAATTATAAAACAAATCGAAAATTTATTATTTCCCTGATAATTTTACATTATGAATTCTGATAAAGCAATTTAATATTTATAATAAACAGGTTGTTATTTAGAATGTGGTTTTTTAAATTATAATACATTTATTTTTCTGTAAAAATTGCCGACAATAGAGAGTAGGTTCCATAAATTATTTGCTTCATTGATGTCAGCTACAGTCCTGCAATCAGTGGATTATTTGAAAAGTTAACCGGGAAAAACGGATATATTAAAATGAGAGTACTCATAGCGGAAGATGATGAAGTATCCAGGCGCATTTTGGAATATTGGCTAAAAAAATGGGGTTACGAAGTCATCATTGCCCATAACGGAAGACAGGCCTGGGAAGTTCTAAATAATCGAGACGCCCCCAGAATGGCCATTCTTGACTGGATGATGCCCGAAATGGATGGGCTTGAAGTATGTCGACTGGTGCGTGAAAAATGGGAAAACGAATATATATATATTATAATTTTAACTGCAAAAGATACCAAACCTGATATTATTAAAGCGCTTGACGCCGGAGCCGATGATTATATAAATAAACCTTATTACCAGGGAGAACTGCAAAGCCGTATTAAAGCCGGACGAAGAATAATCGAACTGGAAAAAGAGCTTTCCGGTAAAATCAAGAGTCTTGAAGAGGCTTTGTTACATGTCAAACAACTTCAGGGTTTACTGCCAATTTGCTCATATTGTAAAAAGGTTAGAGATGATAACAATTACTGGCATCAGGTTGAGGAATATATAAGCGAGCACTCTGATGCCAAGTTCAGTCATGGCATTTGTCCGGATTGCTACGAGAAATATGCCAAGGCCGATCTCGAGAATTTTAAACGGTCCAGTGAAAAAAAAGCGGGTAAATAAATATCCTCCTGTGATGATTATTCAACAATTCCATAAGTTTAAATGTCGTCTGTTATGTAGATCAGTATGATTCAAACAGACCATATATTTGAGGAGATGAAATGAATAACGGATATAGAAAAATGTTATGGTTATGTACAAGTATTATATCCTTTAATATATTCTCAGGTGAATTATCTGCAGTTGAGAAAAATATAAAGCCGGACTGGGAAAACGGCAGACCGGATGGGTGCACGACAATTACTATGGGGCGAAAAGCATCGGTTGGCGGCTGGGTGACAACATCGCATACATGTGACAGTCACAGGACAAGGTCCTGGCTGGACATTCAAATACAAAAGACCTACACGGATCACCGGCAGGTCAAGATGTTGAAACGGATTGAAGATAATTCCCGGGCTATGCCCGCTTATAAGTATGTTGAAACCGGAGAAATTCCACAGACCGGGAAAACGTACGGTTATATTAACACGGCCTATCCCTGCATGAATCAACATCAACTGGCCATCGGGGAATCCACTTTTGGCGGCAGGGCAAGCCTCAAATCCGATAATGGTAAAATCGACTGCCAGCAGTTGGTCCAATTACTGATGGAACGTTGTACGACCGCCCGCGAGGCCATCCAATTGGCCGGACATTTAACACAGACCCATGGATATATTGATGACGGTGAATGTTTAACCATAGCGGATAAAAAAGAAGTCTGGCATTTGGAGATACTCGGGTCCGGCAAAGGGGAAAAGGGATCAATATGGGCTGCGCAGAGAGTCCCGGATGATCATGTGTCCGTGAACGCAAACGCAAGCCGTATTGCCCGGTTAGACCTGTCCAGGCCGGATTATTTTTTGGCCTCATCAAATGTATATCAGGTGGCGCAGGACAGCGGCTGGTGGAATCCCGCGAACGGGCCGTTCCGGTTTTGTTACGCGTATGATCCGGATGGCCGCACAACATTCTCCGCACGACGGCGTGTGTGGAGGGTCTTCAGCCTGATCGCACCATCCCTGAATATCGACGCGAACGACAAAGATTTCCCGTTTTCGGTTAAACCCGACACACTGGTGACGCTTGAAAAACTTGTCAGTATTTTCCGTGACTATTATCAAGGAACGGATTATAATTTTGTGAAAAATATAACCCAGGCCGATTCAACGGGAAAAGAGGTCATTTCTCCGTTTGCCAATCCTTTTATGCCTTACGAGATGAACAGGTTGTTCAAGATCAACGGGGGCTGGGGCTGGCGGGGAGAACGAACGATTGCCCGGTGGTATACCATGTACGCCACCATAACCCAGTCACGTGACTGGATGCCGGATGAGATCGGAGGAGTGGTATGGCTGGCGTTTGATAATGTGGCGACATCCATCTATATACCGGTTTACTGCGGTGTTACGGATCTTCCGCGTTCTTTTAAAACCCCCGGGCGTGACAACGGTTTTACACGTGATTCCGCCTGGTGGGCATTTAACCGTCTTGGCACTCTTGCGGCCCAGCGCTGGGGTGATATGCAAAGAGATGTCGTGGCCGTATGGGATCCTTTACAGGATGAATTGTTCGGCGCCCAGAACCAGGTAGAGAACGAAGCGATTCAGAGGTATAGCCAATCGCGAGAAAAAGCAATTGAATTTTTAACGGAATATACGGTAAAATGGGGAGACCGGATTGTTGAACGCGCCTGGAAACTGGGTGATGAGTTGTGGACAAAGTATGATGAAAAGTTTTAAATCGATAAAATTCATATTTTTAATTTTGTTTAATAGAAACCCCGGTTTTACACCGGGGTTTCTTTATAATATCCGATTTTACCTGAGCAATAACATTTTTTTGACAATTTGCCCTGAATCCGACCGAAGCCTGTATAGATAAATACCGGAACCGACGGCTTGTCCGTTTGCATTCAATCCTTGCCAGACAATTTGATGATAACCGGCTGTTTTGTACCCGTCTTCAAGAGTGATAATTTTTTGCCCGATGCTGTTATAAATGTCGATGGATATGTAGGCAGCTTTGGGAAGCGTATAGCTGATCACTGTTTCAGGATTAAACGGATTCGGGTAGTTCTGCATGAGCAGATAATCAGCCGGGGAATTATTGTTGTTCTGCTCCTCAATTGCGGTCAAATTCGGTATGCCGTCCTGTGACATAACGGCTTCGATTACCCAGGTCAGGTAAACCAGCGGGGCGTTCCAGTTAATCGCGATTTCATTCGAAGCGTAACTGTTCTGGTTATCAACATAAGATTTGGCGGGCAGATCCGAAGGATAGCTGACATTGTCCTGCTGGTCCTTGTTCGGGCCGCCGGCTAAAAGACCGGGCACGGGTTCCCTGATACCGTCCGAACCGGACTGACGGTGATGTATGCGCATGGGCGTTTTGTCGCCATAACCCGTCACAAATGAATACGAGGTCGCGTTACGGCCGAGCAGGTAATCCAGGTTGGACAGGGCCGCGAACAAATAAGTGCTGTCCGCCGTTAGTCTGAACGCCTGTAACAGTGCGACACCCTGGTTGGCGGTAATGGCGTTACTGCCCCACACAAAATCAGATCCCGATACACCCATAACAACATCATAGGCGGAATTGTTCTTACTGGTTACCAGATCATCCGCAAGTCCGATGAGTCTGTTTTTGACTTCTGTCGTATCAACTGCGGCGGACAGTTTGCCGGCATAAAAGGCGAGGGAGTAAAAACCAAGCGTTCTTACACTCGGCCAGGCGGGGACACTCGTATACGAATCGGAAAAAATATTGCGGCAGGTCAGAAAACTGTCCTGTTTGGTGGTAATATATAATTCCATGGCCGCCCAGTCCATTTCATCCTCGGGATGGCTGTCGCCGTATTCGCCTGTATTAATAGTGGGGGAATATAAGCTGTTGATTTCACTTTGTCTGTAAAAAATATCAGGGTTTATTTGCGCCCAGTTCCATGCGGAAATAGCCGCCGTAAGACATGATTCGGCAAAACCGGGCATTTCCGTATCATATTCCCTGAAGATACGGGCGGTTTGCGCCATTACCGCCGCGAAATTGAGGGTCGCGGTTGTACTTTTTTGTACGACATAACGTTTCGCGGTCAAACGGTGCGGCATGGTGAATCCCTGAAAATTTGTGCAGGTCAGTTTATGATAGACGCCGCCGTCTTCCGGGTCCTGCATGGTCAGCATCCAGCGTATATTCCATAAAGCCTCGGCAAGCAAATCCGGGATTGGGCCCTTGCTTTCAGGGATCGATGATTCGAGAATTTTACAATATTCCGGGAAATGTTCGTAAAGCGCCAGTAAGGTATATGTTGTGATCCCGGAGTTGACAATATATTTATTGTAATCTCCGGCATCATACCAGCCTTTGGGACAGGAGATGATGGTGTTTTCCGGTCTGTATTCCGTTGCCGCCGAGGCGTGAACATATACCAGGGTGTCCGGATGTCCCAGGGGTCTTTTCCATATATAGGCGAATTCTTCCTCCAGTTCCATGCTGGCGCGCTGATAGTAAAAACCTTTTAAAACGGCCCTGGCAACCCTCTGAAAAACGAATGGTTTGATCTCAAATTTCCAGGAATATCCGAGTCCGGGGACCAGGACAATAAAAGTTCCGGTCTCTTTCAGGGCTGAAAAATCGGCTATTCTTACTGCTTCATCAGAGTATTCCCAGACTTTTTCTGCTCCCAAAGACCCGGTGTAGACCGTGTCACTAAAATCCGGTGATGTAATATAAAAAAGACCGCCGTGCGAATCGATAACAATCGCTTCTTTCGGTGCATTGGGATAGAAACCGAGCTGATTCAGGCGTATATTTTCAGTAAAGCTTTCAGCCCCGGAAATTGTTGTGAAAGCGGAGAATAAAACAATAAAAAGCAATAGTATGATAATTTTTTTCATTTGACTACTCCTTTTTTTGTCCGGGATGATTATCTGATATCAATTTAATACAATGAATCAAAGTTCAAATGAAAAAAATGAATATATTATTTTTACAGTGTAATTACATTACCGGTCTTTAACAATATAAAGAAAATACCCCTGTTTCCATTTTAACAGGGGCATTTGATACTATCGCAACAACAGCATTTTTCTGACTAACTGCTGTGAATCCGTGGACAGCCTGTAAAAATAAATTCCGGAGGGAACTGATTGTCCGGCCGAATCGCGGCCGTTCCAGATGATTTTATGGGTACCCGCTGGTTTTTTACTGTCTATTAACGTTAACACTTTTTGCCCGAGACTGTTATAAATATCAATACGAACAGGGGTTGCTTCAGGCAGTTCGTACAATATTACCGTTTCCGGATTGAATGGATTGGGGTAGTTCTGCGCCAAATTCAAAGAATGCGGCAGTTGAACAGGACCATTTTCATCTACACCGGTCAATACCGAATCCACGGTCAAAATCATATCATCAATATACCAGCCGTCATACACATCTGCGGCGTCCGATTTCAGGTCAAAGCGCAGCCTGATATCACTGTTTCCTTCGACACAAAACCGGCTGAGATCTGTCACACAACGCTGCCATTCGAACGGCATTGTTCCGGTAAAAGCGGCAACCGTCTGCCAGTTTTTTGTATTATCAAGAACCTGTACAAGACCGCTGTCACCCTGAGCAAAAAGGTAAATATGATAAAATTCGAGGAAAGCGTTTTCATGTTCTGCCAGATTAAAATTTTTGTTCAGGGTCAGGACGTTTTCCTGATCATTTTCGTAATAGCCATCGGGGCTGTCGGTCATACAATTCTGACCGCTTCGGGCCCAAAAATGCGGATGCCAGCTTTTCCCGGTATCCCAGTAACCCAATAAACCCTCAAAATCATCTATAAAGGCGACTTTGTTAGTATATGTATTTAGCTGAAAATCCTTTTTATAGGCCGGCAAATCATTAATAAAAAATTGAACGGCCATTTTAACCTGACGCAGTCCGGCGGTCGAATCCACTTTTAAAATAAAACTATTGAGCTGTGATTGTTTTGCTTCCAAATAGGCCATGTTTCCGTAATCTGCCGTACTGTCAATAACAGGAATAATGTTGTCGGACGAGGATAACACGGCCGACATATTGGACACGGCGCTGCCGGTGCTTTTGACTAACAGAGAGAAACCAACGGTCTCGCCCGCTTCAGGATTACCATTGCCGTTACCCGATTGCGTATCGTTAATGGTATAGTTGAGGATTTCAAAGGGCGCGTAATCTGTTTTGTTGTCTTTGTTCAGTAATTTATTGGCCGGATCGATCAAAACCGATTCTATGGAATCCGGCAAACGTAACTGAAAACTTTGTGCTTTTTCCCACATTTGTATCGTGAGAATCGAATCAATCGAACCGTAATGAAAACCAATTTCCAGCGGCATATCGAATAATACGGAATCTGCCCGGCCCTGTTGGATTGTGGCATTCAGCACATAATCGCCCTGACCGGTTGGCGAACAAGACCAGGCGTAATCATAAACGGGATAGCCTGGGCCGTAGATCCACTGATCAAAGAACCAGTCCATGTCCCGGCCGGAGATGTCTTCTACGACATTTTGAAAATCCGGCGTGGTTACACTGCCGAACGCGAAACGCCGGCCGTATTCCCGCAGAGTTTTAAAAAAGGCGCTGTCGCCGATGACATTTCGCAGCATGTGCATCACGCAGCCGCCTTTTTCGTAGGTGTGCACGCCCCACATGACCGGGTGGTCATAAATAGGCAGGGTACCTTCGGCAGCTTCGGCATTAAAATACGCCCTCATATCTTCCCTGATATTTTTATCATAAGCTTCTTTATTTTTAAATTTTTCAAAAAAAAGCGGTTCCGAATAGGTCGCGAAACCCTCATTCAGCCAAATGTCCCGCCAATCGCCGACCGTGACCCAATCTCCCCACCAGTGATGGGACAATTCATGCGCGATGAGATAATCATAGGTATGTGTAGGCGAAACAGCCCCGGCAGGATAACTGATACAGGTCTGGTGTTCCATAGCGCCTTTGGGCGTCAGAGCGTATCCGACTTTGTCAAAAGGGTAGGGCCCGAACAAATCGGAATAAATTTCAACCATGGCCGGAACATTTTCAAAATGGACGGCCGAATTTGCAGAGTCGTCTTTTGTGGTATAGATGAAAACCGGTAATGTATCGTTGACGCTATATTCGACAGTAGCGTAATCGTTCATCGCCAGGCACACCAGGTATGTAGCTGTTTGATGATCTTCAATCCAGTGAAAAACTGCGGTTGAATCAACCGGATTTTTTATGTGTTCAACCAGCACGCCGTTTGAGGCCAGATATTTATCATACGGTACGATAAAGGTCATATCAAAAGTTGCCTTGTCCCAGGGTTCGTCGTGGCAGGGCATCCAGTGCCGGCCCATGGAAACGTAGGACGTATTCAAACCCACCCCAAGAGTATAAGCATTACGATCGCCATAAAAATAAAAACCGCCCCAACTGTCTGAACCCGGTTCCGCCAGCGGCCGGCCGTGATAATATACAGTGACCTGAAAGGAATCGTCCTTTGCGTAAACTGTATCCAGAAATATGTTGAGAGTACTCGTTTGATTGTCAACAACCAGCTCCGTTTCGTCGCTGAAAGCACTGTCCACCCTGAGAGAAACGAGGTCCAGGTCGATATTGTCCAACCCGTTTATCAGACTCCTGGCATCTATGGTCACTTTTCCGTAGACCTGCTCAATGTCTGGCCGGATATCAAGTTCCAACCGGTAGCGCAGAACATCATAAGTATCTGATTCGGGAGTAGTTAATTCAATATGTTTTTGCTGCGGTGAATGCTTTTCGAGCATATAAACCGGTTTGTGGGATTCAACTTCGTCTAATTCAAAATCATTGGCTAAAACAAGGGTGGTAAACAGCAGAAAAGGAACTAAATAAAATGTTTTCTTCATAATTTATCCATTCCTTTTAGTTTGACTTGGCTTGTAGTAAAAACTACAAAAATCTTATTTTTTGTCTATGATAATTCTTGTGTTTTGGTTTGGGCATATATTCGTATTCAGGCCGGTTAAATATGAATATGCATTGCGCAGAGGCAACCGCCTCTACGCTTTAGTGAATTTTCCTGGACTATTGGTTTTAAGTATTATTTTTTCATGAATTGTCTCGACTTTTTTATTCCATATCCAGATCAAAACTGTTCCCAAACTCCGGTATAACCACATCCCAGCCATATAATTTACGGATTTTGTCGGCCATTGACCGGGAAGCTTCGGGCTCACCGTGCACGATAAAAGTTTTTTCCGGCGGTTTGTTGAATCCCATGAGCCAGGCCAGAATTTCATTATAATCCGCGTGGCCGGAATAACCGGTAATACTTTCGATTTTGGCTTTGACCGGGACCTGCTGACCGTGGATTTTTACATACTCGTTTCCTTCCAGGATCGTACGTCCGCGCGTGCCTTCGGCCTGGTAACCGATAAGAAGCACGGTATTTTTCGGATCGGGCAGTCTTTCAAACATGTGGTGCAGAATACGGCCGCCGGTAATCATTCCGCTGGCCGAGATAATAATCGCGTCTTTTTCGACGCTGTTTATCTCTATCGACTGCTCGCGGGTCCTGCTGATGCGTAACTTTTTGGGATGAAAAACATCCGCACCCTCGAGTGTGAGCATTCTGGTGGTTATATTAAAATCGGCCAGATGTTTTTCAAAAACATCGGTTGTTTTGATCGCCATGGGCGAATCAATATAAACCGGTAAGGATGGGATTTTTCCCTGTTCTTCCAGTTCCCGCAAAACAAACAAAAGTGTCTGGGTACGACCGACGGCGAAAGAGGGTATAACCAACACGCCGCCGCGTTCGACGCTTTCATTGATGATTCGCGCCAGATGGGGGGTTGGGTCTACGTCGTCATGCAGTCTGTCGCCGTAGGTGGATTCGAGAACGAGGTAATCGACATTAAAGACCTGAGTGGGATCGCGCAGCACCGGTCGGTCCGGTCTGCCGATATCTCCGCTAAACAATATTTTCCTTATTTTATCGTTGTTCCTTGTCCTGAATTCGACAAAAGATGAACCTAAAATATGTCCGGCATCCTTGAACTTGACCCGGATATTGTCGTCAATAAAAAATTCTTCGCCGTAATATTTGGGTTGAAAAAGTTTGAGCGCATCTTCCGCATCCTGGGTTGTATACAATGGTAATGCGGGTTTATGTTTGGAAAAGCCTTTTTTGTTTGCCCATTTCGCGTCCTCTTCCTGCAGGTGCGCGCTGTCCCTGAGCATGATATTATTCAAATCGTGGGTCGCGCGGGTAGAGTGTACCGGTCCCTGAAAGCCGTCTTTGACCACCCGCGGGAGAAAACCCGTATGGTCGATATGCGCATGTGTGAGAAACACCCTGTCGATCTCGTTGGGGGAAACCGGAAACGGTTCCCAGTTTTTTAATCGGTTTTCTTTTTTACCCTGAAATAATCCACAATCAATGAGATATTTTTTATTTTTTAATTCAAGTAAATGACGTGATCCGGTAACCGTCCCTGTCGCGCCATAGAAAGAAAGTCGTGCCATATTAATCCTCCGCATTATAATCCTTCTATTATAAGGTTTTTATCTGACTTTTTCCATAAAAAAAACATGTTAAATGATCTAAAATCTGTCTATATTTATTATAGATAAAAGAATACAGCAACAGAATAAACATGAAAAGCATTTCAATTATTGAACAGGCAAACAAAGTCATGACAGATAAATCCAAACAGGACAATATCTATTCAAAGCCGCAGTCCAACATCGCCGGATTTACATTCGATGAAAACGTCGCCCGGGTTTTCCCGGATATGATCAAACGTTCGGCGCCGGGGTACGAGCCCATCATTGATATGATCTGCATGCTGACCCGTCACTATGTCCGACCAAACAGCAACTGTTACGACCTGGGCTGTTCGCTTGGTGCGGCGACGCTGGCCATCCGTCACGGTATACATGTACCCGGCTGCCGGATTATCGCCGTGGACAACTCGGCCTCAATGCTGGATAAATGCCGGACGATTATCGACAGGGACAAAGCGGAAACGCCGGTTGAACTGATGTGCGCGGACATCAGGGATATAGAAATCCGCAACGCGTCCGTTATTGTACTAAATTTCACTCTGCAATTCATCGATCCGTCCGACCGGCTCAGTTTACTGCAAAAGATATACGATGGCATGATGCCCGGCGGAGCGCTGATTTTATCGGAAAAGATTGTGTTTGAAAATCCGCAAAAGCAGTCCCTGTTGACCGAACTGCACCTTGCTTTTAAAAAGTTTTACGGTTACAGCGATCTGGAGATCAGCCAGAAACGCACCGCGCTGGAGAACGTACTGATCCCGGAAACAGTGAATACGCATATAAATCGTCTCAAAAAAGCCGGGTTCTCGCGCGCCGAACACTGGTTTTTATGTCTGAATTTCGCATCATTCATCGCGGTCAAATGATAGACAAATACACATCCTTATATAACCGTCTCGAAAACACGCCGCTGGGAAACTGGCTGGTCCGGCTGCCGGAGCAAGTGAAGGAGGCGCTGTCCGATGAAAAACACGGCGACCTGGAAAAGTGGAAATCGCTGCTGGAGGAACTGCCCTGCGCCAAACCGACCAGCACGGATTTTAATGCCGGGACTGTCCGTATCGGCGATCCGGATGATACCCCGCCGGTCAAGGTGCAAAAGATCAAAGAGCAACTGTTCAAATTCCATCCCTGGCGCAAGGGGCCGTATTCCGTGTTCGGCATCCACATCAATACGGAATGGCGGTCGGACTGGAAATGGGATCGGCTGAAGGATTTTATTACCCCGCTGGACAACCGGCTGGTGCTGGATGTCGGCTGCGGCAACGGCTATCACTGCTGGCGAATGCTGGGAGCTGGCGCGCGGCTGGTTGTTGGCATCGATCCTTATTTGTTGAGCGTGGTTCAGTTTCACGCCCTGAAGCATTATACCGGCGACGAACCGGTTTACGTGCTGCCTCTGGGTATTGAGGATATGCCGGACAACCTGAACGGTTTTGACACGGTGTTTTCCATGGGTGTGTTTTATCACCGCCGTTCGCCGTTTGATCATCTGTACGAGTTAAAATCCTTTTTGCGGGGCGGTGGAGAGCTGGTGCTGGAAACGCTGCTGATAGACGGCGGCAAAAACGAGGTTCTGGTGCCCGAGGGACGTTACGCCAATATGCGTAATGTATGGTTTATCCCGTCGTGTTTGACGTTAGAGTCGTGGCTGGTCCGGGCGGGATTCAAGAATGTGAGAATGGTCAACGTATGCAGAACAACCGCGGAGGAACAGCGTCCCACGGAATGGATGACGTGGGAATCGCTGCCGGATTTTCTCGATCCGGACAACCCGGATCTGACCATAGAGGGGCATCCCGCGCCCAAACGGACGATTTTTGTTGCGGATAAATAGAGTTTCATGTGCGATGTTTGTGCGACGCACCCCGAGGGTGTGTCGCATGTAAAATTAATTATTCATGCGAGTCTGTCGACTCGCGGCTGTCCATAAAGGGACAGCACTCCGGTATATTCTTTTTGGAGTCACGATCTGTAGATCGCGGCAATGAAATTTAGATTCGGCAGCAGGATGTGTCCCCAGTCGGGTCACGCTGTCCGAATATATTCACTTAACGCCACCTCTAATAAAGGTTTATTAACATTTTTGTTACTTCCTTAACGAGTATTTTCTCAGCGACAGGAGCAAATCGTGAACTACTGGGTTCATAACCACCTTCGCTGAAAGCTTTTTGAGTAGGGAGATAACCGACACTGCCGTTGCAATATCCAACAAAAAAAGAATATTGGGTGTGTGTACTTTTCTTTATTTTTTTGCCAATCTCGTGAAAAAGTTCGCCGGGAAATGTCATCCATGTAAAATCATCAATTCTTACAGCGGTAACAGGTACAGTAATGGTCGTATTTTTAAAATCCGTATTCAGAGCTTCATATTTTCTTGGGCAAAGAATCTCCTGATGAACCAATCTTATTCGGGGATTAAGAGGTGGAGTGGTTGTAATTGTATTGAAAACCCGAACAACTTCTTTCCCGATTTCATATCCTAATTCAGCGGTTTTTTCAAGGTTGTCTTTATAACCATCAAGACCACCCACAAATCTGGGATTTATATCTCCCGCTGCTCCCTGGGCAAATATTCCTATGACATCAGGGATATTCTTCTCGATATATTCCAACATATGACCGTTCCATTCCGGACTTATCTTGTTATTTCTGGCTCCCAGGGACGTTCCATGACAGGCATAATTGATAAAAACTGCTTTTGGCTCTCCATGAATATTATCAATTCTGAGAATACCAATTTCATCATCAATCGAACCCCCGGGATTGGCGCCGAGGCGAATGACCCCTTCAATTTCCCGTATTTTTTGCGGATTATCTGTTTTATATTTTCCATACAATTGACTGGAATTGTTTTCATCAAATGTTGTGTATGAAAACGTATCTTGCATTTTTTTCCGTCTGTTCATAGCAATTTTAGAATGTCCCGTTCCCCCGCCGATCCTTACAGGTTCAAGATTTTGAATCGCTTCTTTTACCGTCAAAACAACCTTATTATTGAATTGTCTGTACCATTCAGTACTTTTATTTTTACCGCCAGGAGAAGGCGCTGCGTGATTGTGAACGGCACCAAGCAAGATATTGTTTAACTGAATTCCTGTTTCATCGGAAACCTGTTTTCTTATAGTATGATAATCCGCCTCCGGATATCCTACGATATCGCTTTCGATGAAAACAAGCCTGTTTTGATTGTCGTCAAAAACCAGCGCCCTAATATAAAGATTTCCATATACACCGTCCGATGGATTCATTCTGCATGTTTCAGAATAACCTCCCATATAAAGGCTTTCTGTTGGTGTAATATCAGTTTTTGCAATACCTGCCTTAAGAATGATTTCCTGAGGAAAGACTTTAATACTAAATATAGTTGTCTGAATGAGCAGTAAAATAAGAACTGCAAAAAAGGTTCTCTTCATTTTTTCCTCTCCTTATTCTTGATAAATTGTTTTAATCATTTTATTTGTTGAAAGGATTAAAATCGAGACTATCAGGTTTCTTTTTCAGATTTCTTGACAACAATTTTTTTGTTTATAGAACGAGAGAGCTCAAGAAAAAGTTTTGATGGATTAACAAACATCATTTTGCCCTTAAAGATATGATTGATGTTCCATGAAAGCAAGGATAATTTGTAAATTTTAATTCGTCTTCTATATGAAGAACATGAGAACAAGATAAGCACAAGATTGTGACTCTGAGGTAAATACTCCCCCAATTAGGGGAAAAAGATCAAAAAATCTTTTTAATATCACATGGCACAGATGCATGAGCCTCTTCGCGACGAGAGTGGAATGTATCATAGGGACATTTCGATATGTCCCATCCTTCCATTCCGTTTTCCGGAAGGAGCAGGGGACTACTCGATGACCGGGGAACAGAAGCCCGTTGCCCTCTCGAGGGGGGATAAAGAGGGTATTGACAAATATATTAAAGCAAAAAACTATCCGCAAAGGCAGGAACCCTTACGAAACTGAAAAAGCAGAGGCATGAGCTTTTGCGCGGGGAGAATGCTTTTTTAGAGTGCGTCGCCTTTATGCAACGCGAGTATAAATGATATTTTTGGAGCGAGTCTGTCGACTCGCGGCTGTCCATAAAGGGACAGCACTCCGGGGTATAGAACGAGCATGTTGTAGCGGGGCAAACCTCGCTACTAAAAAACGTAAAAAGATCGTGCCGGATATTTATCCGGAATACAGTATAAAGCCGGACATTCGTCCGGTAAATCTATCAGATTTAAGGATTTCCCAAAACAGAGTTTTGGGTACAATTGCGTTGCCAATCAGAGATTGGCAACGATAAAATGTCTACACCCAACCCCGTAACTCGCACGCTTCGGCGACGCGGGCCACGCCGACGATCGTCGCGGCAAGGCGCGGGTGCACTTTTTTCTCTTTCACTGCCTCCGCAACGGTGTGATACGCGGCGGTAATCTTCTGGTCCAGTCTTCTGTGGGCGGTGGGCTCATCCCAGAAATCGGAGGTGGCGTTTTGCACCATTTCAAAATGGGAGACCGTCACCCCGCCGGCGCTGGCCAGAATATCCGGGATAACGTGAATCCCTTTTTTGTTCAAAATAATATCGGCTTCCGGTGTTGTGGGACCGTTGGCCAGTTCGCATATTATTTTTGCTTTGATATTTCCGGCATTGAATTCTGTAATGGCATTTTCCAGGGCCGCGGGATAAAGAATATCCACGTTCATTTCCAGAATAGAGTCCCTGTCTACCGGTTTGCCGCCGGGGAACCCGGCAATGCTTCCTTTTTTCAGCTTGTATGTCACCAGTTCCTTAACATTCAACCCGTCCGGGTTGTATAACCCGCCCCTGGAATCACATACCCCGACGAGTTTACCGCCTCCAAGCATTTCCTGATGCAGCAAAGCGGCCCTTTGACCCGCGTTGCCGAAACCCTGTATGGCAAAAGTGCCCGTAGGATCGATATTTAATATTTTGCAGGCTTCACGCACGGTAATTACTCCGCCGCGGGCGGTAGCGTCACGGCGTCCCTCGGTCCCGCCAAGCTGCATGGGTTTATCGGTTAAAACGCCGGGATGATGGTGCATGGTAATTGTTTCATATTCGTCCATCATCCAGGCCATGGTCTGGGGATTGGTATAAACATCCGGAGCAGGAACGTCCTTGTCGATGCCGAGATACGGAGCCGCGGCGCGAATATACGCCCGCGATACATTTTCCAGTTCCCGGTCGGACATACTGCGGGGATTGCATGCCACGCCGCCCTTACCGCCGCCTAACGGCAGGTCTACCACCGCCGTTTTCCAGGTCATCCAGGATGCGAGCGCGCGTATGGTATCCACCGTTTCATCGGGATGAAAACGGATCCCGCCCTTGGCCGGACCGCGCGCGTAATTATATTGGATACGGTATGCGTGAAATATTTTTGTTTTACCGTTATCCATCTTGACAGGGAGTGTGAATTTAAATTCCCGCTGCGGCCAGCTAAGCAAGTCAAGAGTGGCCTGTTCAAGATTTAAAATTTTCGCTGCTTCCAAAACATGTTTTTGAGCAACGTGAAATGAATTATATGATTCCATTATTCTTCCTTATCTGATCCGGGTTTTTTGACTTTAGGTTTTGGATTTTCAAAACTATCCAGGAAAATTCGATACCAGCATCCTTTACACATCAGGGCCCTGTCGACTCTTAAAAGTACCTGTTCCCACGGACTTAATTTCCGTCCGCAATGCGGACAGGTGTCCGGAATTAAATCCCGTTCATTCAATTTCATTCTCCGGTTTTAGAATGATTCCACTGCTTTCATGTCCGTTCATTTTCACGATTAACGGCTTTTTAAACCGAATAAGTTTTGTATATTTAAGTTTTTCAACAGAAGGATTTTGATTCAGCCAGTCCCAATCCACAAAACTGCCTTTATCTTCCGCCCTGATAGTAAAATATCCGACCATAAATGAATTCAGGTTCTGAAAAAAATGCGAACCCTGTGAAGGCATTACGCTAAAATCCTTAAAATTTGCTTCGATAATAACCCGTGCTCCGGAGATTTGGTCCCACCTTACCGGTATCCCCAGCCAGGGATCAAGGCTGCCCCAACGACCTACACCTATTAACATATAATGCCGGTTCTTGGATGTAAGTTTTGAATTGAAATAACTCACTTCCCTGGCGACTTCCCTGCTTCTGGATCGATCAAAATGATCTCTATCCACCAGAACAACATCATACAAATTTTCAATCACGCCATTGCCCATAACCTGTATACTTTTACAAAAAAGCTGGTCGGGTTTAAATTGATTGATATTTAAAACTTCCAGTTCCCGGTTTAATACCATTGGTCTCATTTGTAAGATCGCAAATTCTTTCGGGTTGCCGTGTTGCGTGGACAGATTCACCGCAAACTCTATTTCCACCGGAGTTCCCATTCCCCAACTGCCCATATCAAGAACGAGTTCAAGGATTTCCGAAAGCGGAAATGTTTTATATTTTAACAGAGGCGCCAGAGTAATCAGCCGCATACCATTTTTAGAGGTTCCGTCATAGATCGTATCATTTTCAGGAGAATAGGTCGACGCCAGATAATTGAGAGTTCCGTCTTTTTCGGCTTCACTCAAAGGATATTTTTTAACGAAATAATCATAGCCCAAATTATATATATCCGGTTTGGCTTTCAGGTCCAGCGCATAAAATTCTATTTGTGAGTTTTTTAGAATATATTTCGGGGCGTTGAGAGGATCCGAACGTGTCGGATACTTTGGGCAAAATCTTGCGGCCAAACCGCCTTCAACAACCATTTTACCCAGGCCGAGCGCGGCGGATACAATCCCGTCGGTGAATTTTTGCGGAGGAATAGGATAAAAATTGTAGGACCTGGCCACTCCGGAAAAGTCCGGGTAGAATTTGTTGTTATGAGTGGAACCGACCATACTTTGTATAATCACGGCCATCTTTTCTTCTTTCAGACGATAAGAAGTGGCCTTGATGTAATTTTTGGCGGATTGCAGGTAGGTTGATGCAAACACTTTTTTTATTGTTCGCAACAGATCACTTAGCCGAACAAGCGGATCGGGATTTTTATTTGGCAGCATGTACGTATTGTAAACACCGGCAAAAGGCTGGTTATGAGAATCTTCCAGCAAACTTGAAGAACGGATAGCGAGAGGTGTTGTTATTAATTCCAGAAAGGCCATTAAATCGCCGAGGATATCTTCCGGGAATTTTTTCGCATCCAGAAACTTTTTTATGATAGCTCTGTCATCATCAGATTGCATAGCAAACTGGAACAAATTGTTTTCCAGCATAAATTCATCAAAAATATCGGTCCCGATTACTATTGCCGGTGGAATGAATATCTCCACGTCATCATACTGGTTTTTGATGTTATAATTGTTAATCAAAATGTTGACGAAACTGAGACCTCTTGCCTTGCCTCCCAGAGAACCACCGCCGATACGTGATATGCTGGAGTAGGGGTCAAATAATTCTTTATGAAAATCCGTTATAATTCCCTGCTGACGCAGTTTACGATATTCGCGTAATGAAAAAATCAGGTCCTGTCGAATGTCTTCTATTGACGGGAAATCAGATACGGTACGCGGTCGTAGTTTGTGTGCCAGCCAGAATTCGGTACGGGCTTTTAACCAGTTGGAAAAATGATTTCGTTCTGCATGATATTTAATACTTTCCTCAGGTACCACCCTGAGGACTTTTTCAAGAGAGAGCAGGTTGTCCGCACGTCCAACTTCGACTCCATCCGGTGTGCGAAAAATAAAATCGCCAAAGCTAAGGTTGTTTTTCATAAATTGCTGCAATTCCTGCAGCACCGAAGGAGAATTTTTGAGGAAAAACGAAGCGCCAAGTTCTTTGGCCTTTTTTTCATTTTCACGGTTATTTGAGTTGAGTAATATAGGGGTGTCCGCATGCAGACCCTTAACATATTTTGCAAATTCCAGTCCCGCTCCGGATTCGACTTTTCCATGATGAGGTAATTCTATATCGGATATGATGCCTAAAATGGTTTCATGATATTTATCATAATACTCTTTGGCTTCTTCAAATGTTTTACATAACAGTATTTTGGGACGTGCCCGCTGGCGTAGTTGTTTGTGCGAAAGGTTGATCCCCTCTGAAATCAGACGTTGGGATTGGCGCATTGTTTCCAGATAAATCATCGGCAGGAATGAAGAATAATGTCTGACATTGTCTTCAATAAGAATAATTGACTGTACACCGACGAGATGGCTGTCATTGTCAACATTTAATTTGTCTTCAAGATATTTGATGATCGCCAGTAACAGGCGAAAATCCCCCTGCCAGATGAATATTTGATCAAATACAGATGAATCCTGATGGCGCAATAAATCGGATAATTCGCGATTATCAAATGCCAATAAAACAATAGGGATATTAATATGTTCTTCTTTTAATTTTTTGGCAAATGTCGAAACGCGCATATCCTCAATATGCAGAGTGGTTAAAATCAGGTCAAAACGACGTTCTTCCTTGACCAGGGCCAGCGCTTCCACACCGCTGGAAACACGCGTCAATTCAGGGGCATGACTGAGGTTTAGCCCCTGATACTGTTCGCGTATTAATTCATATAAACGTCCGTCTTCTTCAAAAATATATAAATCATATAGACTGGACACCAGCAGGATATCCCGGATACGGTAACGCATCAGGTTTTGAAAACCCTGAAACCGCGTACCGTACCCATGCTCAACCCACAGTGGGTCGGCATGGGGCAGTACTTTTTTCAGATTATTCTTCATGAATAGATATTAATGAAAAACCACAAGAACGTCAATATAAATTATTAAGAAACATCCCTCAATGCAGTTTATACCAAACCCTGGTCCAGCATCGCGTCTGCAACTTTGAGAAAACCGCCGATATTCGCGCCGTTCACATAATTACCCGGAGTGCCGAATCGGTCAGCCATTTCCACACAGGTTTGATGAATATTTTTCATGATCATCTGTAAACGGTTGTCCACTTCTTCACGGGTCCAGGGCAGGCGCATTGAATTCTGCGACATTTCAAGACCGGAAACGGCGACTCCGCCGGCATTGGCAGCTTTACCGGGACCGTATAAAATACCTGCATCCAAAAAGTGTTTAACGCCATCAATTGTTGTCGGCATATTCGCACCTTCACTGACAACGTAAACACCGTTTTTCAATAAATTTTTCGCATCATTACCGTTGATTTCATTCTGCGTTGCACTGGGGAATGCACAATCTGCCTTATGATTCCATAACGGATTATAATCGGCGGAAGGATTGACAGGGGTAAACACAGCATTTTTATATTTTTCTGTGTACTCGTGAATTCTGCTACGACGAAGATTTTTGAGTTCCATAATATAATCTAATTTTTTCCTGTTTATTCCTTCTTCATCATAGACATAACCGCTGGAATCGGAAACGGTCACAACTTTACCGCCCAGATCGATCAGTTTGTCGATGGTATACTGTGCTACGTTACCGGATCCGGAAACCAGGCAGGTTTTCCCCTCAAAAGTTTCTTTGCGGGTTTTCAGCATTTCGGCGGCAAAATATACCGCCCCGTATCCGGTTGCTTCCGGTCTGATCAGGGAACCACCCCACTTTAGGCCTTTTCCCGTCAGCACGCCGGTAAATTCGTTTTTCAATTTTTTGTACTGACCGAATAAAAAGCCGATCTCCCTGCCGCCGACGCCAATATCGCCGGCCGGAACATCAGTATTGGGTCCTATATGCCGATATAATTCGCTCATAAAGCTCTGGCAGAAACGCATAACTTCATTGTCGCTTTTACCTTTCGGATCGAAATCGGAGCCGCCTTTGCCGCCTCCGATAGGCAGTGAGGTCAAACTGTTCTTAAATACCTGTTCAAATGCCAAAAATTTTAAAATACTCAGATTCACCGACGGGTGAAACCGTAAACCACCTTTGTAAGGGCCGATGGCGCTGTTCATTTCGATACGGAAACCTCTGTTAATCTGAATATCACCCTGGTCGTCCATCCAGGGAACTCTAAACATGATTAGTCTTTCCGGCTCAATAATTCTTTCCAATATTTTTGCCGATCTGTATTCCGGATGACGATCATAAATACGGGCGACGGATTCAGCGACTTCTTCTACCGCTTGTAAAAATTCTTTTTCATGCGGATTTTTTTCTTTTACTTCAGCCATAAAACTGGAAACAAAATCTGACATATACACTCCTCCTTTTAGAAATTATATTTTTCTCAAGAACTATTAAAATCTGTTTGTATATTGTTTGATATTAAATTATTACTAACGAGATATACTTGAGCTGAGGGAATCTTTTAGGGATATTACCAACAGAAATATTACAATTAGACATCCGGATTTATCATCCCAGGTAGTAAATGTACTTTTTTAATCTGATAATATGGTGGATAAATATTTTCATTTTTTTTCACTTGTATCCGGTTAACGGAGACGTTACCGGCCGAATGGTCATGCAAATATAATAAAATCAAGTTATATAATTTAGAAAAGTCTGTTTTGCAAACAAACAAAACAAAGATATGTTTTTCGATAACTTGAATAATAATTGATATTTAGAGCACTATAACCGGATATAATCGGACAATAACTGTAATTCAAATATAT
The DNA here is from genome assembly GCA_016934825.1 of Candidatus Zhuqueibacterota bacterium. Lineage (GTDB taxonomy): Bacteria > Zhuqueibacterota > Zhuqueibacteria > Residuimicrobiales > Krinioviventaceae > Fontivivens. Next base: position 67,284 of record JAFGSB010000060.1, read on the forward strand.
TGAATATAGTATAAATAATTTTTTGCATTACTGCAACAATTATTTACAAAAGCATGAATCAATTTTCAGTTAAATTTATTAAAACTTTTTTGAGGGAAATGAAAACAAATTCGGCATTTTTATATTGTTTAATTACCGTAAATCATTTATTTTATTACACACTGGGCTTTTATATAAATAAATTGTATATAAATTTTTCGGAGGCGCAATGGAAAATCTTTTTGCCGGAATCGACAGTTCCACGCAGAGTACAAAATTGCTTGTCATAGACATCAACTCATCGAAAGTGATCTATGTGGATTCAGTGAATTATGACAATGATCTGCCGAATTATCAGACAAAAAACGGTGTAATACAGGGACAACCGGAGGGCGTGTCCGAGTCCGATCCCATGATGTGGATTGAAGCGCTGGAAATTTTATTCTCGCGTATGAAAAAATCGGATATTCCGCAGCGCAACATCAGGGCCATATCCGTGTCGGGTCAGCAGCATGGACTGGTTACCCTGGACAAAGCAGGTAATCTAACCCGAAAAACCAGCAAACTATGGAATGATTTCAGCACGCAACAGGAATGTGACCTGTTGACCGGCGCGGCAGGCGGTCTGGATGCGATGATCGCGGAAGTGGGCAACAGTCAGCGGACCGGTTATACGGCCGCTAAAATTTACCACATGGCGCGGCATGAACCCGAGGCATTTGCGAAAACATCCACCTGTTTTTTGGTGCATAATTTTGTCAACTGGTACCTGACCGGCGGCAAAAAAGGCGGCGTCCGGCTAATGGAACCCGGTGACACATCCGGTATGGCGCTGTGGAATCCGAAAAACGGCCGATGGTCGGAAAAGGTGATGAACACCATTTCACCGGAGTTGAAAAGCAAAATACCCCTGCTGAAACCGTCAGACCAGAGTATCGGCGTGATTGGCAGTGACCTGGCAATAAAGTACGGATTCGATCCGGCGTGTAAAATCGACGCCGGGACCGGCGATAATATGTACGGAGCGGTCGGAACCGGAAATGTGGTTCCCGGAATCGTTACAGTGAGTCTTGGGACCAGCGGTACGGCGTATACGTACCTGGAGGAGCCTTTTATCGACCCGACCGGCGAGATCGCGGCGTTTTATGACAGCACCGGCAACTTCCTGCCGTTATTATGCGTCTCCAATCTGGCGAACGGTTACAATGCCATTCTCGAACAGTACGATATGAACCATGCCGAATTTGTGCAAGTGGTCAGTGATGTGCCCGTGGGCAATGAGGGACGGCTGCTCATTCCCTGGTATACGGGCGAACGTACACCGGATGTGCCGCAGGCGAGTCCTGTTTACTTTGGCTTTGGTCTGGATGATTTTACAAAAGCGAAACTGTCACGCGCTGTACTGGAGGGACACGTGCTGAATTTATACGACGGATTCCGAAAAATGCCGGTTAAACCCACCGAGATCCGGTTGACCGGCGGACTGGCGCAGTCCGGAGCCTGGGTGCAAACCATTGCGGACGTATTTGAAGCCCAAGCCGTACCTGTAGAAGGCGAGGGAGCGGCTCTGGGCGCGGCTTTGCACGCCGCATGGGTATATTTAAAGGAAAACGGTCAGACTATGACTCTCGAACAGGTTGTGGCGCCGTTTGTGAAACCGGACGAAAATCGTCGCAGGAAACCGGTCCCGGCCAATGTGGCGGTAATGAATAAACAAAAGGCCGTCTTTCACGCCCTCAGTGAACGCGTGCGCGGTGTATCAATAAAAGAAAATCCCTTTGCCCTGAGGGCGGGGATGCTGAAATAGGGATTTATCCTTTTGGTGAATGAAGACGATGAAAAAAAACCGAAAAACTCCGGGACTTTTGTGGGCAATACTGGATTTGAACCAGTGACCTCTGGTATGTGAGACCAGCGCTCTAACCAACTGAGCTAATTGCCCGGCAGTGATATATAATATGCAGGAATTTTTTAATAATCAAGTTTTTTATGGCGATCATTATTTTATACCCTGCTCGCCTGTTTAAAAAACCGTCTCTGGCGGGATATCCTTGTCCCAAGCGTAAAACAGTACTGTCATTTCGAGTCGAACAGAGAAGAGAAATCTATGACGTTGGTTCCTTGTCACCGATTTTGATTGAAACTTTGGCCACGGATGCACACGGAGCGAACACGGAAATTTGCTGATATACCATCGGAGGGCAAAACTGAAAATCGCGCGGGGTTTCATAACCCCGTGTGCCAAATACAGGGGCTGCCGGGATTCCCATCCCGGTGGCTTCGTTGCGAATTCCAATTCGGGCAGGAGTAATTGCTGCCGGTTCCTGCTTTGCGTTTCCTTTGCGCCCATTGCGGTTAAAAACAAAACACAGTTTGAACGGATTTTTTGCTTGATTATAAATCCTCAGTTCGTTAATATTCAATATGTGATATTTTCATGGCCAGGGGCAGTACGGTATATGATATTTTTCTAATGATATAGTATCGGAGGGCAAAGCCCTCCTGGTTTTTGCGCACCGGGGCACACAGACTGTGTGAAAACACCTTGATTGTAATGTGAAAAGTATTCATATTTAATTTTCACAAAAATAAAGGATATAAATTGCGTTATA
>JAFGSB010000061.1 GCA_016934825.1 Candidatus Zhuqueibacterota bacterium
ACCCGATAAAATTGAATTATTGCAGAATTATCCCAATCCATTCAACTCGAATACCAAAATTCGATACAAGTTAACCGGCAAGGGTCATGTAAAAATACAAATATTCAATATATATGGTCAACATGTAAAAACCCTATATGACAAAAAACAAAATCCGGGGATGTATTCAACCAATTGGAACGGCAAAAATGATTTCGGGGAAACAGTATCTTCGGGGGTGTATTTCTGCAGGCTGGCGCTTGACGAACAGATTGTGGAAACAATCCGGCTGGTGTTTTTGAAATAAGATGTTTAATAATCATATAACCACATGGAGGTCAATATTAATTTTATTTGCTATATTCGAAAATTTTCTTGATTTTTTAAATAATACGGATTATTATTCATTTAGGGAACGCTTATTCCTTTTCTCACCAGAACGCTATGGATACACTGACAAGGGGCAGCACAGGGCGGAAAAAACAAATATTAATATTTAAAAAAAGGAATGCTATGCAGCGTGTAATAAAGTTATGTGTTATTTCGTTAATGATCTTTTTTTGTAACGCGCTTCACCCGCAGGTCTGTGCATTGCAAAATGGTATGTATCCGAACGCGGTAATGAATAAATCAGGTGAAATTATCTGCTCAGCAATTCACTGGAACGTGCCCTTTTTGCCGGTTGCGCAAAAAATAGGCTGTGACGGGAAAAGAATGTGGACGGATGACCCGAGTGGGATTTTTCTGGCGCCAAGTCATGGAGTGAATCCATATGGCTTGCATGAATACCGCCCACCGAAAATTTTACCCGCGGAAGACGGGGGCGCCTATTTTGTTTTTGATTACAACTGGCTGTTAGATATTATTGGGGGTATTGAATACTTTAAAGAAAAAACATATATTCAACGGGTTTCACCGGAGGGGAATTTAATGTGGGGAAATATTGGAAAACAAATTGTGAATGAAGAAATTACAAATGGTATTGGTTCATTTACTCATTTTGTTGAATACGCAAGTGACGGAAATATTTTGGTATATTATAGGTGGTATCATCATAGTAATGAGAGTGAGTTGGGGGAATCTGAAATTTACATCCAAAAAATTAATAAAGATACCGGTGATCGTATGTGGGGTGATCATGGGAATTTTGTTAATCCTAAAATGACAAATATCATTTTAGGATCAACAGAACAGACCTATTTATTATATAACGATTATGTGCTCTGCCTGAACAAAAACGGCGAGGAATTGTGGTATAAAAAAATATTAGAAGGATTTGATTTAAATTTATATCAAAGATATGCGACAAATGATTATGGTGATGTGATAATTTTATACCGAGAAAATGAACAGATAAGGGGTATGATGTTTAATAATAATGGAGAGTTCCTTTGGAAGAATAAAGTTATTGTGGAAAATGGGTATAAAATATTTCATAATTCTGAAATAAAAAATTGGAATAATAAAGGTTGGTTGTTTGCTACTTCTGATGTTGGAATAAATTTTGTAGATATTGCCGGGGAAAATATTAATATTAAACAATTATTATTACCGGAATCAAACGATAGACATCAAAAAATGAATATTTTTGATAATAATACATTTTATACAATGGTGACGTTGGGGCCCTTTGAACCGGATGGAGTCAATGAATTAAAAATTTATCGGGTTAACCAATACGGAGAACTGTTATGGGAGCCTGTGTCCCGTTTTATTGCCCGGGGAGTAGATTCTCAAAACAGTTTTTTACTGGGATATGATAATAATGCTTATGCAGTTTATGAAGCCACAGGCTTGTTTGATCCTCTTTGGCGACCCCGCGGCACTTTTGTGCAAAAAGTCGATATAGACGGTCAGACTGGTTATACAACATCAATAAAATCAAATACACACGTAAAAAATCAACAAATATATACTTTTAACACACCTAATCCTTTTACCCAAAATACTATTTTCCATATAAATGGAATGAATCCGGCAAAGCCGCATTTTTTGCGGCTTAAAATTTATAACATTCTCGGAGAGGAGGTGAAAAATTATAAAGTAAATACCAGCAGTCAACATAATATTTCTGTTCAATGGAACGGTACGGACAACATGGGCCGGTCAGTATGTCCGGGCATCTATCTTTATCAAATAATTATGGAAGGTAAAATTGCAGCGAAGGGTAAATTATTAAAGGGGAAATAAAATGAAAAAAATATTGGGGCTAATGTTATTTTGCTTTATTTTTAACAGTTAAAATCTATACAGTACGCAATATGATACGGGATGGTTTGAATTAAAACAACCTGACGGAACAACATTTGTATGCCGTAAAGCAGGTGATGAGTATGAATATCAATATATCACCTATAACGGTTATGCATTTAATCTAAACTTGAAAGACGGTTATTATTATTACGCCAGAGATAGCCAGGATAAAAAATATCATCTGTCAAAGTTCAAAGTTGGTATTGATCAACCGCTTGGTTTGCAAAAAAATCTAAAAGTAAAATTAAAAGAGAGAAATGATAGTAACCACGGAAATAACATTAAAAATACATCTTTGAACGAAAAATTAAACAAAATTGCTTCTACAACCAATTATACATTAAAAGTAGTATTATGTCAATTTGACTCCTCAGTGTATGGTGATGCTGCATATACAGCGTCTGATTTTGAAAATATGCTTAGTGGATCAAACTATTTTGGAAATAATGGATCACCTAATGATGAAGATATCTATGGCAGCATGGATTATTATTATAGCCGAATGTCAAATAATATGGTAAGAATAAACGCTGTAGTTATGAATGATACTGAAAACGACTTTCCGGTTTGGTTGACATTACCGCATTATAAACTGGAATATCAAAATGGAACATATGATTTTTATGCTGATGCCGTAGCAGTCGCAGCAGATTCAGGTATAGATATATCAACAAATTCAACAACAAAGGTTGTTTTTATTTACGCGGGCAACCAATATACAGGCAGTTTAAATCCTCAAGCAGAATCTGTGAATAATTGGTATCGGATGAGCGAAAAATATGCGGGAAAGGGAGAAAATAATTATGACACAGAAGATCCACCCTCCAATCTGACCTTCAGCCATATTGGAACTCATTGTCATGAATTTGGGCATTTGTTGGGATTTGAAGATGTTTACAAAAATCCATTTCATACTTATAATTGGTGTTTAATGGGAACAGGAAATAAAAATGACAAATGCGCCAGACCCGCGCCAATTAATCCGTTTTTCCGGGCAAATGCTAATTGGTTTTTAACTAAATCAATACCTGTTCCCAATACGGGATTAACTTTAACCTATAGTGAAACTAATCCAGATGTTTATAAAACAGACAGTAATTATTTTAATTTTTATATTGAATATCGTAGATATCTATCCTTTAGTGAAGGTTTGCCTGGAAAAGGAGATGGCCCTGGGGGTTTGTTTATATGGAAAGTTAAAAAAGATAATTTTAGGCAAATTGATTTTATTGAAGCTGATGGGGATACACATTATACTGCACAGGGTTATAATAGTATATTCCCAGGTTCAGAGAATATTAGAAATGTTAATGATTTTACCACAAATTCAAATTTGAAGGATTTTATATACAAGTTTAGCGTTATTAGTGGGTGGTATGTTGATGCGATTTATAATTCAAAAGTATTTGTCCATAATATTGGCGATCCCGCTGACACTATAACAGCTATTATTGGGTGTGGAAATAACTGGTTTGGTACTTTACCAAATGATATTACCTGGGCCGGTAATGATATTACTATTGCCGGCGATGTTACTGTGCCAGAAAACATCATACTCACAATTACTGATAATGTGACTGTAAATTTTGAACCCGGTACGAATCTTATCATTAACGGCACATTAAACACCCAAAATGTAACATTTAGCGGAGCAGAAGGGGCAAACATTATTTTTAATTCCAATGTTAATCTGGCAAATGGAACAAAGAATATTAGCAATGGCTCTACCATTATTTTTAATGATAATTGCACTATTGCATCTTCCGCTTCTTTAATTATTGACTCAAATTCTACCGTTGAATTTAATGCGACTACTAATGTAGTGGATGGAACATTTCAAGTTGGGGACTCTACTATTGTACAATTTGCCGACAATATTGGATTAAGTGTAAACGGTCAATTGTTAGCTAATAATTCAACTTTTACAGGTAATGACAATCCCTGGATTGTTTTTAATTCCTACTTTGAAGCAGGAGATGATTTCCATGCCAAATTTTCAAATGATTTAATTCTTATGTTTAATGATAGTACAACTTTATCAAATGGCGCTGAACTGGAATTTTTAGATAATACAAGTCCTGGATTTTATGGTAAGACAAAATTTAAAAATGGAGCTACATGTAATTTTAGCACAAATTCAACCGTGGTTTTTTGGGATACTACAAAATTTTTTGCTGAATCAGTAACAACATTTGGTTGCAGTTCCATAGTTGAGTTTAAAGAATAATTTAAATTGTGGGGCAGTCTGGTATTTGGCGATTATTCTCATATTACATTCTATAAAGAAGCAATTTTCGATTCTAACTCATATAAGGATTATGGCCACAATTCAACAGTAATTTATAAAGGTGTAACCGTTCATGGAGGAGACACTGATGTCCCCAGTAATTCCACAGTCTGTTATGAGGATTCCGTTATATTCATATCAGGCGCAAACTGCACCTTCCGCTCCGATGTAACGGTAACATATCACAAGCCCTGCGTGATCGACAGCGGCGCGGTTGTTAATTATACCCATGATGTGACCTCATTTCACAAAGGCGATTTTATTGTCCATGGCAAATTCTGGGCGGACAATTCCATCCTGGACTTTGGCGACGATTCTACCACCGCGCCCGGGGTCGTGTTTGAGGGGGAAGGCGCATCCCTGTCCCGCATAACCGACAGCATGATTAAGGACGGCGTGGACGGCTTTACCATCACCAACGCCAGTCCCTTGATCAAAACCAGCGAGGTGTTAAACGTAACAAAACGGGGGTTCAACATTTCCGGCATCGATGCGGAGCCGGAGGTCCGGAAATGTTACGTGCATAACTGCGGCACGTATCCCGTGCAGGTGCTGTACGAGGCGGACCCCGTGGTTGTGGACAGCCGGTTGTACGGCGGTTCGAAAACGGCGGCGCGCATCTGGGGCGCAGACGGCGAATACAGCCGCAACGAGTTCCGTTCCGAGCAGGGTTCGGGCGCATTTCTATTTTCTTCGTCGGCCAATCCCAGGTTTTACAGTTTCGCGGATTCCGGCGGTAACGTGTTCGATATGGACAATATCGGCGCACACGGCGTATTCATCGGCGGCGGGTTCCCGGAATTCGGGCACAATTCTTATTACAACGGCTACAACAGCTTTCAGAACAAGGGGGGAAAATATTATTTTTACAACGACACGCCCGGAACCATCCTCGCCGAGCTAAACTGGTGGCCGGACGGCACCTCGTTTTATAACGCCGACGGCGGCAGTATTGATTTCCAACCCCGGTTACTGGAAGAACCGCCTTCCGGGCCGCTCGCGAAAACGGCGGTTTCTCCCTACTCGACCGGGTTTGAAAAGTTCAGGGAAAAAGATTATGAAAACGCCATGACAGAGTTGAAAGAGGCGATAAAACAGGACAAAAATTCATTAGGGGCCGACAAGGCGGTTTTTCAGCTTGCAAAGTCCGCGCGCAAGATCGGCAGACTTGCCGAACTGGAACCGTTACTGGTGGAACTGCAAAAAGAAACCGATCCGCAGGTTCAGTACCACAGCCGGAACTGGTTATGCTATTTATACGCCAGTCAGAATAAAATGAACAAGGCTGAAAAGCTGGCCTCCGAAGCTCCGGCCGGTTCATCGCTGGAACGCACCTTACTGTTGGATATATGCTCCTATTACGCCGCATGGAAAGACACGGACAATGCCGTGCGTATCGCGGACATTCTGAAATCCCGGCACAGCGATGAAGCGCTGGAAATGGAACTGGAGGCGGCTTTGGAAGGATATGTGGATTTCCAGCAAGTCAGGGGACATACCAAAATAAAACGTCCCGTTATAGATCCGGCCCTGGAGCCGGAACCGGAAGTCGCAGTAGAAGCGGACACGGTGCAGTTCAAGACCGGTATTTTCCCCAATCCGTTCAATGCGTCCACGACGGTTCATTTCAATCTAAAAGACGAGGGACATGTCAGTATTGTTGTCTATGACCTTTTGGGTCGCAAAGTGAAAACGCTGGTTGAAGAAAACCGGTCAACAGGGGCGCACCGGGTGATCTGGGACGGCCGGGACGAGTCGGGAATGACGGCCTCATCGGGAATTTACTTTGTGAGAATACAAACAAGAGAGACCGCGCGGACGTTCAAGATATCATATTTGAAATAGGGATTTCAATTTACCGGTTGTAAATTGTTTGATTTTAAAATTTAAGTAATTTGACCAAACCACGCAGGATTTCAAATCCTGCGTGGTTTTTTCCTATAGAGGTTTTTTCAATTTTAAGGTTTGAATATCAGCTTAAATATTTGTTCATGTTATTGATCGCTTCGTCGATCTCTTGGGGGGATTTGAAGCCGATAATGACCGAGTCTACGCAATCCAGTCCCATGACAAATTTTATGGACTCTTCGCGCACCCTCGGATCGGTAAAATTACCCTCACCGATGAGTTTCATGCCGATGATTCCCTTGCCGGCGTCGTGCATCTTTTTAATATTGCCTACCACTCCGTTGACGTCCACTTCCCGGCCGCGTATTCTGTCCATATTGCTGCCGTTATGATTGATGCGCACCAGCCGGACATCTCCCCAGTTCAACGTTGACGTCGCGGCCAGCGGTTCGAGTCCGTGTATGGACACGCCGCGCGCTTTAATAATCTGCTTTTCTCTGGCTTCATCCAGCAGGTCCATCAGATACTTTTGCGTATCAACCCAGTCGGCGTTCATCACACAGTGGATGAGAAACGTGTCAAAATAATCGGTTCCTGCTTCCGTACGGAAACGGTCGATTTCTTTCATGGGATCGTCATATTTGTTCCAAAAGATTTTACTCTGGAGCTGGAATTTCTCCCGGTCAACGCCTTTTAATGCGGTCCGCAGCATTTCGTGCATTTCGTTGTAACTGTCGGCCGTATCAAAAAATGTGACGCCGCGGTCTATGGCATAGCGGACAAGACTGGTAAATTTTTCCTGGCCCAGATCACGCTGGATTTTGCCGGAAATCGTTCCGGTACCCATTCCCAGACGGGACACCCGTATTCCGGATTGCCCCAAAACCACCTGATCAGAGGCACGGCGTCTGGGTTTGCCTGCCCCGGCGCTTAATATCCCTGGTAAACCCGCAATTCCAGCGGCCGTACCGGCTGAAATTTTCAAAAAATCTCTTCTTGAAAGTTTATCGTTCGGCCTTGACATAATCTACCTCATTCATTTAATACTGAAATATTTGGTTACGATTTATCTCTGTAGAGCTGCCTGCTGTACCCGGTTTTGATGACCGGTCCGTTTAAATTATATTTAAAAGTTTTTGATTACCTGGGCAACAGACAACTTTTATGCAGCCTGTCTTTCTTTCATCACTTTTTCATACGCTTCGTGGATTTCCTGGAATTTTTTATTTGCGAATTTGGTAAATTCTTCCGGCAGTCCTTTGGCGATCACCCTGTCCGGGTGATATTCCATAACCAGTTTCCGGTATTTCTTTTTTATTTCATCGTCGCTGTCGCTTTTATCGGCGCCGAGGACGGCATAATATTTATCGTTATTTTTAATGTAAACGGCTTTGAGGCGTTCATATTCATTTTGATCTATATAAAAAATAACGGCGGCGCGGCGGATCATTTTCTCTTCATTGGGATGAAAAGTACCGTCGGCTGTTGCGATTTTGATCAGTAATTCCAGCATAGAGATCAGCATTTGATGATCCTGCCGGAACAGTTCATAAAACTGCTGTGCAAAAACATCAAATGGTTCTTTGGAATTACGCGCGACGTTGAATATTTTGATTGCCATATCGCGGGCGTCGTTATCCAGCCGTAATTGATTACGAATAAAGTTGTCGACCGTATCAATTTCTTCTTTCGTTACCCTGCCGTCGGCGCGGGCAAGTTTTGCTGCCATCGAAAAGGCGGAAACAAAAAATACCGCCTGGCTGCGTTCCTGCGGCGAAAAGACTTGTTTAAATCCCCCCGAAGATTGACCGTTCTTGTCAAACTGATGTCCGATCACAGTACCGAATATCGCACCGATCGGCCCGCCGACGAAAAATCCGATTGAACCGCCGACCGCTTTCCCCAACCAACCCATTTTTTTCTCCTTTTGATAGAAACTATTATATTTAATTACCGGTGTCCGGTATTCGGAAACCAACTGTAACGGCTTACATATCTATAATGTAAAGAGGACTCTCCGGATTTATCCGGACACGAGTGTTATCAAAATTAAAAAGAAATTATATGAAAACCGGGATTTATTCAAGTATTTTTTTTATTCCGGTTTAATAAAAGCGGCAAGTACTAAACCGCTGACAACATAAACAGTAAAGTCATATAAAAACTGGATGATGGTCCATGTAGCCGCATGATACCACCAAATAGCGCTGCTCATATGCGTATAAAACGCGGCCACAAAACCGATTAACGCGACAAATCCAATCCGCCTGTTATAACGATTCAGTTTATTTAACGCGATCTTTAATAATAATGCGATTATCAGGGCTGTAAATATATTCAAAAGTAAACCAAGCACAATGGAAGGGGCCATATTGTCCGACCTGCCCTCACGGATAAAATGGATAAGAGCGACAGGGCCCTGTTCCATTAATTTCATCGATTCCTCGTTGTTGCCGGTATTGGGCACATAATATGTCCCGGATTCCCGCATATTGTCCAGAAGCGCCTGCCTCAATGCGCTATCGTCCTCTTGTGTTTTAAAAGTGTTTGCCGTTATAGGACCCATCCAGTAAAATGCGCCCCAAAAAAATGAGGTCAGACCCGCCAGAATGACACCAAGTATAAATTTTTTCATGTTTTTCCTCATCAGGTATTATTTTTATTTCCGGTGTCCGGCTAAAATCGGACACGCTTTACTTGACTTTAAATTATCAAAGTTTTGAATCTTTACCATTATAAAACTGATTATGTTATAAGCGCAGCCGCGTCGGGCAACGGTGTTTTTTTATTTGAAACAAGGGGTATTTCAAATATCAGTTATATACCTGGCTAAACAATGAAAAAAAGTTAAAAAATCCCGGGATTATAAAATCTGTTTAAATAATTTATACTTGATTCATAGCTGTCCCTAAAGACAAGAAGGATGGACGAGGGTAAGGCGCCCATCCTCTTTTTTGTACATAAAGTAAAGGGTACAAAAACCTAAACGTATTATTGTTAAATTTGTTCCCGTTTCAGAGCAATATTTAATTGTTTTTTAATTATTTATTGTTCATATTTTTTTCAAACTTAATCATCCGTTCCCTTAACCGCTGTAAAATAAATTTCATTACTGTTGAATGCGCTAAAAATTCCAAGCCCGTTAACAATATTTGTCAAGGGTTCATTCAAATCCCGCGAGTCTTGCTGACGTGTATCGTATAAATCGGCGTATTCTTGGTTTACACGATAGACGCGAACACGGTGCAACCCGTAATGAGTTATACTCATGCGTTTATGGCGTTTTAAATTTGTATTATGTTCATGATTGTTTTCTTTGTTTAAAATCGAAATTTTCACAGTTTAGAAATTCATCTGGGGGAAAAACAATCGATTGTAAATTTAATTTTCTTACCTGTTATCATTTAATTTTACGGATAACCATATTTCTTCGGATTCAAACATATCATTCATATTTGGCGGTCCCCCCATTCTGCCGCCGTTCGCTCCCATTCCACCTCCTCTGCCGCCGGGATGACCCATGCCTCCACCAGGCCCGCCCATACCGCCGCCACGACCGCCCATGTCAGAGGGACGATCACCCGATTCCATTTGTTTTTGCAGTTCTTTTTTATTTTCAAGGCCGCCCAGTTCAAGTCCCAGTCTGAATTTTTTACCGGGTTTGACATTCAGCGCGTAAGGATTTTTGTTGTTGAGAGGAATTCGAAATTCGTAACAAATAATTTTATTCGCCATACTGGCGGAAGCTGCCATCCCATTAATTTCGCTCCATGAATATTTTTTGTCCGTTATTTTATCCCAAAAAACCGGGGAAATCAATTGCATGGGCTGGGACGTCATTTCCATATTTTGTTCCATATTACCGCGCAGTTCGGCCATTTCACGAAACGAGCCCGGTGTAAATGTCGAAGGGAAGCGGACACCAAATTCCTTTTTCTTTTTTCCTTCCGCGTTCCACCATAATGTGGCCCCACCAAACATGATCTTTCTGTGTAATTCCGGATCACTAAAACGGAACATGATAGTAAGTGACGAGTCATCGGTCACGATACCCGTGACGCCATCCAGGTCTTCAACATAGTAAATCAATGAATCGTCCCAGTCATTATCTTTGCCGTCAATTACTATTAATGAATCTGTAACGTGACTTGAAAATGTTTTAGCCGTACTTATGCTGAATGATAAAAGTAAAATAAGGAATACTCCCCTTGACGAATATTTTAGCATGTAAATTTTCTCCTGTTAATTAAAAAGGGGATATCAAATTGATGATATCCCCTTTTTTACTATTCCGGGAATTACTTCATCAATGTCATTTTCTGTATGAGTGTTTCACCGCCGGCGTCGATCCGGTAAAAATACATTCCTGAGGATGCGGTTTCACCGTTATCCATAATACCGTTCCAGATATTGTAATATGTTCCCGGACTCTGAAATTCATTGATCAGGGTACGGATTAGTTGTCCATTTACATTATAAATCCGGATTCTCACCTGTTCCGGTTTATTTAATGTGTAGGAGATTCGGGTTTCGGGATTAAAAGGATTCGGGAAATTATTGTCCGTTAAAATTATTTTGTTTGTGTCCTTTTTCTCCACAGGTTCGTTTGTTTTATTATCGCTCCAGTCTTCCGGCAGATCAACACCAAACTCCAACAGCAGCGCCTTCACAGCTTGATGTATTTCTTCCCGGGATGCATCTTTGGCTTTCATATCCTTTATTTTGTTATGAATTTGTTGACGTTGTTCCGGGGTTAACTGATCGGTGAACTCTCTCCACCCGCGATGACGTGGCGGGTGTTCCGGTTTTTCGACACCCCATTTTTCAAGCAGGGCGTCCACGGCGGTCCTGATCTCCTCGCGGGATTTGCCTTCTTCCCGGAGCTGTTTGACGGTATCGGTCAGTTCGTTTTGCTGTTCTTCGGTCAGTTGATCCATAAACGGGGGATGTTCAAGCCGTCCGCCCATGTGTTCCGGTTTTTCGACACCCCATTTTTCAAGCAGTGCGTCCACGGCGGTTCTGATCTCCTCGCGGGATTTGCCTTCTTCCCGGAGCTGTTTGACGGTATCGGTCAGTTCGTTTCGCTGTTCTTCGGTCAATTGATCCATAAACAGGGGATGTTCAAGCCGTCCGCCCATGTGTTCTGGTTTTTCGACACCCCATTTTTCAAGCAGTGCATCCACGGCGGTTCTGATCTCCTCGTGGGTTTTGCCTTCATCCCGGAGCTGTTTGACGGTCGCGGTGAGTTCGTTTCGCTGTTCTTCAGTCAGTTGATCCATAAACGGGGGATGTTCAAACCGTCCGCCCATGTGTTCCGGTTTTTCGACACCCCATTTTTCAAGCAGGGCGTCCACGGCGGTTCTGATTTCCTCGTGGGTTTTGCCTTCATCCCGGAGCTGTTTGACGGTCGCGGTGAGTTCGGTTTGCTGTTTTTCGGTCAGTTGATCCATAAACGGCGGATGTTCAAACCGGCCGCCCATGTGTTCCGGTTTTTCCACACCCCATTTTTCAAGCAGTGCGTCCACGGCGGTTCTGATCTCCTCGCGGGTTTTGCCTTCTTCCCGGAGCTGTTTGACGGTATCGGTCAGTTCGTTTCGCTGTTCTTCGGTCAGTTGATCCATAAACGGATGGTGCAAGGGACCGAAATGCGGTTGGCTATATACAGCATTGTTGGATAATAAAAGGAAACCGCTAAGTAAAATAATTGCCAGAATTCCGGAATATTTTCGTTGTTTTTTCATAATGTGCTCCTGTTTGATAAATCCGTTGATAAAATATTTCCTTTTTCTGGCTATTAGACAATCCCCCTGATTATATCATTCCCGGATTTTATTGTTTCTTTCCCACCGCGGTGGAATGCTGTCCGACGGAACTCCCCATGGAGGCCGCGGCCCCATGCCTTCCATTGGCGGTTCACCTCTTCTTGGGCGTTGTATGAAGCTTCTTCTATTATTTAAACGCTCTAATTGTTCCTTTGTTAATATGGGTGCGAGTTGTTTTTGCATGGAATCGATCAGCGCACTCATTTCCGCACGATGCTTTAAACCTAACTCCCTGAATTTGGGCAAATTTTGTGTAAGAATTTTATGGATAGAATCCCGCTGGGCCTCACTGGTGGGCTGGAGTATGCCTTCATGTAAATGCATAAACGCCTTTTGTTCCCGGAAATTCTCAAAATTAACTTGTCTCTGGTTTCGAAACAAGTTCATTCCCAAAGCGCCGATAATAATACCGATTAATAATGTTGTTAACAGTATAAGCGCCGATTTTATATGGATGTTCATAATATGTCCTCCAGGGAAGGTGAAAACGCGGAACTCAGCACATCGTCCAGCGTCATTTTTGAAATGGTTTCATTTATTTCACTGGTTTCATTATCTTTATAAAATAATTGCACGGAAAACAGGACAATAACTGCGATCACACCAACGAATGCGACACGTCGGAACATATATACAAACGATTCAAAAAAAGTAAAAGCCGGATCCAGTTTTTTCTGTAAATCTTGTATCCGCCGCATCACGCGTTCAGTGAAAAATGGCTTGAAGGATACTCTGCTGTTTTCAGTTATAATCTGACGCGCGGCAGTTGTTCTTGCCTGCTCCTGTCTCAGCTCTTCAGATCGTTCAAGAGTAGAATCCAATAATTCTCTCTGTCGCGGAGTTAATGTATTTTCAAATGATCTGTATAATAAATCAAGTATTTTTTTATTCATAGATTTTTTCTCCCATAACGGGTGTCAGAATGTCTTTTATTTTTTTTTGTGCCCGCGCCAAACGGGACAACACCGTGCCTTCAGGTATTTTTAAAATATCCGCCGTCTCTTTCGTGGAATAACCGTCTACAAGTCTTAACACCAGTACAGCGCGGAATGCCGGTTCCAACTGTTGAATCGCTATGTTTACGATTTTTTTTAAATCAACATCTTCAGGCTCTGTTTCATCAATGATGTTTTTAACAGAGTCGGTTGATTGAGGGAAAAATAACTTTCGCCGCCTGCGTCTTTTTATCTCATTAAGCGATAAATTGATGGCAATCCGTGTCAGATATGTTGCGATACTTGAATCACCGCGAAAGTCATGGAGCGCTTTGTAAAAACGTATAAATGTTTCCTGACCCACATCATCAGCCTCTGGACAATAACCCAGCATAGATATGACTGTCGCAGCAACTCGCTGTTCGTACCGTTTGACAATTTCCTTAAATGAATCCGTATTCCCTTGCCGAAACTGGTCTATTAATTGTTGATCTGTCTTTGTTATACGGTTTTTCCTTTTATATATTTGACAACATAAAACCAAATATATTCCCGGATTTTATAAATATTTGTGACAGTTGGTCCGTTAAAGCAAGATTTTTTATTGTTATGTTCAATAATTCAAAATGAACACAGACAATAGTATCATGTATTAAAAGTTACCGGGATTTTTAAAAACAATTTATACATTGAACTTGAATAGTCTGTATTTTGTTCGAAAAAAAATTTTATTGAAACAAAAAGTAATATTTATCCCCGGGAAACAATAGTTAATTAAATTTTATTTGCCGTTCTGAAAACCGGATGACAAAAAAATATCCGGTTTTCGGCCTCATTGTATCGATTTGATTTATTGTTGTCCGGTTAACCTGTAATATTTATCCGGATATTTTAATTTTAAAATTGGTTTTATGGGGAAAATGATTTTATACCATGCGGGAATTGATTTAACTATTTGTCCCATGCTTTTTTTAAACACATTCAAATTATCATCATCAGTCACAGGCTGCCCGATTGCCATTTCCGTTACAGATTCGGATTTTTGGCATATCATATAAATTGTATAAAACAAACCGGCGCTTATACAATATTTCATAGCATCCGTAGCCATAAACAGTGTTTGAACATAAACAATACCCTCTACCGAGCAAATTTCCAGATACCCGCCCAGTTTACCGTTAACAAGTCCGGCTAATACCATTCGGCTGTTATCGCCGTTGTTAATGTATGCTGTACAGCCTTTTAAATACGCATCCCGTTGGGGTATTTTTCTGTGACGTGTTCGGCTTAATGATGAATATACAACATCATAACCCTGATCCTTTAATAATTGGCCGTCACGAACTTCAATTATCTCGGCAGTGTTAAAACATTTTCTTATGTTTTTACGTCTGTTTTTTGAAAAGGAGTGGAACCCGAAAGTTTTAAAATCCGGAAAGGTATGATATAAAATTGAGCCATTGGCATCATTTTTTTCTTCTTCATTCAATCCGCTTCTTATGCCCCAGTATAGAGGGGCGGGGGTTTTGATTTGAGATTTATTTAACCGCATCAATAAATGAATGGGTTGAAAAAACCCGGCTCTGAGTTCTTCCCAATAGATACCATTTTTATAAATAATTTTTTGGCCCAGTGATCTTTTCCACTCGGCGAACTCGTTAATGTTAGCCGGAACCAGTTTGCTTTCTTTTAAAATATTACCAATCTTTTCTTCTACCACGAATTACTTACTCCCGAGTTCATTTTTCAGGTTTAAACTGATATGATTAATGATTATTTAATGGAATATACCGGATTCTTGATCTGAAATATTTTATATTCACGTGTCATTTCAATATGTATGCTTCTGGTTGTAACCTTGTTCATGATATTTATTATCAGATCAATACGGAAAAATTCCGCCACTGCAGTTACAATGTAAGAATTTGTTACATAAAATCAAGTATTTAAAGGGGAGTTTTTTTTCTGTATTATAAAATTTTGCCGAATAACATTATTTATTGTCGGCTGGATTTGTATATAAAAGATCCCGGGGAGCAATCAGTCCCCCGGGATTTCAACCCATAAAATATTTTATCACGCTGTTTTAAAGATCGGTTCAAGACCTTTTGATAATTCCAGCAGTTTTTCCTCTTCCTCCCGGGTAACGGGAGTGACATTGGCAGCGATTTCCAGGGCGCGCGGGAAGAACAACGGTTCGCCGGGTGGGATGGCCGCCGTGACGCCCTGTGCAAAGGTAAATCTGAGCGCCATGTCCGCCAATTCATCATCTTCCGGGGCAATCGGATTGTACCAGCATTTTTTGTATTTTCTTTCTTCACCCTCGGCTCTGCGGCTGTGGGCCAGACCCTTCAGCGCCAGGATACCCATATTTTTTTCTTTGGCTTTTTCAACAACGCGCGGGCCGAAATTACCCTGCAGCCAGGCAGCGAAATTAATGGGAAACAGGATTGTGTCGAAATCATATTTTTGCATGGCAAGCAGGGCGGCTTCCTCGGAATGTGCGGAAAACCCGAGATAACGGGTTTTACCTTCTTTTTTCGCCCTGACAAATGTTTCCATGGCGCCGTCCGGTCCAAAGGCGGTTTCCACGTCTTCAATTGTGGTAATGGCGTGCAACTGGTAGAGGTCAAAATGGTCGGTATTCAATTTTTTCAGGGACTCGTTCAATTCCTTTTCGGCCCCTTCTTTCGTCCGTTCTTCGGTTTTACATGCCAAAAATGATCTGTCCCGGTATGGCTTTAACGCGGGTCCCAGTTTATCTTCGGCATTTCCATAAGTCGGGGCCACATCAAAATAATTGATACCCCGGTCAAATGCTTTGGCCACAGCATTATTGGCATTGGCCTGTTCCTCATCCGAAACAAGAATTCCTCCAAAACCGATCATGGAAAGCATTTCACCGGTTTTGCCCAGCTCCCTTTTCGGAAACGGGCTGTTTTTTTCAGATTGGCTGCAATTTAATAGAGTGGAAAGAGATATAACGGCGCCGCCGGTAAAGCTTGTTTTGATAAAGTCTCTTCGGTCCATATTGTCCTCCATTTAATTATGTGATTATAGAGAAAATAACGCCTGTTATCAAAATTATTTGCATATGCTTATTTCTCATTAAATAATTTTTAGGTTTATGGGGTCCTGTTTTTTTGCCGGATTAAAAGTTCAATAAATTAATATAGATTATCACCGGTGTCCGTTAACCGGACACCGGTGATAATTATAATTGATTTTAAAATTGTTCGGTTTTATATTAACAAAATATAGTTAAGAAATATTTTAAATTTCAATCAATTTATCATGAAATTATATGAAAACGCCGAAATTTGTTAAAAGATTAAAAAGGGCCTATGATTTATTAACAAGCGACCTTAATTTTACCGAAATCGAACACCTTTTCAAGAACGAAACCCCGGGAATTTTTGAGTTTTATACCCGTGAAAGTCAAAAATCTGGTAAAAAAAGAAAGGGTATTATACGTTTTTTCAGCCTTGTTAAAAATTTATTTGTCGCCTTTGTATTAAAGCTGACACCCGCACGCCGTATTATTTATATTATCGGCCTGTATTTTTTTGTTTCCGGATTAATCTCGGCAAATACGCTGCACTGTATCCTTGGGTTTTTGGTTATCAATACCATACTGGCTTTTGAACTTGCCGATAAACTCGTCGCAAAGGATGAACTGGAAGTCGCCCGTAATATCCAGACCAGTTTAATGCCGAAAAGTGCGCCGCGGCATTCCCTGTATGATATCGCTTTTTTCACACAAACCGCCCGTGAAGTCGGCGGTGATTTTTGTTATTTTATTTCGCACGGGCAGCCAGACGATCCTCTGGTTGTTATCATCGGCGATATTTCCGGTAAGGGAATGGGAGCGGCAATTCATATGGTGCAGGTGCATACTATTCTGCAAACTCTGCAACATCAAGGCGATATAAAACAGTTGTTAATAGAATTAAATGAACGGCTGGTTATGATATTGCCCGCAAATGTTTTTTTTACTTCGAATTTTATTGAATTGGACCCAAATGGGTATATTAATATATGCAGGGCGGGGCATATGCCTGTTTTACATTATTCGGTAAAAACACAAAAATGTAAAAGATTGACGCCTGCGGGTATCGGTATCGGTTTGACCGACAATAATCAGTTTCATGAAACGCTGGAAAAAAAGAACATCAAACCGGAAAAAGGGGATATTTTTATTTTGTATACCGATGGTCTGGTTGAAACGAGGAATAAAAACAATGTGGAATTCGGGGAAGATAGACTGGAAGAACTGTTTTGCCGTTATGCCGGGATATCTGCGAATGAAATCAAGGACGAGATTTTAAAAACCATTACCCGTTTTCGGGGCAGCGCCATTCCGCATGATGATTTGACCCTGGTGGTGTTCAAATACATGGGACGGTAATAATCCCCGGGAGGATTTTTTCATTACAGGATCAGTTTTAAATTGATAATTAAACATATATTTTTAATCGTCTGCGGTTATTCAAAATTAATTTATTTTGATTTTATCTGAATAATGTCCTGTTTAATAATCCCCCTTTTAATATTTTTTCCGTTATTTTTTGATATATAATTGATATTGTATGCCGCATAACGATCCGAAAACCCCGATACCGCCGTTTACTCCTCCGGACAATTCCGGATTTTCCTTTGTTAAAAAATGATGCATGTTGTCATCGATTGCCATTATATGAAGTGTATTGGAACCGTAAAAAACGATCATTGACGAATACCAGTAAATGGTATTACGATTGTTATACAGGCCGGAAACCAAATCTTTGAACGGGACCAAAGCATATATGCGGCGCGGCTCTCCGCTGCCGCTGCCTTCATATTCTTCTTCATCATCGGGATAGTTGTGGCCGTTAAAAGGATTAACGTATTCCGCGTTATTATAAGGTTCATTACAGTACATCTCAACCATAATGATCTGGTCTGCATTCTCATGCTCCAAAAACACCGGTTTTTCATAACCCAGGTTTGTATTATATTCATAATTGATCGAATTTGTGCTTAATTGGCTTTCCGATTCAAGTTCGGCCGGAACGGTTGTACTGGCGGTAACGATCCTGTCGCCTGTTTTAACCGTTAATAAATATGTTTCTTTGGGTATAATATGTAATGAATCATTATAATAATACCCCGGTTTATTCGATACAGGGATTAATTTTGTAACTGATCCATCGGATTTTAGCGTTATGGTGACATCGGCGTCTTTAACGGCGGCCTCATAGGGATCATAATACGATGTGACAGGTCTTGTATTAAAAATACTGATCGCCCGTTCCGGTCCCAGCGCTTCGTTACCGTACAGATAGCCGAAAACAGTGATCTCGTTTTGAAAATCCGGTTCCGAAGGATTGTTTTCGCAGCCGGTAATGATGAACAAGACAAAGAAAGAGAATAGTATAAATATTTTACTTTGAGAATTCATGGTAAACTCCTTAAAAATTAACAGAGATCCCGGCTGTGGGAACAAAAGGGATCATCGTAATATCTTCAACGGTTGCGGGGTTTGTATCCAGATCATAATGTCTGAACCAGACATTTTTATGATTATAGACATTTACCGCCTGAATATAGATCTCGGCAGGCAATTTAAAAATACGGGTGTTGTAAAACAGTCCGATATCGAGCCGGTGATAGGCGGGCAACCTGTAAAAATTCTTTTTACCGTCCAGTGTTTCATAATGAGTGCGCCCGGACTGGTCCATCTCGGTATAACGGGCGGTCGCTTCGGTGTACGGCTGTCCCGAACCGAATTTGAATGCCAGATTGATGCGCCATTTTCTGCTCAGACGGTAATCCTGAATGGCGGTAATGGTATGACGGCGATCAAATGTCGGATAATATTCAAGCCCAAAGTTATATCCGTCCACCTGTTTTTTGGTCCACGCGAGAGAATAACCGAGCCATCCCTCGAAACCCCATATATTGTTACGCAGATAAACATCCATTCCGTATGCCTTGCCCCGTCCGCTGAGGAAATTCTGCACCGCTGTTTGATCTTCAATTGTTTCATCCGCGCCGCGATAGGTGCGGTATTCGGCCACATTGATATAATTTTTGTAATACCCTTCCACGTTGATTGAAAAGGTCGTTTTGTTATCATAAGTAAAACCCAGAATGTAATGGTCGGCGCTGCCGGGTTTGAATGTTTTGTCAACCGGGAACCACATATCGGCAAAGCTCATACCTCCCTGCTGCACGAGGTTCAGGAACTGGTGAAACCGTCCGACGCTTCCGGTGACGCTAATGTACTCTGTAAGAATTTGTTTTAACGAGATACGAGGATCAAAACGGCTGTAATTGCCGTCGCTGTAATAATCCGTTCGTAATCCGGTTTGTAATATAGTTAGCGGCGTTAAACGGTAGTTGTCCTGCAGAAAGATACTGCTGTAATTTCCGGCAAATGAATTTAAATAATCCGTATCGACCACCCTGTAATTTAAACCGAAATCAAGCCATTTGGTTTCAAATCCAAAGTCCATTGAATGATTGGTGGACGGTGTCCAGGTCAGCATACCTTTCAGGGCGATATCGGTCACATTATTGGAAATTCCGAATTCAATGTCATCAAATTTAACCCTGGTGTCACTGTCGAAACTGCTTCCGGCAAAAGTGAAATGAGAAAAGAATTTACTGTTGAACAGGTGCGTCCATTGTGTTGAGAATGTTTTATTTCCCCAATCCAGTTTAATGGACATTCCCCCGGTTGACAGGTCCAGCACGTCATTGCCGGCATAAAAACTGATACTGGCCTGATTGTTTTTGTTGATGTCCCAGTTAAAATTGGCATGACCGTCATAAAAGTAATACGGCAAATTAAAATCCGCCATTTTTTCTGCCAGTTCCAAGTAGGTTCTCCGTCCGGAAACCATCCATGATCCGTGTTTCCACGGGCCCTCAAGCGTTGTGCTGAAACTTAACAGACTCAGGCGCGAAACGCCCTGAAATTCCTGCCGGTTTCCTTCTTTATTGACAACATTCAGAACCGAAGAAAGCCGGCCGCCATAAGAACTGGGGTAGCCGCCTTTTAACAGTTCCACCGATTTGATGGCATCCGTGTTAAAGGTGCTGAAAAATCCAAACATGTGGTTGGGATTGTAGACATCAATATGATCCAGTAATATCAGATTTTGATCCGGACTGCCGCCGCGAATATACAAACCCGCTGAGAAATCGGATAACGTCGCAACGCCCGGAAGCATCTGCAGGGACCGAAACAAATCCGCCTCGGCAACGGACGGGATACTCCGAAGCTGGGGAACCTGCATGGCGATCTGCCCCGGCTTGATATCAAGTTCTCTTTTATCTCGTTCCGCTTCGACAACAATATCCTGATACTGGATTGTTTCCGGTTCCAGATCAACATCAAATTTTATATCATCGTTTCGTGCTATTTCTTTTGTAAATATTTCAGTTTTAAATCCTATGTACCTGAAACATATATCATATTTCCCCGGAGGTAAAGAAGATAGTACATAGTAACCTTTCATATTTGTTGTTGTGCCGATATTTGTATCCTTAATCCACACATTTCCCATTATGATCGGTTCTTTACTATCTTTTTCCCGTAAAAATCCATGGATTGTTCCGGAGAGTAGACATTCCGTTTGTATTACGATCAGTATTATTGTAAAGAGTGTTTTTTTAAGAAACATTAATTTCCCTTTCGACGGATTTTTAGAAAACGATTTTAATAAAGTACGCATTTTGTTATAAATAGTTTCTGTTCATAGTCAATGAATGCGAAAATAATTGATTTCTGTCACAATATACTACAAACAAGATGCTTGTACATCTAATTCGGTAACTGCTGCGGCAGGAACTGTTTTTAACATTGTATTTTTTTATTTACCGCCTGATTACCGGTTTGTTCTTTTCAGGTCTAATTCGTATTTGAATCTTTCGTTATCGGAAGGACTGATATATATCTTCCCTTCATTTGTTTTCAAAATCAGGCCGTTTGTGAACCTGTTACAATAACCCTTTTCGCGGAATCCGCTTCCAAGTGTTTTGGTATTGAAACGCGAATTTTTGATGTCAATAATTTTGTCTGTTTCAATTTTCCCTTTCATGATAAAGCCGCATTTTATCTTAAGGATATTTTTGTTCAATACGTACGTTGTGTTATACGCGGCGTGAATCATGGCGATAAAAATGAGTAAGGGAACCAGAAAAGGAAGTAAAAATAATAATGTCAGGGTGATTGTTCCCTCGAATGTTACGGTTGCAAAAACCGGAAAAACAACCAAAAGTAAAATGAAAATAAGACAAAAAGATATATAAAATCCCGACGGTTCGGGTTTGTCCGTGTACATGGTTTTTCCCCAATCGCTGATACCTATTTCTGAAAAAAAATATAAAGTACGCAATTTTTACCAGGGTTACAATATAATTAAGAATAATTTTTGATGAAAAAAATAAAAAAAATATTTATATTGGTGCTGTAAGATAAATGTGACGGAGTTTTCGGTTTTTGAACAGCCTGAAAGAAAAGACTTTATTGATGGGCCGGCAGGCTCAAAGCGCTGTCCGCGTTTTAGCGACGTTATCCGGTGAAATGCGGCAAAACGCAATCGCGGCAATGCCTGCAAAGCTTTTAGCAGTAAAGAATGAATTGAGCAAAGCCAATGCTGTGGATGTGGAAGAAGCCCGGACAAACGGACTCGAAGGGCCGAAAATCAAGCGTTTGCAGATTACCGATAAAGTATTTGATTATATGCTTAACCGTCTTGAAGAGGTGGCGCAGCTGCCGGACCCGTTGAACAGGGTCCTGGAAGGACACACCCGCCCAAACGGTTTACGGGTGGAAAAGATCAGCGTGCCGCTTGGCGTAATCGGTATTATTTATGAATCCCGGCCCAATGTCACACCAGATGCGGCGTCGGTATGCCTGAAAAGCGGAAATGCGGTCATTTTACGGGGCGGTTCGGAATCCCTGCGCACCAATGTCGTCCTGGCCGATGCCATGATTTCGGCCCTGCAGGAAAACGGTGTGCCACAACACGCCGTGCAGATCATCCGTGTTCCCGGACACGAAGCGGTAGACGAACTGCTGAAACTGGATCAATATATTAATGTGCTTATTCCCCGGGGCGGCAAAGGTTTGATCAGGCGGATTGCCGAGGGAACGCGAATCCCGGTTATTAAACATTACGAGGGAATCTGTCATTTGTACCTGGCGGAGGATGCCCCGGATGAAATGGCCGTCGCGTTGAGTGTGAATTCCAAATGTCAGCGGGTCGAGGTATGCAATGCCCTTGAAAACCTGTTAGTCGATTTAAAATCGGCCGAACGGCTGTTACCAAAACTGAAACAGGCGTTTGATAACAACGGTGTGGAACTCCGCGGCTGCGAAAGGACCCGTTTGTATTTACCAGGTATAGAACAGGCCGTGGAGGAAGACTGGAGCACCGAATACCTGGCGCCGATCCTGTCCGTTAAAATTGTTGACGGACTGAACGAGGCGGTTGATTTTATCAACACTTATGGTTCAGGTCACACGGATGGTATTGTGACACGTTCGCTAGAGCGCGCGAACCGATTTGTAAACGCCGTTGATTCCGCATCGGTATTGGTGAACGCTTCCACACGGTTATCGGGCGGCGGGGATTACGGCATGGGAGCGGTGGTCGGTATCAGTACCGATAAACTGCATGCTCGCGGACCTGTTGGTCCCAATGATTTGACCTCTTACAAATGGGTGGTTTACGGGGACGGGCATTTAAGGCAATAATTTTAAAGAGAAAAAGTAAAGAATGAAAATATATACGCATGTTTTATGGGACTGGAACGGCACTTTGATCGACGACATGTGGCTGTGCGTGGATGTCATTAATGAATTGTTACAAAAATATAACAAACCTGTCTTGTCCCTTAGGGAGTATCAGAAACATTTTGATTTTCCGGTAAAGGATTATTATGAACGTATCGGTTTTGATTTTGAACAAACGCCGTTTGAAATTGTCGGCACAGAATTCATAAACGGGTATTATAAAAGATGGCACGAATGTAAATTGCATAAAAACGTGAAAAAGGTACTGCAAACCATACGGGATGCCGGTTTGACACAATCTATTCTTTCCGCGGCGGATGTTAAAATGCTCAATGCCGGCGTTGACCTGTTTCATTTGCGGGAATATTTTGATGAATTGATCGGCCTCGATCATCATTACGCGCATGGTAAAATCGATATTGCCCGCGGTTTTATAAAGCGGTCGGGTATCAATCCGGCTCAGGTATTATATATCGGCGATACCACGCACGATTGTGATGTGGCGCGGGAAATAAATGTGGATGTTGTTTTGTTTACGAATGGACACCATACACAGGCCCGTTTGGAAAACTGCGGCGTACCGATGATCGATTCGTTAAAAAAGGTTTTGGATATTCCCGGTATTGCAGAAAGGATTTTATTACGATAGAATTTTAATAATTATATTGTTATTGGTAATAATTATTTGTATATTAATATATAATTCCGTACTCAATGTGTGTTAGGGTATCCCCGGTTTATTTCTTTCCTGACTCAACAAAATAAATCCGCCAAGAGAATTAACACAAACGAGCACAATATCTTTAATTAACATTGAACTGTATTGTATTATTTACAGGTACAGATCAGAATATCCCCGATTGTCGGGGAACGTATTGAAATACGAAAAAACATTTAATATATAAAAATGAACGGTAAAAATTATATGGAAAAATTTGTACGTCTGGGATTATCGAACACGACAATTTCAGCGTTAAAGGAAAAGGGATTCGAAGAACCCACACCGATTCAGGTTGCGACGATACCATTACTTTTACAGGGAGATCAGGATATTGTCGGTCAGGCGCAAACCGGTACAGGTAAAACAGCGGCCTTTGGGCTGCCGA
Source organism: Candidatus Zhuqueibacterota bacterium (assembly GCA_016934825.1). Classification (GTDB taxonomy): domain Bacteria; phylum Zhuqueibacterota; class Zhuqueibacteria; order Residuimicrobiales; family Krinioviventaceae; genus Fontivivens. The sequence goes on from JAFGSB010000061.1 coordinate 24,018, forward strand.
TAATCGAAAAGATCGGCAGCAATTCCGGCGCGGTTCAAACTCTAATTCTCGTTCCCACGAGGGAACTGGCCCTGCAGGTCTCGGAAGAGTTAAACTCATTAAAGGGCAAGAAAAAGCTGACCATTGTGCCGATATATGGCGGCCAGTCGATGGAACAGCAGATGGGTAAACTGAAAAAGGGGATTGATATAGTTGTCGGTACCCCGGGCCGTGTTTTGGATTTTATCAAAAGAAAGAAATTGAAACTGCAGAATATTTCATACCTGGTCCTTGATGAGGCGGATGAAATGCTGAATATGGGATTTATAGAGGATATTGAAAAAATTCTTGAAACGGCGAATCCCGATAGAAAGACATTATTATTTTCAGCAACAATGCCCAAAGAAATTATGGGCATAGCAAAAAAGTATATGCGCGAATACCAGGTTATTAAAGTGACCAAACAACAACTGACTGCGGATTTAACGGAGCAGATATATTTTCAGGTCAATGAAGCCGATAAATTCGAAGCGTTATGCCGGATCATCGATATCGAATCCGAATTTTACGGGCTTGTATTCTGCCGCACCAAAAATGATGTCGCCCGGATAGCCGGGCAGCTCATCGACCGGGGTTATGAGGCCGACGAACTGCATGGGGATATATCCCAGTATCAACGTGAAGAAGTATTGAAAAAATTCAGGAAAAAACGGATCAATATACTTGTTGCCACGGATGTGGCGGCGCGTGGTATGGATATTAAAGATCTGACCCATGTAATCAATTATGCGCTGCCGCAGGATTCAGATTCATATGTGCACCGGATCGGCCGGACCGGCCGCGCAGGAAAGGAAGGAACGGCCATTACTTTTGTTACTCCTTCTGAATTTAAAAAGATTACCCATATTCAAAAAGCGGTCAAAACGGATATACGTCTGGAGAAAATACCGCGTGTCCGTGAAATTGTCCGGGCAAAAAGAGCGCAGATTAAAAGGGACCTCTTTAGACTTGTAAACGAAGAGATTGACGATTCCTATATAAAAATGGCCAATGATCTGTTGTCGGAAAATGATTCCGAACGGGTGTTGGCGGCGCTGTTAAAATACGCGTTTCATAAACAACTGGACACCAGCCATTATAATGAAATCGGACAGGCCAGGGTAAATAAGGTATCCATTGTCGATCAAAAAGGCAAAACCCGGTTATTTATCGCGCTTGGGAAAGAAGACGGTATGAGCGAAAAAAAACTGGTTCAGTTTATAAAATCCGGATCGAAGATCAAACGGGACAGAATTAAAAATATTCGTCTGTTTGATGAATATTCCTTTGTGACCGTTCCTTTCAATGACGCGGAGCTCATATTGAAAATGTTCGGGGGTAAGAAGAAACCGGGCCAACGTCCGATCATCGAAAAAGCAAAAATGCCGGCCAATGTCAGATAATTTTCAAATGGTAAAAATATTACTTTTTTGAGACAACAAGGGGCTGCAGCCCCTTGTTGCATTTTTTAAGAATTACGTTATGAATTTATACAACAATCGGTAGAGCTGCCCCTTGTTGTAGTATCAGAAAAACTGATCGCAAGAGCAAAACACTGCACCGTGTAACAATCTCAAAAATCGATATAATCGGACGGGTCTTTGTGCTCATCCTGGTGGATCAGTTCAAAGTGAAGGTGCGGTCCCGTGCTCTGGCCGGTATTTCCAAGCTGGCCTATTATCTGTCCCGTTTTCACATTCTGACCTTCCTTTACATTTATATTATCGAGATGTGCATATAAGGTTTTGAAACCGTCCTGATGTTGCAGGATTATATATTTACCATAACCTTTATTTTTAGTAAAAGTTTCAACGGCTTTGAAAACCGTTCCGTCCGCAGATGTATAAACATCCGTTCCGCGTTCGGCTCTCAGGTCGATACCCTTGTGTTTGATAAAATTATTATAGAATCTGAATTCGGCTCCATATTGTGCGGTTATCACATAGTCTTTCAGGGGTTTTGTAAAGTGTATCTTTGTTGTCGAGTCCATTTCCTGTTTTATAATTTCTTCAAGTTGAGTAAAGTAACCCTGTTGTTGCCCGGACTTTGCAGGATTGTTCTTTTCGCTCTTCCCCGCCATAGGCAGCAGCAGTATCCCGGAAAGAAGGATAAAAATGAATGATGTAAAAATATGTGATTTATTCATGAGTTTTTCTCCTTTGATTTTTTCGATACGGTTTTTCATGGTTTGATGTGGACTTTTAAATCCCGGGATGAATGCCGGGCAGTCCATTCCCGGCAAATTTAATTTTAAAATATTTATCAACCCATTGCCATATTCTTCCCTGGCAATGTTTTTTGTCATCAATACCCGGCCGTCGCAAAGAAACTCTCTCGCCCGGTTAATCCTTTTGTTCGCGATCCATACCGCGGGGTGAAAAAAATAAATACATTGTAGAATATTCTGACATTTGATCCACAGGGTGTCGTATCTTTGTATATGCGCCATCTCATGAGCAATTACAGCCTCCAGATGTTCAAGCCGGACCGATTCGAGTAATATTCCGGGAATATATATTACCGGTTTGACGAGGCCGGTAGTAAACGGTGAAATATTACAATGCGAGGAAACCAGACTGACCGGTCTTTTCACTTTAAAGATTTTCTCCCATTTATACAAAAGAGCCAGGTATTGCGGGGAATGAATTTTTTCCGATTCTGAGATTATTTTTTTGTATTTGTTGAACCTGGCGATAAAAAGGACAAAAAACATACACACACCGCAGACCCAGAAACAAAACAGGGCAAAAGCAATGACGGTCCTGCCTGCTGACGGATTTTCGGATGACCCTTTGGATGCGGTTTTGTATTTATTTTTTAGAATTGCCGACTTCCACGGTTCAAGAACATCCGGATGTTCGCCGGTTTGGTTGATCTCTGATATTGTATGGATAACCGTTCCCAGGCTGAAATCCGATGCCAGGTCAGGGGGCAGTACAAGCCGGATGAGTAATAGCGTCCACAGCCCTGTTTGAATATAAGGGGACTTTTTTCGTAACAAATACGATAACACAAAGACAAAAATGAACAGGACGGAGGAATACAAAACTTCTGTTCCCAAAAGATGCAATATCGGCCCCGCCGTTTTGTTAGTAAAAAATAATATTACATCCATTTATTTTTCCTTATTTTTTATTATCTTCTTTCAGCAGGTCCTCCAGTTCTTTTATTTCATCCGGAGTGAGCGCTTGTGTATGAGCAAACATGGAAACGACCTGCGCAGCGTCTGTTTCCAGCACACGATCGGCAAAGAACTGTACCAGTCTGGCCAGGCCGGCCGGACGGGAAATGAGCGCCCGGTACAAAAAAATACCGTGAAACTCCTCCCGGTTCAACAGCCCCTTTTGCGTCATTCTGTCCATCATGGTTTTGGTGGTTGTATAGGCCCAACCGTAAGTGTCCTGTAGCTGGTCATGCACCTCGCGGACGGTTTGTTTCCCGGATTTCCAGATGACCCGGAGAATGTCGTATTCGGCTTTGGATAATTCGGGTAAAGATTTATTATTCATTTAGGATCCTTTTGTTTTATGACGTATAGTTACTAATTTGTAGTAAAAATATTAAATATAAGCATTAAATCGAAAAAGTCAAGGAATTTTTAATGAATCATCAAATTATGTTTGCAGAATGTTTTAAACAGGCATTAACATTTGTTTTAAATAAAATTTTGACAATATGTCCAATTTTTATTATCTTGATTGCATATAAAGCAATTCTTATTTTCAATACATTGGCAACAAATCTCGGGTAATTATGATTATTTATTAATAAAGGAGTTTGAAAATATGAAAATACGCAACCTTTTTAAAGTGATCGGGCCGGCATTTATTATGGCTTCCGTGGTGCTGGGACCAGGGAGTATTACCACATCTACAAAGATCGGATTTGCATACGGTTATCAGCTCATGTGGATTATTGTACTGGCGGCCGTTGCCATGGGTATGTATGTTTTTATCGCCGCCCGGTTCGGTGTGTCGCATGAAAAAACGATACTGCAAGCCATTGCCGATGCTTACGGCCGCTGGTTCGCCGGGTTGATCGGCATCTCCTGTTTTTTGATGGCCTCCAGCTTTCAGTTCGGCAACAACCTTGGCGTCGCGACAGCCATGCAGACTTTGACCGGTATACCCGAACCGGTATGGCCGGTCGTATTTACATCGAGCGCTATTATCCTGGTATTCTTTGCCAGGAATTTATATAAAATTTTGGAAAAATTAATGATGGTCATGGTCATGACCATGATCGCCGCTTTTTTTATCAACCTGTTTTTTACCAAGCCCGATCTTGTCGAAACGGTTAAGGGCTTTGTGCCCGTTATCCCCAAAGGTTCATACAATGAAATGGCCGCCCTGGTGGCAACAACTTTTTGCCTGCATGTGGCGCTCTATCAATCGTACTTGGTGCGCGACAAGGGCTGGAAACTGGAAAACCTGAAGGGCAGTATCGGCGATACGATCGCGGGTATCGTCATGCTTGGCGGGATCAGTATGCTGATCATCATGACCTCGGCATCCACGCAGGCAACAGCGTTAAGGCTGGACCCAACCAATATTTTAACGGTCAATACGGCCGGGGACATGGCGATCCAATTGCAAAAGCTGTTCGGACCTTTTGCCAAAACCATTTTTTGCATCGGTTTGTGGGCGGCGGCGTTTTCATCATTGACCGTCAACGCCGTCATCGGCGGGGGTTTAATGGCGGACGGATTGGGCTTGGGCCGCAGCATGGACGATCGCTGGCCCAAGATTTTTTCTATTTTCGGCATGCTGGTCGGTATGATCATTGCCGTTTTTTTCAAGGGAAATATTGTGCAGGCGCTGGTATTCGCGCAGGCGGCCTCGCTGTTTGCCGTTCCGGCGGTTGCCATCGGTCTGTTCATGATAGCCAATAACCGCAAAGTCATGGGTGACCTGACCAATTCCTGGAAACAGAATATTATCGCCGTATTCGGCCTGTTGTTAATTCTGGCCATGGTCTGGCGGATGTATCATTATGTGATCAGTAATATTTGATTGTGAAAACAATAACTACGGGGTGAAAATAAATGTGTCAATTATTGATTGGCACCCCCGTTGCTGTACAGGAGATAAGAAACCGGTTGTGGGCTGTCAACCAATCAATCGGCCATATATTTGAAGGAATATTAATGAGTCCTATACGTATGTCACGGCTGGAATCATCAACGCGCATCATCATAAAGTTCATTGAGGATTTTAACCGTCAAAATATTACTGGTATGATGCAGTTGATCGGTAACGAATGCGTATTTGAAAACGCCGGTCCGGTCCCAGACGATGCTGTGTACTCCGGGAAGGAAACAATAACGGCGTTTTGGCAGGACTTTTTTTACGAGGCGCCTCAATCTCATATCGATATCGAGGAAATTTTCGGCATGGGTTTTCGGTGCGTCACGCGCTGGAAATATAACCGGGATAATCAAAAAGAAAAAAACAATTACATTCGGGGAGTTACCTTGTTCAAAGTGAAAAACGGCAGCATCACTGAAATACTGTCCTACGTCAAAGCACAGTGTGGAGACAAATAAAGGGAATAATTCTAAGATGGAATTTACTCAAGCTAACAAAATTGGCTTTTAGTTGAGTATAAGCTAAAGCCTTTGCGGCACATGCAGCCCACGCCCCGGGGCGGCGTTCCGGTAAGCCGTTTCTTTATGGACGGCTACAGGGGTACGCATCGCATAAAGGCGATGCACTCTATGGTATTGTACAGAGCGTCGCCTCCACTCTGTCATTTCGAGGAGCGAAGCGACGAGAAATCTTGGATATTGCAAAGGCAATGGCGCACGTAAAACAAACCGGGATTTCTCCCTGCGGTCGAAATGACAGACTTTGATTTGTCCGGTTAGTGCGCGAAGTGATGAGACAACCTGCTCTCAATAATCCTGTTTATAACCGGCCCAATACCTGCGCGCAAATGATAATACAAACCAGCGCGACGGGATAAACTGTCGCGTAAGCCACCTGCGGCGCTTCGCAGTCGGTCATCGGGTCTACGGCGGCCAGGCCCGGAGTGCTGGTCATTCCGCCGGTCAAAGCGCCCAAAAGCGTTAATAAATTTATCCTGAATACTTTAGTGCCGATAACGGCGCCGGTAAAAAGCGGGACCAGCGTAATGACCGCGCCGAAAAGAAATAATTTAGGGCCGTATTTGATAAATGTTTCCGAAAAGTGCGATCCCGCGTCCGTGCCCACAGCCGCAAGGAAAAATAATAAACCCAAAGTACGTAACACCTGGTTCGCGGAACCGGACATGGTCCAGACAACCGGTCCGGTCCGGCCGATCCGGCTTAATACCAGCGCTACGATCAACACGCCGCCGGTGAGTCCAAGGTGGAAACTGCCGCCGCCGGGAACGGGAATATTCAACCTGCCGAACAGTATACCCAGAACGATACCCAGCGCGATCGGCAAAAAATCGGTTTCGGATAATTTGCCGGCGTTGTTGCCCAGCAGTTTGGTTACGTTCGTCATGTTTTCTTTGTCGCAGGCGATCATTAATTTATCCCCAAACCGGATCTGGCTGTTGGCGTTCGGGGATATGTCGATACCGCTTCGCCTGATACGGGTTACATTGGCGTTGTAATTCCTTTGTAAATTCAGTTCGCCGATGGTCTTGTTGACGACTTTTTTGTTGGTTACCAGTATCCACTGGACGTCGTAACCCGTACTTAACGGGATATCGATATCGGTTTTGCCGCCGATGATGATCTTTACCCGGTCCAGCTCTTCCTCGCTGCCGACAGCCTTAATATAGTCGCCAAGCCGGACAATGGTACCGGGGGTCGGCGTAACAGCGGTGTTGTCATGCATTACCCTGGAAATGGTCGCCCCGGTCATGGTTTTGATCTGCAATTCGGCTAAGGTCTTGTTATCCGCGTTGATGTTCTCGACTCTGAAATTGGCGTTAAATATTTTCGGATATTTGCCGAGAGTTTCGGCATTATATTGTTGTTCCGATTTTTGAATATCCGTTTTCATGAACCTGGGCAGTAACCGCACAAAAAGGATGACACCCAGAACGCCAAAGGGATATGCGATTCCGTAACCAATAGAGGCGATGGGCGAGTGACTGCTTTCGATGGCGGCCGCCAGTCCCGGTGTGCTGGTCAGCGCGCCGGCGAATAAACCGACGCCGATTTTGAAATCGATTTTTAACAGGTATCCCAAAAGAACGGTTACCAGAACGGCGCTGATCATCATAACAATAATTGTGGCAATGATTTGCAGTCCCTTTTTACGAAAAGAATCAAAAAATCCCGGTCCGGCCTGAATACCGATGGTGAAAATAAACAACAGTACACCCAGCTTGGAAAAAACATCCGGAACCATCATTCCCAGATGTCCAAGCACCAGGGCGACGAATATGACGGCGGACATATCCAGAGATATGCCCTTGATTTTAACATGCCCGATGATAATGCCAAGCGCGATGATCAAAAACAATGCGAAATAACTTTCTGTCAGCAGATTTTCCATAGTGAATCGTTTGTCCTGTTTTCCCGGATTTGATTTATAGTCTTATGATGATTATATTATACGTTCAAGTCTCAGCCATCCCGGCAAGAAATGGAAGAACAATAAATTAAAAAAAATTATATTTAAAAAAAACAAAATTAATTATTTTACATGCTTTCCGGTTCAGCCGGGCGGTGATATTTTTATTTTTATTTGTCAGATATGTTTTTTATTTTATATAATACCGAGAAAATCTTTTGACCTGGAAAAGGAAAAATGAAATACAACATTCAATTTAAAAAAGCGGTTATCGAGGCTGTACTGATCGCGGTGTTAGCCTCACTGGTTGGTTTTTTTGTGAATTTTTTTCATCCGAAGGGGGCAGTGATCGCCTTCTCACGGCCCGATACGGCGTATGTGGCGGATGAATTATTGGACGGTCGGCAGGCAACTCAAACGGCCGAAATGACGGGACCCGCTGCAATCAACAGGATTCAGCTTAAAAAGCTTTTACTTGACAACCGGGCCGTACTGCTTGACGCCCGGTTGCCGGACGCCTGGGCCTCCGGCCACCTGCCAGGAGCAATCAATACTCCGTTAGAAATGCTGGGCCGGTTTATGGATCAAATCGAAAATCTGCCCCGGGAGGACTGGATCGTCACATATTGCGACGGGCCGCCCTGCGAGCTTGGCGAACAACTGGCACGGGAACTGAAAAATATGGGATTTGCGCGGGTTGCCTTTTACCCGGAGGGTTTGAATGACTGGTTAAGGGCCGGCGAACCGATTATCAAGGGGGGTAATTAATATGAAGATCCAAAAAAATGTTTTATTGGATTTTATAATCCGCTGGACGCTGGCGCTGGTATTTATTTATGCCGCCGCCGGCAAAATTTTAAAACCGGACGGATTTGTCCATGATATCGATAATTACCGCCTGCTGCCCTACCTGATCGTCTCGGTTATGGCGGTGAATTTACCCTGGATCGAACTGTGTTGCGGCTTTTTGCTGATCTTTGGCAAATGGCTGCGCGGCGCGACCCTGATCCTGATCGTATTGAATATCGTTTTTATATTCGCCATTTCCTCGGCGCTTGTCCGCGGACTGGATATAAACTGCGGCTGTTTTTCGCTGCTGGAATCCGGCTCCCGTGTCGGACTTGTACGGATAGTTGAAGATATTGTCCTGCTGGGCATGTCTCTGTGGGTGTTTGTCCGCGCCGGGGTTCCGGAAGCAAAACTGTCATTGAATGCGGCAGGGAATTAAAAATAGTTTTGAAAAGTTACTAAAACTATAGATTATACTGAAACAGGGGAAAAATTATTGAGGAGGGAAATATGTTTAAAAAGGTATCAGATTTATCACGAAGGGAATTTTTAGTGAAATCCGCCGCCGGTATCGGAGCGGCAGGATTGGGCACGCTGGCCGGATGCGCCAAACAGGCCGCGGTCAAACCCGGAGCGGGTATGAAAATGGGACTGGTTACTTACCTGTGGGGCAAAGACTGGGACCTGCCGACCGTGATCCAAAACTGCGAATTGTCCGGATTGCTCGGCGTGGAACTGCGGACACAGCACGCGCATGGCGTTGAACCCACTTTGAGTCCGACGGAGCGTGAGGAGGTGAAAAAAAGATTTGCCGACAGCCCCGTCGTCTGCGTGGGTTACGGATCGAACCAGGAATACCATTCGCCCGACCCGGACGAGTTGAAACGGAATATCGAGGGTACGTTCGAACTGATCAAATTATGTCACGATATCGGCGCGAGCGGCGTAAAAGTCAAACCCAATGATTTGCCGGATGAGGTGCCGCCGGAAAAAACCATCGCCCAGATCGGCGACGCCCTCAACCAGGTCGGCAAATTCGCAGCCGATTACGGGCAAATCATCCGCGTCGAGGTACACGGACGCAAGACGTCGGAAATCCCCAATATGAAGGCGATTTTCGACCATGTGACCGAACCCAACGTGTTTATGTGCTGGAACTGCAACGACCAGGACCTGCTGCCGCCGGGCCTAAAAGCCAATTTTAATTCCGTCAAGGACCGCTTCGGCGATACCGTCCATGTCCGCGAACTCAATATTGGCGACTATCCCTACCAGGAGTTGTTCAACCTGTTCACGGCTATGGATTACAGCGGCTGGATACTGCTGGAGGCCCGCACTGAACCGGCCGACCCCGTCGCCGCCATGAAGGAACAACTGGCTGTATTTAAAGATATGATCGCCAAAGCGCAGAGATGAGGAATTTGGTTGTCAGTTATCAGCTTTAAACTGACAGCGAATGGCTGAGAGCTGAAAGCTAAATATGTGGTTGGTTGGCAAGATCAGGTTTAAAGAATTTCAGTAACCGACCGATGCACCAAAGCGCACGTTGTGGTTGGTTGGCAAGATCAGGTTTAAAGAATTGATGAAAACAACAAACCCTTGGAGTTGCAAGTTGTGGTTGGTTGGCAAGATCAGGTTTAAAGAATTCTTCACCGCATTGGGGACATTCGAACACCTGTTGTGGTTGGTTGGCAAGATCAGGTTTAAAGAATTTATAACTGGGAATAGAACAGCCCAGTTTGCGTTGTGGTTGGTTGGCAAGATCAGGTTTAAAGAATTGAAGAATGGTATCAATTGGAAGTTTTACCAGTTGTGGTTGGTTGGCAAGATCAGGTTTAAAGAATTCCAGACCACCATGAACTACCATCTGATTCAGTTGTGGTTGGTTGGCAAGATCAGGTTTAAAGAATTCGGATTACAGTCGAATCGTTTGTATTGTTTGGTTGTGGTTGGTTGGCAAGATCAGGTTTAAAGAATTTATGAAATACCATGTATTTGACCTTTGTTGGTTGTGGTTGGTTGGCAAGATCAGGTTTAAAGAATTCCAACTTTTCTATGCGACATTTTTACACTCGTTGTGGTTGGTTGGCAAGAT
>JAFGSB010000062.1 GCA_016934825.1 Candidatus Zhuqueibacterota bacterium
ATTGTAGTACGTATTTGAGGTATAATATGAACACCAAATTAACACTAAAACTTGATAAAGCGACAATACAAAAAGCAAAAATATTCGCAAAAGAAAATAAAGTCAGCCTTTCCTCGCTGGTTGAAAATTATTTTGAGTCATTGATAAAAAAGGTTGATAAAACAGAATTGACGCTTCCGCCATCGGTTCGGGCTCTGTCCGGTGTGCTGAAATTAAAAAATTTTTCGGAAACCGATCAAATCAGAGATGATTACCTGATGGAGAAATATCTTCGTGACTAATATATTTGTTGATTCGGACATTATTCTGGATTTACTTTTAAAGCGCGAACCGTATTATTTGCCGGCGGCACATTTGTTTTCCTTGGTGGAAAAGCGAAAGATAGTAGCTTGTACAACGCCGGTTGTAATGGCAAACATTCACTATATCTCCGCCAGATTGACAGATAAAAAACTTGCCCTGGACAATATCCGAAAATTACTGTCTTTACTCAAAATTACACCGGTAGATGAAAAAACACTTTTATTAGCAATTGATTTCAGGTTTACGGATTTTGAAGATGCCGTCCAATATTACGCGGCAAAATCCCGGGGTATCTCTTGTTTTATTACACGAAATAAATCCGATTACAAGGTCACAGACATGACAATTTGTACAGCGGCAGAGTATTTGAAAATTTATTTTCAGGATATGAAGGAATAATTTTGTTATGCGCGATATCCCGCCCCGCTGAAGAAGATTTACTCCACCTTTTTTTTGGAAGGAGAAAACCGGGAAAGTAAAAAACCTTATTGCACTATGGCTCTCTCAGCACAATGACTATTCGCATCCGGCAGAACAAAGTATCAGGATTTTTAATAATGAACCGTTGATCTGTTAGTATGTCACCATTGTTTCATACCGGCAACCGGGCAGAACAAAACTTTTTTCATCGTAAATTGTCGTATCGCCTTTGAACTCTTCCCAATCTTTCATGAGTTGATTCACTTTTTGTTTATACTCTTTAACTTTTTTTTCGTTAAACAAACAAAACGGACAATATGATAATTTTGTTTCCAGATTATTGATCATTATTTCCAACCCGCCTATTTCAAAAGTCCATGGTCTGGGATTTCCCAAAGTATCGCCGGGCTGGACACGGTCCCCGATTTTAATTCTGAGATTGACGAGGTGATCATAAACGATATCATACGACGGATCGTTCAACGATCGAATCGAAAAGTCGTAATCGTTTGTTTCCTCCTGGTAAAATAATCTGACGACCTCACCTTCGGATATTGAAAAAACAAACGCATCGTTCCTGATCACATAATCAAATGTCGGTAATTCCTTGATATTCCACTCGGGATCAAGTACCTGTGCCCCGAATTCACCGAAAATTTTTTGAAAATCGTGGGTAAAGTAAAAATCACCGGCTCGATTGGTCTGTCTGTCCCAGGCACCGAATGTTACGCCCAAATTTTCAATAATAAATGGTTTTTTCTCCGGTTCCGGTTTGCTGGGTTCTTTTTTACACAGCAAAAACCAGCTACAGCAGATTAATAATATTCCCAGTTTGAAATAGTGCGAAAACATTCTAAAAACGTTTTATGTTCAACTGCCGGTTAAATATTGGTTAATCTTAAATCAATTTTGATGATACGTGAAAATACATTTAATCGATTTAATATTTCACCTGACTTGTCGGGATCTTGACCTTCAGGCAAAAAATTTTATTTGTTAGGGAGTAAAAGTTACCCCAACATTTTAACTATGTTTTTGGCTGGACGAGTCTCCTATTTGAAAAGTGCATTATGGGGATATCTGTTTTGGAAATCTGCTGGAATTATCGAGACTGATCAATCGGTCCATAGTACCAGAGATTTCGGTAAACTCTACTCTTTACGACAGGTCATCAACTTGCTTGTGCCGGATTTTGTATGCGTCAGGATCACATCGGGAAACACCTTTTTGTATGGGGCCAGTCCCAGTTTGACAAACTCTCTCGCGTCTGTCCGGCCCATCATCATCATTCTCAGGTTAAAGAGTATTTTTATAACAAAATTTTTCGGCACTTCATGTTCCATGATCAGTACGGCGCCGTCGGGTTTTATCACGCGCTTCATTTCAAAAAGGGCGGCTTTTCTGGAATCGCCTTTCAATTCATATAAAGCGTGGGAGCAGCACACAACATCAAAATAATCATCGCCGAACGGCAGAATTGCGGCATCACCTTCGACCAGAAAACAGGTGTGATTTACGTCCTTTTCACGTGCCTTATATAACATGCCGTGGGAAAAATCATATCCGACCGCAAAAATACCGGGGAATCGTTCGGTAAACGTTAGGGTCACTGACCCTGTCCCGCAGCACACATCAAGGACTTTGGGTTGTTTGACATGTTCCAGACCGGCTGAATCAACTAAAAATGCCCGGGTTTCCTGACTGTTTTTATAAGAGTGGAGTCTGATAAAAAGATCATAAAAATGGGAGAATACGTCATAATATTTTCGACGCTTTGTTCTTATAGTTATCATGTTTTTATTCATTTTAATTTTTGACCGGTTAATCCGGTTTTTCGTAAAAAAAGTAGGGGATTTTATCCTTCAAACGTATTATATTAAATTATCCTTAACAAGTCAAGAAGATACTGCAGGGGTCGACGCTGAATGTCAATTTATGAAAATCTTGATGACGAAGAGCTGGCAAAACGGATAGCCGATTCTGATGTCAACGCGTTCAGGGCGCTTTATTTCAGGTATTACCCGTCACTCTACCATTTTGTCCGGTTGCGCACGCACTGCCCGGACGTATCCGAGGACCTGCTGCAGGACGTATTTACCCGCTTGTGGGAAACCCGAAAAAAGCTAAATCCGTGCCGCTCCACCCGGGCGTACCTGTTTCGAATTGCACATAATAAAATCATCGACGCCTACAGGAAAAAGGCCGTCCGTAAAACGGATGTTATAATGAATATTGAGCCCGGCAATCCGGAATCCGGCGATAATCCGGAATTGACTCTGCAGGTGCAGCAGGCCGTGCAAAAATTACCGGATAAACTGGCCGTTGTCTTTATGCTGAGCCGTTACGAGGGATTAAAGTATGCGGAAATCGCCCAGGCCTGCGGTATATCGGTAAAAGCTGTTGAAAAACGGTTGAGCAAAGCGCTGCATATTTTACGGCGGGAATTATTATGATCCGGGTAGGGGAAATGGATTTTTAAACGTATTATAAATTGAAAAGAATATAAATGAATTATCTATGAACAGCAAAAAGCTGATAATAAGACACCTGACGGGGCAGTCAAGTCAAAGAGAAGAGGAACAAATCCGTTCGTGGCTGGCAGAATCTCCCCGGAACAACGATTTGTTTATTCAATTCGAAAGGGTGTGGTCCGTCGCGGAGCCGCCGATAGTAACCGACATCCCGGATGTCCGGGGTGAATGGCAAAAACTGGAACGTTCTCTTGGACTGCGGATGGACGAAAAATGCCGGAACGGATCGATCCGGCGCACAAGACCTGTTTTCGCCACAGGCCTGAATATCAGGTTTCGTCCCGTTATGGTTTTTGCTGTAATTTTGATTGTCCTGACGGCCTTTATGTTATGGCGAACTATAATTTTTAATCCTCAACAAACCATAAACACGCAAAACGGCCGGACCAAAATAATAGACTTGCCGGACGGTTCCACAATACAACTTAATACCGGCAGTGATATTCGTTATCATAAAAAATTTACAAAAGACCGGCAGGTGACTTTACAGGGCGAGGCTTTTTTCACAGTGTTGCCGGCTGAAAAACCGTTTGTTGTTACCACGGAGAACTCGAAAACAATTGTATTGGGAACCCGGTTCAATGTCCGGTCCCGAAACAACAGGACCCGCGTTACCGTGCAAAAAGGGAGGGTTTTGTTCTGTGTAACGGATAAACCGGATTCCGGTATGGTCCTGTCCGCCGGTCAGACCGGTGAAATCGTCGTGGATAATCCACCGGACGGCCCTGAAAATAACAACTTGGAATATTACCTGGGCTGGCTGGACAACAGGTTAATGTTTCACAAAACATCGCTGACTGAAATTGTCGGGGAACTGCAGCGATATTATAACGTCACGATAACACTTGAAAACGTAAACGCGGAATCGCTCACCGTTACGGGTGTTTTTGACAGCATGCCCCTGGAAGATGTCTTGTCGTCGATTTGCCTGACGCTTGATCTGCAGTATTATAAAGCAGCCGGCGTTTATATGATCCATAATTAATTCGGGAAAAGTAAATGTTACAAAAGCGACTGATATATACTGTTTTTATTTTGGGTCTGTTTTATACCCTAACTTTCAGCCAGACCGGGTCCGTAACCTTCCATTTTCAGAACAAAACTTTACGCGAGGCCCTGCGGGAAATAAGCGAAAAAACCGGCGTCCGGTTTATTTACAATGACGCCCTGGTGGAAGGCAAAACCATCAACGGCACCCTGTCCGGTGATAATGTGGACAAGGTTCTTTATGATATTCTGCCGGAGTCCGATATCGCGTTTAAAAAGATCGTCTCCGGTAAGATTGTATTATACGCAGCGGAAAAGCAGTATATAAAAGGATATGTATACGACGGCGAAAACGGCGAAGCGTTGCCGTACGCCAATATATTACTTGAGGGCACGCGCACGGGAACCGCATCCAATGAAAGCGGTTTTTTCGCGCTGGCCAATCCCGGTGCTGCGCCATGCACATTGTCCGTCAGTTATATCGGCTACACCCCGAAAAAGATCGCGGACGTGTCCGGCGGCCCTGATAATGTAAAAGTGGGTCTAAAAAAAGCACCACTCGAAACAGGGGAAATTTCCGTTTCCGCGGACCGCGAACCGCCCTTTGTGCAGGCAAACCAGCCGGGACTGATGCACATGGTCCCGGAAAGAATGAAGAATTTGCCGACAACCGGGGCAAAAGAAATTCACCGTTCCATGCAGATGATGCCGGGGGTGAGCGGAGTGCACGAAAAACCCGAGGGTTTGTATGTATTAGGGGGGACCCCCGACCAGAACCTTGTCCTGCTGGACGGCATCCCCGTATACAAATCCACCCACTTTTTCGGACTGGTCAGCGCCTTTCATCCCGACGCGATTGATTCCGTGAACATATATCTGGGCGGCTACCCGGCCCGGTACGCCGGGCATTTGTCCGGTGTAATAGATTATAAAGTACAATCGGGATTGGGCAGGCCTCTCAGCTTCGGGGCAAGTGTGGATTTTCTGGAGGCGAACGGTTATATCCGGACACCCATCACTTCAAAAGCGGGATTGTTTTTGTCTGTTCGCAGCACATATCTCGATCTTACCAAAGGGATTGGATATAACGATTTATACGGCTTTCTTGTTCAAGGCGATAATTATCTGAATAATCCCAATTATCATTATAAGGATTTTACCGTTAAAACGGATATCAGGATCAATCCGCGGGAAAGTTTGTCCGTTACCGGATATTATGGCAGGGATTATGTGGATCGACGAAATACCGAAGGTTCATATTATTCATTAGTTGATAAAAACAGATGGAGAAATAACGGTGCTGCAGTGAACTGGAAAAAAGAGTGGGCGCCGGAACTGTTTTCATCACTTTCGTTTATCTGGTCAAATTTTTTTGCCGGTTATGAAAAGATCGATCCCCAGCCTTTTGGCTTTACCGTTGACCTGGAGGGATTACATTACCGGGATGAGAATACTTTTACGAATCAAACCGGCAAAATTGATAATTTCTGGCGGCCTCTCCGGGCACATACCATTTATTTTGGCGGGAGTTTGCATAGTTATAAGCTGGAAACAGTTCACAGCAAACAATACGGGATAGATCCGGCGGAAATTGTTCCGGAGCTGTGGGCGGGGTGTAACAGGAAGGAAATGAATCGGGTTGAATACTCGGGTTATATTCAGGATGAATGGAAAGTATTGTCTTCAATGGGTTTAAATTGGGGTGTCCATTTCTCAAAGGTCCGGGAACAGGGAAAGAACTACACGGAACCCAGAATATCAATGTTTTATAACTATAAGGGAATTAAAGTATCGGCCGCGTGGGGACGTTACCACCAATTTGTTAACCAGTATTACGGTGATGAATATTATCAGGATTTTACTCCTTACTGGAATTACCGGATAAATCCTTCCTCTGCCCAACATAAACTGCTGAATATCGGGTTTCACTGGGGCCCGGTAGATATGACGGCTACCGGTTATCTGAAGGATTACACGGATCTTGGTATTCCTGTGGGCGTCGGCGGAGAATTTAGAAACGGCACGGGATCGGCAAAAGGATTTGTACTGACACTGAAAAAAATGTCAGGCGCCGTTACCGGCTGGATGAGTTATCACCGGAGCCTTATGGAATACATCATACCGGGATTTAACGAGAGTGAACCCTTTCCTCCGCCATATAACCGGGAACATGAATTCAAGATGACCCTGCAAAAAAACAGCGGCGAATGGCGATTCGCGTTAACGGGCGTCTACGCTACAGGCAGACATTATACGCCTCTGGTGACCCAGTATTCAATCGAAACTCTTTATTTGGGGGATTATAAAGTGTTTCAATCAGGAAAATATAATTCCGCCACAGTTCCCGATTATAAAAGAATAGATGTAAGAGTTTCGAGGCATCTGGAAAACAAATGGTTTTTGGACTGGGATTTTGGTATTGCCTGGTTAAATGTGTATGAAGAAAAAAATATTTGGGACAAGGGAAAAACGGAACTCATCTATTATCCATATGCAGCCCCCAAAACAATGATGACTTTTATGCCCATGGCGTTTATCCGGGTGGAACATTAACATGGAATGAAAAATGTTTAGAAAATATTTAATATTATTAATTTCTGGTGTTTTTATCTGTTGTTCCGACGGCGATAATCCGATTATACCTGATACGGATGAAATCGTGATCCAGGGATATCTTTATGCCAACAAGCCCGTGACGCATATTAAAATTACCACGCTGGCGCTGTACGATAAACCGCAAACCCAGAAACCGATCAATAATGCCCTGGTGTCTTTGAATAAAAACGGTTTGGATTATGACCTGTCTTTGTCGCCGGGGGACAGCGGTTATTACACCTATGCCGGTGGTGACCTGACCGTTTTGCTCGGCGATTCATTCCGGCTGAATGTGACGTATAACGGCAAAACCGCATCCGCGACAACCGTTGTACCCGGGGCGCCGGAATTTACGTTCATTTCAAGCGATACACTCTGGCACCAGCCATACTATAAATTTTTGTCCGATTCGAACAGGATCACCTTTAAATGGACAATACCGGATACCCTTTACAGTAAACTGATATTAAATATTCGTCCTGAATTCAAGTCAAGGTGGGAGTATACAATCACACAAACATCACGAGGCTACCAGTATGTCGATGCGGATTGGAATCATAATAAGCTGGTATTGAATTATTACAGGTTTTATGAAGAAGGCTCTTATAAGGTGCTTTTGACTAGGATTAATAAAGAGTATTATTATTTCCTGAACAATATGGAAATAGTGAATGGAAAAAAGCCTGATTATTATTCAAATGTATTGAACGGATATGGAATATTTACGGCCTTTAACAGCGACAGCTGCCGGATATATTTTAAAAAGTAGAATTATTTCGATATTTTATGGAGTTATCATGCGCAGGTCTTTTGTTTATATATTGCTTGTATTTAAAATCGTTACTGTCAACCAAAGTTCAGGGCAGACGGTAGAACAAAACTATGTGAGCCAAGCCCGCCCATCTGTTAAGCCCAAACATACGGCAATTGCCATGTCGCTCGGGGTTGTCAACTGGATCGTGCCGCCAGTTCTGAGTTACAAACTGAGGGACCAGGGGAAAAACAGGCTTGCGGACTGGTTATTGTATTACGGTGTGATTGCAGGCCCTTCTATGGGGAATTATTACGCCGGGGACAAAAAGCGATTTTACATCGGCTCCGGTATCCGCGTCGCAGTATGTCTGGCCTATTTAATATATACAAATGATTACAATGAAAAAAACGCCGCTTGGGGGGTCTGGGGTGTTCTGACCGGTTCGTCGCTATGGAGTATCTGGAGCAGCCGCGGTTCGGTCAGGGAATACAATGCGCGGATAAACACGGTCTCATTGATACCGATCATTAATCCGGGGAACAAAAGTCTCGGTTTTGCAGCGGTTATGCGCTTCTAAATAACATATTTTCTATTAAAACAATAACGTAACTAATCTGAATTATAAATAAAAAATGAAACCACTATATTCAATCGGTTTCCTTTAAATTAATATATTATCTTTCAAATCTATTTAACTTTACGCCCGCCATTGTTTGTTCCGCATCGAATCGCCGTTCAGAATATCCAGGGCGATGTTGACGTCTTTCACCATCTGGAAATCGTACATGCCGGCGCAGATAAAATCGACGCCGTTCTCAAAAGCAAAACGGAACCCGCTTTCCGGGGGAATGGAGCCTGCGGCCATAACCTTGAACGCGATCATCGGCTGTTTCAGGGAATTCATATATTGTATGGTTTCTTCGGGATTGAAACAGTACATGTTGTCGTGCCAGGTGGGATGCCTGGCGGACCAGTAATCATGATGATGCAGTGTTTTCATCCAGAAATCAGGTTCGAAACCGGCGTCAACGCAGGCCTTGATGGTCTCTATATGATGAGCGCCGATGCCGGTAATGACACCGCGGTCCCGGATGAGCTGCAGTGCTTTGGCAATTACGTCGGCCTGACCACGGCTCATATAGTAATCCGCCGTTTCTCCCTGAATGTAGCAGGCAATGGCGCCGTAATCGATGGCCCGTTTGATGCGGTCCATATATTGATCAAAGGGAGTGGCGTCGGGAGTACCGGTTTCGTCGTAATCAAGTCCGGCGCAGTCCGATATAAACTGGATTTTGCCGATATCCCGTTTCCAGTATTCGTTGATGATCGTACACAATATCGGGTTGGTGAGCAGTGTATTGACGCCGCATTTTTCCGCCAGCAGTAAGGTGGCGAAAATCTTGTCCTTATGGTGATATGCTTTAACCAGATCGGACACATATATGAGATCGCGTGAATGGGAATAGCCCGACAGCAGGTTGCCTCCCAGGATGATCCGGCTGAATTCGGCATTTTTTATTGTGCCGCGCGGCAGGGTGCCTTTCAGTTCACTCAAACATGTAATGTCCAAAACTTTCACACTGGCGCTGGTCATGGCATCGACAAGATTTTTTTCCTCCCAGCTTTTCCATTTTTTCTGTTTGGCAAGGGCGTAGCCGAAAGCGCCCAAAAACGGCAGGGTGGCAAAACTTTTTAACAGTTCGCGGCGATATATATTATTAGGAGGGACAGTCTGGGCATCGGGATCGGGTTTTTCACTTTTCACTGCCGACGACAGGGCTTTTTTTTGTTTTAAATTTTTAAGCATCCGGTCCACGCCCAAAAAAGTACCGGTAGGGAACAGAAAAAGTACGCCGAGCGCCAGAAATTCAACAAAATTTTTATTGACCACAAGATAACTGCCTTCGGTCGGGACGCCGAAATCCAGGCCGACAAAGGGGGGATTGGCCAGATAATAGAGCAGCAGCAGGACCATTCCGGAAATACTTGCAAGACGGACAAAACAGCCCATGATCAGAGCGAACCCGATAAGTATCAGCCCCCAGATATTCAAAAAATCCACTATCTGCAAAGCCGCAGGATTCGAGGCGATCCATTTGAAAAAACCCGCGAAAATCCAACGGGAGACTTCCAGGTAGTCCGCCGAGGTCCATCCGGGTGTGTAAATTTTTGCAAAGCCTTCATACAAAAAATGCCAGCCGATGGCTATACGCAGCAGAACCAGCATCCATAACTGGATTGTGGAATATGCACGTGTATCCTTACCGATTTTAACACTATTTGTTGTCATGTCCCGTCCTCCGATATCAGTATATATGATTACAATAACAATATCATCTGACTTTTTACTGTTGTTTTCTGAACATGAAAACTGCCTCGATAAAAATCTAAAAAAATATGTAACATTATCAAAGATAAAATGTAATCAGTTGCTATAAAATTGAATAACCGGCAGTTCCTTGCCGTCATATTTGTTTGGAAACGAAAATTGTTTAAATTTCTAAAATTCAGCTTATTTTTTATTCAGGAAAGCATGTCTTGTGAACAATAAAGAATAGACTAAAAAGACAAAACCGGACCAGAAGAAATAATCACCGTATTCTTTGAAAATTTTGTTATAACCGGCCAGTGGTGCCGCGTTGACCAAAAACAGGATACCGGTCAGAACGATCAAACATGCTCCCAAAATTCCGACAATACCCCAGAAGCTGGCGGGATTTTGTAAAACACGAGATAATGCGGAGCGGGGGATTTTTGTAAAAGCCCAGATCAAAATAATCCACGCGATCCATGAGATGACCTGGGGCGGATTTAAACTGCGGAAATAGCCGGTTAACGTGTATACCGGACTCAGCAGCACCAGGTTGCGCGGATAAATGTGCCGGTCCCGGTAAAGCAACAGCCGGATTTTTGACTGGTCTTTTTGCCTTAAAATATTCAGAATTGTTTCTGTTTTTTGACTGCTGTTCATGTCGTGCCAGCCCGGCATGTAAAAAGCGCTCCAGGCAAACGCTGCGCTGCCGTAACCGTGATAATCGCACGAAACAAGCATCAACAATTCATTTTTCAGGCAATTGGTCACAATATCGTTCAGGTCTTTTTTTTCGACCTGGATGCCTTCGGCCTGGTTGGCAATTTCAAAACCGTCCGCGCCGCTGTCGATATAGTGCTGCAGCGGTCTGCCCTTGTCCGCGAACCAGTGCGCGACCACGGCGATCCCGTTCTGCGCGTGCGTCGAATCGATCGCCTCGGCGTCGGACATGTCCTTGGTGCGAAAATCCCGGTTCAGCCCGAGCAGTAAAATATGATTGGTGCCCGACATTTCCTGGCCCGGCAGGATGAGGGGCGTTGACGGGAACTCTCCGCTCTGCTGCGCCCGGACGATCTCCAGCGTTTTACGGTGGTGATTGTGTTCGGTCAGGAAAAAGGCCTCGTATCCGTTTCGCCTGTGCCATTTAATTAATCTCTCTGGGGATATGATCCCGTCATGGCTGTAATATGAATGGCTGTGAATATTGACTAATATGGAATCGTTACTTTTATTGACGATGGTATTTGATGGCAGCGGCGCGAAAATGAAAATAATCATCAGGGAGATGAACAGGGTCAACAACAGGGGAAGAGCGGCAAGCCAGGATTTGAGACCTTTCCCGATCGCGGACAACAGCGTTCCGTTTTTGTTACGGATGTATTTCCACAGAAACAATTTCAGCAGAACAATCATCACCCAGACCAGCAGCACCAGGAATTCGACAACCGGCAAATCGGCGCGGATATAAAACAGCATCCAACCGATGAACGGCTCAAAGACGACTCGCCACGGTGAGATATGGACCGTAAAATCCTGCACCGGTGCGGATGTCAGCGCGTCGGCAATGTGCACCGGATAATGAAAACCGGATGACAGTATAATAATGAATAAAATAAAAACCGGTAAAAAGATGTATTTGGAACCGGATTTTGTTTTTTCAGCCATGTGTTTAATATCCTGTTATTTTATATAAAAATGTAATAAAAGTTTTTATATGATTCAATATTAATAATGGGATTGTTTAAACCCCGCAAGAACATAGAAAAAGTTAAAACTGTTTTTCGACAGTCTCGCGAGGTTTATTTTCGTCTATATGATTTATATTGATCGTTTCATAATAAAGTGTATATTGAAAAATTAATACATTAAAGAATTATTATGAATTTAACTATGAATAATAAATCCCGTCCGGGCATAATGTTATTGTTATACCTGCTCACTTTTAGCAATTTGTGTAAACTGAATGCTCAGAATAAGGCATACAATCCCGGTGAAAATTATTCGGTTTCAGAAAGTCGTATTATCGAGTTTTCTGGTATCGAATGGATCGTCAAATCAGGGTACAGCGGGCCCGGACCTAATAATTTTTCAGACAGCGAAGAAAGTGTCCGGGTTGATGAAAAGGGCGGATTGCATTTAAAAATCCGAAAAATTAATGGCATGTGGCATTGCGCTGAAGTTTACAGTACCCAATTTACGAATTATGGCGAACACCGGTTTTTAATTGAGGGTGATATTGAACAGTTTGACAGGAATGTGGTTTTGGGATTATTCATTTATGGTGATGATAACCACGAAGTGGATATCGAGTTCTCAAGATGGGGAAATGTCGCTCATCGGGAAATGGGATCATTTACCGTCCAGCCTTATACCATAAAGGGTAATACAGAACGTTTTCAGGTCAATTCGGACAGTGTACGTACAACCCACCTGTTCAACTGGCAAAGAGAATATATTGATTTTTCCAGTTTTCGGGGGTATTATATTGGGTTTGAACCCCCGTCTGATTTTCTCATCCACAAGTGGAAATACACGGGAGAAAGTAATCCGGCCGGTTCGGACAGTTTGAGAATTCATATCAATTTCTGGTTATTCAGCGCGAACAGTCCGGTTAATGAAAATGATATTGAAATCATTATTACACAATTCATCCGCACGTTTGATACCGGGGTGGATGAAAAAAAACAGCAGCCCGAAGAATTCAGGCTGAATCAAAATTTTCCCAATCCGTTTAATTCAGGGACCCGTATCGGATACGAGTTACCTGAATCTGCCAATGTGGAACTGGTCATTTATAATTGCCTGGGCGAAAAAATACGAACATTGGTCAGGGATACTCAACCCGCTGATTATTATACGGTCAAATGGGACGGTCAAAATGACCGGCAAACTGGGGCGGCAAACGGACTTTATTTTTATTCACTCCGGGTCAATCAAAAAATAATCCAAACCAAAAAAATGATTCTGTTGAAATAAGCCGGATGGAAAAATTTCGAATTTTGAATATGGGAAAAAACTCAAACCGTCCGGTAAACATACGATTCGAAAGATAATATTCGTCAAAATGAAAATTTATCTTGCATAAATCTTGTTTTTTAGTATCTTTTAATTAAGGAACGAGGGGGCCTGCCAATGGATTATATTGATTTTTGATGATTGAAAAATTATTTTGTTTTTTAGAGATAAATCGAAACGGGTTCGTCGGGGATTTCCCTTTCTCTGGTAAGATTTTTTCAATTAAAGGAAAAGCGTCATGACCTCAGAAAAATCAAACACCAGCCGGGATTTAAACAGAAGGGACTTTATAAAGACCGCCGGACTCGTTTCCGGCCTGTCGGTTGTTTCAACCGGATCATGTATTAAAAGTTCGCGGCGTATGCCGATACGAATTTTAGGCCGCACCAAGCTGTATGTCTCGCTGCTGGGATTCGGCTGCACCCAGGTAAAGGATAAACAGGCATTCCGCCGCGCCGTCGACCTGGGCGTCAATTATTTTCACTTTGGCGACCGGGACCCCGCCGTTAATCTGGAAGCCTGCGAGGCGCTGAGGCCGTTCAGGGAAAAGATATATATCGCTTATATGTCGTATCCCAATCCTTCACGGACGTTATTACTGGATGACCTGGACAATTTTCTGAAACGGTCCGGTTTCGGTCACCTCGATGTCTGGTTTGTTATCACGCCCCGCCCCGTAGTATTGAATGAGTTTATCAAAGCCGTTCCGGTTGCCCAAAAAGCGGGCAAGATCCGCTGGGCCGGCATCACCACACACAACCTAAATCAGGATGTACCCAGACTGACGAAGCCGGGTTCTCCGATAGATGTTGTCATGATGACATACAATTACCTGTCGCCCCCCGATTACGCGAAAAAGCTGGACGAACTGGTCAACGCGGGATTGGGAATAACGCCGATGAAACCGCTGGCCGGTAAGTTTTATGAGACGGAGATAAGCAGTCCGGCCCCTTTGCTGCGCTGGCTGGCAAACGACCGACGGGTACACTGTATTCCGGTCATCATGCAAAACGCCGAACAGGTGGAGCAAAATGTCGCGGCGGTGAAACAGCCCCTGACCGACAAGGACCGCGAACAGCTGGGGGCTATGACGGCCTATAATTCCTCCCGGTTTTGCCGCATGTGCGGCGAGTGCAGGGGGAAATGCCCGCAGGGACTGGCCGTATCGGACCTGGTGCGCACGGCCATGTACGCAGAGGGTTACGGGGACCTGAAATTTGCCCGGTCCCGGTATTTTTCGATCCCGGAAACGGGCCGCCGTTTATCCTGCGGCAACTGTGAGAACTGCGCCGTCATTTGTCCCAACGGCGTGGCCGTCCGGGAACGCATCGGCAGTATCAAAAAGTGGCTGGGGTGATATAATTTATTTAAATTTGGGGCCTTTTAAATCGAATGGACCTCTTCTGGAGCAATTTCAGACCCTATGTACAAAAGTATATATAAACAAATGAAATCGAAGGAACCGATATGGAAATTATAATTCATGAACATGAAAACATCAGAATTGCCGAAATTCAATCCGATAATATTGTTTTAAATAATGTTCAGGACGCGCTGGACATTATGGTAACAGCAGATGAAAAAGGCGCGCGAAAAATAATAATGTACGAGAAGAACATTCATCCGGATTTTTTCCTGTTAAGGACCAGGCTCGCCGGGGAAATATTACAGAAATTTACCAACTATATGGTCAATTTAGCTATCGTTGGAGATTTTAACAAATATAACAGTAAAAGCCTTTCGGGCTTTATATATGAGACAAACAAAGGAAATCAATTTTGTTTTGTTGATAGTTTACAAAAAGCGAAAGATATGTTATTAAAGTAGTTGAACACAAGCTTAATAAAGAGTCTTAAATATGTTTGTGCCAAAAGTCGCAAAATAGAGCCGTGATTCCTATACCAATCCAGGTGTTTGATATGCAGTTCGCCGGACAGATTTTTCGTCGTTTCACTCCCCGGAATGATAGAATGTCCGGCGTTTCAGGTCCTTCCGGGTTTAATCGTGAATTACACGTTCGAACCGTAACGTACAACCCGCCTCTTCAGGGGCCCCGACATTTTCTCCTTGTTTTTTTTTATATTTTTCCTAATATAAATCACAATTTATTATTAAAATTTATGACGGGCAACTGTGAAAAGCAGATTTTTGGGTGAAATGCAAGTGGGAGAAAATTCATGCAAAAATTAATTGAAGAAGCCAAACAAAAGATCACCGGCCGGTGTTTGATCGCCGCGGATGTGGACAAAACTTATTTATGCCAGAGCAAAGACAAAGAGTACGAGCAGGTTCAGTTTCTGTCCGGACTGGCCCCGCAATTATATAAAGCCGCGAACCTGGGCGTCCAGCTTGCATTTGTGACCGGCAACAGCATGCATAATTTATGCGAGCGGTTCCTTTGTCCGCTTTTACAACAGCTCTGCGGCAGTAAAAGTTTAAACCTGATCGAAAAATTTCATTTTTTCTGCAATTCGGGCGGCGTCTATTTTCATTTTCCTTTTTCCGATCCGGTTTTCGACGAGTTTCGTAAGCCGGAAAATCAGAAAGCGGATAAAATTTTCAGGAAACTCACCAAAACATACAAAAAATCCAGGTCTGTATTACCGCAGTTTATTGATTCCGATTATGTCATTCGTTCGGAAGTTAAACCCCATCATATTCCTAAAATAAAAACCATCCTGCACGAAGCGTGGAAATTCTATATTGATGAT
This sequence comes from Candidatus Zhuqueibacterota bacterium, assembly GCA_016934825.1. Lineage (GTDB taxonomy): Bacteria > Zhuqueibacterota > Zhuqueibacteria > Residuimicrobiales > Krinioviventaceae > Fontivivens. The sequence goes on from JAFGSB010000062.1 coordinate 15,628, forward strand.
TATATAAAAAATTATTCAAAATATAAGCTCAAGTACAATATTGCCACCGGCAATAAAACCAACGAAGACGCTTACAAACTGGTTTTGGATGAGAAATCAAATATCATTGATACTTATGGAAAAAAAATATCCCCGATAGATATAAGGCAGGTCGAGTATTATTTAAATTCGGAATTAAAAACATCCGTCACCCAGATCACTTTGAAACCCGTTTTAAGCTGGCAGTATGCCGTAAAAAAAGAAAAACTGCTCTCCAGGGATTTACGGTCCGAGGTCATCAAATATATACAGACGAGGCTGGACGAGAACGGGCTGGGTCAATATATCGCCAAAGCGGGCGGCCGGTCAAGCATTGATATTACACTGGAAAAACTGGATAAAGCCTACGCCCTGGAATTTCTTATCGATTTTTTAAATTTGCAGGGCAGCGAGCGGAAAAAACAAAAACTGGGTTCAAACGCCATATATCTCGGTGATGAGGTAATCACCGGAACCGGCAACGATTACCCGGTTACCCGCATTCCCGGCCTGCTTGTTCTGGCGGTCAACCCGGACAAAAAACTCATCCCGTTTTTGTCGCATGTTTTTGTACCGTCGATCATCCATGACGGCCCGAAAGCCTCGGAACAGGTCATTACCCAGTTCAACATTACAGCGGAGAGATTGATATCGGAATATGTCAACGCCAAAAAGGTAAAGAAAACGCCAAAGGTCAGGTCCGCCCTGGATGTCATAAAGGAGGACTGGTTTTTCACACGGATCAAGGGTAAAATCAATGACCTGGACCATAATAAATCTCTTACCGTTGACGATTTGCAGACCCTGCACGCTTTTATCACCATCATGTCCCGTGAGGACGAAAGCGCCCGCAACTGGCTGCATATTCTTGTCCGCGAACTGGACGAGATCATGACCCATCTGTCCACGATTGACAAAACAAAAATATTAATGGTGCCGCCGATCGGTTCGAGCCATCAGGATTATCCGTAAAGAAGCGTATTTTTTTAATAAACGTTAAAACCATGACAATTGATATAGATAATATTTTAGAATTATTAAAAGCTAACAAGTCAACCCACGTTTTCAACCCCTGGTGGGAGAGCGACCCGGAGCACGACCTGGACGGCAATTCTCCGCGGGTCCGGCGGGAGCAGTTGTCGCAGTACCTGCGCGAAAGGCAGGGGGCGAAAGTCCTGCTGGTGGGCGAAGGCCTCAGCTACCGGGGCGGACACTTTACCGGTATCGCCATGACCTCGGAAAGGATCCTGCTGGGCCGCATGCGGCACAGGGGCATCATGCCGGAGCATGTGTTCTCCGGCATCGAATCCCGGCGCACCAGCAATCCCGCCGTCAGGGAAAACGGCTTTTCCGAAAACACCGCCACAATCGTATGGGACTTTTTAACGGGAGCCGGTTACAACACCAGGGATTTCCTGTTCTGGAACGCTTTTCCCTGGCATCCGTATGATAAAACAAAAGGCCTGCTCTCCAACCGGCCGCCGTCCCCTTCGGAACTGGAACTTGGCCGTCCGGTCCTGAAAACGCTTTTAGGGGCGTTTCGTTTTGAACGGATTTTCGCGGTCGGCGCCCACGCTAAAACCCAGCTCGATAAGATGGGTTTGCCGTCCATTAAAGTGCGTCATCCGGCATACGGCGGCGCATCCGAGTTTAAAAAACAAATGAATTTAATGCTGACACAGTTTTGAACTCACATTTAAATTTTTAAAAGAAAATTTATTTCGGTTCTGTTATGAAATATTATTCATATCAGATATGTTAGGTTTTAAGGAAAAATTTCAAAGTTTAACTGAAAGTCCAAAAGGGAAATCATAATGAAAGAAATATGGGACAAAAGATATAATACAAAGGAATACCAGTACGGCACGGATGCGAATGAATTTTTCAAACAGTATATCGACCGGACAAATCCCGGCAGGGTGCTTCTGCCCGCGGAAGGGGAAGGCCGGAACGCGGTTTATGCCGCGTCCAAAGGGTGGACTGTAGACGCATTTGATTACAGCCGTATTGCCAGAGAAAAGGCCTTAAAACTGGCGCAGAATCAAAATGTGACGATCAATTACACGGTTTCCGATTTTTTTGATTTTGCCCTTAAACCGGATTTTTATGATCTGATCGGGCTGGTCTATGCGCATGTGCATAAAGACAGCAGAAGGGCTTTTCACCAAAAGTATATAAAAGGATTGAAAAAAAACGGTGTTTTTCTGCTGGAAGCATTTTCCACAGAACAGATCAAAAACGGCACCGGAGGTCCGAAAAATATCGACATGTTGTATACGTTAAAGGATGTGAAAGAAGATTTCAATTCTTTAAATATTTTACAGGCCGAACAAATCGATGTGCAATTGAACGCGGGTAATCATCATACAGGCGCCGGTAATATCATTAGACTTCTTGCGCAAAAAAAGTGATCCGGCTTTATTTTATTATAAATTATATATACACAATCTGAAAAACGGAGCCGATTATGAAAAAAATAATCATGATAATAATTGTTTTTATTCTGATTTCTTTTTCACAAGGGAGGAGTTATACGAACCTGACGGCTGAGCAGGTTCACAACAGACTTGTTAATGCGGATACGTTGATTTTACTGGATGTCCGGGAAACGTCCGAATACCGTTCCGGCCATATTGCCGAACCGGAAGGGCAGTTGCCGTTAACACCGGTTTTGATGCCCATGAACAGCAATGTTTTGGAACAGAAATTTTCAAGATTGCCTAAAGATATGGACATTATTGTTTACTGTGGTTCCGGCTTCAGGAGCGCTTCCGCATCGGCGTTACTGGATTCACAGGGATTTACCCGGATTTTCAATATGACCGGAGGATTTTCCTCATGGCCGTATGAAACGAGGGCCGAAGGCTTTGGCGATCACTCCGGTGCTTGGGTGAGTCCGACCAACCCGGAGCCGGTGGCGGTTAACTGTGCGTATGAAGGAATCTCAAGCACATTAACCATACCCCCGGCGGCAATACCCGGCGGAGATTCGGTTTATGTTGAATTACACCTTACGGGCGATCTTGCGCCGCAGCCGCCCGGCGTTCCGCAATCGGACTTAAAGGGCCTTTATCGGGTGACGGTATTGGACCCGTTTGGATTGTCCCTGTTTAGAGGGGACTCGCTTGCCCTGAACGATACGGTCACAATCGATCTTTACCCTGAACCAAATCCATATTCCATGCCGCCGTCAAATGAAGGGATATCGGTTTTTATACCAGATAAAGGCTGGGTACCGGTGAAGCACACTTTGGATAATATTTGTTTCCACCATACTGAAAGTGTGCTGCGGAAATGGTATAACCTAAAAGGTTTTTACCCGACCATTATTGCGGAAAATGAAAACGCGGACGAATTGATAATGGGCGTTTATCCGAATCCCTTTAACGGTTCTTTGACCATCGATGCGCCCAAAAACGCCCGGATTATTATTTATGATATTAACGGACGGTTTGTTTCCAAAGTAAAGACGGGGACCTGGACACCCGTTTCCACATTGAGTTCAGGGATTTATTTTATCAATATTAATTTTAATAATCAAAATCATATAAAGCGGGTTTTGTATATAAAATAAAGCGTTAAAAATAAGTGTGTAAATGTTTAATATTTTTTATTCAGTTCACTATGTTAGCTTCGGGTTGGGTCTATAGGAACCACACGGCGGAACAGGGTTGCGACCGGCATGTTTATGCGGATACGTTGATCTTATAGGATGTCAGGGAGGCCTCCGAATACCGGGCCGGTCATCTCGTCGAACCGGAGGGGGCAATACCCTGTATTCTACTTACCAAGTTTAACTTGGTAAGTAGTTCAACCATTTTCAGAAATTGTACATGATTACGGATACCAAAATTAATAAGAGAGGACGATTTATGAAAAACGGTGCCCGATTTTATATCCCAAGTATTATTTTATTTCTGAACTTTCTGCTTTTAATCGCTTCTTCTTCCCTTGCCGGGAGTTATACTTTCACCGTAAAAGAGAGCAGGACCTGCCTTAATGACAAACCAATCTTGGTAGTCGGACTGCGCTGTTCAAACGCGCTGCTTTCCAACAACTCCACGGAAAGCCTGATCGCCCGGCTTGACGAGTTTAAAAGTTACGGCGTCAACACGGTCAGCGTATATTTTATGGGTTCGCGGTTCGGAGACGTAAAAGGGTATAATCGGGACGGTTCTTTGAATCCTGTTTATACTGCCCGGATGGGCCGTATCATCGAAGCGGCGGACGCGCGCGGCATGATCGTGCTGGTCGGCTGTTTGTACTGGGGCAACTCGAAAGCAAAGTGGGAAAGCTGGACTCAGCAAGAGGCAAACACCGCGGTAACCAACACCGTCGCCTGGCTGAAAAAGCATAATTACCGCAATGTGTTTGTTGATGTTGACAATGAAGGCATGGCCTTAAGGGAAAAACAATTCGATAATCGTGAAATCGTTTTAGCAGTTAAAAATACTGATCCTGCCTGTGTTATCGCCACGAATTTCAGAGGTGATCCGCCACCGGAAGCGGATCTGGGCATTCATTTCAGCACAATTGTACCGGACAAGCCCTATATCGAAAGCGAGGGCACGCCAAAAAACGTCCCCGGCGGTTACTGGGGTAAATACAGCAAAAATCCGGATATATACAATTATATCAATATCGGTATTTATTCAAGTGAAATGAAAAAGAACCAGATTGCCATTACCCGGGAGCATCTCTCCAACGGAAAAGGTTACATGTGCGCCTCCACGTGGCTGCAATGCGCGCCGCCTTATGGACCTAACGCCGATCCCGGCGGCGACGGATCCCTGGCACATCCCGGTATTCGCTGGTGGCTCGAAGCTGTACGGGAGTTGGTTGGCCCGTATACGCCGCCGGCACCGCGCGTCGGATTGTGGGATGTGTTTGAAGAACATATTACTAATAACGGCTCGTATCAAAATCCGTTTACGGATGTTGAATTACGTGTTACGTACACTCGTCCGGACGGGCAATATGTTTCTTTTTGGGGATTTTATGACGGCGGAAACATGTGGAAAATCCGTTTTATGCCGGACCAGGTTGGAGAATGGCGTTACCGGGCCGCTTTTTCGGACGGTTCTTTCATGATCAGCGGCGCTTTTACCTGCGTTCACTCTGACATCCCCGGTATGATCTCAATTGACGAAACCAATCCCGTGTGGTTCGGCTACAAGGGCGGTAAGTATATCCTGATCCGCAGTCTGCATGTCGGCGACCGGTTTTTCGCGGACTTACCGAATGTTGTAACCGGTGAAGATTGGGATTCAGAAAAAAGAGAGATTTTCCTGGACTGGGCGCAGCAACAGGGCTACAACACCCTGTCCGTCGCCAGTCACTATCTGAACCGGGATGTTGAAAACCGGGGCAGGGGCTGGAACACGCCCGATCTGTGGGATGAAGCGGCAGCCCGGCCGAATTCCAATGAATACCAGCGGATGGAAGCCGTTTTGAATGAACTGACCACCCGGAAAATGCTGGTATTTCCGTTTGCGGGATTCTTCGGCAAATCGGCGGACTGGCCGACAGAGCTTTCGTTACAGGACTTTTATATCAGGTATACGCTGGCCAGACTTGGACCGTACTGGAACCTGCTGTTCAATGTCTCCGGACCAGAACCGCTTTTACAGAATCATGAGGACCAGTATAAAAACGCTATGACATTTGAGTGTATTAACCAGTTGGGTCGTTTGATCTCGGGACTGGATATATTCCTGCATCCGCTGTCTTTGCACAATCCCACCAAGGCTTGGGAAACGGGCGATCCGTTCAAAAACCAAGACTGGTATACATTTACGACATTGCAGGGTCCCAAAACTATAGATCGTTTGCAGTTATACGAAGGATTGCTAAGGAACCACCATAACGCCAAACCACTGTACGCACAGGAAACCCTGTGGAGCGGCAATAAATACCATCCCGATTATACGGATGAAGATCTTCGCAAAAATGCAATTGTCATTATGATGGCCGCTGCCGCGCTGAATTTTGCGGACAATGACGGCACCAGTTCGTCAGGATTCTCCGGGACGCTTGAGCTCGGACAACGTCACCAGGATCGTCATGATATAATCAAAAATGTATGGGATTTTTTCGAGGGCATCCCCTTTTATGAATTGAAACCGCGTCCCGACCTGGTAAACGCCGGTTTTTGTCTTGCCGATCCGGGACAGATTTATCTGGTTTATCTGCCAGAGCCAGAGAAGCTGCGCGTGGATGTGGGAAAAGGATCATATAAAGTCGATTGGATCAACGCGGCGGATACCTCGGAACGTTTTGCCGGTTCAATCTCCCCTGATGGGCTTATCTCCGGGCTACCGAAAACAATCGGAGACTGGCTGGTGTATGTGACGCGGGAACAGTAATCACATTAAAAATCCGGCAGAGAGCCCAAACCTCGCGGCAATAAACTCAAATTCCACACAATTACAGCGGTTGTAAATATTCAGACCTATGAAGTTCAGGATGCTATGTTTTTATTGCTTGATTATTCGTCTCCCCCTACAAAAAACTGTTTTTTGTCCAGGAAAAGTCTTACATTTATTATTATATCAGAGATTTATATTTATTAAAATAAATTTAAATCAAATAATGAGGTTTACATTGAAAAACTACATAATTATTTTAATACTCGTTTTTCAATTTATAGCCTGCGGCAAGGATTCGTCGACAAAGCCCAAGACCGAACCGGAAATCACAGGACCTTCACCACTACATACCGAGGGCCGCTGGATAAAAAATGAAAATAACGATAAAGCCATCCTTCGCGGCGTTAACATCGCCAGCCTGGAATGGACCAGCACCGGGGATAACGTGCCGCAATCACTTGAATATGTTGTCGATGTTTGGGGCGCCAACCTGGCCAGGATACCCCTGTCCCAGGATCGCTGGTTCGGCAAAGCCCCGGAACAAACGGATGACGGCAACAGCTACCGCAAGATCGTGGACCAGCTCGTCGAGATCAGCATGGAAAAAGGGTCCTATCTTTTACTCGAACTGCACTGGAACAACGCCGATGAATGGGGTCAGCATATCGGCCAGCACAGAATGCCCGATAACAATTCAATGACCTTTTTAAAAGATCTGGCAAAAACCTACGCCAATAAACCATCGGTACTGATCGGAACATATAATGAACCGCACGATATTAGCTGGGACATCTGGCTGAACGGCGGCGAGATCCGGGACAACTGGGACAGGGACGGGACCCCTGTACAGCTCACCTATACGACACCGGGTCAGCAAAAATTGTACGACGCGATCCGAGAGGTTGGTGCGACCGACAATCTTGTTGTCATCGGCGGACTGGACTGGGGTTACGATTTGTCCGGAGTCCTGAACGGCTACGCCGTGACCGGCACCAATATTGTCTACGACACGCACCCCTATCCCTGGAAAAACGAGGACTGGAACGGCAAATGGGGCGATGTCGGCCGTTTGTATCCTGTCCTGGTGGGCGAATGGGGCGGCGACGAGACACCGGAACATAAACTGTACGGCGGCAAGATCACAAATTATCTCAGATATAACCAGTTCTGCTGGACCGCGTGGGATTTTCATACATCCGCCGGGCCCACACTTATCAAGAACTGGGACTATGATCCGACCTGGTTTGGGACCCTGGTGATGAAAGAGCTTGGTGTCCCAGTTGAAACGGACAGCAGTTATTAATTTTACATATATGAAAACGATGAGAAATAAAATACATTTCCTTTAATCAAGTTTAATTACAATCCCCAACAAAAGGAGGAAAAATGAAAAATCAAAATGTATTAATTATGGTTGCCGGAATTATTATGCTCCTTTTTGCCTGCGGACAACAGGTATCTGTTCCTCCGAAAACTCACCCGGATGTAAGCCAATGGGAGGACCTGTTCGCGGCCGATTTATCCAATGCCGTTTATGCGGACACGGTCTGGACGTTTGAGGACGGCATACTTACGGCCAGTGAAGACCAGTGTATCTGGACGCAAAAGGAATATGACAATTTTATACTCGATCTGGAGTTCAAAACCGCCCCGAAAACCAACAGCGGCGTTATTGTTTACTGTTCCGATACGGAGGACTGGATACCGAACTCTGTGGAAATCCAGATCGCCGACGATTTCGCCGAGGAATGGTCGAGCCAGCCGAAAACCTGGCAGTGCGGCGCCATATTCGGTCACCTGGGAGCGAGCAAAAGCCTGGTCAAAAAACCCGGAGAATGGAACCGTTACACCATTACCTGTGTGGATCAAAAGATATATGTAATGCTGAACGGCGAAACGGTCACCGAAATGGATATGAGTTTGTGGACCTCGGCCGAGAAAAACCCGGACGGCAGCGAGATACCGCCGTGGCTGAGCACGCCGTTCGCTGACCTGCCGACCCACGGCGTCATCGGTCTGCAGGGCAAACATGCCGGCGCGCCGATCTTTTTCAGAAATATGAAAATCAAAGAATTGTTATAATTTTTTTTATTCAAATTATCACGTCCTGACCATCAAGAGGAAAAACATGCCCGAACAAAATTTTCACATGACCCCGGATGAATTCCGCAAATACGGCCGCGAGGTTGTTGACTGGATCGCGGATTATTATGAAAACGTGGAGAAATACCCCGTGCTGTCACAGGTCAACCCGGGCGACATCCGCGCCAACCTGCCCGTCGATCCGCCCGAAAAGGGTGAAACCTTTGAACATATTCTCAGGGATATGAATAACATCATCCTGCCGGGAGTGACGCACTGGCAGTCGCCTAATTTTTTCGCCTTTTTCCCTGCGAACGCGTCCTTCCCGGCGATACTGGGTGAACTGCTGTCCGCCGGTCTGGGGGTACAGGGCATGCTGTGGCTGACCAGTCCCGCCTGCACCGAACTGGAAACCCATGTGCTGGACTGGCTGGTTGAAATGATGGGCCTGCCGGGCAAATTCAAATCCGATTCGAGCGGCGGAGGCGTGATCCAGGATTCCGCGTCTGGGGCGGCATTGTGCGCATTATTGGCCGCCCGGGAGCGCGTGACCAAATATGAGACCAATAAAAACGGCTGTGACGGCCGCCTCGTCGCTTATGTGTCGACGCAGACGCATTCATCCGTGGAAAAAGCGGTCAGGATTGCCGGGATCGGCAGTAACAATCTCCGTTATATCGAGGTGGACGAAACTTTCGCCATGTCGCCGGATGACCTGGTCGAACAGATCGAACTGGACCGGTACGCCGGGCTGATCCCTTTTTTCGTGTGCGCGACCGTTGGTACCACATCCTCCAATGCCATGGACCCTCTGCCTGAAATCGGCGGGATCTGCCGGGAAGAAGGCCTCTGGCTGCATGTCGACGGCGGCATGTCCGGCTCCGCGACGGTTTGTCCCGAATTCAGAACGATTATCAACGGCCTGGATTATGCGGACAGTTACTGCTTTAATCCGCACAAGTGGATGTTCACCAATTTTGACTGCGACTGTTTTTATGTCGCCGACCGCGCGGCATTGATCAATACATTGAGTATTCTGCCCGAGTACCTGAAAAACAAGGCCACGGAATCCGGGGCCGTCATCGATTACCGGGACTGGCATGTTCCGCTGGGCAGGCGGTTCAGGTCCTTAAAGTTGTGGTTTGTGTTACGTCATTATGGCGTGGATGGATTACGGCACCACATTCGGCGTCACGTAGAGCTGGCGCAGCAATTTGCCGGTTGGATCAAAGAGTCGAAAAATTTCGAACTGGCCGTACCGGCCCCGCTGAACCTGGTCTGTTTTCGTTATATCGGCGGCGACGAGGTCAATAAAAGTCTGTTGGAAAAGCTGAACAAAAGCGGAAAAATTTATTTAAGTCATACAGTACTGGACGATAAATATACCCTGCGGTTCTGCGTGGCTCAAACCCATACGGAGGACAAGCATGTGAAAGATGCATGGGAACTGATCAGGCAGGTTGCCGGAGAATTGGGCAAATAATACTCAATTTGTTTATGATAGTCTGTTAGTCAGTTTTTTCAGGTCACATTTAATTTTTGCACACCCACACTTGAAAGACGGCGTCTTTGACATCGTCTTCTGTATCGGCCCTGAATACCTGAACTTCATTTAATATATCCGCAGGTTGTTTTTGCAGTTGCGGCGCGGCCACTTTACGTATCCTGTTCCGCAGCCAGTTCGGGAGGAAACGCCGTAATTTTAATCTGTCCTTGCTCACAACCGAAAAGTATTTACCGGTTGTCTGTAGTACGCCTTTTCTCTGGTAATAGGGTGAACAGTCCTGAAAAACAGATGAAACGAGTTTTCTGAAATCATCGACGTTCAATTCGTTTACATGATCCGGTGTTCTGGTGATCCGGCTGTAAACTTCATGATTCGGGGTTGATATGATCAAGGTTCCCCCGGGTTTTAATACACGCTTTAACTCTTTGATAAATGGTAACGCCTTGTCCGGTGGTATATGTTCGAATGTTTCCAGGGAGACGACAATGTCAAACATGCCGTTATCAAAATTCGTGGCCGTGGCGTCCGCTAAAATAAAATCGAGATTGTCTTTTTTGTAATGTACTTTCGCGTATTCGATAACAGTCGTTTCAATTTCAACGCCGGTGACGTGCTGGGCCTTATGCGCCAGCAAATAACTGCCGAAACCCAAACCGCTCGCGGCATCCAGCACTTTTTTGCCGGCACAGAAAGAAACCGCGAACTGGTACAGTGCAATGTAACAGAGATAACCGTATTGGCTTGAAAAAGAATGGGTGGCATAGTTATGCGGTTTGATCTTTTCGATAAAATCGAGCCCCGGCCATAAAGTGAATTTTGAGTTGTCCGTAATGTCATGTCTGTTTTTCATTGTCTCTCCTGAGTGGTTTTATGTCCGGTTTTTATTGTGTTGCCGCAGGGGAATACATACTAAAATATTAAAAATTACCGTTATAAATGCAATGTTTTTTTGATTCCATTTCCTGTCCGACTGGAATGACTTGATTTTACTCCCCGATAAATCAGGATTTGCTTTATTTCAATTTAATTCTGGTTGATTTTTTCCTGATTTTAAAGTATAATAATCTAATGAGGCCGGTTATTTAAAAACGGCTAAACAATTTTTTTTGTTTATTAAAAAATCCGTTGATAATTAATAGGCCTTGTACATATTAATTTATTAAATTATTTATACTATAAGCGGAGGGCAAAATGAAATGTTTTGTAACCGGTTCAAATAGTATTTTTCCTTTTTTTATATTTATTTTTTTTATCATTTCAAATCAAGTATCAATTTCTGCGGAGAATACAGTTAATATGGTGGAAGGATTATTTTATCTTGATGAAACACCGGTGTCCGTTGAGATAACAGAAGGCAAGATTAGCAAGATCATACGAAAGGACAGGCTGGACGATCCCGCGAACGAAAAGATATATATCGCGCCGGGGCTGATCGACAACCAGGTGAACGGTTACGCCGGAGTGTCTTTTTCATTCGGGGGCAGCGATTTGTCCGTTGAAGGCGTTCGTAAAGCCACCCGGGCGCTGTGGAAGGACGGTGTTACGGCATATCTGCCGACTCTAACCACAAACTCACATGAAATTCTGCTTAAAAATTTTGGTATTATGAGTCAGGCGATAAACGACCCGGAAATCAGCGGCTCTATTCCGGGATTCCATCTGGAGGGACCTTTTATATCACCAATTGACGGCTACCGGGGAGCGCATCCCCAAAAGTGGGTCAGATCGCCCAACTGGGAAGAGTTTTTGGAATTAAACAGGGCTTCCGGAAATAATATTCTACTTGTTACACTTGCCCCTGAAACCGAAGGCGCGTTGGAGTTTATCCGCAATTGCCGCAAAAACGGTATTGTCGTCGCCCTGGGTCATCATAACGGATCGCCTGAAATCATCAAACAGGCTATAGACGAGGGCGCTGCGCTGGCCACACATCTCGGCAACGGCTGTGCCAATTCAATCAACCGGCACCTCAATCCTCTCTGGCCGCAACTGGCCGATGACCGGTTGAGCATCAGCATTATTTGCGACGGATTTCATCTGCGGCCGGAAGAAATTCAGGTCTTTTATAAAGCAAAAGGAAATGACAGAACAATAATTGTTTCAGATGTCACCCATTTTGCCGCCATGCCTCCGGGGATATATAAAGGCAAGGAAGGTGAAACCATTGAATTGACAACCGACGGTATGCTACGCTATCCCGAACAGAATGTGCTGTACGGTTCCGCGTCGCCGATTACCAAAGGCGTCGGTCATATAATGAAAGTGACCGGTTGTTCGCTTGCTGAAGCCGTACAAATGGCCAGCACCAATACGGCCAGGCTTTACGGACTGGACGACCGAGGCGAGATCGAACCCGGTAAACGCGCCGACCTTGTTTTGTTTTCAATCGAAAATTATGTTTTACAAATCAAAAAAACAATCGTTGCCGGTAAAGTGGTTTATGAGGCTGAAAATTAAAAAAATGGAAAAGAGATGAAAAAAAACACCTTATTTAAAAAGATTCTTTTGGGACTGAGCGCAGTCGGGCCGGGACTGTTTCTGATCGGTTATAATATCGGCACCGGCAGCGTCACGACTATGGCCAAATCGGGCGCCATTTATGGAATGACATTGTTCTGGGCGCTGCTGCTGTCATGTATTTTTACTTATATTCTTATGGTCGCCTACGGTCAGGTCACCCTTGTGACAGGCCATACTGCGTTATATAACATCAAAACACAATTCACATACGGTAAAATACTGGCCCTGTATATCATGACCGCTATTATCATTGGCGAGCTGCTGGCCCTGATGGGCATTATGGGTATTGTATCAGACCTGCTGCAGGAAGGAATACGATTGATAAGCGGAAATGTTGTCAGCTCCTTTCTGATCATTCTGATTTTGGTCGTCTGTATGTATACATTGCTATGGTTCGGCCGGTACCAGCATTTCGAAAAGATACTGACTTTTTTTGTGATCCTGATGGGACTCTGTTTTGTTATCGTCTTTTTTATGGTCAAACCGAGCTTTTCCGCCATTATCAAAGGCCTCGTGCCCGGCGTGCCGAACACCCCCGGCGCTTTCGGACTGGTGGCCGCAATGGCCGGAACAACCTGTTCCGCCGCGGTTTTCATTATTCGCAGTACCGTGGTTGCTGAAAAGGGCTGGACGATCAAAAATCTTAAAACCGAAAAAAAGGACGCGTTCGTATCGGCCTTTATGATGCTTTTTCTCAGCGGAATCATTATGGCGGTTTCCGCTGGGACACTACATGTGGAAGGCAAGAGTCTGGAAGAAACCGTGGAAATGATCGGCCTGTTTCAACCTTTAGGCGGTAAAGCCGCGGCGTTTATCCTGATCTTAGGTATAACCGGAGCGGGATTGTCGACGGTCTTCCCGATTGTGCTGATCGCTCCCTGGCTGGTGAGTGATTATACCGGCAAACCGAGGGACATTCATTCGCCCATGTACCGAATTTTGACTTTTACCGGCATTCTGTTCGGATTCGGTATGTTGTTTCTGGAACGACGGCCACCCGCGTTGATGGTTTTTTCCCAGGCATTTCAGGCCTGTATCCTTCCGGCGGTTGCGATACCCATATTTATTTTGATAAACAGGCGAAAATTGATGAACAGTAATTCAGCCGAATCTAAAACAAATATTGGACTAATTGCCGTGATTCTGTTTTCACTGTTAACGACCTGGTTCGCCCTGATAGAATTGTTCTAATACACATTTTGGCCTTTAATTTTTATTAAAATCAGGATTTATCTTGAATTAAAATGTTGCCGGTTCTTATAAGGAATGTAAATAAATAATGAATATTGCCATTATAGGCGCCGGGGGATCAATCGGACGGCAGATCGCCCAGATGGTCGTATCGGAAAGACTGATTGACCGGGACCAGCACCTGATCCTGGTCGGCAATAAAAGCGGACAAAGCGCCAAAAGCCTGCTCGGATTTGCGGTTGATCTGCGCGACGCCTATGCTGAAATATGTCCGCATATTGAAACCGTATTCGAACCGGAAAAAGTATGGGGAGATGTCATCGTTATGGCGGCGGGAGATACGATTACCGCCGACCAGAAATCCGGGCACATCGACCGGGACATGCTGGCAAAAAATAATATCCCGGTTTTTTTGGAATACGCGTCGGCGCTGGCGGAAACGGGACACGGTTATGAGATCGTGATCTGTATTTCCAATCCGAATGAGCTTGCCGTTGCGTGTTTCGCAAAATATCTGAACAGAAAGCGGGTTATTGGCATGGGATCGTTTCTGGACTCGTGGAGGTTCCGTAAAGAGATCGCCAAAGACCTGGGAATTCACCGGCAAAAAATACATGGTTTTATGGTCGGAGAACACGGCCTGAATATGGTGCCGTTATGGAGCAGTATTCATATTTACGGTTACAGCGAAGAAAAATTAGAGTCGGAATTAAACAGGATCCGCAAAGGATTTAAAACCATAAATTTCCTCCGGGACTGTGCACTGGTCCGGGACAAGGTTCATCAACTGCTGGTAAAGGGACATATCCTTGACGCCTATAACCTGATTGCCGGCTACCCGCCGGATGTACGCACTTTTCTTACCCCGCTGATCACCCAGCTCAGCGGCTCTAAAACAATAATCGGGACCGCCAGGGCAACTCTGGCATTACTGCAGATGATCGTCCTGGGCAGCGACGCACTGGTGACGGGACAAATCAAGCTGGAGGGTGATTTTCACGGTATACACAGCACTATCGGGGCGCCGTTTGTCATCGGTAATAAAGGCGTGGACCGGATCATCGAACTGCCCCTGCTTGAAGACGAAGAAAAACTGCTGATACAAACAGCGGAAAATGTCAACAAAAAACTGGAATTGTTGTTATAGAGGGGTGAACAGCATTTTAAAGAACTGAAATGTGTTATTTCCTCACGTTCGATTCGTGAAATCCAGGACCTGGATATTACAATATTATAAAATTCATATGGTGTATGTTACTACTTTACTTTAAAATCATCTATCTGCTCGGCCTGGTTTCCGGTTCGGTCATCCGGGTCCGTTATACAGGTCCCCATAAAAAGGATAACGCCTCTCTGTCCCGTGAGACGCTTACGGACAAACTGTTACTTATTCCGCCGGGGCTGGGTTTTATTGTTATACCATTGCTCTATATATTCACCTCCCGGCTGGCTTTCGCCGATGTTCGTCTGAAAGCCGGTCTCGTTATCGGGTCGGGAATCGCCGGAACGCTTGTGTTCGCGGCGGCGTTATGGCTGCTGTGGCGCTCGCACGCCGATCTGGGCCGCAACTGGACGGCCACACTGCTGATCAAAAATAACCATACCCTTATCACTAAGGGGATTTACAGCTATATTCGTCACCCTATGTATGCCGGGCACTGGCTCTGGGGTGTTGCCCAGTTTTTACTCCTGCACAACTGGATCGCCGGTCCGGCCATGCTGGTAACAATGCTGCCATTTTACCTGTACCGCGTGCCCCGGGAGGAAAAAATGATGCTGGAAAAGTTCGGTGAGGATTACAGAACCTACGTATCCAAAACCGGCGGGATTTTACCGGTATTGTCCCTGCTTAAATAAATCCGTTTAATCGATAATGGAATTCGGATATATTAGTCAGTTTAGATTATTACTGGTTTTTATAAAAAAATTATTTACATTATAAAATTAAATTGCCCTGCTGATTGGTACGAGGGGAGCCTTTATATCACAATAACCGAAATTTTTAGATGATTTAGTAAAATACCGCGTTTTATATGAACCATCATAATATTTTGATATTTCTTTGGGCGAACAGGTTTTAATATTTTACATCGGAGGGAAATATGAGCAATAAGATAAAAAAAGTCTTATTATTAGAAGATCAGATATGTCCGTGGTGGCTTGCTTATACTTTTGACCATAGTTTGCGACGCCTGATCCAGAATCCGGAAAAAATATTAAAGCCGTATGTCCGCAAAGGAATGACGGTTATCGATATCGGCTGCGGTATGGGATTTTTTTCCATTGCCATGGCAAAAATGGTCGGAGAAAACGGGAAGGTAATCTCCGTAGATTTACAACAGGAGATGCTTGATGTTCTGGGGAAAAGGGCCGAACACGCGAATATCCCAAATAATATTGTCAAACAAAAATGTGATCAGAGCCATATCAATATTAATCAGCAAGTTGATTTCATCCTGACTTTTTGGATGCTTCATGAAGTGCCTGAAAAAATGAATTTCTTAAAACAAATTTTTGAAATTATTAAACCGGCTGGCCAGTTTCTGATCGTTGAACCGAAAATTCACACGGGAAAAACATATTTTAATGAAATTGTTAACAATTGCAAACAACTCGGCTTTTTGGAACACTGCCGACCGAAAATATTTATGAGCCGCGCTGTTGTATTTATCAAATGATTTTTTTATGTTTTTTTAAAAATGATCATTTAACGCCGGGGTATTTATTTCCTTGTGTTTTGAGTGTGAATTCTTAACTATATCGATTTATTTCCACCAACAAGTTATTTGTAATAATTTTCCAAACATACTATAGTAATGAGTTGAAAAATCAATTGCAGGGCAATTTTTTCCTTTACCCTTTGATATGAATATAATATATTAATAATATTTCAGATATACGAATATTCATGGTTTGGATTTATCAATAACTTAAATCATCAGGCATAATAATTATATGATCAGGTAAAAAATAAGGAATTGTTGTATGAAAAAGCTTTTGTTCATCACGATCTGGATATTTATTCTAATTGAAATGACTATGGCTGCCGATCCATTGACCGAATATGATAAAAACTGGCCGCAATGGCGCGGTCCGAAAGCGACCGGCGTGGCGTTATTCGGAAATCCTCCGTTGCAATGGAGTGAAACGAAAAATATCCGCTGGAAAGTACCGATCCCCGGCGCGGGTCATGCAACCCCCGTGGTTTGGGGAAACCAGGTTATTATTTTGACCGCAACGGAAACGACCCAAAAAGCTGACCCGGGGAAAGTGAACGCTATGAAACAACAGCTTCCATCCTGGCAGCGAAACAGCGGTAAAGTCCCGACTGCTACGTTGAATTTTGAGATTCTGTCCGTCAACCGCAGTGACGGCCGCATTCTCTGGCAAAAAGTCATGCACCAACAACTGCCGCACGAGGGCACGCATACCGACGGAAGCTGGGCGTCAGGGTCTCCGATTACCGACGGTAAGCATATTTACGCCTATTTCGGTTCCTTTGGCTTATATTGTCTGGATATGCAGGGTAATGTACTCTGGCAAAAAGACTTTGGAGATATGGAAATCAAAGCCAGTTTTGGAGAAGGTACCACCCCGGTTCTTTATAAAGACAAACTGGTGGTAAACTGGGACCATGAGGGACAGTCATTTATTGTTGTTCTGGACAAAAATACCGGCAAACAGATATGGAAAAAGAACCGGGATGAAGTTACATCGTGGGCGACACCGTTTGTTGTCGAACAGGACGGCCGGCCCCAGGTGGTCATAAACGCGACCGGCCATGTCTCATCCTATGACCTCGAAACCGGAGACATATTATGGGAATCCACCGGCATGACGGGAAATGTCATACCCTCCCCCGTTTATTCGGACGGCCGCATATATTTGATGAGCGGTTTTCGCGGCAACGCATTTCAGGCCATCGACCTGGGAAAGGCTAAAGGTGACGTAAAATCCTCGAATGCCCTGTTATGGAGTTATAATAAAAACACGTCCTATGTTCCATCCGCCCTGCTGTATCAAAACATGCTTTACTTTTTTAAAGAGAACCGGGAAATTCTGACCTGCCTGAATGCCTTAACCGGTCAACCTCATTACGAATCCCTCAGACTGAAGGACCTGAAAGGCGTTTACGCGTCGCCGGTGGCTGTGAACGGCCGTGTTTATTTAACGGGCAGGAACGGCGTTTCCGTTGTTTTAAAAGCCGATCCTGTTTTTGAAATTCTGGCAACCAATACCTTAAACGAAAGTTTTACCGCGTCACCCGCTATTGTCGGTGACGAGATGTTCCTGCGGGGACAGGAATATCTGTATTGTATCGCTAATAAATAATATACCTGTTTCGGGGGAAAAGTTTTTTTACTTTTTCCCCCGCTAATCTGCCTTCATGGATTGCTTTTTTACTTCTTATACCTGTCAAAAACCATGTAGAAAAATAAAAAATTTTTCTTGTTTTTAAACTATTCTTCTGTTAAAATAGAATAAATTCATAAAGTTGTTTACAATTTGGCAGGGGAAAAGCATGAAAAATATTATACCCAGCATTTTTGTCTTACTGACGGTTGCAACAGCCGGTTTTACGCAGGAAATAAAGGACATGGACTCCCGGGTCACGTCCGCCACGGTTTTTACCAATCGCGCGATGGTGGTTCGGGAAGCGGCAGTCAACCTGTCCGCCGGGTTACAGCAGTTGTCGTTTTCCGGATTGACCCCCGATTTCCTGGATGAGTCCGTACGCGTCTCCGGCGCTGGCTCGACGGATGTAAAAATCGTCGACGTCAAAGTGGAAACCGAATATACGGCGCATTTCAGGCAGTTGGAAACGAAATTGTTACAGCAGGAACTGGATTCCCTGGAGTTTGAAATGCAGGCGCTGACCGATCAACTGGCGGTTTTAACAACCAAAAAAGAATTTATCGGGTCCCTGAAGGCGGAATCGCCCAAAGAGATCAACCGCGAGATACTGACCGGTAAGCCGTCGGTGCAGGACTGGCAGAGCATGCTGATTTTTTTCGATAACAATCTTGGTGATATTTATAAAGCCATTCGCGGCATCGGTCCCAAACAGATCAAACTGGGAAACGAAATCCGCGCGGTCAAGGAAAAACTGGCGGACAAGCGGCAGTCGTCCGGACGGCGGTATAAAAACATCATCGTTTCGGTGGAAGCGCAATACGCCGGCCGGTTGAACCTGCAGGCGAGCTATATTGTGCAAAACGCGTCCTGGTATCCCATCTATGACGCGCGTGTCGACTCGGACTTAAAAAAGATGCAGCTCATTTATTACGGCATGGTCAGGCAAAACACCGGCGAAGACTGGAACAACGTGAATGTGATCCTGTCCACCGCAAGCCCGATGACGTCCCGTTCCGTGCCGGAACTGGAACCCCGGTTTGTGGATATTTTCCGGCCGGAAGCGCAGCGCGCTGTTCCTCGAACAGAGATAAATCTTGATGAACTGGGGCCGCCCGCACCGGGTGAGGAACGGCTGCAGGTGTCAGTAATGAAATCATCATCGGTCGCAGCGGATCAGGCGGCCTCGTATGCCACGGCCCTGGTGCGGACATCGCAATTAGCGGCCGTGTTTGATATCCCGACCCATAATGATATCCCCGGCGACAATGACGCCCACAAGGTGACCATAGCCATACAGCCCTTCGATACGCAGTTCGAATACACGACCATTCCCAAAGCGCTTGATAAGGTCTTTCTGACCGGCAAAACCGTCAACACCGCGGAATTCCCGCTGCTGCCGGGCGAGGTGAACGTGTTTGTCGACAACGATTTTTTCAATAAAAGCACGCTGAACACCATCGTGCCGACGGACACCTTCCGGCTGGCGCTGGGCGTGGACGACGCCATCAACGTCGAGCGCAAGCTGGTCAACAAATTTACCGAGTCCACCGGACTATTGGGCGGCAAGGCCAAAGTGACTTACGAGTACGAGATTATAATAACCAACAACAAAAAGAGTCAGGAGGTCGTCACCGTGCTGGACCAGTTGCCCATCTCCCGCAACGAAAAGATAAAGGTGCAGTTGCTGGCCCCGGAGGAAAAAGCGGTCAAACCGGACCTTTACAATCGACTCAAATGGACCCTGCGATTACAGCCCGGCGCCAAGGTCACCCTGCCGCTGAAATACCAGGTGGAGTATCCTTCCGGCGAAAAGATCACGGGGATGGAGTGATTTTATATAACTGAGCGTTCCGGGGAAAATTTGCTTTTGCGTCCTTTACGCCTTTGTGTAAAAATTGTTTTAATGCAGAGGTCGCCAAAGACGCAGAGGGAATAATGAGAATCGGGTTTTCTTTGTCTATATATTCTATATCATAAAAAAACCAATAACATGAAAAATAATCCCGAAAACCATCGCCGCCGTTCGATCCGGTTAAAAGGATACGATTATACCCGGCCCGGCGGTTATTATGTTACCCTCGTCACGCAAAACCGGGAATGTCTGTTTGGCGATATAAAGAACGGAAAAATGGTATTGAATGTTTTTGGTAAAATTGTCGATTATTATTGGCAAAACATACCGCGGAATTTTAAACATACCAGATTGGGTGTTTTTCAAATCATGCCGAACCATTTACACGGGATTATTATTATAAAGGATTTCCCCAGAGGGGCGATGCATTCCCGCAACGAAATTGTTTATTTTAAAAATTATTCGATAAGGAATGCATCGCCCCAACGAACGTATTCCGACGACGAAAATCTTTATTTAAAAAATAATTCGATAAAGAATACAACACCCCAACGAACGCGACCCCACGGCACGCAACCCGGCTCTTTGGGGGCGATCCTGCAAAATTTTCAATCCGTTACCACCCGTAAAATTAACCATATCCGGAAAACACCGGGACAAAGATTATGGCAGCGCAATTATTGGGAACACATTATCCGGGATGAAAAAGATTTTGACCGGATATATGAATATATTATCAACAATCCATTGCAATGGGAATCGGATAATGAAAATAAGGGAAATCTGTAGCGGCGATGCATTCACCCAATAAAATAATTCAATTTAAAAAATAATTCGATAAGGAATACATCGCTCAAAAATTTATTGATTTGATATAAATTCCTTATATTAATTTAAAGGGTTTAGGGATCAATAAAAGGTCATTTTTATGGAAAAAAATATAACCTTATTGTTTCAGATCCATCTGTTATGATGGGTAAACCGGTTATAAAGGGGACAAGGATTACCGTGGAAAATATTCTTGAAAAATTGTCTTCAGGAGAGCCGGTTGAGCAGATTCTACAAGCCTATCCCAGGTTGACAAAAGAAGCGATTCTTCAGGCCCTGGCTTTTGCGGCGGACGTACTTCGCGCCGATGTGATTTATCCCGTTAAAGAAAGCGCGTGATGATTTTATTGGCAGACGAAAATATTGATAAAGAAATTGTTGATGGATTACGGTTTGCCGGTTATGATGTTTTGTATGTTGCTGAAATGGAACCTGGTATAACCGACGAAAAAGTCATGAATTTTGTAAACAAATTGAGCGAATTATTAATGACTTTGATAAGGATTTTGGGGAACTGGTTTTTCGGCGCAGATTAATTAATAATGGGGTAATTCTTATTCGTTTGCCAGGACTTTCACAGGTTAATAAAGTTGATATTGTGATACGTGCTCTAAAAAAGTACTCTGAAAAGATGAATAAATCTTTCACTGTAATAACATCAGGTTCAATTCGTATTCAACCATGGTAGTATGAAATGAGGGGAAAATGTTGTTGAGTGTTATTGTAAAATTTTCTGAATTACCAGGTAAAATCAGTGTCGGGTGGGTTTCTTCAAACCGGGCGGGAAATAAAACAGAACAAGTCCTGAAGGTATAAATTTACCGGGTTTTTATATATAAACGATAACCAAGCAAAAGCCCCAATATTTAATACATGCTCCGGACAAGATTTCCTCCGGACGTGGATATCCAGGAACAAACGAATAATTTGTCAGGAAACCTAAATTATTTATCCACGTAATATACGGTATGGTAATATTCAACGGCTAAAATCATAATGACTGCTATTACAAAAACATTGACTCTTGATAAAAACCTAAACCTGTCATACTGGAAACGTCCATCAGATAGCGGCGATACAATAGTTTTTATTCATGGTTTTGGTTCTGCAAAGGAACATTTTAGATATGCCTTGGATTCACAGTCACTCGAAAAATATACACTTGTTGCAGTCGATTTAGTGGGATTTGGGCAAAGCAGAGGTCCTGAGGAATTTGATTATACAATGAAAAATCAGGCAACTCTTGTTATCGAGCTATTAGATAATCTAAAAACCGGAAATTTCTACCTCTGTGGACACTCGATGGGAGGACTGGTTGCTATGAACATTGCAGAACTGATACCGAACCAGGTATTGTCTCTGATTGATTTGGAGGGAAACCTGACTCCGGAGGATTGTTTTATCTCGGGGATGGTTGCCGGCAGTTCGTTAAAAGTATTCGCTGAGAAAGGTAAACCCAAACTTGTAAAAGATTTCAGGGACGCCGGTATAAAAGAACAGTCCATGAAAGAATATGCGGACACATTTGGTGCGGCGTCGACAGTAGCGCTATATAAAAGTGCAGGTCATACAGTTAAAGATTCATCGACACTACTTGTTGAGAGACTCTCACGGATCAGGAATGTGTGTTATATCTATGGAGAAAAAAACAGAGGACTTTATCCGGGTGAAAAGCTTCTCAAGGCTGCAGGAGTACCCATTTTTTATATCGATGATGCCGGACATTCAATGGCCACGGAAAATCCGGAGCAGCTTTACAGTGTAATACGATCTTTTATCGATGGATTATTCCTGACTTGATCAATTGTGTAAAATGACTTTTAATTTTAAAATCCCCCAATTTTTCTTCATCCAGTGTATTATATGAGCACCTTATATTAAACTTGATTTAGATTCTCACCATCCAATATTTTTTCAAAAAAATTGACATTATTCAAAAAACCATTTACATTCTGTCAAACCGAAAAAAACATTGAGGAGGCGTAAAATGAAAAAAATTGCCTTTTGGGTGGTCTTGTTTTTTTTATTGAGTTGTCCATTAGCGGCGCAGAGAAACAATACATTTCCCGTACAAACAACAATCGAAAACGGCGTCATTGAGGGCCTTTACGATGTAAAAACCGGCCTGCAGTTGTATTTCGGCATTCCCTTTGCCAAACCGCCGGTAGGCGATCTGCGATGGAAAGCGCCCCAACCGCCGGACAACTGGGACGGGATTCTGGAGACAAAAAAATTTGGTCCGGCCCCTGTCCAGACAATTGTCTGGGGTGATTTGAACTTTCGCTCGGACGGCCTGAGCGAAGACTGTCTCTATCTAAATGTATGGACGCCGGCAAAACGTAATACGACAGGACTTCCGGTGCTGGTGTATTTTTACGGCGGCGGATTTGTCGCCGGAGACGGCTCCGAACCCCGCTATGACGGCGCAAGCATGGCTAAAAAAGGCATTATTGTGGTGACGGTGAACTATCGTTTAAATATTTTCGGATTTTTTGCCCATCCCGAACTCAGCGCGGAAGCGCCGTACAAGGCCTCCGGCAACTATGGCCTTTTGGACCAGAACGCGGGATTAAAATGGGTGCGGAAAAACATAACCGCTTTCGGGGGTGATCCTGATAAAGTTACAATAGCCGGAGAATCCGCCGGGTCCATTTCCGTCAGCGCGCAGATGGCCTCGCCATTATCCAAAGGCCTGATTGCGGGCGCTATCGGCGAGAGCGGCGCGGCGATTTATCCCACGCTGGCCCCGATACCGTTGGCCGAAGCGGAAAAGACCGGACTGGAATTCGCTCAAAAGACGGGTTATTCATCGCTGGAACAGTTAAGGGCTTTGAGCACCCGCGAACTTTATGAAATTTATGTTGAATCAAAACGTTTCGGTTTCCCCTCGGTTATTGACGGATATTTTTATCCCAAGACCCTGCCGGAGATTTTTAATGCCAAAGAACAGGCCCGGGTGCCTCTGCTGCTTGGCTGGAACTCGGCCGAAATTCCTGGAATGGGTTTTATGCAGGGACTGCCTTATACGGAGGAAAATTTTATTCAAAAGGTAAAGGAGGCGTATCCCGATAATTTTGAAGAGGCGTTAAAGGTATATCAGCACATCACGCCGGAAGAAATTGAATGGTCCGCAACGGCGCTGGCGTCGGACCGGTTTATCGCCTACAGCACCTGGAAATGGTTCGACCTGCACAGGAAAAACAGCACACAGCCGGTATACAGGTATTTGTACAGCAAGCTGAGACCGCCGCTTGTCGATAAAAGTTCGACTTTGGGCGGTGCGGCCAAAAGGGAAAATGCATTTATTATGCCCGAACCGATCGGCGCCCCGCATGCCTGCGAGATCGAATATTGTATGGGAAACCTGGATTTGGTGGGGGATTATGCCTGGACCGAGGACGATTATAAAGTGTCTGAGACGATGCAGAATTTCTTTGCCAATTTTATCATCAGCGGAAATCCGAATGGAAAGGACCTCCCGGAATGGCCCGCTGCGGAGGCAAACGATCCGACACCCCCGGTGATGGTGATCGATGTGGAATCGAAAGCCGTGGATGCCGCGAACGATGCCCGCTACATGTTTCTGGACAAAGGTTACATGAACGACAAATAAAATGGATCAGTTTTTATGCTAAAAGGGATCCCGAAACCGTACCGGGGTCTCTTTTAGTTTTCCTGCCCGGCCGAAACAAACCCATAATTTTTGCATAAAATCTTTCTTTCCCGCATCTAATAAACAATTAGAAAAGATGATACTTTTTACATTATACGGAGGTAGAATGATATTGACCAGGGCGGAACGATGTCCGCAAAACCACCCATGTCCGGTTTTAAGGTCGTGTCCTGTCGGCGCGATCTCCCAGCACGGTTATTCCGCGCCGGTGATCGATGAAGAAAAATGTATCGATTGCGGGAAATGTGTTAAATTGTGTTCGGTATTCACCACGGCGGACAGTTATCAAAAGGTCTTTTAATATCGATGTGTTCAAAGGGGGAGTTTAAACCTCAACGATATATCCTGATATTTTTCTTGCGACAATGATGAAATTGTTATATTTTATTTATGGTGTACGGCTAACGGACACCTCTTGCTGATCCGGATTTTCGGCTAAAAATGATATTTTATAGAACATAACCCAAAAAATTGGAGGGAAAATGCGATATAGGATATTATTTATATTATTGACAATTCTGGGTTTACTGATACCTCAGGTTGTCCCCGCGCAAAAATTACAGGCAGGTATTTTAACAGGAATTGCCAAACCGACCAAACCGCTGGAATTTACCCAAAAGATCACGGAAAACGGTCTGGAAATGAATATGGGTTATAATGTGGGTTTGAAAGTCAAATATAAACTGCATAACGCTTTAACCCTGGTCGGGCAGGTTTATTACGGCGCCGTAACCGGTGAAGGCGACTATGTAGACGCGATCGAAGCATACAGTCCTTTTCATGAATATATGCATATGGAAACTTTGTTGCCTTATTATTCCTTCGGCGCCGGTATTGAATATGAATTGTTAGTGGAAAAAATCGCGCCTTATGTTACCGTGCTTGTGACCGCGAATTCTTTCGCTGAAACGGACGTAACCCGTTCGCCGTCGTTGTCCGACCAACCCCTGAATTCTTATTCCCGTAATGCGGAAGCTATCGGCGCGCTGCCGCAGGGTGTTCATCCGGGAGTGGAATTTGGTATGGGTTTCAGGATACCGCTCACCTCACGTTTCGATATAGATATGAACGTACTCTACAAACTTTTGAATGTCGCCGGCAATAAAGAAAATGAAATCTGGAACGGTTCCAAAATCAAGGAAAAAGGTATTCAATCGATGAATTTAGCGATTGGTTTTCTTTATTCCTTTTGATTTATAAAAACAAAAGGCAGGATATTGAAATATACAGAGGGATTTTTCCACCGGAACAATTTTCCCGGGGGAAGGATCTTTTTATGGTTTGTAATAAAAAAATGATCCGCTGATAATGAATTTTCACTTTTAGTGGTGTTTTTAGTCAGCCTGTTCATTTCCCTGGAGGTTAATCGTGAAAAACAAAAAGATAGTATGGACCACAATTGCCGGAACATTGGTATGCGTTGTTTTTGCCGTCCTGTTTTTTGGGATCGGATTTAACGATTTACACAAACCGCCGATATATTTCCTGATACTGGGTTTCGCCGGTTCATTAACACTGGCCCTGCTCAAACAAAAAAAACTCAGGGATGTTATTTTTATCAATATTCTGATCTATTTTATGTTTGCCATTGTCTCAAGTTTTTTAAGACCCATTACTGCGGTCATCCTGTTGATCTATTTTACGGCAATGGTGCTGGCGATTTATTTTTATGTGCAAAGATTTGATAAAAGATTAAACCGGACGCCGTTTGCCCGCCCCCTGGTATTGGCAGCCGTAATGGGACTTTTTTATATTGCCGGAAATGTCGTACACGGTCTTTTGTTTATTTCACATTTCACACCCCGTTTTTTACTGGCAAATTTGCCCATCGGTTTTTTACTTGGTCTCGGGTTCGGACTGGGCGCGGAGCTGGGCGAAAAGATTTCGAAAAAATAATATTGTACTATTTGGTTTTGATATAAGTGAATCCCGTCATGCGGATACTGTCGATACTGATAAACATTGTTTTTGGGTATATTCTGCTGTGTGTAATCGTATATTTCATTCAGCGCCGAATGTTGTATTATCCGAATTCAAAGACGGCCCCGGAAAAGGACATAACAACCCAGAGGATAGATTACTGGCCGTCAAAAACCGAGCCCTTTCGCGGGTTTGTCAACACAAATGTTCAATCATCGGGACCAGGTGTTATTGTCGTTTTCCACGGCAATGCCGGGTCCGCCTGGCACCGTACTTATTATACCCGTGTATTGGGAGAATTGGGATACAGGGTCATATTAGCCGAATACCCGTCATACGGAGACAGGCCGGGTAAAATAAGCCAACAGTCCTTTGTTGAAGATGCCAAACAGACAGTCCGTTTAGCTCATTCTCAATATGGCAAACCCGTGTACCTGTGCGGAGAATCACTGGGAGCCGGCGTGGCCGCGGCCGTTGCGGCGGACCCGGGAATCCCGGTTGCGGGTGTAATCGTAATTACCCCATGGGACACCCTGCCGGACCTGGCGCAGTCGATTTACTGGTTTCTGCCTGCTCGCCGGCTGGTCAGGGACAAATACGACAATATTCAAAACCTCAGCGAGTTCGGGGGTAAAGTCGCCATTGCCATCGCCGAATACGACGAGATTATCCCGGTGCGCCACGGGCTCCGCCTGTACAAGTCCCTGCCGAACACGAAAAAGTTATGGACCATTCAGGACGCCGGGCATAATACATGGCCTAACATGGTCGACGTTGCATGGTGGCGGGAGGTTTTATTTTTCCTGGGCGGGAAGGAATAAAGAGACATCTGCAGTTCCATGCAATATGGATTATATAATTGTACTATAATTGAATAATAGTTCCTACTGTTTTCAAAATTGGAGTGATCCGGGCTTCTTAATTTTACTTGTGTTACTGTAAATAAATAGTTAACTTTAATTAATAAAGGGAATCAATCCATCCTGTACCCGAATCGTTTTATAGCGAAGCTCCGGTGCTGTTAGCTTCCGGAAGATTGATTATTAACAATTAAAAATTTTAACAAACGGTTGATACTTTCTATATATACGGAAAAAGTATGACCAAAAGGAAACAGATATGTCTCAACAAATTTGCGGGGTATTAAAGAGTCTGCCGCAGAGCGGCGGTTTTTTGCGTGATCCGGCACTTTCTTTTCAGCAGGGCCCCGAAGACACCTGGGTGTCCCGGGAACTGATCCGTGACTACGACCTTGTGGACGGCGCATATGTTTGCGGAACAAAGGAACAAAGCGAAAAGGGTTTTCAACTGAACACCATCGCGTCCGTATGCGGATTGACTCCGGAACAGTTCAGGGCCAGGACGCGTTTCGAAAGGCTGCTGCCCATCAATCCCGACGAGCGTTTCAGGCTTGGCGACGGCGGCAACATCTCCATGCGCATTATCGAACTGGTCGCGCCCATCGGCAAGGGCACCCGCGGTATGATCGTGGCCTCCCCGAAAACCGGGAAAACCCGGTTACTGGAAGAGATCGCCGGGGCTATCGGCGCCAGTAATCCCGATACCCGTATCATTGTCCTGCTGATCGACGAACGGCCGGAAGAGGTCACTCATTTTCGCCGCAGTGTACAGGCGGAAGTGCTGGCCAGTTCAAGCGACCAGAGTGTCGAATCACACGTCAATCTGGCCGAGCTGACCCTGGCGCACATCCGCTGTGAACTGGAATGCGGCAGGGATGTGGTCGTGCTTGTTGACAGTATAACCCGCATGGCGCGCGCTTTTAACCAGTACGGCACCGGAGTGCGGCGCACTCTGTCCGGCGGTCTGGACGCCGGAGCGCTCGAGATCCCGCGGCGGTTCTTCGGCCTGGCGCGGAATATCGAGGACGGCGGCTCGGTGACCGTTATAGCCACCGCGCTGGTCGATACCGGTTCTCGAATGGATGATTATATTTTCGAGGAATTCAAGGGCACCGGCAACAGCGAGATCGTGCTGGACAGGTCCCTGGCCGAGTCCAGGATTTTTCCCGCCATCAACATCAAGGCCAGCGGTACACGCAAGGAAGAACTGCTGTACAACGAAAAAGAGATAAAATGGCTGTCGGCCCTGCGCCGGGCGCTGGCGGACTCTGAACCGAAAACAGCCATGAATATGATGCTGGCGCTGATGGAAAAAGCCCCTACCAACAAAAGGTTGATGAACGAGATAGCGCTCGATCATAAAAGTTTTGTTTAGAGTGATTCGGGGTGTTGATACTGTTTTACCCTCTTTTCAATTCAATTTTGGATCACTTTGCGCATCGCAAAACCCGTGGGTGACCAAAGGAACAATGCGGCCAAAAGTCATGTAATCGTTTTGGAAAAACGATTTTATAAGCATTGAATTAGATTTCTAAATATATCATTTGATATTGTGTGTCCTTAGGGACCGGCGCACCGGTCGTTGAGTATGACGAGTGCAGTCCTAACGGGCGGGACTACTCGGGGCCCGTGGTTTAAAATAATCCGGTCATCGAGTAGGGCGTCCCGGTTACGGGACGCACGTATCGAGATGACCTTCGGAAAGAGAGGATTTGGTTGTATTTGACAGAATTGTCCCCTCGATACGGGACTCCTCTCTTCGTTCGTCGTCCCTACTCAGGGACCGACGTACCGGTCATCGAGTAGGGCTGTCGAGCGCAGTCCCGTCAGGCGGGATATCGAGATGACAATACAAATAACAAACATAGGGGAAAATATGCCATTTACTTACATCCTTGAATGTTCGGATAAAAGTTTTTACACCGGCAGTACCCGGGACCTGGAAACGAGACTGATTCAACATCAGTCAGGGGAAGGCGCTAATTATACAAAAAAAAGGCTGCCTGTGACATTAGTCTATTGGGAAGAGTATGACCGTATAGATGACGCGTATTATCGGGAAAAACAGATTCAAAGATGGTCACATGCCAAAAAACTGGCGCTTGTTGAAAGCAGATTTGATGATTTGCCCAAATTGGCCAAGAAACAATTTCGGAAAAATAAAATTTGACAGAAACGTCCCCTCGGTACGGGACTCCTCACTTCGTTCGTCGTCCCTACTCGGGGACCAACGCACCGGTCATCGAGTAAGTCTGTCGAGTTTACGAGACAGAC
>JAFGSB010000063.1 GCA_016934825.1 Candidatus Zhuqueibacterota bacterium
AGTGACCGATTTTTTCGGTCTCAATGTCAGATTGCAGACGTTAGTGACCGATATGAAAAAAGATAACGGGATATTTCACATCAGCTTACAGGAGGGGGATACAATAAGATCAAAGTCTGTCATTGTTGCCACAGGCGATTTTGATAATCCCAATAAACTGGGCATCCCGGGTGAAGATTTGCCCAAAGTGACGAATTATTACAGGGAAGGTCATCTCTACTATAAAATGAATGTTGTGGTAGTCGGCGCGAGTAATTCCGGAGTGGAAACCACTCTTGATATTCACCGCTCCGGAGGTAAAGTAACGCTTGTACACCGCGGTGAATGGCTGGATGAGCATGTAAAAGCCTGGGTCGTTCCGGACATCGAAAACCGAATCGGCTTTGGCGAAATAACCGCGCATTTTAACAGTCGTCTGACCCGGATAGATAAAAGAACTGTCACCATTACGGACAAAGACGGCAATGATACAGTAATAAAGAATGATGCCGTTGTGTTACAAATCGGATACCACCCTGATTTCTTCTTACTGAAAAAAGCCGGGGTCAGGATCGAAGGGGAAAAATCCGTACCTGTACATAATCAGGAAACACTGGAAACCAATATACATAATTTGTATATTGCCGGGTGCCTGACGGTCGGCACCGAGTCCAATCGAATTTTTATTCACAACGGCCGTTTTCACGGGGGAAAGATCATTTCCGCGATTGAAAAGACACTCATAAAATAATTTAATTTTGGCGATCCGGTTAATACAATTATCAGAAATCGGGCCGCGGAATAAAAAAATATCCCCATTTATAGAGTTGACAATTAAAACTACGTTTTCTATTTTATAATATTATGATCCGGCTCAATGCACATACCAGTATAGAAGAAAATGAGATTTCTTTCACCGCCTCGCGCAGTAGCGGTCCGGGCGGTCAGCATGTCAACAAGGTTAATACAAAAGTTACTCTCTCGTTTGACGTACTTTATTCCCCTTCTCTCACAAACGACCAGAAACAACTCGTTTTGAACAGGTTGTCAGGCCGGATAACGAAAGAAGGAGTTTTGCAGATAACATCGCAGGACCACCGCAGTCAGTATAAAAACAAAACAGTGGTGTTAAATAAATTCATCGAGGTTATGGGTTCGGCGCTGTATGTTCGAAAAAAACGAAGAAAAACTTTTATTCCTTTGTCCGTGAAAATGAAACGACTTGAAAGCAAGCGCCGGCGAAGCATTATTAAAACCAACCGAAAACAAGTTCAATATTAAAGAAACGATTAATTTTTTTTGGTTTCCGGGTATTGTTTATATACAATCAACTGTTGTATAATTAAAAAAGGGTTTATATTGTGGCTGAAAACAACTCGTACAACAAACAAAAATATACGCGACATGAATATATCTCCCGCATAAACAGGGTGATCGATTATATAGAATCGAATATCGACAAAGAATTAACCCTGGAAAACCTGGCCGGGGTAGCGAATTTTTCCCGGTTTCATTTTCATCGAATATTCCAGTCAATGGTTGGTGAAACGCTGAATCATTTCATCCAGCGAATTCGTCTTGAAAAAGCGGCCCTTCAACTTATACAAAATCCCAAAAAGTCGATTACGGAAATTGCATTTGATTGCGGATTTTCCGGTTCGGCTACATTCGCCCGTGCGTTTAAAGATTTTCATCGAATGAGCGCCAGTGAATGGCGGGCAGGCGGTTATCAACAGGATCGCAATATCCGCAAAACGGATAGCAATACCGGTAAAAAGGAAAGCAATACCGGAAAAGAAAAAAAGTATTCCTCCAATTATATTACTGGCGTAACTGTTAATCAAAACCAGAGGAGGAATCTCATGTTCGACAACAAATCAATACAGGCAGATGTTAAAGTCAAACACATGCCGGAATTTCATGTGGCATACATCCGTTATATAGGCCCTTATAAAGGAAACACTGCTCTTTTTGAGAATCTGTTTGGCAGGTTGTTCAAATGGGCCGGACCACGAGACCTTATAAAACATCCCGAGACCAAAGTGTTATGCGTTTATCATGATGATCCTGAAATCACCGAAGAAGCAAAACTCAGGACCAGTGTGTGCATTTCCGTACCCGAAGATACGCCAGTTGAAGGTGAAATAGGAAAAATGCTCATTCCCGGAGGAAAATACGCCGTGGCCCGATTCGAGCTTTCTGCTGATGAATACCAGCAGGCATGGAACGCTGTGTGCGGCGGCTGGCTGCCGGATAGCGGTTATCAACCGGACGACCGCCCCTGTTTTGAGCTCTATCATAACGATTACAGAGAACACCCGAAACGGAAATCTATTGTTGATATCTGTATCCCTGTCAAACCCTTATGATAACACCTGTTTTGTGCCATCCTTAATTTTTTACATTATGAACAGCCCGGAAAAGAATTTTCCGGGCTTGAATCTTTCCCCTTGTTTTTACTAATTTATCCGGTGCGTTCAATAATAAAATGAAAATAATATTGCTTTGAATAATTATTTAATCTATTTTTATTAAAGCCTTTAAATAATTCTGAAAAATTGAATTAAATGAAACCCCCAGAATGTTGTAATATAACAATCAGGGATAAACTACAATACGGCCAATATTATTATAATGAGGTGATAAAAATGATTAAAGATATATTCAATGATAAAAGAAGAAAAGACTCAATTACCCGACGACGTTTTTTAAAAACGTCGTCGGCCGTTGTCGGATTGTCGATGGCACCATATATAAACTGTGGCGGAAACCAAGTCGGGGAACCGATGAAACGGCCGTTTGGCCGTTTGGGATTCGAGGTTACAACTCTTGGCCTGGGGGGACAGGCTTCAATACAGTGGACGCCGGCTGATGTCGATCCGGTAAAAATTATACTCAAGGCTTTTCATCTTGGCGTAAATTATTTTGACACATCGAATGTATACGGTCCCAGTCAGATGAATTACGGTAAGGCCTTTCGTGAACTGGATCTGATCCCGGGAGATATCGGATATGACGAACCCCGGCGGGAATCTTTCTTTTTGACCAGCAAAACCCATTTACGCTGGGCAAAAGGCGGATACCCTGTTGAAGGTGTGAGAAACAGCACCAATGGTAACCAGGGATCAAAAGCGATCGACGACCTGAAACGTTCGCTGAGCCTGATGTTTGGGGACGGCCAGGGCAATTATCCGGCCGGGGCTTATCTGGATATGATTCTCTTACATAATTTGACATCAATGGCTGAGATCGATGTGTTATATGAAGGCCTGGAATCCCCTGATCCCAAAGCCGAACATATCGGCGCACTGGTCGCCCTTAAAGATTACCGGGACGGCACTAACTTAACCGGGTTAAATCCGAAAGAGGAAAAACTGGTCCGGCACCTTGGATTTTCAGGGCATTATTCCGCCCCGGTGATGATGGAAATGATCCAGCGGGACAAACACAACCTGCTTGAAGGGATGCTGGTTGCCATCAATGCCAATGATCGTTTAAATCTGAGTATGCAGAATAATGTGATACCTATTGCGGCGGCAAAAAAAATGGGGATTATTGCCATGAAAGTGTTCGCGGACGGCGCCATGTACAGCAAGGACGCGCACTGGTCCAGTGAGCCGTCACACGTTGTCCGTACTGTCGGCAGTCCCGACCTGCCAAGCCGACCTTTAATTGAATATTCCCTGAGTACACCGGGTATACATACTGCGATCATTGGAATAGGTCAAATTAATGAAAAACCACAAAATTGCCAACTGCAGCAGAACCTTTCCTCCGCGCAAATTGTGGCTGAATCCCTGAGCGCTACGGAACGTAAAACCATTGAAGATATTGCCGCTGTTGTCAAGGACGGCAAAACTAACTATTTCCAAATGCCTGAAGGGAAATTAACGCCCCCGCGAAATCCGGCGGTTGATCAGCAGATGCAGGGCAGTGAACGGGTCGTGAGGTTGTCATGGCACACGGCTTATGCCGGCAGCGAACCCATTAAACATTATGAAATCTGGCGGGACAACCAGAAAATTACGCAGGTGGATCATCATCCGCAATTAAGTAAAGTCCCGTTTGTATATGAAGAAAAGCTGACGAACCGTAAGGCGCATATTTATAAATTACAATCGGTAGATATGGCAGGAACAAGAGCACAAACGGATCAATTGCTGCTAAAAGCGATTTAACAGTTTTACGATATCTGAAATGCGGTCTGTTAAAAACCAGACCGCGTTTTGCTTTAACCAGGAAATATATTTAAAAAATTAAAAAAATAAAAAAATTTTCCAATAAACATTGACTTTCTGTGTTTTTTATATTATCATTAAGGGATTGAGATTAATCACAACAAACATTTACTTGTAAACAAGTAAAGATAGAAACGACTTCTTTTCCTCTGCCTGTTTGTTTATATTGGTCTTAATTTTACTTCAGATTGTTCTTGCCTGGTAAAATTCCGTTGATAAAATCTTCGGGATCAGCAGCTTTATCAAATATATTATTATTGTTATAAGATTAGTGTAACTCCGAGATAACAAATTTTTGTTAAAGTGTAAATAAAAATATTAAATAACTTTATAAACAGATTCATATTTTATTCAACCATTCTTAATTTCTGGAGGGTATCAAGATGGAAAAATCAGAAATGACATATGCGGGTTTCTGGCGTCGGTTCGCTGCTTATATGCTTGATGGTGTTATTATCGGGTTTTTTATGAACTCGGTATACTGGTTTGTCCGAAATCAAATTCAATTAAGCGGGGGCAGGTTTGATGTTACCGAAAGTATGACCAATGTAATCTTTTCTTTACTTTCCACCATTTTTTGCTGGTGTTATTTCAGCGGCCTGGAAAGTTCTCCGTTACAGGCTACGCTTGGGAAATGGATGGTTGGTATATATGTAACGGATATGGAAGGCAATCGTATCGGCTTTGGCAAAGCCACCGGTCGCTTTTTCTCGAAAATTATTTCCGGCATTATCCTTACAGTTGGTTACTGGTTGGCGGGATTCACCGAAAAAAAACAGGCCCTGCACGATATGATAGCCGGCTGCCTGGTTCTCAGAAAATAACATAAAATTATTATTCACTGAAAGAGGAAAATGATGGAAAGCAAAAACCTTTATTATGCCGGTTTCTGGAGGCGTTACGCAGCTTATATCATTGATTATGTGATTATATTTTATGTTTACCTGTCTTTTGTCAGTTTTTTGACAAGTATATTACATAATCAGATTATTGAACTGTATTCTACCGGTGATTTGGAAAAATTCATTTATCCGTTCTACCATTTACCATATCCCTTCAACCTGGGTATTTTTCCTTCGGACAATCCTGAAGCCTTTTATTTTATGGCCAATCGTATTTCATTTTTTGTTTTACTCCCCTTGCTGCCGTTATATTGCTGGTGTTATTTTGCCGGTCTGGAAAGCGGGCCCCTGCAGGCAACCTTCGGCAAAATGGCCACCGGTTTGTATGTTACGGATAAAAACGGGGATCGGCTCTCATTTGCCCGCGCCAGCGGTCGCTTCTTTGGCAAATGTATTTCAAATATCTTTCAACTGGTCTTTTACGGTTTGGCCGGATGGACATCAAATAAACAGGCCCTGCACGATATGATGGCCGGTTGTCTGGTGTTGAGGCGCTGATTTGGGAAATTAGCAAGGATAGTAAATAAAATTTAGGTAATTCCGTCCGATATTCGGGATTTTGTTAAAGGGCTGATATCAGTAGTGTCCCAATATTAGTCAAATA
This sequence comes from Candidatus Zhuqueibacterota bacterium, assembly GCA_016934825.1. GTDB lineage: Bacteria > Zhuqueibacterota > Zhuqueibacteria > Residuimicrobiales > Krinioviventaceae > Fontivivens. Next base: position 5,724 of record JAFGSB010000063.1, read on the forward strand.
AATTCAATTGTTTAGAAAAGACACTATCATATTCATTAAAATCAATATTTGTAACTAAT
>JAFGSB010000064.1 GCA_016934825.1 Candidatus Zhuqueibacterota bacterium
CGTGCCGTTGAAGGTCAGGTTGAGCCTCTCTTGGGGTCAGGTCTCAAAACTGAAATTAACTCAATTACCGTCATGCTTTCCTGAGCCGGGCTTTACGACTCCCTGGTTGGCCAGCAGCCCAATAAAAGCGCTTCCATATCCAATCCGCAACGACCGTGACATGAGAGGATTCTATCCATGCCCCAGCGGATTGTCAATTTTCATTTTTGAGACCTGACCCCGGAGCCACGCCCGGCTCCGGTCTGGCCGTCGGCACCTACGAAGTGCGGGTGCGGACGGTGTCCACTTCTCCTTTCATTTTCGGCGACAGCGGGAATTTTTTCATTGCCATTAAAACACCCAGCGTTTCTGATCTCGGCATATTGACTCCGGTGTCGGGGGCCACATTTGTTCATGGGGACAGCATGGATATTCAATGGGAAGGTACAGGTCTTTCAGGAACCCTGAATATTTTTCTCGAAAAAACTGACGGGGCTTCAAATATTATAATCAAGTCAAACCATCCCGCAGCCAGTTCCAAGAGTGTGTATATTATCCCGGCTGGAGTCCAGCCGGGAACATACAGGGTCAAGATAGTCTGGGGATCCATTACGGCAGTTTCAGGAAACTTCATCATTAGCTCATCCCAGCAGAGTAAATCAATGGAAATCATTCTCCCCAAATCCGGCCAGGTTTTCACCATGGGCAATCCACTGACTGTTGAATGGATCACCAGTGGATTATTGGGAACTACACTGAAAGTCTATCTTTGTAAAGGAGTCAATGGTGTCCAGCATGTATCTACTATTGCCAATGACTGGCCAAACACCCCCCATCTTCAGAAATCATGGAAGATCCCTTTGAATCTTGTGGCAGGAAATTATAAGATCGTTGTGCTGGACATTACCGGGATCGTTTATCATGGAAATGTTTTCACCGTGAAACCCCCGGGTACCGTCCAGATTGGTCAAGCAAATAAAAACAATAATATTAATCGGTTGGCAATAAATAACGAGACCAGGATAACCCAGGGGAAAAAGCCATACATTCTATCCTTCTATCCCGACAAACTGGCAAAGAGGATTCCATCTATTCTGGGTGCAGGAGATTCTTTTATAGTAAAACTTAATTTTTACTGGAAAGATGATGACGGGGATCTTTTGAATGGGAAGTGGCATTTTTCATATAAATCGGACAAGTTCCTGTATTCAGGGAATCAAAGCGGCAGAATCGGGGAGGAAAATCCGGCAAGATATACCGGGACGAAAGGATCGGTGTTCGGCTTTAAAGTTACTAATGTAAAAGGGAAAGTAAATGATCAGGTGAGAATATGGTTTGTGCTGGAAGACAGCCAGGGAAATTTCAGCGATAAAATGACCGGTCTGGTCACCCTTTCACAGTAATGGTTTATTCGATTTAAGGAGCCTGAGGGACGGATCGAAAAAGAGCGACTGTCGGGGACGGAGCGTCTATTTTTGCATGAACCGCCAAGCTGTTTTCATGGACAGAAATAGTCAGGCTGGAAAGTTCACTCAATCGCTGGCGAGGGCCTGATTGCATGAAAACAAGCACTGTCCCTCATGCCGCCTATTCCCCTGCTTGAGCGAAGAGATCCTTGCCGAAATCCTCGTTGACCCTGATCTCCTCCACGATGAACAAGTGGGGAGGAGCGGCCTGGTCGTGCACCCGCATCCAGGCGTGGGGGAACAGCACGCCGCCGACTCTCCGGTAATCATAGAAGACCTGCGGCGAGTCTTTGATGGGTGAGCTCGTCGTCCAGACGGCATGCAACAAACCGGTATCCACGTCAAAGTACAGGTCTTCCTCGAACCCGTCTGGGAATGTCCGGGTCAGGTGGTAATACACGAATGGTTCCGTGGCAAACCCCGCCAGCCCGCGATATTCATACTTGACGCCGCGGCGCTGATAGTCGATGAAATTGCTGTCGATCCGGTAATGTTTCAAGGCGACCGCCCACCACTCGGACAGCTCCCTGCGGCCCGCGGGTGAGACCGACCAGGTTTTTTCGCCATTGCTCACGACGTAACTGGATGCTTCAGGGGATCTCGTCTGCTTGAAAAAGTTGGGCTGCGCATAATAGCGGTAGAGGGAGTTGTCCCCCTGGCCGAAACGGGTGTTTCTTCCCCTGACCATCAATGTCCTGATTGCCAGGACCGCGTCCCGGCCCCCGATGGCTTCCACGTGCTTGGCAATAACGGCATCGGCGGTGGCAAGAAGTGCGCCGCCCAGGCGTTCCTTGACCTTTTTGATGTTATCCTGGACAGCAAACTCCGTTTGCCCCGCGCCGGCGGCCATTACTGCCGCCAGCAGCAAACCGCCCACGACCATAAGTCTTTTCATACTGCCTTCTCCTAGCCGGTTGATCGTCATTTGAAGACGCTTCTATCACCCCGCCTACAGTTTTTTAATATTTTTTAATTCTAAAATCGCTTTTTCGAGAGGTTTTTTGCAAAAATGCATTGAACAATATTTTTGTGGATCAAATCTTCTTCTTCTATCTCTAAAATGATCAAGAAATTGTAATAATGCAACTTTGTATAATAATGGAGCTATTTTTAAAATCTGAGAAGAAAAGGATTTATTTCCAAATGGATACAAACAAGTTTCTTTAACCGGATTTCCGTGAAGAAAATCATTTCGGATTTTATATAAATATTGATAAAGATTCTGTACAAAATTAATCCTTCCATATCTCTGATTTCCATGTTTCAATTTGTGATATTTATTTTTCAATTTCCTGTCTTCCCATTTATACTCTCCAAGTAAATCCAAGACGGTAATAAGATTGACTTTACTTTTGCGGGGATGCGAGAGTATCTCAAAAGCACTAACCCATAAACTAGCTTTTGTTCCCATGTCATAAATTGATGGCGAACCGATACTAGGTAACTCCATCGCTTTGTAAGCCATATCCAATGAACGAAAAAGAATGCTGGTTTTCCATTCGTTTAGATTACTTTTTATGAATCTTCTCTCCCAAGTTTTTTTTAACAAATTGAATAAGTAGAAATTATTCCCAAAAGACAAATTTTTACATACAGAAAGACTCGGATTAGATTGTCCTTGGAAATAACTTGATCCAACTGCCAATTCACCGACTGCAGGCGATAAAGTAATGAAACCATCATTTTGTTTGCTGATTGTTAGCGGATAAAAATCGAAATAGTTGGAAAATCCCACTAATTCTGGTGAGAGTATTTTTTGTAATTCACATTCATACTTTTCAATTATGATTGATAACGCAAAAATATTTCGAAATCCAAAAATAAGTTCTTGTTTAAAATAAATATCAGGCGCTTGAGCATCGATTAATATAAAAGAAGGGTTGATTTTGTTTTTATATTTATTTTTAAAACCTGTAACAAGTGATTTGGCATATGGATTTGACGAAATGATTTCTTTGATACGTGTATCCTGGCTAGGAACTATTGCAATATAATTTTCTTCAATCGGAGCTTTTAACTCAATATTGGGTAAAACATAAATAATTCGCCACATGTAAATTGATTCCTTTTTTTTAATAATTAATATTATAAATGGTTAAAAAAATAAATCTACAAAACCGTGGTCATGTTCGATTAAAAAGTGGAACGGTATTTAACTTTGCGACTTTGCCCTGTGTCCTAGCGGGTTCCCTGGGTTCGTGTAAATGAATTTGTTTTAAAAGTAGGGCGCGGTTGTCGCGCCCCTTTTTTTCATCCCCTACTACAGGAGATTTTCCAAGGGCGGGAAAACCCCGCCCCTACGCCGGATCGGATCGAAGACCAGCTGTAGGGGCACGGCCTGCCGTGCCCTTGATCGCAATACCCATGTTGTGCCTCGTTTAAAATATTTTATGTAAAATTCCTATCAACTAAGATATTAGTTGACAAACTAAGATTTTAGTTA
>JAFGSB010000065.1 GCA_016934825.1 Candidatus Zhuqueibacterota bacterium
CCTGTTCAGGGCGGCGGGGGATTATAACGGTCATATCATCAATGAGATCAAGGTGATGGTCCCCTGCCAGGAAGTATTGGATGCGGAGCAGGTTTTAAGGGATATGGACCTGATGTAGTTCCGCTGAGGCTCTCGCCTCAACGGTGATAAACTTAAAAGAGCATTTACCCGCAAGGAATCCCTTGCGGAACGATATTTTTTATCGTAAATATTAAACTTAATAATATTGTTTGGGTGTTTTGGGGATGGAGAGCGTGCGAAACAGAGTATCGCGGGAAATTACCTTCACAAACCGGAGTTTGGGAAGGAGGGGATTATCGAACTACACACCATGCCGGAGATCTACGCGAGATATTCAGAATGTCCCTGCACCCTGATGTGTTTTGCTGGGCACACTCAATCCCTGACTAAACGAACTGAGAAACCGAACGACATAAACCCGAACTCCCGGCAGAAATCATTGTCATTTCCTAAAAAAGTGCGGATCCAAGCTGTATCATTAACGTTCTTGGTAGAGGACCAAAAACCGTCAATGTCACCCCTATCGTTGAAAGAACCGAAATTACCATAGGTGGAATTACTACCAAAGCCGCTACCGCGACTCCCACCCGACCGTGCGGAAAAACCACTTTCATTAGTAGCACCTTCATTGGGGCTTTCCCAATGTGTTGTTCCTGTTTCTTTTAATTTCGCGCCGGCAACATCTTCTCCGCCCAGGAAATTGACCAGCCTTTGCCATTCGGCATCGCTTGGTACATGCCAGCCTTTCGGCGCGATTTTGCGGCTGTCGTTTACCGCGAACCAGTTGTACAGCGCGCCGTAATTGACGGTATTATTACTATTATTATTATAATGACAGTACGCGCCGTTTGTCAGATTAATCCATTTTAAATCATCGGTTACCTCGGGTATGGCATCACCGTTACGGTACCTGGTAACTTTTAAATTTTCCGCCATCCACAATTGTTTACCAATTTTTACTGTTTTATAGACATTGCCGTCTATATCTGTCATGGTTCCGGGTTCAATATTTTTTTGTTTGTTCTTCTGGAACAAATTTTTAAAAATTGATGTTCGTTTTTCCATGATGATCCCCTTTTTTTAAATATAAGTTAATTATATTTTTTAATATATATTACAAAATACAAAAATTTTCATTTTTTCCAAGAAAAAAGGCTCTGATAAATAAACATTTTATATTCCAAAAAATCAAATCCCCTGCACATGGGAAGCGCGGATTATACCTGTTCAGGGCGGCGGGGGATTATAACGGTCATATCATCAACGAGCTCAAGGTGATGGTCCCCTGCCAGGAAGTACCTGAAGCGGAACAGGTTTTGCGGGATATGGACCTGATGTAGTTCCGCTGAGGCTCCGGCCTCAGCGTTGATGGATTCAAAAGAACAGATGCCCGAAAATATTTGGTAAAGACAACCTGGAGAAACATCCCCCTGAATCCCCCTTCAAAGGAGGACTTGATTTGTTGGATTTCAAGAATTAGTTCTTAAAAGAAGAAAAGTTCTTCTAATAATCACATATTTAGTATCCCCTTGAGGGGAGAATCAAAGAGGGGTGTCTGGTTTTCATTACATCGAATATTGCGAAACATAGTTTCGCGTACAATGGCGTTCCAATCTGGAGATTGGAACGAGGAGAAAAAGAGCAACAATCCGCAGGGGCATGAGCCCCTGCGGAACGAAAATTTGAAAAGAATATCTCAACCCACAATCAACGCCAGAATGGCAAAAATATCAATTATGATCAGCATGGGCGACAGTTCATCGAATTTACCCATCACAAGTTTGATGACCGTCCAGCTCAAAAATCCCCAGATTATGCCCTGGGTGATGGAATAGGTTGCCGGAATGAGGATGAGCGCCAGGAAAGCCGGGATCGCGTCGTCAAATTCCGACCAGTTTATTTTCACGATCGGTTTCATCATGAATACGCCGACAAGCACCAGCGCCGGCGAGGTTGCGATCTTTGGGACCATGGACAGTAACGGCGAAAAGAACAGAAACGGCAGGAACAGCAGTCCCGCGACAACCGCGGTCAAACCGGTGCGTCCGCCTTCTTCGATACCGGCGGCCGATTCGATATAACTGGTGCCGGAGCTGGTCCCCAGCGGCCCGGACATGGCGGTGGACAGCGCGTCAACGATCATGGATTGTTTAATGTTTCTGGGTTCCCCGTCCTCGTCGACCAGGTTGGCGGCTTCGGCCACGCCGATAAACGTGGACAGGCTGTCAAACATATCGGTGAACAGGAAAGCAAAAATGACCGGCCAGACGGCAAGACTTAACGAGTGCACGAGATCCATCTTGAATAATAAACTGAAATCCGGGGCGGCAAAAATACCCTTCCAGGTGACGATGGATTTGGTTGCAAATAACGGCGTTGCGTCACCCCACAGCCTGCCGATGGGTACGGCCAGGATTGTTGTTAGTATAATACCGATAATCAACGCCCCTTTGACCCGTTTCGCCACCAGTACGGCCGTAATGAATAAACCGGCTATAAAGGTAATAGTAACCATATCCAGGTCACATAAGCCTAGAATGGTTGCGGGGTCCGGAACGATAAATTTGGCGTCAAAAAAACCGATAAAGGTAATAAACAATCCAATTCCGGCGGCGACCGCGTACCGGATCTGTTTGGGTATGGCTTTGACAATTTTGGTTCTGACGTTAAAAACGGACAGGATCAAAAAGATCACCCCCGACCAGAACACAGCGCCCAGCGCGGTTTCCCAGGGAATGTTTTTTCCCAGAACGACGGAATAGGTGAAAAATGCGTTCAGACCCATACCGGGCGCGAGCACGATCGGGTTTTTCGCGTAAAGTCCCATCATAATACTGCTAAAGGCGCTGACCAGAACGGTCGCGGTGAGCACGCCGTTGAACTGCATTCCGGTTGTTTCCAGCATTTTCGGATTGACCACAATGATATACATCGTTGCCAGAAAAGTGGTCAATCCTGCAATGATCTCCGTTTTAATATTAGATTCGTTGACCTCAAGTTGAAAATAATCATTCATTTTCGATCCCTTTCAGAATTAAAATTCCCATCTTGTTCCCAGCGTCGGCATAAATTTCCAGCCTTTATAGGGTAGAAAATTCTTGCTGATCTCGACTTCTCCGCCAATTGACAAATGCTTGTTTAAAATGTACCACAGTTGCGGTTCCAGTTGAAACACATTCATTTTATCACCGGAATGATTATCCTGTGTCCAGTAATCAAAATAACCCGTGAAATTAATTTTTTCTTTAAAAAGCAATTCAAACCAGACAAAGGTAATTTGTATGTCCGGGGCCGCAGAACCTCTCGCCTGGCGGTATAGTAACTCCGAGTTCAGAGTAATGATTCCAAGATTTAACGGGTAGGTAATTCCCCCCAGCCAGGCCTGTCCCAGTGGAAACGCAGTCATAGAACCGTTATCTTTGAATGCCATTATGCCGTCGTTATATTGTACGGTCAGACTCAGATCTTTAATGAAATATGAATTGATATATCGCGCGATTTCCCAATAACCAAGTGACATGCTTTTGTTACCGGGATAGTCATAGTCCATATCGACGAAAAAGAAAAACGAACCGTATTCGTCAGGCTTGAACATTTCCAGTGTGGTGGTAATATATTTCCTGTCTTCTCCAAAATCATAATGAATCTGCAGATTTTGAGAATAGAGACATACGGCGGACAATAAAAAAATAAATATGAACATTAATTTTTTCATTCTTTTTCCCTACATATTTTATGTTAATAATATTATCAAAATACAAATATTTAAAATTAATTGACATAGAAAAGTTACTGATTTTGATAAAAGTTAATTAATGCTTATTGTCCCGGTCAATTTATATTATGATCACATATATGAGTGTTATAAATCTATTGTGACCATTTTTGAAAATATTGTGGCCTAAATGATTTTCATTGTCCATTAAATGTCACAATAATAAGAATATGAACTTTTTCAAGTTAAAATAGAGGGATTCTGATATTTGTGTAATTATAATATTTTGTTTTGGTTTAAATTTAATTGCTTGTTATTTATTGGTTTAGGGAAGCCTGTCAAAAAAAGTTGTTGTTTTATTATTTAACAGGTTGGTTTTTTATAAATAATTAAACTGGCATACAAGTTGCAAATGGTTAACAAAAACTCGTCATTATTTATAGATGAATTAACAAACAGATGGTCATAGGAATGTCATTCTGAAAAATCTAAGGAGAGGTTATGAAACGAAGATTGTGTGCAGGGGTTCTTGTCTTAATGTTGTTTTTTGGAGGCCATTTATTTGCAAACGTCACTACAACACAATATTTTTATCTTGTGAAACAGGCGTTTCCTAATGCCAGTGAGATAAATATTTTTATTACCAAATCTGAGCTGGCCCGTGAAAAAGAAAAAATTGACCGTGCAACGGTTCAGTTTAAATTGAAAGCGTTAATTTATGAAATTGATAACTCTGCGGATATCGGAAAAGCCACCAAATCATTGAATGAAAATAGTATACTTGTAATATATGATGATAATATTTTTGCAAATAATAAGAACAAGCTCTATATACTTTCCAAATGTAAGGAAAAAAAGATATCATTGGTTACAGCATCCCTCGATTATATAGAATCTGGTGCATTACTAGGATATGTTGAAAAGGATGGTGCAAAATCCATCATTCTAAATCTAACCTTTTATGATCATCTGAAAACCGAATTTAATGTTGAAAAAATTCAAAAACTGGGTATAACGGAAGTGATTCCACAGGATTATTTAACTTCTGCTCAATAGGTTTTATAGCCGTAGAAGATTGAGAAAAGAATTTTATTAGTTGAAAAACATAAAGGGCATGCAATTATCGGATAAAGGCATGCCCTTTTTTTAGTTTTTTCTATTTCCAGGGCGGAACATCCGGCAACAATTTTTCAAATTCAATGACAAGATTGTTTTCATACTCCTGATCATACCGGCCGTTTTTAAATTTATCCGCTGCCTCTTTAAAAAAGAATTCCCATGATTCATCTTCATGGCCCGGTTTTACCGGAAAGAATAAAGCCTCATTTGCTTTTGCAGCTTTCATATCGCCGGGCGCATCACCTATCATTAAGATATTTTCCTTACTGTATTTACCATTGGAGGCAAATTCAATGATTTCTTTTTTACTACCCATTTCCTGACCGGCGATAACTCTTGTATATTTTGCGATATCATGTTCCTGCCATTCCCGTTGCAGCGCTTCCCCAGGGGTTGCGGAACATACGATCACATCAGCCCATTCCGATACTTTTTCCAGGCTTTCCCGTACAAATGGAAAAGGCGGCACATTATAAACGATATCCGCAACGGAAGCATTGACCGATTCGCTCCATGTCAAAGCCTTTTGTAAAACCGGATCGCCGGTTTTCTCAACCTCGGCTTTCAGCGCCGGGTTCCCTAATTTTGATTCCCTGGCAATCCAATCCCGAAGGGCCTGTGCCGTGGGAATGTTCACTTTTCTTTTTTGTACATCGGGCCATTCTTTTAACAAATCAAACGTCAAAATAAGCGCGGGAAATCTGTTTACTCCCCTCCATTTGGAATATAAATTGACAAACTCTGCGGCGGTTCGCGCGTATTTTGAGACGGGTTGTAAATCCCAGTATTTTACAATATTGGGTATAAAACATTCCTTGTGTTTTATTTCCATTGTATCAAAGGTACAGCCGTCGGAATCGATTGCAATTAAATATTTATGTTTCGGTTCAAGTTTTATTAATACTTCATGTGGATCTGACATACTAATTTCCTTATTTTATTCGGTTTTATTTCATCTATGAATTATCTATGCGCCTCGGGGATGTATTTCGGCAGTTTTTGTCCAGCGAATATTTTTTCAAACCGGGCAAACCGCTGAATACCGTTAATTACCGGTACACTCACCCAGTCGTCGCCGATAAGCGGACGGGCATATTTTATAAATTCGTCACTTACATCGATTTTATTAGCTGTTATCCATGATCTGGGGAATTCCCTTTCTGAATTCGCAACCTGCTCAAGCGGAACTTTATCGTAATCGACGTTATAGATCAGGCCGGGACGGCGCAGAATCGTGGACATATAACCTGATCCATGCTCGATAGCGATAACGACCGCATTCTGACCAACTTTATACGATTCCTCAAGATCGACGTTCGAAGCATAGATTATTGTGTCTCTCTGATCCGTACCGACTACCTGGCCGCGCGCGGTGCCTTTTGCTTTGATACCGGCTTTGTTCAAATGATTCACAATGACCTGCTGAGCGGTGAACATACTTGCGCTGAATTCCGTATGTCCGAATGAATCTTTAACTTCACCTATGTTCCCGACATCAAAACCTTCGCTGACGACAATAATACACCTGCCGCTTTTCTGCAGTTCATCATTAACATTATCTGTCATCTCTTCCAGGGTTAAACTGGATTCCGGCATATATATCTGTAACGGCATTTGCCGTTTGGGATCGGCCAGTCTGGCGGCCGCCGGTATAAATCCGATCTTCCGGCCCATAACCTGTATGACGATGACCGGATCGGCAGGGGATGAACCCATATTTTCTTCATTTGTGTTTTGGATGTTGAGCGCCCAGTATCTGGCCACGCTGCCGTACCCGGGAGTGTGATCGACCAGTTTGAATTCGGAATCACCCACATCATTATCAATGGTTTTGGACCCGCCGACGGCGATCAAATCCAGGCCCCTTTCATGGGCAAGGTTCGCGATTTTGTTGGCTGTATCCATGGAATCGTTACCGCCGATATAGAAGAAATAACCGATATCATGGGCTTTAAATACCTCTATGACCCTTTCAAAATCCTCTTTTTGGTGCCCCTTGAGTTTATACCGGCATGTACCGATTGAACCGGCCGCCGGCGTGGTTCTTAACAAGCTGATTTCTTCTTCTTTTTGCGCGGAAATATCCAGTAATTCTTCCCTGAGAATTCCCTCTATTCCATGCCAGCCGCCGTATACTTTTTCAAATTTATCCGGGAACATTTTGCAGGTTTCAACAATTCCGCGTAACGTATTATTTATTACCGGCGACGGTCCGCCTGACTGTGCGACAACAACATTCTTATTCAGTGACATTTAATTTTCAACCTCCTGCTTGAATAAGTAAAAGCAATCATTTATTTTCGAAAAGGATCATTCTTTAATCTGTACAACATCTCACCCGCTTTCTCCACGTATAAAATACCTTCATTTTCCCGGTTTTTAAAATCTCCCGGGTTGATGGTAGCAGGATCACGGTATCCCAGGTTTATTTTTTCGCATGTTTCCCGGGGTATTTGCGTGGCCAGGGTAACATTAATGCGGGGTTTTTCCAAACCGCTTTCATAACTGCCGATCCCTCTTACATGGGTTGAATGCGCCATAACTCCGCCTGGGATGTCTTTAAATTTATCCATTTGTTTGACATAATAATCGCGGACATGGTAACCGATCTTTATTAAAAAATCGCCGTGCGTTACCGATATTTCTTTGATATGCGGGGCGTAGATGATCAATTCACCGCCGTCCGCGACAACGGGTTCCAGTTTATACATACATTTACCGCCGGTCCAGAGATCATCGTACATCACCGGCGCGCAGGATAACACCGTATGAAATGGTTTATCCTTGTAAATAATATGCAGTTTGTCGGACAGGTCCGATGCTTTCTCCCACGCCTCCTGCGGATCTCCGATGAACAAACCCGCAAGTCCGGTGCCTTTTACAACCAGACTCAGGCAAATCTTTTCCGCTTTTAAGAAACCGGCGGCTATATCGACAACTTTTCTCACCGGGGTATATTTCGTCCCGATTATGACCGGATTTGTGATCAGCGCCCCCAGCCAGTGAAACATATCGATGATTTCCTGACCCGCGATACCCGGAAACAAATACTTGTAACCGCCTGAAAAGCCCACGACTTCATGCGGGAATGTTGGGCCGATGATCATGATTACATCATAATCCAGTACCATTTTGTTAATGGTGATATCAACTTTTTCATTCATTAAACCGTTTGATATTTCCGATACCTGTTGTTTTGAAATGCTGCCGATTTTAACAAGCTGGGCCGGATTTTTCCAGTGATGATTAAAAAAACGGGCCCTGTGATATTTTGTTTTCCTGTCCTGTTGTGTGATACCGACCCGGTGATTGATCGCCTCATCACTCATGGGTGGATGTGTACCCAGCGCGATAATAAAGTCGAGCCTTTTAACCCGGTCCGCCAGTAATTCATACACTGTTCTGAACATCACATCTATCGGCGCGGTGCGGGAATGATCGGGTAAAACCGCCAATACATTTTTATTTGTTAAATCATATTTTTCAAAAGCTTCCGTACAGAGTTCACCAACTTTTTTTTCCGATAATAACTCGTTTGAAGAACCGTATCCAATTACCATGATTTACCTGATATAATTTAAATATCGTTTATAAATTAGCCAGCCAGCCGCCGTCAACATAGATTGTCTGACCGGTGATAAAATCCGAAGCGCCCGATGCCAGGAACAAAGCAGCGCCGGTTAAATCGTTGGGTGTTCCCCAACGGTCCATTGGCGTTTTTTCATGAACCCATTTATTAAAGGTTTCGTTATCCATCAGCGGCCGGGTAAGCTCCGTCTCAATGTAACCGGGACCAATTGCATTCACATTAATTTTATATTTGGCCCATTCCACGGCCAGGACCATTGTCAGCAGTTTTAACCCGCTTTTACTTACGGCGTATGCCGGAATAGTCGGGCGTCCTCTTTCACTTAACAGTGAAGTGATGTTGATAATCTTGCCCCGCTGTTTTCTTTGAATGCAGGAACGGGCAAAGCACTGACAAAACATAAAAGGGGCGGTTAAATTTACATCGAGCGATAACTGCCATTTATCAAGGGGAAATTCAATCGAATCCGTCCGGAAAATTGTCCCGGCCACATTGACCAGAATATCCACAGGCCCGGTCTGCGAAACAACTTTACTGTAAAAATTATGAATTTCGCCGATCCGGGAAATATCGCAGGCAAACGGCCACGCTTTTTGCCCGGCGGCCGATATTTGTTCTGCAATTTTATCCAATTCCTGTCGGCTGCGGGAAACCAGTATTACATTTGCCCCGGCATCCGCGAAGGCAAGGGCGATTGCTTTGCCAATTCCCCTGCTTGCCCCGGAGACCAGCGCCGTTTTGTCTTTTAATGAAAAATTATTAAAAGTATTCATATTTTTTTCTACATCCGGTATTTAACCGGTTGCTATTTTATCACTATACCTAAACATTATATGTCGATGCGGAAGTCGATCCGCCGTGTCCGGTCCAGTTGGTATGGAAGAACTGACCGCGCGGTTTATCGACACGTTCATAAGTATGCGCGCCGAAATAATCGCGCTGAGCCTGCAGCAGGTTGGCCGGCAACCGTTCACTACGGTAACCGTCGTAATAGGTCAAGGCGCTGCTGAATGCCGGAACAGGGATACCCAGTTCAACGGCTTTGGAAACGACAGTACGCCAGGCTGATTGATTTTCCTCGATGATCTTTTTAAAATAGGGGTCCAGCAGCAGGTTTGCCAGGTCCGGTTTTTTATCAAAAGCCTCTTTAATCTTGCCAAGAAATTGTGCCCGGATAATACACCCGTTTCTCCACATTAACGCGATTTCGCCGTATTTCAGATCCCATTTGTATTCCTCAGCGGCCGCGCGCATGAGTTGATAACCCTGGGCGTATGAACATATTTTGGAAGCATACAGGGCTTTACGGATATTTTCTACAAATTCTTTTTTATTACCGGTAAATTGAATTTGCGGGCCTTTTAATTCTTTTGAAGCCGCAACACGTTCTTCTTTAATTGCGCTCATGGCGCGGGCAAAGACGGCTTCGGCTACGGTCTGCGCGGGAATGCCGAGGTCCAGCGCAGCTTCGCTGGTCCATTTACCGGTGCCTTTTTGACCGGCGGTGTCCAGGATAACCTCCGGCATGGGTTTCCCGGTTTCCTCGTCTTTTTTAGCCATAATGTCCCTGGTGATCTCGATCAGGTAACTGTCAAGTTCTCCTTTATTCCAATCGGTGAACGCATCGTGCATTTCCTCATAGGACATGCCAAGCGCGTTTTTCATTAATGAATAGGCTTCGCAAATCATTTGCATGTCGCCATATTCAATACCATTGTGGACCATTTTTACATAATGACCGGCGCCGTTGCTGCCGACCCATTCGCAACAGGGGGAACCGTCCGGCACTTTGGCGGCAATACTCTGGAAAATATTTTTCACATGCGGCCATGCATCCGGGGAACCGCCCGGCATAATGGACGGTCCTCTTAACGCGCCCTCTTCGCCGCCGGACACACCGGTGCCGATATACAGCAGGCCTTTTTCTTCCAGATATTTAGTCCGTCGTATCGTATCCGGGAAATGGCTGTTGCCTCCGTCTATGATAATATCACCTTTTTCAAGATGGGGTAAAAGCAATTCTATAAAGTCATCAACGGGCTGTCCGGCTTTAACCATAAGCATGACCCGGCGGGGACGTTTTAAACTGGCGGTTAATTCCTCGATGGAAAAACAACCCTTTATATTTTTGCCTTTTGCCCTGCCTTTGATAAAATTGTCAACTTTACTGGTAGTCCGGTTAAAAACGGCCACGGAAAAACCATGACTTTCCATATTTAAAATAAGATTTTCCCCCATAACGGCAAGGCCGATTAGCCCGATATCATTCGTACTCATTATTTTGAACTCCTTTTAAGAATAAAATCATATTAAAAATTTATATTGTCTTTGCAGTATAACCGCCGTCCACCCGGATGATGGCTCCGGTTACAAATGAAGACGCATTGTTCGAGGCCAGCCAGATGGCGGCACCGATCAATTCATCCGCTTCTCCAAAACGATTCATTGGAGTATGTCTCATGATGTCCGCAACCCGTTCAGGCGTCAATATTTTCCTGTTTTGTTCGGCCGGGAAAAATCCGGGAGCGATAGCATTGACCCGGATATTTTTTGTCGCCCACTCATTCGCCAGGAACTGGGTCAGATTATTCACCCCGGCTTTACTGATACTATAAGTGAACACCTTTGATAAAGGAGGGCCGGATGACGCGGAAGAAAAATTAATTATACTGCCTTTTATATTTTTTTTGATCATTTTTTGTCCGAAAATCTGGCAGGCCAGGAACATACTTTTTAAATTAACATTCATTATTTTATCCCATTCTTCTTCGGCAATTTCGAAAAATGGTGTACTGGAATTGATTCCGGGAGCGTTGATCAGTATATTCACATCGCCGAGTTTGGTGCTTATTTCCCGCTCGGCATTGATCAGGTCTGTTTTTGAAGTGGCGTTCACTGTGATGGGAACAACCTTTACGCCGGTTTTTTTAATGGATTCGGCCATTTTTTCAGCATTTTCGGTATTCAGGTCCAGAATTGCAATATCCGCTCCCGCATTTGCTAGTCCATGGGCCATCTCGCCTGCCAGAACTCCGCCCCCGCCAATCACAGCAGCTACACTGCCTTTCAGATTAAACATTTCTTGTACGTAATTCAAACACTTACCTCCATTTTATTTTTTATTTATTCCAAATGCATCCAAATGCGCGCAAAACAACTTTGTTAGAACTTTATAATATTCCTCTTCATGTATATCGATAACATTGAGTATTTGTTCACGAAAAAGATATTCATCATCTTTATCTTTGGCGGTTAAAATGGCGCCAAAGGTAACGTGTAATACCTGTCGGGAATCATTTCCGTTCAAAAGAATTTCCAATTGAGAATCGGCAAGTTTTTCCAGCCTGGGGATTCGTGATAAATCGGTTGTAATATGGTAAGAATATCTTTCTTTTTCAAATTTCTTTAGAGCGAATAAAAAAATTTCACGGAACAATTTTGTATCATAACGACAAATGACCCTTAACGCCTCGAGATAACTTGTTCCGGCGGTTTTTTCATGAAATAATCCGTTAGTGACCTGATTTACTATCGGAAAGATTGAAAATTTATCGCTACCGGAATGGATACTTAATTTGTACTGTCCAAAAAATTCGGAAACGGCAACATGATCCCGGAGCTGTTCCCTGAATTCATTAAGATCGCCAATATAATCAATTGCCTTTTGAAACTCACCCACAAACCGCGGAGCAAGAGAAGCCAATTTCACGCCCGCTTGTGTCAGTTCATTAACGATCATATAGTGTGCGGCAATCGATGTTGGCGTTTCCGTTTCATCGACCGACATTTCAAAGTCAAAAGCTTCATCTGCTTTTAATTTTTTAATTAAATAATAACTCCAGATAGTGAACCTTATAGCGGGCAGATATTTTACTGCGAGACGTTTAAGTTGTTCGTCGTTTATTTGTAGAGATAATTTCCGGTCTTTACTATTAATAACAATATTTTTACCGTTATATTGTCCCATGAACTCTGTTAACTCGTCGTTTTCATCAAACAGTGATACAAACAGGTTTTCAAGCTCGTCCAAGTCCACAGTATCCGCATTGTTGTTAATATGATCCGAAGGATCAACGGTAAAACCTGTAAACCCGGCTTCAATCGTAGCCCTTATATCCTGTTCTGTTTTCAAGTGATCGGCATCCGAGCCAAACCCGCCTGTAAATCCTTCCTGAAATACACCCCATGTTGCGTCATCCAGAACTTCTTCGGCGGCGCGAATGGTGCGGGACATTTCCCTGATGGACTGCTGCGCCAAAACCGGGAAAATGTCATAGTTTTTAAATGCCTGTATGTGCCCCGGCGTTGCCAGGCCGATTCGATCACCGGCCCCGAATGAGGTATTCAATCCAGCGCATTGCGGCGAGGTCCATTTAAATATCTTGCGTATAGATTCCGCATTTTCATGAATGCAGGGACACATTTTTACTTTTAAGGATGTATCATTGAAACGAATCGTTACTTCGTCGCCAAGCAGGTCTTCCGGAGTGTTATCGCCGAAGCAGATGATTGTCCGACCCGCGTATGTTTTTATCATTAAAAAAGTGATACGATCCAAAATCTGAATTGATTGATTATAAATTTTAATCACATCCGCACCCAGAGCGGACGCCGCCGTATTGACGATTTTTTTTATATCATTCGAATTGTTCATATAAGCAATTATAAATTTTATGAAATAGTGTATTGACGAAATAATAATTTAATTAATTCCTGAAACCGTACCCTTTTTGTTGGCTCCGCAGGTTTCGCGGATTACTAACTCTGTTTCAATGAGTATTTTTTGATGCGGCAGTTTTTTCTTTTTATTTTTTATCCTTTTCAATAATACTTCTGCGGCCATTCGTCCGATTTTTTGTGTGGGTTGGGCGACCGTAGTCAGAGAAGTCTCAAGATAAGCGGAAACCCCGCTGTCATCGAAACCGATTACCGCTACGTCCCGGGGAATTAGTTTCCCTCTTTCCGTCAGAGCCCGGATCAAACCAATGGCGATTGAATCGTTATAGCAGAATATCCCGTCCGGGCAATCCGATTTATCCAAAGAAAAAGTCAGGCCGGCCTTATATCCATCCTCAAGACGCCAGCCGCCCTCTCGAACCAGATCGGTGGAAAAAGTCAAATTAAAATCCATCAGGGCGCGTTTATAGCCGGAAAGCCGTCTGTCGCTTGCGTATGATGATTCCGGACCGGATATATAAGCGATTTTCCGCACACCCTGTTTGATCAAATGAACCGTGGCATTATATGCCCCGGTTTCATCGTCGGCACGTACAACATCAGCATTGACTTCCGGTATTTCCGCGAGAAGCACAAACGGGTATTTTTCTCTGATTAAATCATGAAAATCCTGAAGAGTATGGCCTCTCTGTAAAGGGAAGATGATCAATCCGTCAACACGACGGTGTTTTAAAATATTTATATTTTTATCCTGTCTGTCCCAATCCACATGGGTGTTACTGATAATCATACTATAGCCGTTTTCATCACATACTTCCTCAACACCTAATGCGATTTTACTGTATAAAGGATTGGATATATCTTTAACAATTAGGCCGATCAACCCGGTTTGATTCAGCGCCAGGGCTCGTGCGATTTGATTTGGCGTGTAGTTATGTTGTTCAATAATAGCCAGCACCCGTTCGTGGGTTTTTTTGCTGACCGTCGGGTTATTATTCAAGACCCCGGAAACTGTCGCGCGGGAAACACCGGCAAGCCGGGCAATATCACCAATTGTCATTGCCATAAAAATTGAACCGATTTAAGTTATTGTTTTTAAGTGACCTTTTTTTCAATGGCGGTTTAATGAATTTAAAATCCGAATAATTTCGGAATAATAATTGATATCCATGGTATATAAGTGACTATAAATAAAACAATCACCATTGCCAGGAAGAAAGGCAGTATATGCCGTAAAATTTTGGTAATTGTCGTTTCCGCAATGCCGCAACCCACAAACAAACATGACCCTACCGGCGGCGTGCAGATACCGATACACAGGTTCATGATCATTATAATACCGAAATGAATCGGATTAACACCCAGGTTTGTAACGATTGGTAAAAAAATCGGTGTAAAGATCAAAACAGCCGGGGTCATGTCCATAAAAGTACCGATAAACAATAAAATGATGTTTATCATCAACAGAATCAATATCTTGTTGCTGGTTATGCTCAACAACAAATTGTTTATCGTTTCCGGGAGTCCAAGAATGGCAAAAACTTCGGACATCGCCATAGATGTGCCAATTAAGAGCATAACCACCGCTGTTGTAATACCGGCATGGAGGAAGATTTCCGGTAATTCTCTGATCTTTACTTCACGATAGACAAATACCGATAAAATAAGTGCATAAATCACGGCAACGGCCGAAGCCTCGGTCGCGGTGAAAAAACCGGCCAGGATGCCGCCGAGCACAATAATGACCAAAAATAAAGCGGGTAAAGCGACTAAAAATTTGACAAGACTTTCCTTGAATCCAAAAATTACGCCTTTACCGTAATGATTCTTAATGGAAATTAACCCGCTGACAACCATCAATCCCAGCCCCATCAGAATCCCCGGTAAAAATCCGGCTAAAAAGATGGCGGCAATCGATACGGCGCCCCCGGTTGCTAATGAATAAACGATCATGACATTACTCGGTGGGATCAGCAGACCTGTTGTTGCTGCCGTAATTGTAACGGAGGCATTAAAATCCCTGTGATAACCCTCTTTATTCATCAGGGGGATCATAAATCCGCCGACGCTTGAAACGGCCGCAACGGCTGAACCCGAAATTGCCCCGAACAACATACAAGTCATTATATTTACGTAAGATAAGCCGCCGGGGAACCGCCCAACCATGACGTTGGCAAAATCGATGAGCCTTTTTGCAATACCGCCTCTTCCCATGAGTTGACCGGCTAAAATAAAAAACGGGATGGCTAACAGGGCGAAACTGTCAAAACCCGTTGATATGCTGTGAGCCACACTCTGGAAAGGAGAAAAACTACCGATAGCCAATACGGTCAACAATGTTGAAATACCGATTGAAAATGCAATCGGTACGTTTATTAATAATAAAAATAAAAAACTGGTAATTAAAACAATCAGCGGCCAATCCATAAGCTTTCCTATCTGTTTTTGATTATGGTTAGATTGATAGCGATAGATGTTATATACAATTTTTTTATTTTTTTCTGAGGTTTATCAGGGTCTCTAAAAAGAATTCAATACTGTAAAAGGTTATAAAAAAACCCGATATAGGTATAGCCAGATAAACATAAGCGACGTTAATACCCAGTGCAGGTGATAACTGGGGTTCCGACAGGTAAAAGATTACAATATTATACCCGCCAATAAGCAACACCAATATCGCAAAAACGGCAATGCTCAGGTAGACCAGCAATTCAACATATAAGCGAATTTTAATTTTGAGTTTGCCGACAAAGTAATCGATGCCAAGGTGCGCCTTCCGGTTAAGGGCAACCGCCGCACCCAGCAAGCCCACCCATATCATCATGTAAATGGCCAGCTCTTCAGTCCAGGAACTCGGATTGTTCAAAATGAATCGAGTGATAACCTGCCATGCGACAACAATGACCAGTAATGCCATTGCTGCTGCCGTTAACGCTTCCAGGGTTTTATCGAGTACTTTTTTTATCATTTTCCACATGATTTATTGTACCTCTAAAATTTGTTGTGCTAATTCACCGATTTTTGTGCCTTCAAATTCTTTCCATAGCTCTTTGCCTTTATCAATAAAAGGCTGTTTGTCCGGATAGTAAACCTGTAGTCCTTTTTGTTGCATTTTTTCAATACATTCATCCACAAACTCAGCCCATATCCGTCTTTGAACAGTCACGGATTCGTCGGCCGCTTCCAGGATAATTCTTTTATGTTCTTCGGAAAGTTTATCCCAGGTGATCGTACTTATGAGTATAATATCGGGGACAACTGTATGTTCATCCATACTGTAATGTTTGCTTATTTCGTAATGGTTGGCGGTGTACAAACTGGGAGGATTATTTTCCGCGCCGTCAACAACACCCTGCTGCAGGGCCGTGTATAATTCTCCCCACGATATCGGGGTGGCGGAACCGCCAAGAATATCAATCATTTTAATGGCCATAATGCTTTGCTGGGTACGAATTTTCAAACCTTTCAAATCATCCGGGTGGAGGATCGGGCTTTTGGTTGTATAGAAACTGCGTGCCCCGGCATCGTAATACGCAAGACCTTTTAATCTTCTGGTAATACCCGCATTGAGTAATTCTTTGCCTATGGGGCCAAGTAATACCTTCCATTTATGTTCCGAATTGCGGAATAAAAATGGTAAAGCGTACACGCCCATTTCCGGGATAAAACTTTCCAGGGCGCTGGTTGAGACTTTGGTAATATCAATACTGCCGAATTGTAATTTTTCAATACTTTCCTTTTCATTACCAAGCTGTTCATTGGGATAAATGATAATTTCGAGTGTGGAGTCGGATTTTTCCCAGGCCTGTCGGGCCATATAGAGCAACCCTTTGTGAACCGGGTGGTTCTCATTTAAACCATGGGACAATTTTAAAGTCACGATTTTACTTTTACTACTATTACAACCCGTAAAAATTAATATAAACATAGATAAAAGGAGAATGTAGTAGTATAAAAATTTCCTGGGGAATCGCATTAACGCCTCCAGCATAGAATTTAAACCGGTTCAAATTTTTGACAAATATAATAATTGCTGAAATAATTGTCAATGATTTTAAGTGTTTTTACATCGATTTATTAGGAAATAAAATATATTTTCTGGAGAGGTAAAAAAAAGGCTGACTTATATCAGCCTTTATAAAGAAATATTAATATGCTAATTTATTTCTTTGTTACTCAATAGTAATAGCTTCCGCCGGACAAGATTCTGCCGCTTCCACTGCCGCATCTTCGACGTCTTCCGGAACAACATCTACAATTGCTTTTGCTACATCATCATCCATTTCAAAAACCTCAGGACACGTATCCACACAAAGTTCACAACCCGTACAGAGATCTGGATCTACTGCAGCTTTCATAATATCCTCCTTAAAAAGTTTCTAGTTAACTATTGTCACGTCTTAAATTTACAAACATTGTGTGAAGGATACAAGTATTTATTTTGAAAATTATCTTATTCTTTATTCTTTTTGAATATACTGTTTGTACTCCGTTTATTTCCATTTTTCGCCGGATTTAGTACAAATGTAAATAAAGTTTACAAATCTTTATTATGTTTAAAAGTACATTTAATTCAGGGTAACCACTATTATCGAGGATGTCACTCACCTGTTGAATTTTTACATATAAGGGTTTGATATCAATATTATATTTTATAAATTATATCATCTGTGTCCCGTTAATCCGGGACACAACACTCAACATATTTTATTATTACAGTTTTCAGATATGTAATTTTTACAAGTTGTACATAAAAATTGAATTTTTATAATTACAATAATTGATTTTATTGAACCTGCAAACCGGAGCAGGATGTGGTGTCCGTTAACCGGGCGCCAGTGATATTATGTAATTAAAATACATATATGCTGAATTATTTCCTGTTATCGTATTGTAACGTGCAAAGGAGTGGAAAACGATATGATGAATTATGTGTGGCTTGCGCTTGTTGTTATAGCGGTTGTTTCGGCCGCCTTTACAGGGAATATTGAAAAGATCACCACGTCGGTTTTTGACAGCGCACAAACCGCGGTAACCATTGCTTTGGGGCTTATTGGCATTATGAGTTTATGGCTCGGTATTATGAAAATTGCCGAAAAGGCCGGACTCATTCAACTTTTGGCAAGAGCGGTAAAACCTCTGAGTAAATTTTTATTTCCCGATGTGCCGTCCGACCACCCGGCTGTCGGCGCTATGATGCTGAATATTTCCGCAAACTGGCTTGGTTTGGGGAACGCGGCAACTCCCTTTGGAATTAAAGCCATGGAAGAATTGCAAACGCTCAATCCGCAAAAAGACACCGCAACGAACGCAATGATCATGTTCCTGGGTTTGAATACAGCCAGTATTACACTTGTGCCGATGACGATTATCGGCGTCAGGGCGGGACTGCATTCAGCAAACCCGGTGGACATCATCGGCCCAACGATTTTTTCATCTTTTTTAGCGACGATAACGGCTATATTGGTTACAAAATTATTTATTAATATTGAATCCGGTTTCAGGCCGGATACGATAAGGAAATTTTTCCTTAAAGGAATATTGTTCATTTTGGTTCTTGGGACCGTAATTTTTCTTGTATCACGATTTGTTAAAGCGGAAACCTTTAAAAATATTGTTCTTCTTGTATCTAATTGGCTCATCCCCTTATTATTGCTGGTGATCCCGGTTCTTGCTTTTATAAAAAAAGTAAAAGTATTTGAAGTTTTTGTAACAGGCGCAAAGGAGGGCTTTCAGGTTGCCGTTAAGATCATTCCATACCTGGTTGCTTTACTCGTAGCGATCGGGATGTTTCGGGCATCCGGAGCGATGGATTTTTTAGTTTTTATCATTTCCCCGGTTACGGACCTGATCGGAATGCCGGCCGAAGTACTCCCGGCAGCTCTAATGCGGCCATTGTCGGCAAACGGTACGCTGGGTATTATCACCGAGTTAATGAATACGCACGGCCCGGACTCTTTTATAGGGCGTTTTTCTTCAACAATATACGGATGCACCGAAACCACATTTTATGTCATTGCCGTCTACTTTGGCGCGGTACAGGTAAAGAAAACACGTTTTGCGGTTCCGGTCGGCCTTATTGCCGATCTTGCGGGTATAGTCGCCGCTCTGTTTATTTGCCGGATTTTATTTTTATAAACAAGTGAAACGAATGTTTTATAACCCATATCATGCAGACTTTACATTATTATTTTGGTACTGTATTTTGAGGAATTTTTTTCTTTGTAATTTTAATCCGTTAAAATACAAAAGAATGGGAAAGGGGATATTATGCGACAAATCAATACTTACCTGATGTTATTGATATTTTTGTCCGCAGGCGCGATGGCCCAGGTTAACAATACCAATGTTCAATTGGTCAAAAATCATAACAACTGGGGCTGGGATGCCTATGTAATGGGAAACGGCTTGATAACAACCGCGACAGTGCCTGATATCGGTGCGCGGATTATGCAATATGATCTGGGCGGGCATAAATCCATTTATGTGAATAATAATGAACTGGGTAAAACATATACACCGGAGAATAATAACGTCTGGCCCAACTTTGGCGGCTTTAAGAACTGGCCTGCGCCCCAAAGCCGCTGGAGCTGGCCGCCCCCGCCGATACTGGATTATGGGAAATACGAAACGGAAATAATATCCGATACACCGGATTCGGTTTCCATACGTGTTTCAAGTCCTGTTGAAAAATGGGATGCGCCGGGTATTCGTTTCGTGCGTTTGCTGACAATTTATAAAGGGTCCAGTCGTGTTAAGGTGGACCAGACCATGGTGAATGAAGGCAGCGTTAAAGAAAACTGGAGCATGTGGGACATAACCCAGTGTATTGTCAATCATCCCGGAAAAAGCGATTTTGAAAATTTTTGGGTCTATTTTACGATCAATCCGGACAGCCGGTATGGAGATGACGGCGTCCGCTGGGATAAAAGTTCCGGAGCATGGGTCGGTGAAGTCGCCCCCGGGATTTACGGCGTACAGTTTGAAAACGAGAATAAAAAGATTTTTGCCGATTCCCATGAAGGCTGGATTTGTTATGTCGATGAACTGGATGGGTATGCTTACGCCAAAACTTTTGAACTGTTTAAAGAGGGAAATTATCCGGATGAAGGCGCCCATGTGGAAGTTTGGATCGACGGCGATTATCTTGAAGTTGAGGTTGTCAGTCCTGTTGTTGAATTGGCGGCGAACGGCGGCAATTATACCTTTACCGAAAACTGGTGGGCGTCCAAGGTAAACGGCCCGATACAGGGCGTGAATAATGCCGGCGCCATTGCCGAAAAATTGAATTTGACAGACTATGGTACAATTAGGGCTGATTATGGTGTGTTTTATGAAGGTACAGCCAAAATAGTATTTTTGGACGGTAACGAAGTACTTGGAGAAGGCAAGCCGCAGCAGGTCACACCGCTGGAAACTTATAAATTGAGGGAGCAATTAAGGGTGCCGGAAGGTACGACTCGGGTCGAGGTGTGGGTTTATGATTTTAACGGAACATTTGTCGGCGTGTTAGAGTCCGCTTCCTATCCGCTTCCCACTACAGTGGGCCAGGATATGAACAGACCACCGGAAAATTTTGACCTGTTGCAGAATTATCCGAATCCTTTTAATCCGGTAACCACGATAAAATTTAACCTGCCGGTTGCCGAAAAAGTCAAGCTTACGGTATATGATATAACTGGACAGGCAGTAGCGGTTTTGTTAAATGAAGAATTAAGCCGCGGCGAACACCGGTGCCGGTTCGAGGCCCGCGATCTGGCAAACGGGATTTATATATACCGTCTGCAGTCGGGTGACGTGGATCAGACACGTAAAATGCTGCTTCTGAAATAAGGACATATGACCTCCTCGCTCTTGACAAATTAGTCAAACAATAGTAATATAAAAGAAAGAAGCGAGGAGGTTTTATGAG
>JAFGSB010000066.1 GCA_016934825.1 Candidatus Zhuqueibacterota bacterium
GCAAAAATAAATGTATAGTATTTTATAAAGCACTGATTTTACAATCCAAAAAAAAAGTGAAACCCGGACATAATTTAAATGTTGAATATATGATTTGGATTTATTAATTTTAAAATCATCAAGATTTATCAAAAGGAGTTTTACATGCAAAAGAAATTGATTTTAACGAGTATTTTATTACTGTTTGTTTTTGGCTTCTTTTTTGTGTCCTGTTCAAAAAAGGAAAAGACCGAAGCGCATGTCGCCCATATCCTTCTTCAGTACAAGGGATCGTTGCGAGCGCCGTTCACGGTGACCAGAACCAAAGAGGAAGCAAAAGCGGAAATCGAAGAGCTGTTGGCAAAAATTAAGGACGGAGCGGACTTTGCGGAACTGGCGCGGCAATATTCCGATTGTCCTAGCAAACAAAACGGCGGGAATTTGGGGAAATTCGCCCGCGGCGTCATGGCCAAACCGTTTGAGGACGCCGCTTTTAAATTAAAAAAAGACCAGATAAGCGAAATAGTGGAAACCGATTTTGGTTATCATATCATTAAAGGTTTGGAATAAAAAGGCCCGATTTATTCGGGCTTTTTTTTATTCAGATTGTCAGTAAAAAGTCGATTGATTTTAAAAAAGTTCAGTAACTGCCATACAAATGATTAAAGTTCTCTAATTTTTTATTTTTCTGTCCTTTTTTAGTTCCACCTAAAACATGGTTAACCATAAAACAGAGTATTATAGCGCATGTTGTGAGAAACGGCCAAATCCACGAAGCAGTAAAACTGTAAGGATTGCCAAGCACTTTTTGCTATAACCGATTTTACTTGATATTCTAACATTTCTTCTGTATTATTTAAAACAATCCACCTGATAAATCTTTTAAAATCATTGATTAGGAGGAAGGATTGAATAGAAGACGTTTTTTGATTAAGATGTCAAAATCCGCTGCTGCCGGGGCGATGACCTTAACTTTACCTCAAATTTTTTGTCAAAGCAATACCGTAAAAAAGAAACCCAATTTTGTGTTTATACTCATTGATGATATGGGATGGACGGATTTAAGCGGCTGCGGCAGTGATCTTTACGAATCCCCCAATATTGATAAATTGTTTGCCTCCGGGATGAAATTCACCAATGCGTACTCGGCGTGTACGGTTTGTTCTCCCACCCGGGCGAGTATTTTAACCGGGAAATATCCGGCCTCTGTAAATATTACGGACTGGATACCGGGTCATGCCCGGCCCTGGGCAAAATTAAAAGTGCCGGAGTTTAACCAGGAACTTCCCCTCAGTGAAATAACCATAGCAGAAGCCCTTAAACCTGCCGGTTATGCCGCCGCCAGTTTGGGCAAGTGGCACCTTGGCCAACAAAATTACTATCCGGAAAAGCAGGGTTTTGATATTAATATCGGGGGAACGGACAGGGGGCAGCCTCCGTCTTATTTTTCACCCTATCGTATTCCCACGCTAAACGACGGCCCGGAAGGCGAATATCTGACCGACAGACTGGCTGATGAAGCGGGGAGATTTATTGAAAAAAATAAAGACAATCCATTCTTTTTATACTGGGCCCATTTTGCAGTGCATACACCCATACAGGCGAAACAAGAAATAACGGCAATATATAAGGCAAAAATAAAATCCGATATGTTACATACCAATCCCGTTTACGCGGCGATGATACAAAGTGTGGATGAGGCGGTTGGACGGGTGATGAAAAAACTCAAAGACTTGGGGATTGCCGGTCATACGGTCATTATATTCATGAGCGATAACGGCGGCCTGGCGCGGGTGACCTCGAATGTACCGTTAAGGGCCGGTAAGGGTTCCGCCTATGAAGGCGGCGTCCGTACACCGATGGCCATTTGCTGGCCCGGGGTTGTTAAACCGCAAAGTTATTGTCATATTCCTGTTTGCAGTATAGATTTTTATCCCACTATACTGGAAATGGCCGGTGTAACAATACTGTCCACAGTCGAAATAGATGGCGAAAGTCTGGTACCCCTGCTTAAACAGGAGGGAGAATTGGAGCGGGATACGCTTTACTGGCATTATCCCCATTATCATCCCGGAGGCACGACCCCTTACAGCGCGGTCAGAAAAGGTGATTATAAATTGATCGAGTTCTTTGAGGACGGCGCTTTGGAGTTATACAATTTAATAGAGGATATTGGTGAGACGAATAATCTTGCCCCACAGATGACTGAAAAAGTTAACGAGCTCCATGATATGTTGAAGGAATGGCGTAATAGAACCGGCGCCAGGATACCCGCGCCCAACCCTGACTATGACAAAAAACGCGAAGGGGAGTGGGCGAGAGCGGGAAGCAGTAAATAAAAAAGCGGTATAAAATAATATTGGAGACAACATCATGTTTCGTACGCGAGGGTTATTACCCATTATATTAATAATATTATTAAATGTTTTATTGACGCTGACGTTTTGTGCCAAAAAATCAAGTTATGAGGACCTGCCGCTTTATAAAAACCCCGAAATATCAATCGAAGAACGGGTTGATGACCTGGTTGACCGGATGTCTTTGGATGAAAAGGTTTCGCAACTGGTTAATGACGCGCCGGCAATTCCAGAGTTGGATGTGCCAAAGTATAACTGGTGGAATGAATGTTTACATGGCGTGGCCAGGGCCGGACGGGCCACCGTGTTCCCGCAGGCCATAGGTCTGGCGGCCACCTGGGACACCGAACAGATGTATAAAGTGGCCTCCGCCATTTCGGATGAAGGACGCGCCAAACATCACGAGTTTGTCAGACGGGGGAAAAGAGGGATTTATCAGGGATTAACCTTCTGGTCGCCGAACATCAATATATTCCGGGATCCGAGATGGGGCCGCGGTATGGAGACATACGGGGAAGACCCTTACCTTACGGGACAGATGGCGGTACAGTTTGTGAAGGGTTTGCAGGGGGATCACCCAAAGTATCTGAAAGTCGTTGCCACCGTAAAACATTTTGCCGTCCACAGCGGCCCCGAACCGGACCGCCATACATTTGATGCGCGTATCAGTGAACGGGACCTGCTTGAAACCTATCTCCCGCATTTCAGGACAAGCATCATGGAATCCCGCGCATACTCTGTAATGTGCGCATATAACCGTTATATGGGTGAAGCGTGCTGCGGAAGCGATCGTTTATTAACACAAATTTTACGGGATGAATGGGGTTTTAACGGTTATGTGGTGTCCGATTGCGGAGCTATACGCGATATATGGCAGAATCATAAGGTGGTCAACAGTTCCCCGGAAGCTGCGGCGCTGGCGGTGAAATCCGGATGTGATCTGAACTGCGGCAGTGAATACAAATCGCTGGGCGAAGCCGTCTCGAAAGGATTGATTACCGAAGAAGAAATAGATGTTGCCGTAAAGCGATTGTTCACGGCGCGTTTCAGGCTTGGCATGTTCGATCCTGAAGAGATGGTGCCCTATACAAGAATTCCGTACGAGGTTGTCGATTGTCAGGCGCACCGGGAAATTGCACTGGAAACCGCCAGAAAATCAATCGTTCTTTTAAAGAATGAAAACAACCTGTTACCCTTAAGAAAAGATATAGGAACAATTGCCGTTATCGGTCCCAATGCGAATGATGTTGAGGTCCTGCTTGGAAATTATAACGGCAATCCCACAAATCCTGTCACACCGTTACAGGGGATAAAAGACAAAGTGTCTGCTGACAGTAAAGTATTATACGCATTGGGATGTGAGTGGGCGAGGGGTCTGCCCGTGTTTGATGTTTTACCGGATTCTGTTTTGTTTACCACGAAAGACGGTCGGCGGGTAGCCGGTTTAACGGCAGAGTATTTTAATAATAAAGAATTGCAGGGAGAACCGGTATTAACCCGGATTGACAACAAAATAGATTTTAACTGGTGGGACGGGGCGCCGCTCGATGAGCTGAATGATGACGATTTCGGCGTCCGCTGGACCGGAGAGATCGTGGCGCCGGTTACCGGAACATATTCATTAGGGGCCGAGGGTTTCAACGGATTCCGTGTTTATGTAAACGATGAGCTTTTTGTTCAGTTTTCCGGAGTGCATCATCCGAGAAAAACGTATAACGATATTGAATTGGTTGCCGGCGAAACCTACAGGATTAAAGTGGAATTTTTCGAGTTTGCCGGGGACGCAAATATGCGTTTATTGTGGTCCGTCCCGGGCCGCGATTATGAGAAACAGGCGATCGATGTTGCCAGGCAGGCGGATGTGATTATTTTATGCATGGGCCTTTCACCCCGTCTTGAAGGTGAAGAGATGAGAGTTCAGGTTGAAGGATTCGAAGGCGGCGACCGTTTGACGTTGAAATTGCCCGCAATCCAGGAAAACCTAATGTTATCCTTGAAGCGGTTGAATAAACCTATGGTTTTGGTGTTAATGAGCGGCAGCGCGGTTGCGGTTAACTGGGGCAATGAAAACATTCCCGCCATTATTGAAGCGTGGTATCCCGGACAGGCGGCCGGACAGGCAATAGCCGATGTGTTGTTCGGCGATTATAATCCGGCCGGACGGCTTCCGGTCACTTTTTACAAGTCTGTAAATCAACTTCCCGCATTCAGTGAATATAACATGACCACTCAAACCTATCGTTATTTTGATGGAATGCCCTTATACGCTTTTGGTCACGGATTATCTTATACGACATTTAAGTATGATAATTTAAATGTACCGGAAACCATCGAATCCGGCAATTTGGTCACTATAGCCGTGGATGTTGAAAACACCGGTAAAATGGCCGGCGAAGAGGTGGTTCAGTTATATATTTCCGACGTTAAGGCGTCTGTTCCGGTGCCGATCCGGACGCTGCAGGGAATGAAACGGATTTATCTTTCCCCTGGTGAAAAGAAAACGGTCACCTTTACTCTCATTCCAAGACAATTATCGATTATAGACAATGAAAACAGAAATATTGTTGAACCGGGATTATTCAAGATAGCCGTTGGCGGCAAACAACCGGATTTACCCGGTGCGGCAACAACCGGGGTAGTTACCGGTCAGTTTGAGGTTGCAGGAGATATTTATTTTATTGAATAACGCCGGCGTTCAGGTAAACCCGGATGCGTGTAATTGTACAATAAAACTGAATTGCGGGATGCGTTACGGCGCGTCCCCGTAATTTTTGAAGGAGTGCGGTTATTTATTATAACCAACCCGTTTTTTTATACCATTCGGCCGTAGCCGTCAATCCATCCTGCAGGGAGAATTTCGGATCAAAACCCAGTTCGTCTTTTGCGCGCCGGTTACTGCACAGCCAGGAGGCCTGTTTCAATTCACGGACTTTATCCCCGTTGAGTAATGCCGGTTTTTTATTCATAACGGCAGCGGCCGTGCTGAAAAACGAAACGATATCAAGCATAAAATAAGGAACGTGTATGGTTACCGGTTTTTTGTTCAGGGCGCTGGCAATTTGTTTGCTTATGGAGAGCCAGTTATAATCGCCGTCGCCGGAAAGATAAAAAGTTTTACCGGTCGCTGAAGGGGACTTGGCCGTTAGCAGAATACCGTCAATAAGATCATATACATAAACCATACTTGCTGTTTGTTTCCCGCTTCCCAGGACGGGCGCAAAGCCTTTGTAAATATTTTTAAACAAAACAAAAACATCTTTATCTCTTGGACCGTAAACAGAGGGCGGGCGTATGATACATACCGGGAACGCGCCGGCAAAGTCCAGCACCACTTTTTCCGCCATTAATTTGGATTTACCGTACAATGAAATAGGCTGGGGAGGATCAAATTCTGTTTTGGGTTTGCCCGGCGAACCCGGCCCGCCTGCCGCCTGGCTGGAAACGAAGATAAATTTTACTTCCGACGCACCGCTTTTTCTACAGGCATTTAGCAGGTTTAACGTTCCCTGATAGTTGCCTTCTATATAACCGGATTCCGATCTTGCTTTTGTCACCCCGGCAAGATGGAAAACAATTCCAATATCTTTAACGGCATGAGTTAAACTTTCTGGGTCTCTCATGTCGCCGTAATAAAATTCGACATCCAAATTTTCCAGCCAGCGTAAATTGCTTGTTTTACGGATCATGCATCTCACAGAGAAACCTTGTTCAAATAATTTTTCCACCAAAGTGGAACCGATAAACCCATTGCTCCCGGTTACCAGGGCTTTCATGTGTATACTCCTGCTCAATTTGATAATTATTTTTAAAAAATTTTTTTTGAATCTGTAATTGTAAGTTAATAAAAATTAAACAAAGACTAAAGAAGTATTCCAGTTCACGAATTTTTTGTAAAACAGGTCAAGCCATACCTGACGATTTATAATATGATAGTATTTATTGAAAAATTTAAGTTGTGAAAATTATTACAATTCAAAAAAAACACAACAGTTTGCGCTTGACAATATTATATTGATTGCATATATTTAAAAAACATAACGTAGCTTACAAAGTCTTGCGAAAGCTTCATAATATCCCTGAAATAATCCATTTTTTTTAAATAAAGTAAAAGTTTAATTACTAGGGAGAGTTAATTTGAAAGACCTGTTCAGTAAATGTTCGAGTGGTACATCAGCAAGAGCAAGGCAGGCAATAGCGGACGGCTGGTATCCATACTTTAAAGCGATCCAATCCGGAGCCGATACGGAAGTGACAATTAACGGCGAAAAAAAGATAATGATCGGCTCAAACAATTATCTCGGATTGACCCAGGATGAAAGAGTAAAAAAAGCATCTAAAGACGCAATTGATAAGTATGGTTCAGGTTGTACAGGATCACGATTTCTAAACGGTACGCTGTCGCTTCACGAAGAGTTAGAGGAAAAACTTGCCGAATTTATGCAGTCGGAAGCCGCGCTACTATTCTCAACCGGATTTCAAACCAACCAGGGAACAATTTCCACCATTGTCGGTCGTAATGACCTTGTTGTGGGAGATAACGAAAATCATGCAAGCATCGTTGATGGAACGCGTCTGGCTTTTGGAAAAGCATTAAAGTATCGTCATAATGATATGGCCGATCTGGATAAGGTATTAACTTCCAACAACAATAACGGCGGGGGCGTCCTCATTGTCAGCGACGGCGTTTTTAGTATGGGCGGGGATATCGTCAATCTGCCGGAACTGATAAAAACCGCGAAAAAACATAACGCCCGCGTCATGATAGATGACGCCCATTCAATCGGGGTATTGGGTGCAAACGGCCGCGGAACGGCCGAGCATTTTGGCCTTGAAAAAGATGTTGATCTGGTTATGGGGACCTTTAGTAAATCGTTTGCTTCAATTGGCGGTTTTATTTCGGGGAAGGAATATGTTATTCATCATATCAAGCATAATTCCAGGGCTCTGATTTTTTCCGCCAGTCCGCCGCCTGCAGCCGTGGCGACAGTTTTGAAATGCCTGGAGATCATGCAAAAAGAACCGGAAAGACGGGAAAAATTGTGGTCGAATTATAAAAAAATGAAAGAGGGCTTTACCCAATTAGGATTTAATACGGGCAAAAGTCAAACGCCAATTATACCGATTATAATAGGCGATGATGAAAAAACCTTTGGGTTCTGGAAGTTGCTTTACGAAAACGGAGTTTTTGTAAATCCTGTAATCAGCCCTGCCGTTCCGCCGGGTATGGCGTTGCTCAGAACAAGTTACATGGCAACCCATAAAGAGGAGGAACTCGATAAGGTGTTGGATATCTTTGCGAAACTGGGAAAGAAATTCGGGGTAATTTAATTAAAAGGCTGCTGGATGGCAGCCTTTTTTAATCCAGCCAGTAAAGCATCCTGCCGCAATTTTCGCATGTAAAAAGTTCGCTTTCTTCACGTCCTTTTGCGCCAATGGATGTGGGTTGCCGTAAAAAACACCCTAAACAAATATCATTTTTTACCGGGACGATGGCCCGTTTTAGTTTTGCTCTTAACCGTTCGTACCGGAAAAGTAAAGGCTTTTTAATTCGGGACGCTATTTCCTCTCGTGCCTTTTCGAGTTCCGAACAGCCGGTAATTGAAAACCCTAATTTTTCAACTTCATTTGATTCTTCAATCATCAGATCAATGTCCTGAAGTGTTATAAGAGCTTCTAATTCTTTATTCATAATTACTCTTCTCCACTAAGTATAGATATTAATTCGGAATAGGTAGTGATTTGCTGCAGTTTTTTTCTGTTTTTATCATTTTTTAATATTGTGACCAGGGATCCCAGCGCCGGCAGGTATTTATTTTCATCGTCATTAGGGGGGGCGATGATCATAAAAAACAGGTTTACGGGTTTGCCGTCAATGGCATTAAAATCAATACCGTTATCGGTTTTTCCAAAAGCAATGACAACGTCTATGGCCGCTGTTGTCCGGCCGTGCGGGATTGCCACTCCTTTACCAATACCGGTACTGCCTAATGTTTCCCGCTGGTGCAGCATTTCCATAACGATTTGTTTGTTTCTAATGATTTTTTCTTTTATAAATAAATCTAACAACTCTCCAAGAACTTCTTCTTTGCTGGTTGCTTTTAAATCGGCTATAAAAAGATTTTCATTAAAAAGATTTACCAATTCTATGTTTTGCATTTATTCCTCCTTGGAGCCATTGAGGCTATTCATTTCTGACTTTTTTTGTTCAATTAATTGCCGAATCGCGGGATGGATTTCTAATTTTTCATGAGGATACTCTGTTAGCTTGTCAGTTATTAATTCAATTTTTTTTTCAAAAGAATCATCTTTTTTTAAAATGATTAAATTTTGATCATTAACTCTGCAATATCCGCTTTTGAAATCTCCTTTTTCAGCGCGTATTTCAAGACCCAGATTTATGGCAAGCGTTTCGAGCTGTTGTAAAACATCATTATCATCCATACCAGGGATTACAGATGTTTTTCTTTGCCTCTTTTTTTGAGTTCTTCTACGATCCATTTAACTTCCTGGGATAATTCTTTTTTACATATCAAAAGTGCGTCGTCAGTATCGACAATGATTAAATCGTCAACTCCAACCAGACAGGCTGTTTTTCCCGTTGTTTCAATATAACAGTTGTTGACATCTTTCAGCAGTATATCTCCTTTTGAGACATTTCCGCATTCGTCTTTGGATGATATTTTATAAACTTCTTCCCAACTGCCTATGTCGCTCCACCCAAATCCTCCTTCCATAACGATGACATGTTCAGCTTTTTCAAGAATCCCGTAATCTATGGATTGGTTGTATAGTTTATTGTAAACATTTTCCGTAATTTTGTTTTCTGTTTTTGAACCGAGAGCTTTTTTAATTTGATTCAGGCCGAAATAGATTTCCGGTAATAGCTGTTGAAAATGCTGTAAAATTGTATCTACATGCCAAATAAATATACCGCTGTTCCAGTAAAATTCTTTACTGTGATAAAATTTTTGAGCGATATCACGGTCCGGTTTTTCAGCAAAAGTACGGACTCTATATGATTTTCCGTTAAAGGTTTCCAGAGGTTCCCCTTTCTGGATATAACCGTAACCGGTTGACGGGTAGGTGGGTTCAATACCGATCGTAACAAGATATCCGGGATTTTGCCGGACCATTCTTATCCCGTTTTGAATGACTTTGATGAATTTTTCGTTGTCGGTAATCAAATGGTCTGCGGGAGAGACCACCATAATTGTGTCGGGATTTTTTTGCTGTATATGTAATGCGGACAATCCGATACAGGGAGCAGTGTTATTCGCAAAGGGTTCGCTGATAAGATTTCCCGGTAAGAGCCAGGGCAGTTGTTCATTAATCAATCGTTTC
The DNA here is from genome assembly GCA_016934825.1 of Candidatus Zhuqueibacterota bacterium. GTDB lineage: Bacteria > Zhuqueibacterota > Zhuqueibacteria > Residuimicrobiales > Krinioviventaceae > Fontivivens. The sequence goes on from JAFGSB010000066.1 coordinate 9,678, forward strand.
TGTTCCTTGGTGGAAACAATATAAAGATTGCTTCTATCCACCAGGTTTGTTAATCGATTGGCTGTTAATTGTAACATGGTCTCATTACCTAACAAACTCAGAAACTGTTTGGGAATGCTTTGACGGCTTTTTGGCCAAAATCGTGTACCTCCGCCCCCGGCCATAATGAGTGCTATTGTATTTTCCATTCGTTAGTTGCTATTCTTTCGTGTCATGTTTTGTCTCAAAATACATTTATATTTCAATAAATATCATAATATACCAAAGGCGGCACCTGTTTACTTTTTATCGGATTATTATAAATTGAAGAATGAACTGGAGAGAATATTTCGTTGTGTAGTAATAAATAATTAACGCAAATCCGATCCAAATCGGGCCACATGTTCTTGTTTATTGTACTAATCAGTGTCTTTGAATTTGTGAGATATTTATATTTTTTATAATTCCACATATTAAAAATTATTCTGAAAGCATTCCTCCCGTTAATCGTATACATTAAATAAAAGATTTAATTTTTTCTTCCAATTGTTTTTTAGGTAATGCGCCAATAATCTGTTGAACAACTTTACCATCCTTGAATAACAATAATGTTGGGATACTTCTTATGCCATATTTCATGGCAGCCTGTTTATGTGCATCAACATCAACTTTTCCTACTTTGAGTTTACCGTCGTAGTCGGCGGCAATTTCTTCAACCACCGGAGCGACCATTTTGCAGGGACCGCACCAGACAGCCCAAAAATCGACAAGAACGGGTATTTCCGAAAAAATAACTTCTTTTTCAAAGGTTGCGTCTGTAATTTCTAAAAGATTTGCCATGTATTACTCCATTTTATTTGTTACCATAGATTTAAAAATAGAAAATATTAAGATGAATTGCAATATAAAATTATAACGCAAATGGGTTACGATTATATTTCCGTAGTAAAAAGACCCTTTAAAACATTTCTTTAATGTAAAAAAACAGCATTACACCGGAAGCGGCCACTTTTAAACCGATACCGACAAAAGTACCGACGAAAACTCCCCAACCGGCCCGCAGGGCATGAGATCCTTCTTTTCCTGAGATTAATTCGCCGACAAATGCGCCCACGAATGTTCCCAGAATAATACCCCATGGCGGGAAGAATATCAGACCGACTAACATACCGACAACCGACATCCAAAAACCCCATTTGGAAGCGCCGTATTTCTTGGCGCCGGCGATCGGGGCAATATTATCGAAAATCGACACAAAAACAGTTATGGCGCCCATTATGATCAAAAATGTGGGGCTAAAGGCCGTCCAGTCTTTGGCGATGGAGAGAAGAATCAGGGCCAAAAAGCTGAGAGGCGGTCCCGGAATGACTGGCAGCAGGCAACCGGCAAGCCCGACGATTGAAAGTAAAAGACCTAATATGATTAAAACGATCATTTTTATTTCCCTGTGTTTTTATCCCGGTTTGTCCAGTTAACTATATTTGTGTTGATAAATTCAATTGAGTCCCTGTGTTCAACCTGACCGTTACCCGAAATATTCATTGGTTCTCCAAAAGCAAAATGAACCGTTTTTTTTGGATCGATTCGGCCAAAATCTTTAATTAAAGCGCCATGTCCCCAGGCGTCCGATTTAATCGCTACCGGTAAAACGGGTACTCCGGCCCGTTTGGCCAGTTTGACACCGATTGTATTGAATTCCTCCGGATTAAAATTTTTTGTTCGTGTCCGCTGCGGGAAGATAAATATCGACGTGTCCTGCGACAGTTTTTCTGCCCCCTGCTGTAATACCGTGACCAGGTCCTGCCGCGGGTTTTCTCTGCCGACGACAATCGGGTCCCGGCTGATCATAACATGTTTAAAAACGGGATATGTGATTAAACTTTCTTTAATGACAAAAGTGAATTTGCGATATGGAGTAATCATCGACGCAAGGGCAAATGTTTCCAAAACGCTCATATGATTGCCGACAAATACACAGGCGCTGTTTAATTTTTTTATATTTTCCACACCGGTGATATTGACTTTAACGCCTACTTTTTCCAACGCCCTGATCGTATTTAAACTTTGTCTGCTCCATTCGGCGTCATCGTATTTGTTTCTCTTTGCCAAAGAACTTGACTTGAATACTATTTTTAGCAGATCAATATAAAACATCAATGACGGACATAATTTTGCGAACACATGTATTTTTTTATCAGGGGTTCGATATATATTATTTTCATATGTTAATAATTCCGGCGGCAGTGTCATTGCAGGTCCTCGTTATAGATGAATTTTTGATAAATAAATGCCTTTAATTATATCTTATAAAATGTTTATCTTTTTTGATAAAAGCAAGTACGTTTTTATGATAACGGATTAAAATTTTTTCAGAATCCCCTGAAATTGATTCTGAACACATTGTGATCGGCTTTGATTTCATACATCATGATAATTTTATTCTAAAGATATTAGTTTTCTGCGTCGCTATAGCGGGTGAGTAAATTTATTAAAAGACTGAACTATAATTTTGTTTCCGGATTTTTGTTTTACCGTATTAATCTCCTGTATAAATAAAAATTTTATTAATGGGATGGAACTGTAAAAATAAAAATTAAATATTGTTTTTAAGAGATGTTAAATCTATATTTAAGTTTAAAAACAGGCACGAAAAGAGATAATCGCGGAGGTACTATGGCAAAACCGGTAAACTGGGGAATAATTGGCACTGGACAAATCGCCGAAAAGTTCGCCCAGGCTTGTGGTTACGTTAAAGATGCACAATTATTAGCGGTCGGGTCGAGAACACAAAGCAGCGCCGATAAATTCGGACAAAAGCACAACATTCCCAGGCGTTACGCCAATTACCGGGACCTGGCGGAGGACGCGGATGTTCAGGCCGTATATATTTCAACCCCGCATAATCTGCATATGGACAATGCTCTTTTGTGCCTGAATGCGGGGAAAGCGGTGTTATGCGAAAAACCGTTTACCATTAACGCGTTTCAGGCCGACAAAGTTTTAAAAACCGCGAGCAGGAACAATTGTTTTATTATGGAAGCCATGTGGAACCGGTTTTTACCGGTCATGACGGCGTTAAGGGATTTACTGAAAAAAAACGTCATCGGCGCGCCGGAAATACTGACGGCGAATTTTGGCTTCAAGGCGGTTTACAAACCGGATCACAGGTTATTCAACCCGGCGCTTGGCGGCGGGGCCCTGCTGGATATCGGCGTCTATAATGTATCGTTGTCGTCCATGCTGTTCGGCAGTCCGTTAACGGTTAATGCGATCGGTCATATCGGCAAAACCGGCGTAGATGAAAAGATCGCCGTTCTTTTGGGGTACTCTGAAAATCGTTTTTCCCTGCTGCATGCGTCCATTCGCAGCCAGACCTCCCATGAAGCCGAAATTGTCGGCGGCAAGGGCCGGATTAAAATTCATTCCCCGTGGTGGCACCCGACGAAAATGACCGTGTACGTGCCGGGTTCGAAAGAGCAGGTTATTGATCTGCCTTATGAAGGGACCGGGCATAATTACGAAATTATGGAAGTGAACAAATGTCTGCGAAAGGGAAAAACTGAAAGCAAAATCATGCCCCACGACGAAACGCTGTCCATTATGGAAACAATGGACAATATCCGCAATCAGATCGGCCTGAAATACCCGGAGGAGTGAAAATACAGTATAGTTCCGTTAATGTTAAAAAAACTGAAAAGTTCGTAATTAATATAAAAGTCAAGCAAGAATAAAAAAATTGATTTTTTTTCAAAAACCTGTTGACATTATCAATTTTTCACCTTATCCTTAAATATAGGCCTTTTAAAAAAGGCAAACACAAAAATCCCACTTGCCATGACTACCCCCCTTTGTTTTTCCGTGAGGAAATATAAAGGGGGTTTTTTATGCCCCTGTACAAGCTACAGATTAATCGTTGATGATTATAAAACTCTGATTTTCCCCTTGTTTTCATTCGTCACATAACCGATTATAAAAGCCGAATCGCCGGCGTCGGTCAGCTCATTTCGTAATTGTTCCGCACAGTCTTCGGGAACGGAAATAAGCAGTCCGCCGGAAGTTTGCGGATCACAAAGCAGGTATTGTTCATTGATACCGAGCCGGTCGGCGTATTCGACATCGGGGGCGGCGTACAGATGATTCGCCTTTGTGCCGCCGGGGACAAAGCCTTTTTTTGTCGTTTCAATGGCGTCCGGGATGATGGGTATATCGTTATAATTGAAAATCAGTCCCACACCGCTTTCACGAGCGACTTCCAGGGCATGACCCAGCAGTCCGAACCCGGTAATGTCAGTACATGCATTAATACCCACACGCTGACACGCCTCGGCGGCTGTTTTATTCAACCGCATCATCAGTTCCGATACGTTTTTGATCATAGGTTTTGTGCCCTTCCCGGCCTTCAGCGCCGTAGTAATCGTGCCGGTGCCGATGGGTTTGGTCAGGATAAGCACGTCTCCGGGTCTGGCATTGGCGTTGGTGATGATCCTGTCGGGATGAATAAGACCCGTAACCGCAAGACCGTATTTCATTTCATCGTCGGAGATGGTATGTCCGCCGAGGATAACCGTATTGGCTTCCATGGCCTTATCCGCGCCGCCGCGCAGAATATCGGCCAGAACCTCTATGGGAAAAAGGTCTTTGGGAAATCCCACAATATTCAGGGCAGAGTACGGCGTGCCGCCCATCGCGTAGACGTCGCTCAGCGAATTTGCCGCCGAAATTTGCCCGTAAGTATACGGATCGTCTACAATAGGCGTAAAGATGTCCACAGTCAACACCAGCGCCAGTTCGTCATTGATGCGAATGACGCCGGCGTCGTCAGCCGTGTTGTGCCCTACCAGAACACGTTTATCTGTAATGGGTGGCAGCTTTTCCAAAGCTGCGGCCAGTTCGTTTGGCGCCAGTTTGGACGCTCACCCGGCGCATTTGACTGTTTCGGTCAGGCGTTTGTGTGTGTATTGGTCTTGCATAGATTTATTTTTTATTCCTTTTCTGATTAGAGCATAATATAATAAAATAAGTATTATTATAAAACACTTTTTATAGATTTTACTATTTAAAAGTGCCGTTACTTTATAAAAAAAGATTTTTGTTTTTTAGAAGAATTGTTAAAATTTAGCAGAAGGAGGTAATTAAAGCTCTGTTTACATAATAAAAAAGTGAACGGGACTTGTCCCGCTCACTTTTTTAATGGTAAAGAAAAGCAGGTTTTTATTTCAGAACCAGCATTTTTTTCATGTCGACAAACCTGTTATTGACCAGCAGTTTGTAAAAATACAATCCGTTTGGTAGATGACTCGCGTCAAATGTGACCGTATAAATGTTTTCAGATTGATATCCATTTACTAATGTCTCTATTTGTTCTCCCAGGCTGTTGAAGACAATCAATTTTACATCAGCCGGTTCGGTTATCGCGTAAGAGATAGTTGTGCCGGGATTAAAGGGATTGGGGAAATTTTGCGCCAGCCATATCGATGTCGGTTTTTTTACATTAACTGTTTGTGTTTGTGAATACGCCGTATTGCCTGTCAGGTCCGTGTATTTTATCCTGTAGCTGATCTCCGTAAGGTCTTTTGATAAAGTGGAAATGTCGTCTGTCCAGAGGAATTCCTGAAAATCGCCGGATTGCGGATGAGCTTCGATCAGATCGGCTTTTTGCCACATGCGGCCATCAAAACGTTGAATTTCAAATGTTTCCACCTCGGAGAGAGGAGAGGTCTGCCACTTTAATTCTATTTTATTATTGACGAGCTTTGCCGAAAACGAATAAAGCAGTACCGGCAGCGGCGCGTCGCTGACTACCCTGTCAGGAGCTTCATTTTCTTCGCCGGTTGTCGTACCCAGGTGACCGTTGTTACCGCCCGTAGCGTCAATGACTGTCTGACCGCTGGATTCATCAAAATGATACAGGGTTGCTGTAGAGGCATCGGAAGAAAAAGGTACTTTACTGGGTGTGAAATTATTCGTATAACGGGCAACGGTTGAAAGCCGGACTTCATCAATGATTCCAACAAAGCCCCACCATGTGTTTGTATTATTGCCGATTTTTAAATAGGTTGATGGAGCGATTGGCGCAATAGAACTTGATAATGAAGTGGCGTTCCCGTTTAGATAGATTTTCCAGTTTCCGCTGTTTCTAACGGCTGCTACGTGTGTCCATACTCCCGGAGTAAGAGTTGATGTTGAATTCTGGAAAGGCATCGTATTAAGAAGCAGTCCGATAGAGTATGGATGTTCGGTGTCTTCGCTATTCAGACCAATCCCGTAACCGTTTGTTGCATCCAATCCGTTATAGGCAATGATTTGATTTCCGCCAGCAGTACCGCCCCATTTTACCCATGCTTCGAGTGTAATTTCATCAGTATTGGTGGTGCCGGTACCGTTGGCTTCAACGATTTCGTCTGCGTGTGTTATACCAAATCTTAATGCATTCCCGGGAGTTTGAGCGTAGAGAGCGACAAAGGAGAACAGAAGCAATAAGGCGAGAATAGTTAAATGTTTCATAATTTATCCTCCCCAATTAATAATATAAAGATCTACTATAGAAGTATAAATACAAAAAAATTAAAAAACAACTTTTTTTTTATTTATCCCCGCGGCCGACCGATGAAAGAATTGAATTAATAATTAATAAAGGTAATTATGTGGAGGGAATAAAAAAGAAGAAATAAGATATGGATATTACACCTGTCGACAAAATAATAAAAACATGTTATTCCGGCAGTTTAATTTTTTGTTTGGCTTTATCCGGATTCCGGCGGAAGAACAACGTCGTAAATCCTGTTTGCCCGGCAATCTCGCAGTTAATCTTTTCCGTAATTTGTTTATTCAATTCGTTTCTTTGTTCCCTGAATTCGATATATTTTAATTTAATTAATTCGTGTATCTCCAACGCGTCATTAATGCTGTTTAATACCTGCTCACTCAGGCCGTTTTTACCGATATATATAACTGGTTTGAGCTGGTTTCCGAGTCCCCGTAAATATTTTTTTTGATAATTTTTCAATGGAAGCATGATAATTTCTTTTAAATAATATTTGTTTTATTCTATTACTTTACCGCTTTTAAAAGACCTTCGCACAGCCAGTTGGCCACTGCCTGGCGGTTGTTCTCCAGCACAAAACGGTCCTGGTCGAGCGGATTTTTAATATTGCCCAGTTCGATATAAACGGCGGTCGGTTCCGTTTTGCGAAGCATGTGCAGGTCCCTGGTCAGCACTTTACCGCCGTAGCCGCGTCCGGGCTGGTGTTTGGAATATTTTTGATTTACGGTTTTATACAGAATATTGGCCAGCTCTTTACTTTCCCTGCTGCCGTTTTCATAGTAATAAAAAATATCGATTCTTTTTGAATTGGAGCGTGAATCGACGTGCAGTATTATCACCGTATGTCTGTTTGTAGAAGACCGGTTTTGGTTGTATAAATTATTGACGATTTCCGCTCTTTTGTCCAGCCGGGGTATGGTTTCGGCGGAAATTTTAGCCCCGCCGTAATAATATTCGTCGCTGTCGCCGCGTAAAATCGTGTCTTCCCGTATGCCGTCATTCGGGTCCTGAACGATCATATACACCCGCGCGCCGTGTTCAAGTAGATTTTTGGCGAGCCGCAGGGTAATATCGTACGCGTACTCATCCTCATACATTTTGTAAGCGCCGCGTTTACCAATGGCTCCTGGATCGGGCCCGCCGTGTCCGCTGACCAGATAATAAACTTTACCCTTTAAGCTGTTATCCGTTAAAGTAATTTTTTTATATTTTTTCCCGAAAATGGGAAAATCATTTTCCTCCTTCGGAGAATAATTTTTCGGAAGAGACAACATGGGCACCCATAAATCAAAATCTTCCGTATACAGTTTTCGTTTTATCCCAGCCCGGCATACCGCTTTATTATATTTTTCGATTTCCTTGGCATGCTGATAATCATTATATCCAAGTGTTGAGCGGATTGTTTTACCATTAAAAACAAACCGGGACACGGGCATATTATATACCTGTCCGATTTTAAGTTCAGCTCGACTGTTTAAATTTATTTTGTTGATTTCTTTGAACTTTTGTACGTATTGATTATTGGCGGGCAATTGATACCGGCGCAGGAGGGAATAAATTCCGTCACCTTTTTTAGGTTTTACCTGGACAAACTCCTGGCAGAATAAAAAAGAGGCCCAAAAAGTGAAAAAAATAAATATCCTTAAAAACAGTACAAATCTGACAGACAAGTTTTTCAAGACATCCTTTCGATATGTAATTGTTTTTTTCTTTTACCGGTTGATTTATGTTTTTTATCCATTGGAAACATTTAACGCCTGGATTACAGCCTGAAAAAGTTCTTCAGCGGAAACGGGTTTAATGAGATAATTATACAGGTCATTGCTTTCGACCTGCCGGAGCAGGGTTTTTTCAGAATGAGCGCTTAAAAAGAGTATGGGGATTTTGTGGCCGGCTAAAATTTTTTCAGCCGCTTCAATTCCATTCATTTCACCATTCAGGACAATATCCATCACCACCAGATCAGGTTTATGAATGTCCGTGTATTTTATCGCTGCCTGCCCGGTTCCTACAATATCGACTATTTCATAACCTTCTAATTCCAGTTTTACTTTTGTATCGTACGCGATAATCGCTTCATCTTCCACGATCAGGATTTTTGTTTTCGCCATTCAATCCCTCTCTGTTTATTAGATCATCAAACCTGTCAGATATGAACATAGATTTTAATGCATATTTATTTCGGTTCATATCGTTATTTTATATATTGATATTAATCTCCCTTGCAGGCGGACAATAAAAAATTCTGTACGGCCTATAAAACCGGTCCGGAGTTAATCATTCAGCGCCTGTTTTTTTAATTTCATTAACGATGTCTCGTTGATATCAACCGGTTTTAGACGAACGGTATATCGATAAGCGTCAGGATATGTTCTGTATATCGGACGCGTCCCGACAGGAGTACCGCCGACTCCGGTGACTTTAAAATCAAGATTCATTATCACGGAATCGGTTTTTCTCAGTTGAAAGGCATAAACTGCCCGGTCAATGTTATCATAATGCGTAACGCTGATGTTTAATTCAGGTTTCGCGAAAACGGCCAGACCGACACCCTGTTTATTCGTCAGTGAAGCCCAGCGGACATCGGTTTTGTTGCCATGATCCTGCGGCACGACATAGGGAACATATTGATCCTGAACAGAGCCGCTGTATACACCCATTTTGGTCCCGGTCTTTCTGTCCGGGTAAGTCTCGACAGGGCCTCGGCCGTACCAGGTAAAAGTGTCGAACTCCCTGTTCAGGGTCATCTGTAAGCCAACTTTGGGCAGCCAGGATATGTTAAATTCACCAAACGGTTTGACCTCGTGTTCCAATACGATATCGCCACAGGCAAGTATATTATAGGTATAATTATTTACAAAACCGTCCTCAACACCGGGAGCCTGTGAAATGGTTTGTACGGAAATTTTAATCTTTGCGGACGATATTTTTTCAACATCAAAATGTAACAGGGTATGTTTAATTTTGTCCAAACCGGTTTTGTACCAATCGGTCGCTTCCGCCTTTCCCCATCCCGACCATTCATTGAGTATCGGGGCCCTGAACACGTTCAACCTTGGGCCTGATTTTAATATTTTGCTGCCTTTAAAAGTCAGGGACTCCAGCGTTCCGGTAGCGCTGTTAAAAATATAACTGAAATCCGGCCCCTGAACTTTAACCGTTTGCCCGACTTCCGCCACGGCAAGAGAATCTCCGGCAGTCATGGAAACCGTTACAGAAGCAGGATTATCAAACGGGATTTTGAACTGTTCGAATGTGATTTCGTGATCCTCATCAGCCCATATTGTACGCTCCGCCAGTAAAAAGCGGATCGTCAGCCAGTATTCTGCACCCGGTTCAAGTTCGGGAACGGAAAAAGGAATATCCACTGTTTTTGAACTGCGGGGCGGAATGTCCGTTTCAAGGATGCCGCTTTGTATTTCCCGGTCGTCCGCGGTCAGAATCCAGGTAGTTTTGAGTTCGTTTAAATTGGTAAAATCAAAATAATTATATATGTTGACCCGGCCTTTCAATAAATCCACCGCCTTGACCCGCACAGGGGCGTGGCTTTTTTTCATCTGCCAGGTTTCCGGCTGAACTGTTCTGTCCGCAAAGATCACCCCGTTGATGCAAAAGGGGCTGGCGCCATAGGACAAATATTTTTCACCCTTTTCGATTTCATCAAAATTCAACCATAAAACGGCATCGCCGTTCGACGTTAGCGACTCTTTTGATAATTCGTCAATATCGAGCGCGCGATTATAGACCCTGATCTGGTCAAAAACGGAATTGGAAAGCCAGCCCGGGTATTGTTCGTTCTGTTTTTCAATGTTCCTGCCGATACAAACCGGAAAGTAATTATAATTAATATTACCCGAATGGGACCGGGAGGCAATGATTTTCCCGTCCAGAATGAGTTTCAGTTCCTTGCCGTCATACACGCCGGCCACATGATGCCAGTTGTATTTCCAGTCATGCGGCAGATATGCCCTGGCGGATCTTTTTTTACCGTCATATATATAAAATTCAAGAGTGTCTTTTGATACCTGCTGGAGGCCGTACGCGGTTTCGCCTTTGGTGATCAGCGGATTGGAGTTTTCCCAGTTGCGGGGATACACCCATAATTCCAGGGTCAGCTTGTCTCCGGTAATATCCAGCGACGGGTCGCGGTATATTTCCACATAATCATCAAGACCGCTGAATTCCAGGGCTTGTCCGAATTTTCCTTCCACCAGTTTGGGACGTCCCATTAAATAACCGTTATTGCCGTATTTGGACTGGTCCGGGGTCGTGTACAGGTTTACCCAAAGGCCCTGGTCCACCCAGTCCCAGATAAAACCGCCCTGCAGGTTGGGGAATTCGCGGAACAAATCCCAGTACTCATCAAAATGACCCATGCTGTTGCCCATGGCATGCGAATATTCTCCGGATACAATGGGCTGGTCGCTCTCCAATGCCGCTTTTCGGAATCTTGCCGGACTAAAATAGCGCGGCCCCCAGATATCCACATAAGGGGCCCAGCCGGCCGGACGATTGTTCTGGTGCATGAGGAACCTGGACGGATCGAACATTTTGACCCAGTCGGCCATGGCAAAATGAACATACCCTGTGCCGCATTCGTTTCCCGTGCTCCACATCACGATTGACGGATGATTTTTGTCCCTCTGGATCATGCGGGTCCAGCGGTCCATATAAGCCGTTAACAGGCCCGGCACGCTGGGATACCAGTTTTCCGCATAATGACACTCGGCGTTTACTTCATCCTGTACGTAAATGCCGTATTCATCACACAATTCATACCAGGTCCTGACATTGGGATAATGACAGGTGCGGACGGCGTTGACGTTGAACTGTTTCATTAATTCAAGGTCTTTGCGGATCATTTCTTCCGGCATGGTCCGGCCGAATTCAGGATGATGCTCGTGTTTGTTCACACCCATAAAATCAACGGCCACACCGTTTATCAGGGCCATATTACCTTTTATTTCCAGTTTGCGGAAACCGACTTTTTCGGAAAGGACTTCAATGATTTGATCGTCGGCGTCTTTTAAAGTGAGTATCAATTTATAAAGATTCGGTTTTTCGGCGGACCATTTTAAAGGATTTTTGATTCGGGTTTCAAGGAATAATTGAATATTGGATAATTTCGTAAACTTGCCGGTATTGGAAAAGACAGCTACGGATTGACCGTCCTTATCAAACAGCTCGGCGTCTATAGTGATTTTATCAGCCTGTTCGGTTGAATAGTTCTGCACCTCCGCTGTAACGGATAAAACGGCATCCTCATATTTTGCATCGAGGTCAGTTTTGACAAAAAAGTCCCTGATGTGGACAGTCGGTGTGGAAAAGAGATAGACACTTCGATAGATACCGGCAAACCGCCACATGTCCTGGTCTTCAAGATAACTGCCGTCGGACCAGCGGATCACTTCAACAGAGAGAGAGTTGTCGCCGGGTTGTAAAAATTTACTGATATTGTATTCGGACGGTGTCATGCCGCCCTGGTCATAACCGACATAGTGCCCGTTAATCCAGACAAAAGATGCCGATTTAACACCTTCAAAATGTAAAAAAACAGGTTGGCCTGCCCAACTTTCCGGAACTGAAAAAGTAGTCCTGTAACATCCGGTCGGGTTCAGTTCATCGGGCACGTTCGGCGGATCAAACGGCTGCAGTGCCTGGGGGATGTTTCGATACATATTGTGACCGTATCCTTCGGTTTGCCAGACGCTCGGGACTTTAATATTATCCCATACGCTGACATTGTAATCGGCTTTATAAAAGTTATCCGGAACTTCTTCCGGATTGTGTACCCATAAAAATTTCCACTGCCCGTTAAGCGATTTATAATATGGTGAGTCGTTCCAGTTATTTGTTTTGGCGGCTTCCTTATCGGCAAAGGGCATAAGCGGAACATGGGTTGGCTCCTGGTTCTCGGCAACCATAGCCGGATTTTCAATATACTTGTTAATATGTAAGAAAAGCAAGCGTTGTTTACAATACATCGGGAAAAAAATATTGAATTAATTTTTCTTCTGGAGTAAGATTATCAATA
>JAFGSB010000067.1 GCA_016934825.1 Candidatus Zhuqueibacterota bacterium
ATTTTATTAGTAAAAAAGTTTATAAAAAATATTATTGCATATAAAACAAATCTTTATTTCTGGTTTTTTATTTACCCGTATATTGAAAGATGTAAAAAAAATGAATAAAATTCACTTTCCCCGCTTATTTTAAAAAACTTGCATAATAGTATTTATTTAATTAAATTTACCAGTACTAAGTGATTAGAAACCTCTAATCTCTCTCAACAAAATTCCTTTTTAGTACCTACACAAAATTTTTAATTCAATAATATACCATGAATATATGGAGGAAATAATGTCAAGAAAAATGGTAACACTGGACGGTAATGAAGCAGCCGCCTATGTAGCCCATAAGGTAAATGAAGTTATAGCAATATATCCTATTACGCCTTCTTCTTCTATGGGAGAATGGGCAGATGCATATTCTGCAGCCGGGCAGAAAAATATTTGGGGTACCATTCCTCAGGTTACAGAGATGCAAAGTGAAGGAGGCGCATCCGGTGCTGTTCACGGCGCATTGCAGACCGGCGCTTTAACTACTACGTTTACCGCTTCACAGGGATTATTGTTAATGATCCCCAACATGTTTAAAATTGCGGGAGAATTAACTCCCACTGTTTTTCATGTGTCCGCCAGAACGGTTGCAAGTCATGCGTTGTCTATATTTGGAGATCATAGTGATGTCATGGCCACACGTTCAACCGGTTTCGCCCTGTTAGCTTCTAATTCGATCCAGGAAATAATGGATTTTGCGCTCATTTCACAGGCCGCAACATTGGAAGCCCGTGTTCCTTTTATACATTTTTTCGATGGTTTCAGATCATCCAGTGAGGTACAAAAAATTGAACAACTCAATATAGAAGATATTCGTGCAATGATCGATGATAAACTGGTATTTGCTCACCGTCAACGGGGATTAACACCTGACAGACCCGTGATCAGAGGAACTGCCCAGAATCCAGATATCTTTTTTCAGGCGCGGGAAACAGTTAATCCTTATTATAACGCGTGTCCTGAAATTGTACAAAAAGCAATGGATAAATTTGCGAAAACTGTCGGCAGAAAATATCATTTATTCGATTACGTCGGAGATCCTGAAGCGGAACGGGTTGTTGTTTTAATGGGATCTGGAGCCGAAGCTGCCCAGGAAACCGTAGAATACCTGAATGATAAAGGGGAAAAAGTCGGTTTGCTCAAAGTTCGTTTATATCGTCCTTTTTCTGTAGATCATTTTATTAAGGCGCTGCCAAAAACAACAAAATCGATTTCTGTTCTGGACCGAACCAAAGAATCCGGATCAACCGGAGAGCCATTATATCTTGATGTGATAACTGCATTGGCGGAAACAAACAGCGCCGGCAAGTTACCCTTTGATTCATTACCCAAAGTAATTGGCGGTCGTTATGGTTTATCATCAAAGGAATTTACCCCCGCGATGGTTAAGGCAGTTTTAGATGAATTAAAAAAAGAAACTCCCAAAAATCATTTTACCGTCGGTATAAATGAAGATATCACACATACAAGTCTTGAAGTTGATTCGAATTTTTCAACGGAAAGTGATGATGTGGTCCGTGCAATTTTCTACGGTTTGGGTTCAGACGGAACGGTTGGCGCAAACAAGAATTCTATCAAGATTATTGGTGAAGAAACGGAAAATTATGCTCAGGGTTATTTTGTATATGATTCAAGAAAAGCCGGTTCCATAACAACCTCTCATTTAAGATTTGGTCCCAAAGAGATTCATTCAACTTATTTGATTGACAGAGCCAATTTCGTTGCCTGCCATCAGCAATTTTTTCTTGAACGATTCAATGTTGTTGAAAAAGCGGTCGACGGCGCAACGTTTTTATTAAACACTCTTACCGGTCCCGATAAAGTGTGGGATACCTTACCAAAACCAATTCAACAGACAATTATCGATAAAAAATTAAAATTTTATGTTATTGATGCGTATGAAGTAGCCAAAAAAACAGGAATGGGAGTCAGAATAAATACAATTATGCAAACCTGTTTTTTTGCTATATCGGGAGTTCTGCCAAAAGACGAAGCAATTCAATATATTAAAAACGCCATTAAAAAGACCTATGGCACAAAAGGTGACAAGATTGTACAAATGAATTACAATGCCGTAGATCAGACACTCGCGCATTTATTTGAAGTCAAGGTTCCGGATAAGGTCACCAGTACAATAGAAATGCCTGATGTTGTACCCAGTGATTCCCCGGAATTTGTTAGAGAGGTGGTTTCCAAAATCATTATCAATAAGGGGGATACCGTACCTTCAAGCGCTTTACCGAATGACGGCACTTTTGAATCCGGAACAACGCAATATGAAAAGCGCAATGTCGCTTTGGAAATACCGGGGTGGGATCCCGAGGTATGTATACAGTGTGGAAAATGTTCCATAGTGTGTCCACACGCAGCAATCAGACAAAATGTGTATGATCCTAAATTTTTAAACAATGCACCCGAAAGTTTCAAGCATGCAGAAGCAAGAGGTAAAGATTTTCCGGAAGGTTGGGTATATACGCTGCAGGTTGCACCGGAAGATTGTACCGGTTGTTCTTTATGCGTTGAAGTGTGCCCGGCGAAGAACAAAAAAGAAGTGAGTAAAAAAGCTATTAATATGGTTCCTCAGCCTCCAATCCGGATGCAGGAAAGAGAAAATTATAAATTTTTCCTTGATTTACCCCTTCTCGACCGAAGAGATGTTAAAATCAATTCCGTAAAAGGTTCTCAGTTATTACAGCCATTATTTGAATATTCGGGCGCCTGTGCCGGTTGCGGTGAAACCCCGTATGTTAAATTACTGACCCAGTTGTTTGGCGACAGAGCCGTTATCGCGAACGCTACGGGTTGTTCTTCTATATATGGTGGAAATTTACCTACTTTTCCTTATACAAAAAATAACGATGGAAGAGGGCCGGCATGGTCAAATTCACTTTTCGAAGATAACGCGGAATTCGGAATGGGATTTAGATTAACTTATGATAAACATAATGAATTTGCTCGTGAACTGATCCAAAGATTAGCATCGGAAATTGGTGATGATCTGGCTAACGCGATATTAAAGGCAGATCAATCAACCGAAGCGGGTATATATGATCAACGTGAACGCGTTAAAATTTTAAAGGAAAAACTCAAAACAATAAAATCAACCGACGCGATCCATTTATTATCGCTTGCGGATTTGCTCGTTAAAAAGAGCGTTTGGATCTTAGGCGGCGACGGATGGGCCTATGATATCGGTTACGGCGGTCTGGATCACGTTCTGGCCTCCGGACGTAACGTGAATGTATTGGTATTGGATACCGAGGTATATTCAAATACGGGCGGCCAAATGTCAAAATCCACTCCATTGGGCGCTGTTGCTAAATTTGCCGCAGCCGGTAAACCGTTACCCAAAAAAGATACGGGAATGATATTTATGTCCTATGGTAATATATATGTGGCACGAGTCGCTATGGGATATAATGATCTGCAAACCGTTCGCGCATTTGTGGAAGCCGATGCTTATGACGGACCAAGTATAATTATTGCTTATGCCCATTGTATTGCTCATGGAATAAATATGAGCAAGGGAATGGAAGAACAAAAGGCAGCAGTGGAAAGCGGTCATTATCCATTGTTCCGCTATAATCCGATATTAGCCAAACAAGGACAAAATCCGTTATCACTTGATTCCAAAGCTCCAAAAATCACATATGAAGAATTTGCTTACCGTGAGACACGCTTCAAAATGTTAACCAAATCAAAACCTGAACGCGCGAAAATGTTATTGAACATGGCCCAGGAAGAAGTAAATTCCAGATGGAAATTATACCAGGAAATGGCAGCGATGGATTATGGTAACGGAAAAGAGAGTTAGTTTATTTAAATAAATAGAAAATGTCCGGAGCGTTTATAACGCTCTGGAATTTATTAAATAAGAAAAACGAAAGGATAGCGAAAAATGGATTTGACAACAAATTACATGGGTTTAAAATTAAAAAATCCACTTGTACCTTCTGCTTCTCCGCTATCAAAAGATTTAGATAATATAAAAAAATTGGAAGATGCAGGAGCATCAGCAATCGTGTTATATTCACTGTTTGAAGAACAAATATCCTTTGAAGCTGAAGAAATGGATTATTTTTTAACTCATGGAACAGAAAGTTATGCTGAGGCATTGTCTTATTTTCCCCAGTCCGACGATTATTACAGGGGTCCAGAGGAATATCTCGAGCACATTCAAAAAGTTAAAAAAGAAACCAATATTCCCGTTATTGCCAGTTTAAACGGCGTTTCAACGGGCGGCTGGATTGATTACTCTAAAAAAATGGAACAGGCCGGAGCCGATGCGTTGGAATTAAATGTATATTTTTTGGCGACCGATCCGACTATCGAAAGTCGACAAATTGAAAATCAATACAATATTATTCTAAAAGCAGTAAAAACAAATGTTAAAATTCCGGTTGCGATGAAATTAAGTCCGTATTTTAGTTCGATGACAAAAATGGCAATGGAACTGGATGAAGCAGGTGCCGACGCCCTGGTTTTATTCAATCGATTTTATCAACCCGATCTGGATATGGAAGAATTGGACGTAAAACCCGGTGTTATTTTAAGTAATTCCGATGATTTGAGGTTGCCGCTGCGATGGATCGCTATTTTAAGCGATAAAATTAAAGCCAGTCTTGCCGGAACAACCGGCGTACATACAGCTCTCGATGTTATTAAAATGATCGCTGCCGGAGCTGATGTGACTCAGATGTGCGCAGCCCTGTTAAAAAATGGACCAGAATACCTCGGAAAAGTTTTACGGGATTTGAATAATTGGCTGGAAGAAAAAGAATATGCCTCTCTCGATATATTAAGAGGAAGTATGAACCAAAAAGCGGTCAAAAATCCTGCTTCTTTTGAACGGGCTAATTATATGAAAGCTTTGAATCAGTTTAAAAACGAATATACTTTATAGATTGCCAAAATTAAATTATTTGTAACAACGCCGGGCAAAACCCGGCGTTGTTCACTAAAAAGGAATAATAAAAACCTTGCATTTTTCCTTTTTTTTTATTAATTATACAAGTTTTAAAATTTTTATATTTTATTTTGTGAGGAAAGAATGAAGAGAACATTTCAGCCGAGTAATAGAAAAAGAGTGAATAAACATGGCTTTCGTGAAAGAATGAGCACCAAAAACGGAAGACTCGTTCTGAAAAGAAGACGAGCCAAAGGAAGAAAGAAATTAACCGTAAGTGATGAATAATTCATAAATTTGTGAAAAAATTTACTCTTCCAAAAAGCATTATTATAAAAAAGAATGAAGAATTCAATGAAATTTTTAAAAAGGGTAAAATTTTTTCATCAGCTTATTTCATTGCATATACATTAAATAATGATTCTGTTAAAGTAGGATTTACAACACCTAAAACCATTAAAAACAAACCACAACGTAATAAAATAAAACGTATCACCAGGGAATTGTGGAGAAAAAATTACCGAAATTATATTCTGAACAGAAAAATAATAATAATTTCGAAAATATCCTTATTATCCGTTAATTATATTGAATTAGAGGATGATTTTAATAAACTTTTATTTCAAATTGATAAAAATACCAGATCTTGAGATTGATTTATTGTAATAATAATGTTAAAAAAATTAAATACAATCTTGGTAAAAGGAGTCGTTTTTTTTATACGATTATATCAACTATTTATATCTCCCCTGTTTCCTGATTCCTGCAGATATTATCCCTCATGTTCTTCCTATTCAATACAAGCGCTTAAAAAATATGGTTTTATAAAAGGTTTGTTTAAATCCATTTACAGAATTTTAAGATGTAATCCTTTTTCCCAAGGTGGACACGATCCTGTTTAACCTACTATTTATTAATCATTTAAAAAGAGAGCAGCATGGATATTGACAAAAAAACAATTTTAGCTTTTTTATTAATAGGATTCATTTTAATTTTTATAAATACGCCTTTTTACCAGAAAACTTTTAATCCGAAAGGCTATGAAGCAAGACAAAGATTATTGGAACAAAAACGACAACAGCAATTGGAGCAGATGTCGGAACAACCCGAACAGCAATACGAAAGACCGGTTGCAGAAGATGAGCCCCCGGTTGTTGTGCAAGAACCGGCTCCTGTAAATAAGGCTAAAATTTCTACTTCCGTTGAACAAAATCAGAATTTACCGGAAAAACTAATCACGATTGAAACTGATCTTTATAAAGCACAGGTCAGTTCCAAAGGCGCAGTTCTTAAAAAATGGGAATTAAAAAAGTTTAAAGATCCGGATAAAAATAATGTCCAGATGCTGGCAGATGATCCCTATGGCAACCTTGGTGTTGAATTCGTCACTGTTGAGGGTGATACCTTAAATACATCTTTAAATTTTTTTACGGTTGACGCGGATACTTTTATTCAGTTAAAAGATGATGAAAAAACAAGCTTAACATTTATAACGGATTTGGGAGACGGCAAACAAATTATTAAAGAGATGGAGTTTTTAAATTATGCTTATCACATAAATTTAAAAGTAACTCTTTTAAATATGGAAAATTTCATTTTAGGTAAAGCTTTTTCCCTGAACGCGCCATCCGGTTTGAACAGCACGGAAAAAATATTAAAAGATGATATGTATTATTCAAAGGCAGGACTGGCCGCAGGTGGACAAGTCAATAAAAAATTTAAAACCAACGGTGAAATTAACAATATCCCCGGTGTTATTGATTGGGTTGGCGTGAGAACTAAATATTTCACCCTGGCCATGATTCCCGAAAACAAAAAAGGTGATGCGGCAATTATAAAAGGAGAGGAAATTGAATTAGAGCCGAATGCGAAAGTAAAATGGAAAAAATATTCGATTCAGTTGGTTATGCCATATCTAAGCGGCAGGAGAGAACAAAACCAGTTTAAAATTTATATCGGTCCCCTGGATAATGATATTCTCAAGAGTTATGGAGTTAATTTAGAAAAGTTTATGGATTTTGGCGCCAAAATAATACAGCCTTTCAGCCATGCAATTTTGTGGAGTTTTAAAAAATTACACACTGTTATACCAAATTACGGTGTGGTGTTAATTTTATTTTCCATTATTATAAAAATTATTGTATACCCACTGACGCACAAAAGCTATGAGTCCATGAAAAAAATGCAGGCCCTGCAGCCTAAATTGAATGAACTCAAAGAAAAATATAAAAACGATCCGCAGAGGTTAAACCAGGAAACCATGAAAATGTACAAACAGGAAAAGGTTAATCCTCTGGGTGGTTGTTTGCCGATGCTGTTACAAATGCCGTTATTATGGGGACTGTTTATTGTTTTTCGTTCAACAATAGAATTACGCGGTGAAGGTTTTGTCTGGTGGATCAAGGACCTGGCAAATCCGGATACTGTTGCGACATTGCCTTTTTCAATCCCCATGTACGGCGATTCGGTAAATATTCTGCCGTTATTTATGGGCGCGACAATGCTTATTCAACAAAAATTGACCGTTACCGATCCGAAACAAAAAGCAATGGTCTACTTTATGCCCATATTTCTCACTTTACTTTTTAATTCTTTTCCATCGGGACTGAATCTTTACTATGCGCTGTTTAATTTGTTATCAATAATTCAGCAAAAATATCTGGTACCAAGTCCGGCTGCAGCGAACCAGGAAAGTCTTGTTAAACGGAAGAAAAGATAATTGATTTTATAAAAAGATAATAATTCCCGGCCTCGCTGTTTGTTTTTAGCGGGGCTTTATTTTTTAACCTGTATAAACCGGTTACATGCAAAGTTTAAAAGATACAATCGCCGCTATTTCGACTCCCAGAGGTATTGGCGCCATTGCAATTGTCAGAATGAGCGGGACAAATTCAATCGATATAGCAGAAAAAATTTTTGTTCCGGCCAAAAAAGAGAAAAAATTTCAACCCGGATTCGCTTATTTCGGCAATATTGTGGATCCTTTTTCAAACGATTCCTTAAAAAATATTGACCAGGTTGTTCTGACATATTTTAAAACTCCGCGTTCCTACACAGGTGATGATGTTATTGAAATAAGTTGTCATGGAGGACTGTTTGTTGTTCAAGAAATTCTTGATTTAATATTAAGGGCAGGGGCCCGTCTGGCGGACCCCGGTGAATTTACTTTACGCGCTTTTTTAAACGGAAAACTTGACCTGGTACAGGCCGAATCGATTATTGATCTGATATATGCGCAGACGCAAAAAAGTTTACAATTATCATTTTCCCAGCTTTCCGGCAGTCTTTCGGAACGATTCAATCACTTAAAAATTTCGCTAAAGGAAAAATTATCACTTTTGGAAATCGAACTGGATTTCTCGGATGAGGATATTGAATTTGCCGGCCGCGATGACATATTAAAAGATATTGAAATCATTTTACAGGAAACCGAATCCTTGATCGAATCATTCAAGTTCGGCAGGATCATCCGGGAAGGCGCACATATTGTGATAATAGGAAAACCAAATGTCGGCAAATCAAGCATATTAAACAGACTGTTACAGGAAGACAGGGCCATTGTTTCTGAAATCCCGGGCACAACACGCGACACCCTGGAGGAATCTTTAAATATCGAAGGGATGTTGTTTAAAATATCCGATACGGCCGGATTACGGGAAGCGCAGGATTTTATTGAAAAAGAGGGAGTAAAACGAACAGAGCGGCTCATTCGGCAGGCTGATATTATTTTACATGTTTTAGATGTCAGTGACGACTCTCCCAATAACGATTTTCTGGATTTATCCATTCAGAAACAACATAAAGAGATGTTTATTTTTAATAAAATTGATATAAAAAATGAACAGGTTGTAATCGCGCTTGAAAATAAATATAAAGTGCGGACTATTCTTAAAATTTCAGCCAAAACCGGAGAAGGATTTGATCTATTAAAAAATGAATTGATCACCCTGGTTTTAAATGATAAAGAATTAGCGGTTGATTCTATTATTTCCAGGGTACGTCATCGGGACGCCCTGATAAAAATTAAAGAATTCCTGTTAAACGCAAAAGATTCCATTAATAATCAAATGTCCCCGGAATTCATCGCACTTGACCTGAGGGGCGCGTTAAACGCGATAGGAGAGATTACCGGAGAAGTAACAACAGACGATATTTTGAATGATATTTTTTCAAAGTTTTGTATCGGAAAATAAATAAATTGTTCCACGTGGAACAATTTATTCATACGGGAAAGATTTTATGTATAACGATCAGTTTGACATCATTGTAATTGGCGCCGGTCATGCCGGATGTGAGGCTGGGCTGGCATCTGCACGCATGGGTGCGAAAACGCTGCTTGTTTCCATTAATTTATTCACCGTCGCGCAAATGTCGTGTAACCCCGCAATCGGAGGCCTGGCCAAGGGACATCTGGTGAAGGAAATCGATGCGATGGGCGGGGAAATCGGTGTTGTTGCGGACGACTCGGGCATTCAATTCAAAGTACTGAACAAATCTAAGGGACCGGCCGTCTGGTCCCTGCGAACCCAGAACGACCGACTGGATTATTCCGTCAAAATGAAACAGGTCCTTGAAAACCAGCCCAATCTGTCGTTAAGACAGCATGATGTTGTTGATCTGATTATAAAAAACAACAAGATTCGGGGCATTGTTACCGATATCGGCACAAACATTTATGGCAGCGCGGTCATTTTATGTAACGGCACCTTTTTAAACGGATTGATTCATATCGGTATGAAAAGTTTTACCGGCGGACGTTCCGGTGAACTGGCGTCTACCGGGCTGAGCCGGACTTTAAAAAAAGCGGGAATAACGGTAGGACGGTTAAAAACCGGCACGCCGCCGCGTATCGACGGCAACAGCATTGATATTTCCGTTATGGACATTCAAAACGGTGATGAAAATCCCGTTCCTTTTTCCTATAAACATGAAAAAATCAAAATTAACCAGTTACCCTGTTATTTGACCCGCACAACTCTTGAAACGCATGATATTTTACGTTCCGGACTGGACAGGTCCCCATTATACGCAGGCGTTATCAAGGGCGTCGGCCCACGCTATTGTCCTTCGGTTGAAGATAAAATTGTCCGTTTTTCCGATAAAACAAGCCATCAAATTTTTTTAGAGCCGGAAGGACGACATACACATGAATATTATCTGAACGGTTTTGCCACCAGTCTTCCGGAAGATATTCAGATAAAAGCCGTCAATTCTATTCCGGGACTTGGAAAGGCAAAAATTACCAGGCTGGGATATGCCATCGAGTACGACTATTTTCCGCCGACACAATTAAAGCCCACGCTTGAATCCAAAAAAGTTGACGGTCTGTACTTTGCGGGACAGATAAACGGCACCTCGGGATACGAGGAAGCGGCGGCGCAGGGAATGATGGCGGCGATAAATGCGGTATTAAAAACAAGGGGAGAGGAGCCTTTTATCCTCGACCGGTCCGAGGCATATATGGGCGTATTAATCGACGATCTGGTCACGAAAGAGCTTTTCGAGCCGTACCGGATGTTCACATCGCGGGCCGAATATCGTTTACTGCTGCGTCAGGATAACGCCGATTTAAGACTCATGGATTACGCATATAAATTCGGGTTAATCCCTGCCAAAGTTCATACCGATAAACAAAAGCGGAAGAAAGCAATTGACGAGGCTCTGATCTTTTTAAAGAATATTCGGCCCTCAATTGAGGACGTTAATCCCATTCTGGAGCGCGCCGGATCGAACCTGATAAAAAATGTCGAAACGGTTGAAAGACTACTCAAGCGCCCCGAGCTCTCCATAACCGATTTTGAACCCATCAATTCGATGAAACTCTTTGCAAGAAATACCGACCGCTTCTGGAAAAGAGTACAGGAGCAGGTGGAAATCGAGGTAAAATATGAGGGCTTTTTGGGACGTCAGAAAGAACAGGTAAAAAAATTAAAGGACCAGGAATCTATGGTCATTCCGGATTTTATCGATTATTCAACCATTTTATCTATTTCCACTGAGGGACGGGAAAAATTAACCAGAATCAAACCGCGCACATTGGGTCAGGCGTCACGTATATTGGGTGTTTCGGCTTCCGATGTTTCCATATTAATGGTTTATTTGAATAAATGGAGAAAGAAAAAATAATTGTTCCACGTGGAACAATTATAAAAATAATATATGTTACCGCAGAACCAAAAAGAACTGAATGCTTTATCCAAAGAGTTAGATTTAACCGGCGAACAGATCGACCGGTTTTCCGCCTATATCAATTTACTTGAACAATGGAATCAACGCACCAATTTGGTATCCGGAAATGATATCGCGTCTATTGTATCCAAACATATACGGGAATCCCTTGAAATCCTTTTTTTGGATATATTAAAGGGAAGGAATACGATAATGGATATGGGAACAGGCGCCGGTTTTCCGGGAATTCCGCTTTCCATATTGAAACCACAGCTTGATATGACTCTTGTTGAATCAAAAAAAATGAAAACCCTTTTTTTACAGGACGTCGTTAGTACTTTAAAATTGCAAAATGTGAATATTATATGTCAGAGGGTTGAAAATATAAAGGGGGATGAATTTTTATTCCAGTACGATGTAGTATTAGCCCGGGCAGTTACCCAATTAAAAAAGCTCTGGTTTTGGGGCAAGCCATTATTAAAAAATAACGGACTGCTAATTGCATATAAAGGGGGGGATATGGATAAAGAAATAAAAGAGCTTTTAAAAAAGGACAAACAGGTTGAATTGAAAAATTATCCCTTTCGGTGGTCCAACTCGAAGGATGATAAAAAGATTGTCGTTGTATACAGACAGGCATTTTCATAAGGAATTACGATATTAAATACAGGGAAAAATTTTGATCAAAGAACAGATATTATCACTCTTTTCCGACAGCAAGCAGGTTTCAGAAATAATAAATAGTCTGGATCGATCCGAATCCGTTTCAGTAACCGGGACGCCCTTTTCATCACGGGCGTTTGTATTATCTTCGATATTAAAAAAGTATTCAAAAAATATACTGGTGATCCTGCCGGATGAAAAGGAAGCAAAGCTTTTTTTTGAAGATGTTTCAACCATTATTAACAGAACAAATGTTGAATTTTTCCCTCAATATAACCGTCAACTCTGGAGTGAACTGGGTCCGGTAAGTTCCCTGGTCGGCAGCAGAATTTTAACGCTTAAAGCCCTGCGGCAGCAAAAACCCAAATTGATTGTCGCGCCTGTCGGCGCTTTATTGGAAAAAGTATCAAATCCGCAGCTCCTGGGAGAAAAAACAATACATATCCGTACCGGTTCGTCGCATAAATTTGAAGAGTTGATTGAAAATCTGGTAAATAACGGATATGTCCGTGAAGAGCGGGTGGACCGTCCGGGAGAAATGAGCGTCCGGGGCGGCTTGATTGATATATTTATGTATGAGGATGTTCATCCCTACCGCATCGAATTGTTCGGCGACGAGGTCGAATCCATACGAAAATTTGATATTGAAACACAAAGGTCCATTAACATATGCCCGGCTGTGGAAATTTTTCCGTTGGGGGCGGGGGGATTATATGGCCCTTTTGACGATCAGCCCCTTGACGAAATTAAACTGAACAGCACCGTACTGGATTACCTGCCCGCCGGTTCGATATTATGTTTTAATGATTATCAATCAATAGAACGGGAAATTGAAGATGTCCAGAATGACATCACTTTTAGAATGGATTCTTTTATCAATGAACATAAAATAGACTCCCTTTCATACAATATATTTTATTCCGGTTACAAGGCGCTGTTACAACAAACGGAAAAATTTAAAAAATTCGAATTTACTGTGCTGAACAGTACATTTGGAAAACGGGTCGATTTTGGTATGATTTCGTCGCCTGGATTTAACGGGAAATTTGACCTTTTTAAAAATGAAATCAATTCGCTGAATCCCTCTTCAACGGATCAAAAAAATCCGCAGCTCTTTTTTTGTTGCGATTCGTTAACCCAGGAAAACAGGATAAAGGATCTGCTTGCGGAAGAAAAATTTCCCGACACCGTTAAAACAACCGTCCTGAATATTTCCGAAGGTTTTCAGTGGCCATCCCGGGGTTTATATCTTTATACCAACAAAGAATTGTACAGCCGGGAAAAACGGCCCCGGCCGGATTGGATTGAAAAACGCAAGGTGGCTTTACGAAACCTGGCCACAATTCAGATCGGCGATTATGTTGTGCATAATGATTTCGGCATCGGCGTTTTTCGGGGATTGAAAAAAATCAGCGCCTATAAAAAAGAACTGGAGTGTTTGATCCTTGAATACCAGGACAACGACATTTTATACGTTCCGTTGGAAAAAATGGACCTGGTGCAAAAATATTCCGGGCGCGACGGAACAATCCCGCATTTAAGTAAACTGGGGACAAAAGCCTGGGAAAAACTCAAAGGCAGAACAAAAGAAAATATTAAGGAAATTGCCATACAGTTAATAAAACTGTACGCCACCCGAAAGATGAAAAAGGGATTTGCTTTTTCTAAAGATTCCATTTGGCAGAAGGAACTTGAAGCCTCCTTTGAATTTGAAGAAACAATTGACCAATTATCCGCGATTAACAATATCAAGGATGATATGGAATCGTCACGTCCCATGGACAGGCTGGTCTGCGGCGATGTGGGTTTTGGTAAAACGGAGGTGGCAGTCCGCGCCGCATTCAAGGCCATCAATGACGGCAAACAGGCCGCGGTTCTTGTGCCGACGACAATCCTTGCCCAGCAACATTTTGAGACATTTCACGGCAGGTTAAAGCAATTTCCGGTCAATATCGAGCTGTTGTCCAGATTCAAGACCCCGGCGCAGCAAAAGGATATTATAAAAATGCTTGCGGCAGGGGAGATTGACCTGATCGTCGGCACGCATAGAATATTGTCTAAAGACATAAAATTCAACAGCTTGGGCCTGCTGGTCGTCGATGAAGAACATCGGTTCGGGGTATTGCATAAAGAGAAGATAAAGCTATTAAAAACAACGGTTGACACTCTGTCTCTTTCCGCAACTCCGATTCCGAGAACCATGCATATGGCGTTAATGGGGGCCAAAGATATGTCGATCATCAATACGCCGCCGCATAATCGATTGCCCATTAAGACGGAAGTGTCCCGGTTTGACCGTGATTTTATCAGGGAAATTATTTTAAAGGAAATTGACCGAAACGGCCAGGTATTTTTTGTCCATAATCGTGTGCAATCGATCTATGGAATCGCTAATTTATTGCGGCAAATAGTTCCTGAAGTCACAATAGCCGTGGCTCATGGGCAGATGAAAGCGCATACTCTGGAAAATGTAATGCAAAAATTTGCCCAGCAAAAAATACAGTGTCTTGTATGTACAATGATCATAGAATCGGGTATCGATTTACCGAACGTGAATACCCTGATCATCAACCGGGCGGACAAATTTGGTTTGGCGCAGTTATATCAATTACGCGGCCGGGTAGGGCGATCGGATTTACAGGCATATGCCTATTTACTGATCCCGCCGTTAAGAAAATTAACGCGCACCGCGATTAAACGGTTACAAACGATTCAGGAAATGTCCCTGCTGGGATCGGGATATAAAATAGCCATGCGGGACCTCGAAATTCGTGGTACTGGGAATATTTTTGGTCCGCAGCAAAGCGGTTTTGTGGACGCTCTTGGCTATGATTTGTATACAAAAATCATTAATGAAGCTGTTTTAGAGTTGAAAAAGGAATTAAAAACCGGGCCTGTTGAAAAAGAGGAAACGGTCAAAATTGAATCCAAAATTGATGTCAAGGTTGATGCATATTTACCGGATGATTATATAACCAATCCGTCTGAAAGGGTGGACCTTTACAGAAGGTTAATAGAGGCAAAAAAGACAGAACAAGTAGAGGATTTAAAGAATGAACTTTTAGACAGATTTGGACCGCTCCCGGAAAAAGCTCAAATATTGATTGATTATGTCCAGCTAAAACTGCTTGCCCAGAAAGCACTGGTTTCAAAACTTACCCTGACGGACACAAAAATAGTCGGCCAGTTTGCACATGAATTTTTACCTGCAGGGGAACAATTTAAGGCCTGGTTTGGTAAAATTGTACAAAACGTCACGCAAAAATTTGAATTAAAACAGCAGGATAAGGAATTATTTTTTGAAATTAAACTCAAACATTCTCAGGAACAAATATCAACCGCCAAAAACTTCTTGCAAAGTATAATATAATTACATAAATTTAAGCTTAATCAATATAAATCAAAAAGATAGGCCAAATTATTCCGAGGCGCAAATGAAAAATTTATCTCGATTATTGTTTATCACGATTATCATTTTGATAGCAGGTTGCGAAAATTATAAAATTGTAGCCCGTGTCGGCAATAGTCCGATTTATGTAAAGGATTTTAAGGCGGCGCTTTTAAAGGAGAACGGGATAAAATCTTATAATAAAATATCGGCCGTGGAAAAAGAAAATGTCCTCACTGCCATGATTGAGGAAAGGGTTCAGCTCCTTGACGCTTACCGAAATAATCTTGATACCGATCCTAAAATTTTAGAATCAATTGAATACAGCGAATCAAGATTAATTTACGAAACGGTTTTGGAAAAGCAAATCGTTAATCGGGTGATCACCGAAAAAGACTTTAAAGACAGGTATGATAAAATTTCCAGGGAAATAAAGGTACAACAAATATTTATTCCGGCGGTGAAATCCGATGATAAAGACCGCAAACAAAAAATTTTAAACCAGCTTGATTCGTTGCGTTATTTAATACTCCGGGGCGAAGATTTTGCCGCGTTAGCCAGAAAATTTTCCAAAGATTCCCTTTCCGCGGGTAAAGGGGGCGATCTGGGTTATCTCAAGTGGGATGACTCGAAATATAACGATATTTTTTATAACCGGATTTTTAAGTTAAAAAAAGGGGATGTTTCCAAAGTATTTGAAACAAAGAATGGTTATCATCTGGTTCAGGTCGTTCAATCTCGTCCTGTTCCTGTTGAGCCATACGACATTCAAAAACCATTAATATTAAGAACATTTTACCGGGAAAAGACGGATGAATTAAATAAACAATATTATGCATTTTTGGAAAAACTGGAAAAAAATAATCCCGTTACTTTCAATGATGAGAATATACAATCCCTTGTTGATTATATTCAGCAGCAGTCGGAGATCCTGAAAAAAGAAGGAAAACATTTTAACCTTAATGATGTTCTTGATGCCAAAGATCCTGAAATGCCGCTGTTCAAATATTCCAACAAACAATATACCTTAAAACAATTTGTAGCTGATATCTCAAATATGTACTCGCTATATTATCCGGGTATGTTTTCACCTAAAAGATTAAATGAAACTTTAAAAAAACTTACAAGTCGGGAAATGATCGTTCTTTATGGCGATACTCATGGTTATCGTGAAATGAAATCAGTCAAAGAGAGTCTTTTAAAGAAAAAAGAAGAGTTGATGGTGAAGGAGAACAATGATCTCAAAGTAATGAGCGGTATTAACAATGATGAATTAAAAAAATATTATGAAAAAAATATTGATAAATTTCGGGAACCGGATAAATACAAGGTCCAGGAAATTCGTGTTAAGGACAAGGAACTGATCGATAAAATTTATGAAAAAGCCCTTAACAATGAAAATTTTGAAACCCTGTCTCTAAAATATAATGAAAATCAAAATACTATAAATAAAAAAGGAGTATTGGGCTCTATTACATCAAAACAATATGGCACGATTGGACAAACAGCCGCCTCCCTTACAATAAATGAGATTTCAAAGCCAATTGAATTTGACGGTTTTTATGTGATTATCAAAGTACTGGATATCCTTAAAGCTGAGCAAACACCCTTTGATAAAATAAGTCGGGGTATTCGGATGGCGATTAGAAAAGAGATAGTTAATGAGAAAAAAGACAGTTGGTTAAAAGAAATGTATATTCAATATCCTGTTATTAAATATGAAAATGTAATGGAAAATGTATTCAAGAAAAAAGAAATTATTTAAAATGAAAAAATTATTATTCTTAATTTTATTGCCACTTATAATAATCACTTTTTGCACAAAAGAAGACAAGCCGGATTCACCGATTGTTGCAAAAGTTGGCAAAGAGATATTTACGATGAATGACCTGAAACAGGTCATTCCCCAAAATTCGGATCTGGATATTTCACCCCTGCAAATTCAGAATTATATCAAACGGTGGATTGAAAATGAATTGGTGTACCAGGAAGCGCTGGTAAACGGTTTTGAAAAAGATTCCGATATTCAAAAAGGCATTGAAAAATTAATCCGGGATTACATTGTAGTCAAGTATTTAGAGAAAAACATTGATCAGGGCATTGAGGTGACCGAAGCCGAGATTGAAGAATTTTATCAAAATAATTCATCTGAATTCATACGGCCGAAAGATCTTTATCATATTCAACTTATTGCTGTAACGACATACAGGGAAGCAAATGCGATTCGAAGCAGCCTGGTCAGCGGACAAAAGTTTGAGGACCTGGCCCGGGAACATTCACTCGATGAAAGCAGGGAAAACGGCGGAAACCTGGGCTGGCTGACACTTGATGAATTGCCTCCCATTTTGGCCGAAAAAGTGCCCTATAGCGGAATTAATATCATTAATCGTATTAAATCACTTGATGGTTATTATGTCATTCGGGTAATCGAAAAACGCAGCAAGGGAGAGACTCAAACATTGGAAGAAGTTAGAGATATTATTACCTGGAGAGTTAAAGCCTGGAAAAGAGAGAACAAATACAGAAGACTAATAACTTATCTGAGTGAAAATTCTAATGTTGAAACGAATTATAATATCATTCAGGAAATTTATAGTGATTCAATATCAAATTAGAAATATTGTCCGGGTAGCACGGAAAAGTCAACCTTGACCAAATAAGTTATTTATGTTTTGGAAACAAATTGTTATATGACTTGTTCAGCGAAACGGCTTTAATTGCTTGATTATGTTGAACTTACGCTAATCATAAAGTGAGAGGGGCCGTTAACCGGCCGTAAGAGTTGTAAAATTGAAATAAAGGAAAAGAAGAAAATGAATAAAAAAATAAAAAGTATAATTTTATTCACACTGATTTTATTTTTGAATAATGGTTTCAGCCAGCAGTATCTTGACAGAATAATAGCAATTGTGGATGATGATATTATCCTGGAATCTGAAGTAACGCAATCCGCATATTATATGGCAATGCAAAGTGGTGTTGATCCGGTTCAAAGTCCAGAAAAATATCTGGAAATAAAAAAACTGGTTCTGCAAAACCTGATCAGTTCAAAGTTACTTCTGATTCAGGCGGATAAAGATACGATTGAAGCGGATGCGAGGCAGGTTGATTCTTATTTACAACAGGATTTGAATCGTATTATTCAACAGGTAGGCGGAGAGGAAAAAATAGAGCAAACACTGGGTATGCCCATGTCAAAATTTCGCCGAACGAGGCGGCAGGAGATTGAAAATGATTATCGTATAGGCATGGTGAGAGAACAAAAGTTTGCGAATATAATGGTATCCCGAAGAGAAGTAGAAAATTTTTATAAAACACATAAAGATTCGATTGGCAATATAAAAGAGACGGTGGATATTAGCCACATACTCATAACGGCCAAGCCCGGTGAATCAGCAAAAAAAGAAGCTTTTCAGAAAATCAAAGACTTGCGTAAACGAATATTGGATGGAGAGGATTTTGCGACACTGGCAAAACAGTATTCAGAGGACCCCGGGTCTGCAAGCAAAGGCGGCGATCTGGGTTTTGTTTCACGCAGTACATTAGTACGGGAATATGCGGAAGCCGCACTACAACTGGAACCCGGTGAAATATCGGATATTGTGGAAACTAATTTCGGGTATCATATCATACGTCTTGAAGAAAAACGTGGAGACAAAATACATACCACACATATTTTAATAACCATAAAGCCAAACCGGGATGATGAAATTGCCGCCGCGGAAAAGATAAAACAAATCCATACCCAATTGGTGAACGGCAGCGATTTTGAGGAAATGGTGAAAGAATATTCCGAAGATGAATCGACAAACAAGCAGGGCGGCCATCTGGGGCGGTTTGAAGTTGAACAATTAAGAAATATGGCCAAAGAATTTGTTTACGCTTTAAAAGATGTCGAACCGGGCAATTATAGTGAGCCGATCAAAACTCAATACGGCTTTCATGTGTTAAAATTGAATGCAATTGAGGGAGCAAGAGAGTATGATATTGAAAAGGACTGGGATATTATTGAAAGCATGGCTTTGGAATATAAAAAGCAGCAAGAATTTAAAAAGTGGTTAGATGAAATTAAAAATGAAGTCTATGTTGAAGTTAAAGAAACCGAATACAAAAGTTAATCATATATCCATACAGAGTATAAAAAAATTATATATATTGTTTTTTGTATCTTTGCTTTTGGTTCATGGCGTGTGGGCTCAACCCGACGGCAGCCAGTTTACTGTTGCAAGATTAAAATATATGGGCGGTGGAGATTGGTATAATGATCCATCCTCAATACCAAATTTATTGGATTATTTAAAGCAACATACCAATATCGATGCGGCAAAAGATGAAGTCAAAGTCAGCATTCTGGATGAAGACTTTTTTTCATATCCTTTTATATTTATGACCGGTCATGGCCGGATTTCTTTTACCACGAAAGAAGCGGAACGGCTGAGAACTTATTTAACACATGGCGGGTTTCTTTATGCGGATGACGATTATGGGATGGATGAACACTTTAAAAGTGAAATGAAAAAAGTTTTTCCCGACAAACAAATGGTTGAAATCCCGTTTTCACATACAATTTTTAAAAGCCACTTTGAATTTTCAAACGGATTGCCGAAAATCCATGAACATGACGGCGGACCGCCCGCCGGTTACGGTTATTTTCATGACGGCCGGCTGGTGGTGTTTTATTCGTTTAATACAAATATTTCTGACGGCTGGGCCGATCCCGAGGTTCATGGAAATCCCCCGGATAAACGTGAACTGGCATTCCGAATGGGAACCAATATAATTGTATATGCTTTAATGAATTGATGAAATCAATAACACCGACATACGATAGTCTTTTGAAAAAGTTAAAACGCTTTCGTTCCCTTGAAAAGCGTATTTTTTTTTACAAGGGGGTATGCCGTTTTGTTGCCGTGATTTTGTCAATTATTTTAGTTCTGCTTTTTCTGGAATCGATTTTTGGCTTTCCCCCCACAGTTAAACTCGCGGTAATCGCTTTCTTTTTATTGACAAGCGCCATTTTATTTGCCGTTTATATAATTAAACCGTTGTATTTTGTTCTGTTTCGTTCCGGGATTCCCTCACTCAATGACGTTGCCTTAAAAGTTGGTTCATTTTATAAAAATGTCGATGACAGGCTCGCGAATGCGCTGCAATTGTTTCAAAAATATTATAACGATAAAAAATATTCCAAATCCTTAATAGAAGAATCGATAAAAACGGTTTCCGGATCGTTACATGAGAAAAATTTTTCCGAATTGATCGATTATAAACCGTTTTATGCCTCGTTGAAAATTGTTATCGCGACGCTGGCATTTTCTGGCTTGTTTTGGATCCTTTTATACAGCCAGTTGAATATTTCTTTTATTCATTTCATTTACCCCTGGCGTGATTATCAATCCGGACAGGTCACATTTCATGTTTTACCGGGTGACACTACGGTCCTGAGCGGGTTGGATGTCCCTGTAAAAGTGTGGCTTTCCGATTCAACGGTGAACAGTATAGAATTATACGCATCACGCAAAAGTCCCGTTATTGTGCAAAAAACAGCACAGGATTCATTTTATTATACATTTAAAAATGTGAAGGATTCGTTAACCTATTTTGTTTCTCTTCAAGATCAAAAGTCAAAAAGCTTTATCATTTCGGTTGAAGAGCGTCCCCTTTTAAGAAGTTTAAAAGTAAATGTAATACCTCCGTCATATTCGAAATTACAACCTTATAACCTGGAGGAAAATGTCGGCGACATCTCCGCATTGAAGGGCACACAAATAAATATCTCCGCGTTGGCGAATAAAACACTTGAATCCGCCGCATTACATTTTACAAGCGGAAAAAAACTTGATACCCGGGTAAATAACCGGGAAGTAAATACAACCGTTACTATACAGCGGGATGACGCCTATTATTTTGAATTGCTGGATGAATTCGGATATAAAAGCGAGAACCCGATTACTTATTATATCAGGATCATTCCGGATCAATATCCGTTAATACAGATTTTACAACCGGGAAAAGATATTGATCTGGGTGAAAATATGACCATTCCGTTATTAATGCTGGCTCAGGATGACTATGGTATATCCAATATACGGCTGGCGTACCAGGTAATACCACAGGACGAAGAACAATTTGATTCAACAAAGTTTGTTTTTCAGGAACTGGAAGGAATAAACTACGGACAGGATGTTTTACGCGTCGGTTTGAATTGGGACCTTTCTGAATCCGATTTGCTGCCCACCGATGTGGTTGTCTATTATGTAGAAGTGTATGATAATGACCAGGTCAGCGGACCGAAAAGGGGTAAAAGCAAAGTTTATCGCGCGCGCTTTCCGTCGATGTACGAGTTATACCAGGAAGTTGCCTCAACCCAGGATGAAACCATCAGGGAAATGGAGGAGATTTATGACCGGGGGCAGAAAATGAAACAAAAGCTGGATGAGCTGTCCCTGGATATGAAAAGGGCCGCGGAAATGGATTGGGAAAAGCAGCAGGAGGCTGAAGAAGCCCTAAAAAGACAACAGGAAATAAAGCAAAAACTGGAAGAGCTTGCCGGTAATTTAAATGAAATGGTTGAAAAAATGGAGAAAAATGATCTTGCCTCCCCCGAGACCATGAAAAAATACCGGCAAGTACAGGAACTTTATCAGGAGATTATGACGCCGGAATTGGAAAAGGTCATGCGGGAGATGGCCGAAGCCATTCAAAACCTGGATAAAAATTTGTTACAAAAGGCGCTTGAAGATTTCAAGATGACGGAAGAAGATTTTAATAAAAGTCTTGACCGGACCATATCCCTGTTAAAAAAACTCAAGATCGAACAAAAACTCGATCAGGCAATTAAGATGACTAAAAACCTGGCCGAACGGCAGCAGGAACTTGACAACAAGGCTCAAACCGCTGCCGATAAAGACCGGTTGTTAAAAGAACAACAAAACATCAATCAGGATAAACAGGCGTTAAGTGAATTACTTCAGGAATTGAAAGAGGAGATGAGCGAGGTGCCCGCCATGCCGGAAAAAGAACTGAATAATGCGCTGACACAACTAAAATCCGACAGCTTGTCCAATGATCTTCAAAGTCTGGAAAGCATGATCCTGTCCGGCAATATGGACCAATTCCCGCAATATTCTAAAAATGTACAAAAGAAATTGAACGAGGTATCCCAACAACTGCAGCAGGCAAAAGAATCAATGTCGGGAGAGATGTTCCGCAGAGCTTTAATGGATATGAAAAAGAACAGCCGGCAGTTACTGGAACTTTCGAAACAGCAGGAAGCCGTTTTGGAACAGACAAAAGAGCTTCCGAACAACAGCGCCAAAACAACAGAAATGGCCGAACAACAGCAGGGATTATATTCCGGATTGAATCGGGTTGTGGATAAAATATTTGCATTATCGAAAGAAAATTTTGCCATATCACCGGGAATAAACCAGGCTTTAGGCAGCGCATCATTACAAATGAAAAGCGCCTTGAATTCACTGGAAGAAAGGAATAACGCAGTTGCGGCCAGAAGCCAGGCCCAGGCCATGTCGTCAATTAATGATGCCATCCGGCAGTTGCAAAGCAACATGCAGAACATGATGCAGGCATCCGGGTCGGGTATGAGTTTTCAACAATTTATGGAAAAAATGCAGCAAATGGCAAAGGGCCAGCAGGGTATTAATGAGCAGACATTACAAATGGGACTTGGGAATCAACTGTCCCTTGCCCAACAAGCGGAAATGGCCAGGATGAGCGCTGAACAGGGACAGGTCCGCAAGTCCATGGAAGAACTTGCCCGGGAAGCGAAAGGAATGTCCGATGTCCTCGGAGACCTTGATCAGATCGTCAAGGACATGAAAGAGGTTGAAAAAGACTTTGCGCAAAACAATATCAGCAGGGAAACCATTGAAAGACAAAACAGAATTCTGTCCCGAATGCTGGATGCCCAGCGATCCATTCGTGAGCGGGAGTACAGCCGGAAAAGACAGGCGGAGAGCGGCAAGGACTATATTGCCAAAAGTCCGGATGAGTTACCGGAAAAAATTGGAGAACTTGAAAACCGTCTGCAGCAGGATTTGCTCCGGGCCAAAAAAGAAGGTTATACCCGCGATTATCTGGAATTAATTAAACAATATTTTGAAGCATTAACCAATCAAGATAAAAAAAGTGAATAATAAATCATTAATTTATCTGGTCGTTATTTTTATACTAACTGTCAGGCCGCTTATATCCCAGCAACAAATCCCGCAAAGGGTTGTCAGGGCGCAGCAATTGCATCGACTGGCTTCTCAATACGAGGTGAACGGACAGATCGATCTGGCGGCAAAGCTTTATGTTCAGCTTAGTAAAAGTGATCCGCTTGATATTTCAAGTTATGTCGGCGCCAA
This sequence comes from Candidatus Zhuqueibacterota bacterium, assembly GCA_016934825.1. Taxonomy (GTDB): domain Bacteria; phylum Zhuqueibacterota; class Zhuqueibacteria; order Residuimicrobiales; family Krinioviventaceae; genus Fontivivens. The sequence continues at coordinate 23,531 of JAFGSB010000067.1, forward strand.
AAGATGCCTGTTGAAACTTAATCAATATGACGGCCTGTATGAATTAATAACCCACCTGCAACAAATCCGAAGGGATATACGTTACGAGGTAGATCTGGCGGAAATCGAGTTTTTAAAAGGGGACACGAAGAAAGCCTTTGCGCACTGGAACAGGATCCTTGAGGAAAACAGCCTCAGCGAGGAAGCATATATTTTTGTCGGGCAGACCTATTTGGAGAATCGTTTATACAAAGAAGCCATTGATTGTTATGAAACGGCAAGAAGTAAATTAAAAACCAGGTCTTTGTTTATATTCGAGCTGGCCGGAGTTTACACATTTCTGTCCGAATATGAATTGGTGATTATAGAGTTTTTAAATTATCTTGAAGTGAATCCTGAACAGATAAATTACATTGATACCCGGATTTCGGAACTGGAAAAAAATGAGGACAGTATTCCCAAAATAACAAGGACCCTTGAAAAGGAATTAAAAGGACGAAGGCCGTTGTGTTCTCAGATTCATCAACTCCTTGGCAATATATATACCCGAACACGGAATTATGAAAAAGCTTATGAAAACTTTTTTGCCCTGGAAGAAGAATTGGCGGCAGTAAACGATAAAAAAACCGGTATGTTTTTGTATCGGTTCGCCATGGCTGCCTCCGGGGACAAGGAATTGGAACATGCCCGAATAGCTTATGAAATGATTTTGACCAAATTCCCGAATAGTGTATATATGGATAAATCAAGGATCGGGCTGGCAAAAATACTGGTACAGAAAGGAATGTACCTTGATGCCGTAAATACCTATGAAAAATTTGTTGCATCGTTTTCTCAATCTCCCGAGGCGGTTACGGCATTGATACAAATAGGTGATCTGTGGTATAGTGAATTATTTGATATTAAAAATGCTGAAAACGCTTACCGGCGTGTGTTAATGAATTATCCGAAAAGCGCACAAAGAAAAGAAGTGTTGTTTAAACTGGGGGATTGCTCAATTATTGATGATTCTTTTGATACGGCGCAAAATTATTATTTGCAGATTATAAGCGAGAGTAAAAATAAATTCGACCTGAATGTAAAAAAAGCACAATATTCTATGGCTCGGTTGGAATTTTTCCGGGGCCAATTATCAAAAAGTCTGCAATATTTGAACAGTTATTTTAGTACGCGTATCAATAATCCTTTGAATCCTGATTATTATGAAAATAATGCTTTAGAGTTACAAATGTTGATCCAGGATTACAGGAGTGATTCTACCGGTCTTGTTATTTTTGCTACCGCCGTGGTTTTACAAATGCGTCGACAATACGAGAAGGCTGAAAATATTTTAACAGCATATATCGGCGATAATCCGGATGCATTCATAAACAATGATTTAATGCTGTTGCTTGCCGATATATACAGAGTTCAGGGACTTTATGAAAAAGCATTAAACATATTACAAGCGTTGTATTTGAACGAAAAAAATATGTACAGGGATAAAGCCATAAAAAAGATGGCTGAAATTTATGATACGAATTTAAATGTCAAAGAAAAAGCCATACAAAGCTATGAAACTTTGTTGGCAATTTTCCCGGAAAGTATTTATATTGAGGAAGCAAGGAAGAAAATAAGAATGTTGGAACGATGAAATTTTATACCAGAATACTATTTTTTATTTTTATTTTGTCTTCTGCCGTACATGCCCAAAAAGTTTTAATCAATATGGATTTACAGCAAACCGACCATTTAAAAGCTTATGGTATTGCATTTTGGGCGTTGGAAAGGGAGGTCAATGTTGAATGGTTATTAAATTATCGCGGCGGATGTTTTTTTATTGATTATTTTCCCGCTCTGGAACGAGAATTACGTGTAAGAGGTGTTTCGTTTACGGTTGTGGACGGCGGTACCGCGGCGCAGATATACGCCGCGATTGAGCAGGAAAACATGGATGTGATATTACTGGAAACCGCGCCAAAGATTGCCATATACGCGCCGCCCAATAAACAGGTATGGGATGACGCCGTGCTTTTGGCGTTAGAATATGCGGAAATACCCTACGAAGTATTGTGGGACGACAAGGTTTTGCAGGGAGAACTGGTCAAGTACGATTGGCTGCACCTGCATCATGAAGATTTTACCGGGCAATATGGAAAGTTTTATGCCAGTTATAACAATACGGACTGGTATCAGGATCAGGTTGCTAAAAATGAAGCGATTGCTCAAAAGATGGGCTATAACAAAGTATCCGAGCTGAAAAAAGCGGTAACCAGGACGATTAAAGATTATATTGCCGGTGGTGGTTTTATGTTTGCCATGTGTTCCGCCACAGATACTTTTGATATTGCCCTGGCCGCTGAAAACACCGATATTGCCGCCGAAATTTATGACGGAGATCCGGCCGATCCCAACGCCCGGCAAAAGCTCGATTTTTCAAAAACCCTGGCTTTTGAAAATTTTTCACTTGTTGAAAATCCACTTGTTTATGAATATTCGAATATAGATATTCCACCCAGTAACGACCCGGTTTTACGAGGCGCAGAAGCGGATTATTTTACCCTGTTTGAATTTTCGGCCAAATATGATCCGGTACCAACAATGTTAACCCAAAATCATGTTTCCGCTATTAAAGGTTTTATGGGACAAACAACTGGATTTCGAAAAGAATTAATTAAAAGATCGGTCGTTATACTGGGTGAGGCGGAAGGAACGGAACAGGTAAAATACCTGCATGGAAATTTTGGTAAAGGGACATACACATTTTACGGGGGCCACGATCCGGAGGATTATCAGCACTTTGTGTATGATCCTCCGACACAGCTTTCTCTACATAAAAATTCACCGGGTTACAGACTGATTTTAAATAATATATTATTTCCGGCCGCCAGAAAGAAAAAATTAAAAACCTGAGGAGCTCTTTTTGTCAAAAGTTAAACAATTTTCAGTGCAAACCGGTTCAACGGTGCAATTTATACGTATTGACCATAAAGTGAATGAAATCATTAAGGAGAGCGGCGTTCAAAACGGAATTTGTGTAATTTTTGTTCCACACACAACCGCCGGTGTGACGATCAATGAAAATGCTGATCCGGATGTTGTTAGGGATATGATTATGGAAATGAACAAGATCGTACCCTTTAATGACGGTTATCATCACGGAGAAGGGAATTCGGCGGCGCATATAAAATCCAGCCTGGTCGGGCCGTCAATATCGGTCGTTATAGAAGAAGGCAGAATACTTTTCGGAACCTGGCAGTCCATCTATTTTTGTGAATTTGACGGACCGCGCAGCCGGCGGGTCGTGGTTAAAGTAATCGAAGGTTGACATACAGTTTAAAATATGTTAAAAACACGGAAAAAGGTGACGGTATTGCCATATTCTCATTTGTCATTCATTTATGATTTTGTCATGAATCATGTGAATTATAAAAGATGGGCAAAATATATTACACAAATAATCGATCGTCATGGACAAAATATTAAAAATATTGCGGACATCTCATGTGGTACCGGATCCCTGGATCAGGAACTAACAAAATATGGCTATAATATATGGGCGTGTGATTACAGTCTCAATATGGTAAAAATGTTAAAAAGAAAAGTATGGGCACAGAATAACATTTATTATTGGTGCGCCGATATGTCAAAACCGGTTTTTCAGAAAAAACCCGATGCGATCATTTCCCTTTATGACAGTATGAATTATTTTCTCAATGCCGAGCAATGGATGCAGTGTTTGAAAAATGTATATTTATCCCTTAAAAAAGAAGGACTATTTATTTTTGATATCAGTACTTTTCATAATTCTATAAATGTCTTCCAGAATTTTTCTCAACGGGAAAAATCAAACAAAGGAAGCTATTATCGAAAAAGCCGCTTTGACCGGAAAAGAGCCATACAGACAAATTATTTTGAAATAAAACTTGCAGACCTGCCCGAATATATTTTTTGCGAAACACATCAGCAACGGATTTTATCCCTTGCCGAAGTGATACAATTTATCAACCAGACAGATTTTCAACATCTGGGCTGTTATAACGGATTGACTTTCAGACCCGGAAATGAATATTCCGAAAGAGTTCATTTTGTATTAAAAAAATAAAAGAGATGCTTGAATTACATAACGTAAAAGTAAAATATCCCACCGGCGACGGGATAGAACATGTCAGTTTTAAAATTTCCTCCGGTGAAATCGTTTTTCTTGTGGGCCCGAGCGGCGCAGGCAAGACAACCGTTTTAAAATCTATCTATGTGGAAGAATTGCCGGTTGAAGGACATGTTAGTGTTGGAGAATATAACACGTTGTTCCTGCGCAAAAAAGAAATTCCATATTTGAGGAGAAAACTGGGAGTTATTTTTCAGGATTTCAAATTACTCAACGACCGGGACGTCTTTTTTAATGTATCGTTTGCTTTGGAAGTAATCGGAGTAAAAACAAAGGACATAAAAAAAAGGGTACTGCGTTCACTCGCAGATGTGGGTTTAAGCCACAAAGCCAGAAAATATCCCTATGAATTGTCCGGAGGAGAACAACAACGGGTATCCATTGCGCGGGCAATCGTTAATGAACCTTATATCCTGCTGGCGGATGAACCGACCGGTAATCTTGATCCCGAAACATCGGCCGGAATTATGGAAATTTTTGAACGCGTTAATGCACGCGGTACCTCCATCCTGATCGCTACCCACAATTCGGAACTGGTAAAAAATTACAGGGGGCGAATTATTCGAATTGAAAAGGGAAAAATTTTATAACCATGAGTATGATATATAGCATAAAAGAAGCTTTTTCAGGATTAAGCCGGGCCAAAGTCTCATTCTTTATTTCCGTTTTTACGATCTCGTTTCTATTGTTCCTGATTGGACTGTTTGGAATTTTTACTTTAAATGTCAATCAGTTAATCAAGGTGCTGCATGCCAAAGTCGATATTCAAATTTTTGTTTCCAACGTTCTGGACGATACGGAAATAGCAAAGCTGGGAAGTATCATTTCAGGAATGGAACAGGTTGAAAAAGTCGACTTTATTTCAAAAGACGCCGCCGCACAGCAATTTCAGCAAGAATTTGGCAGCGAATTGTTTTTAATGCTGGAAGAAAATCCGTTGCCGTCTTCGTTTACCATAAAACTTACCGAAAAGTACCGGACAGAGGAGGGAATAAAATCGGTTGCTCAAAAACTTGAGGGAATCGATGGAATAGATGAAGTCCAATATCATAGCGAGGCACTGGGTTTATTAACCCGGTTTTCAAAAATTGCATATATCATTACCACCATTTTACTGCTTTTGGTCGTTTCCGGTTCGCTGTTTGTAATATCCAATACAATCAGGCTCATCGTCATCGCGCGAAAAGACATTATTTATACAATGCGACTTGTCGGAGCAACAAAACGTTTTATTAGCCAGCCTTTTCTTATTGAGGGAATGATTCAGGGCTTGTTGGGAGGGATTTTTGCTTTTTTATTTTCATATTTAATTGTTAAAATAGTTAATTTTAAGTGGCCGGGAATAATATTTATTAACCCGGATTATTTATATATTTTAATTATTGCCGGTCTTTTGTTTGGCTATATAAGCAGTAAATTTGCCATAAAACGATATTTATAATATTTGTTTTTTAAAGAGTTGCATGCCAATTTCCTGCCCGAAATAGTACTTGACAAGGCACTCAAAAATCGTTATTTTTATGCTATCTTTTTTTTATGATTTAGATAAATAATTATGCAAATAGAAGATTTATCAGAAAGAGAACGACAAGTATTTTTGTCAATTGTACATGGTTTTATCAGAACCGCGGAACCGGTAGGATCGCGCTATCTGGCAAAAAATTATAATTTAAATATCAGTCCGGCGACCATCAGAAATGTTATGATGGACTTGGAAGAAAAAGGTCTCATTTCTCAGCCACATACTTCTGCTGGCCGTGTGCCGACAACATCCGGTTACCGTCAGTACGTTAATGATTTAATGTCCGTACAGGACCTGGACGAAGTGGAAAAAATATCCATTATCTCACAATTGGAAATTTTTTCCAAAGATGTTAATTTAATTATTCAAAAAGCAACTGAAGTTCTGAGCAAAATATCCAGTCAGTTGGGCGTTGTTTTAACACCCCGATTTAACCAGGGGAAGTTAAAAAAAATTGATTTGGTAACATTGTCAGATAGTAAGCTGCTTGTCATATTAAATGTAAAATCCGGTCTGGTTAAAACCGTTATTGTCGAGATAGATAAAAGCGTTCCGGCAAACCTGATTGATACAACGAGCCAATTAATTAATGAGCGTTTGCATGATCTTTCATTGGAAGAATTACAGGATTCCATAGACACACGATTTAATGATGTTGACAGAGATATTCGTGTATTAATAGATGCCATCAGGAAAAAATCCGAATTGTTAAAATTTGATTATGAAGGTGATTTTCATTTTGCCGGCGCCCGGAATGTCATTTCCCAGCCGGAATTCGAGAACCGTGAAAAAATTGGTAAAATCCTGGAATTGCTGGATCGCAAAGACATACTTATAAAGATTCTTGATGGTCATGAATCTGAGGGTGTTTCAATCGTTATCGGCGATGAAAACCAGGAAGATTTGATGAAGAATTGCAGTTTAATTACAACATCATATAATTTTGATAATGCCAAAGGAACGCTTGGAATAATTGGCCCAACACGTATGCAGTACTCAAAAATAATCGCCCTGGTAGAATTTATGGCGGAAACCCTAAGTTATTTGATCATGAAGAATAATAATTGATTTACAGAGCCTGGAAGTAGTAAAGTGAATAATCGAAAAACTGAAATAGAAACGGAACAGACAACACAAAAAGACAAACCTGCTAAACGTAGAAATTATAAAAAGGAATTAGAGGCCGCAGTAAAGGAAAATAAAGAACTAAAAGAACAAATTTTGAGAATTGCTGCGGAATTTGATAATTATCGAAAACGTACCGAACGAGAAAAGACAAATCTTGTTGATTATGCCAATGTCGAGTTATTAACCAGCCTGTTACCGGTTTTGGATGATTTTTCCCGGTCAATGGAAACCAACATTGAAAAGGGAGATAAGGAGACGCTTGTTGAAGGGATAAAACTGGTATATAAAAGTTTTTTAAAAATTCTCCAGAATCAGGGATTGAAACCCATGGAAAGTGAAGGGCAAAAGTTCAATCCTGAAATACATGATGCGCTGTTACAAATTGAAGTGGATGGAAAAGAGACCGATACTATAATAGAGGAACACGTAAAAGGATATTTGTTTAAAGATCGGGTAATCAGACACGCAAAAGTCGTTGTCGCAAAATAGTAAAGACAATAAGATAAAGATAAATATAAATGAGTAATACAGATTATTATGAATTATTGGGGGTAAACCGGGATTCCGATACCAATGAGATTAAAAAGGCGTATCGAAAATTGGCGATGCAATACCATCCCGATAAAAATCCCGGAGATAAAAAAGCGGAAGAGCGGTTTAAGGAAATAAGCGAGGCTTATGCCGTACTTTCCGACCCGCAGAAACGGCGTCAATATGACCAATTTGGCAAAGCGGGTATGAGAGGCGCGGGCGGATATGGCGGTTTTGAAGGCGGCTTTGTTGATCCTTTTGATATTTTTAGAGAAGTGTTTGGCGGCGGTTTTGGAGATATTTTTGGCATGGGCGGCAGTTCCCGTCGTCGATCTGTTTCCAAAAAGGGCGCGGATTTACAAATCCGTTTAAAAATGACGCTTGAAGAAGTATATACCGGCGTAAAGAAAAAAATAAAAATCAAAAAATATGTTACCTGTGAAACCTGCAAAGGGAGCGGCGCCAGTCCGGGAACATCTTTTGTTACCTGTCATAGTTGTCAGGGCAGGGGCGAAGTGGCATATCGACAAGGATTTTTCACGGTTACCCAAACCTGTCAAACTTGTTCCGGAGATGGAAAAATAGTTGAAAAGCCCTGTTCTACATGCAATGGAGTGGGCCGTATTCGCGGGGAATCGACAATTGATGTGGAAATTCCCGCAGGTGTTGCGGAAGGTCAATATTTAACTTTACGAAACGCCGGAAATGTCGGCCCGAATAGTGGACCCAGCGGAGATGTTATCGTTGTTATCGAAGAAAGCCCGCATGAATATTTTGAACGGCATGGCGACGATATTGTATTTAATTTGCAGCTTGGTTTTACACAGGTAGCATTAGGTGAAGAAATTGAAGTGCCCACATTAAACGGTAAAGCGCGTATTCATATTGCCGCCGGAACTCAAAGCGGTAAAATCCTCCGGATGAGAGGAAAAGGTCTGCCTCATTTGAATTCCTATGGTTCGGGAGATCAGTTAATCCGTGTTTTTGTTTGGACTCCGACAAAGTTAAACGCTAAAAGTAAGGAATTATTAAAACAACTGACCAATCATGAAGAGATGTTCCCTCAAAAAGATGATAAAAGTTTTTTTGAAAGAATGAAAGAAGCCATACTGTAATAATGATCGGATTTACAAAACAGGAAAAACGATACGTTATTGTGTTAATTGTTTCGTTTTTATCAGGCTTGTGTTTTGATTATTATAATAAAAAAAAAGTTATTGCCGGAAACACATGGAAAGATAAACAAATTTTAGAGATTAACACGCTGGCAGATGTCACTTCGAGCAAACCAAATAAGGAAACAATATCAACAGAGATTCGTCATTTAACAGATAAAAAAACCGATTTGACAAAGAAATCCCTTGTTGAAAAAATTAACATAAATAAAGCAACAATTGAAGAATTACAATTACTACCGCAAATAGGTCCTGTCCTGGCGCAAAATATTATAGAATACCGCAACAGGAACGGGTCTTTTAAAACAAAAGAAGAAATACAAAAAGTAAAAAAAATAGGACAAAAAACGTATAACAAAATTGAAAAGAGTATAACTGTCAAGTAAATAGTTATTGTTTATGCTCGAAAATTATTTGAGGAGGTAAAATGGCAAAGGGTGTCAAGTCCAAGGGTTCAATTATTTACAAATTATTAATTGTATTATTAGGAGCCGCATTACTTTTCACGATCTTATATCCCAAGTATATCTGGGATCAGGAAGATAAAAATACGAAACGGTGTCAGTCAAATATGGTGCATATATTATATGCCGAATTAACGTATTTGACAGAAAATAACGCATATAACGACACATTATCAGTCGTATCAGATTTTATAAAATCTGACACGACAGGAACCCGATTAAGAAGTTATATGACCGCAGACTCTGCTCTTGCATTGGACATTTATAATTATTTCAAATTAAGCAACGATAGCCTCGCATCCCAAATCATCGATTCTTTACTGGCGTACGGCAAAAAATATGATCTTGACACAACAGCCGCGCTGGTCATTGATTCATTAAAAACAATTGACCAATATGCTGAAAAAATCGACTCTATTGCACTGGCCTCGTTGGATAATTTTTATACTTGTCCGACAACAGGGGAAGATTATATAGTAGAAGTGAATAATGATTCCGCGATTAAAGTCATTAATATAACTTGTCCGATTGATTCATTGGATATTGCTGAAATTAAGAATGATTTTAAACTCAACGTATTGGGCGGTTTAAAATTGAAAAATCATGGCAATATTGACAATGGTGATAAAAGCTGGATAAACAGATAAAATTATTACTCTAACGATTAAAAAATAATATGATGACGAATGGGGAAATGTCGCGGTTGGGTGTATACTTTTACGGCAACATGTTACGAATCGTTGAGGCCCAAAGCGAAAAGGATGCGTTAAAGATTGTACGAATTGCAGAAACTAAAACGGAAAATCCGTTCGATTTTAATATATTAGAAGATCAAACGGTTTATCCGGAGTTTGTTTCTGCAATTAACAATCTTGTTGAAAAAAAAGGTATTATGCCCGGTAATGCAAATTTGGCATTAGACCATCGAATGGTAATTGAACAAGTCGTCTCGTTTGATAGTGATTTGAATGATTCGATTTTACAGGAACATTTAGAATGGGAAATGAACCAGTTTCTTATATCTCCGCGGGATGATTATAATATTGATTTTGAGCAAATTACCAGTCTTAAATCCGGCCTGGACCGGTATTTAGTGGTTGCTGTTCGAAAAAAGTTGATAAAGTTTTTAACCGACATATTTAATAAATCCATATTAAATTTGACAAAAATCGATTTAGATAAATTAGCAGCAGTTCGGGCTCTTGATATAACGCAACCTCAAAACAGTGTTGTCGCACTGGTAGACTGCGAAGAAAAAAATTATGATATTACCCTTGTTTATAACGGCAAATTTTTGTTGTCCGACGCTGTTATCTATTCCGATAATGATCTCCATTCTGAAGATATGAATCATGTTGCTCTGGATCTCAGTCAATTGCTTGACAGATTGGTTGGGCAGATAAAAGATTCAATACATGTTGATAACTTTCGTACGGTTTATTTTTTTGGAGATAAATTTAACCGAAAATTATTAAACGATTTTGAAAAACTGAGTAATTCCTATCAGGCCGTATATTTGAATCCGTTTCAGGATGTACAACTGGAGCTTGATTTGGATTCACAAAATTTGGTTCAGGAATATTCTGAAAGATTTTTATACTGTTTGGGTATGGTTGTATAATTGATATTAAGGATAAAGCCTGTTAAAGAATAAAATGTTTTGAAGGCAAACCAAGAGAGTCTTTTATGAATTTAATATTTGATAAAAGAGAAAAAGAAAATGATCATGTTGATAAGGATCATTTACACAATACTGTACCCACAGAAAAAAAAGATGAGCCTTTTATAGAGGATAATCTCATCAAACCGAAAAGAATCAAGAAAAAAGGCCTGCCAGCCGGGTTTTTTTATTTTATTATAGTTCCGTTGATTGTGATGAGTTTGGTTGTATTGTATATGTTTTATTTTAAAAAGGATATGGTATTAAAATACAAAAATCAAATTTTATCACCAAAAAGCGGCATTGTGGATACTACCGGTCAACAACCTACAATTTCCGGACGGGACATTGAGCAGCCTTCCGATACGACCAAAATCGTTTCACCGGTTGCGGTCCAGGACGCTCCCGAAAATGTGACAACCCGGATTATCGGGGTCTTGGTAAACAATTTGACGCCGGAGTTAAAACTCTCGACCTTATATTTGGACGAAAACACTTTTTCGGCGCAAATGAGAACGAATTCACAGGGGGATCTGGAAAATCTGTATTCACAGTTTAACAGTTTACCGGATAATATAAAAATTGATTCGACACCGACAATAACCAATTCTCAGGCTTTAATTTCGGGAACGTTTAGTATTCCGCAAAGATCGGCATCCGAAACACCGGTCAAATCATTTAATCGAGGGACGTTTGAAAGCGAGTTGTCGGAACTTTTATTAAAAAATAATACCCGAAAAGTAGAATTTTCCTTAGGTCCAAATCAAAGCTGGAACAATAAAACACGTGCTTTGGCTTTTATTAAGATTGAGGGAAGCATTTCAAGCTGTCAGCAATTTGTAAATGATTTTTTGTCAAGTGGATGGGACCTGACGGTTTCAAAAATAATATTAATGCCCTCTAATGAACAGAGCGCCATAATGGTATTGCGTGTTTTTATTCACAATCCGGTATGATTTTACAAGTTAAAAACTAAATAATTTTGTTTCTAAAGCCTGCGCCCCTTTACACCAAAAAATAATTGTTGGATGTTTAGGGGCTTTCATATAGTAAAATAATGCGTGTAATTACAGGTCGATACAAGGGTCACCGATTATTTGCTCCGACAGGAAAAAATATAAGACCCACAACCGATCGCACAAAAGAGTTCCTGTTTTCATATCTTGGAGACAGGATAAAGAATGCATATTTTTTAGATCTTTTCGCGGGAACCGGCGGAGTCGGAATTGAGGCTTTAAGCCGGAATGCCGCGCAGGTTATTTTTGTTGATAGTTCATACAGGGCGTGTGAATTCATAAGAAAAAATTTAGATAAAGTAGGAGAGAGGTCGCCGGTATATTTTAAAAGTGAAAAAGTGTTTTTATTACAGGCAATAAAACAACAATTACAGTTTGATTTTATATTTTGTGATCCCCCGTATAGTTACCGGTATTTTTACGATTTACTACAATCCGTCAGGCAGGGCAGTTTATTAAAAGAAAATGGATCGGTCATATACGAATCGGGTGCAAAAGAGAAAACGATACTACATGAGGCATTTAAAATAATTAAAGAAAAAATTTTAGGTGATACAAAAATAACAATTTATCAATTAAATGAAACAGAATAATAAAAAAATTGCTATTTATCCCGGATCATTTGATCCGATAACCAACGGCCATATTGATATCATCAAGCGGGCCAGTTTACTTTTTGATCATGTTATAGTTGCCGTGGCGAATAATGAACAAAAACGACCTTTGTTTTCCGAGAATGAAAGAGTTGAAATGATTACGGAATCAATCAGGGAAATTCCTCATACCACGGTTGATAGTTTTAAAGGTCTTTTGGTTGATTATGCGAGACAAAATAACGCCATCGCCGTCATCCGCGGGCTGCGCGCCGTATCGGATTTTGAATATGAATTACAAATGGCCCTTGTTAACCGAAAACTTGATGAACAATTGATCACCGTATTTTTAATGCCCCATGAAAGTTACAGCTATTTGAACTCAAGTATTGTGAAAGAGTTGGCGTTATTGAATGGTAATATAGATTGTTTTGTCCCGGAATATGTTAAAACCAGATTAAAAAACAAGATGAGGAAGAAATGAATGTTTTAGAGCAGATCAGAGAACGTGCGCAAAAAAATTTAAAAAAAATTGTTTTTCCGGAAGCTGAAGATGTCAGGGTATTAAAAGCAGTTGAAATATGTCATACAAACAAATATGTGATACCGATACTGGTGGGGCAGCAGCAGAAAATAATCGCAGCGGCAGCGGAAGCCAATATTAATATTTCGGATATAAGTATTGTCGATCCTTCCACAAATGGGGATAAAGAAGATTTTATACAGGGATATTACAATTTAAGAAAAAATAAAGGTGTGGATATTGATACAGCCGCCAAGATAATGGCCGATCCTTTGTTTTACGCGGCTATGATGGTGCATAAAGGAAAAGCGGAAGCGAGTGTCGCCGGGGCTGTTGCCACAACAAGTAACGTATTGCGCGCCGCCATTCAGATTATCGGTGTGGCCAAAGATTATTCAATTGTATCCAGTTCTTTTTTAATGGTGCTTCCTGACGGCAGGGCTTTCACTTATGGCGATTGCGGAGTGGTTCCGGACCCGGATGCCGCGCAACTGGCCGATATTGCCATTGCAACAGCCGAAACGCATAAATTATTGACCTGCCAGGAACCGGTGGTCGCGCTTTTGTCTTTTTCGACCAAAGGGAGCGCGCAGCACAAGGATATCGATAAAGTGCGGGAAGCGGTAGTCATTGCGCAAAAGAAAAGGCCGGATATTTTGCTGGACGGAGAATTACAGGGAGATGCCGCGCTGGTGGAGGCGGTTGGCCGTAAAAAGGCGCCGGGCAGTAAAGTTGCCGGTCACGCGAATGTTTTGATTTTCCCGGATCTTGGTGCCGGCAATATTGCCTATAAGTTGACCGAAAGACTGGCACATGCCGTTGCCCTGGGCCCACTTTTGCAGGGCCTGGCAAAACCGGCAAACGATCTTTCGCGTGGTTGCAAGGCAGAAGATATTGTTGATGTTGCCTGCATTTGTAGTTTGAGATCAAAAATGAATCAATAAAAGGAGTATAATATGCCTCATATTTCAAAAAGATTGTCGCAGATCAGCGAATCGCAAACTGTTGCTTTAAACAGCCTGATGGCAAGAATGCGTCGTGAAGGAAAAGATGTTGTCGCTCTTGGCGCCGGAGAACCCGATTTTGATACCCCTGATCATATAAAAGAAGCGGCGATATCTTCCATAAAAGAGGGCTTTACAAAATATACACCCGCTGACGGAATTATGGAATTACGGGAAGCAATTTGCGCCTGGTTAACAAAGCAATATGAGGCGGATTACTCTGCAAATGAAATCGTTGTTACGTGCGGTGCAAAGCACGCCGTGTATGAAGGAATATTGGCAGTCGTCGACCCGGGAGATGAAGTATTATTGCCGGCGCCGTATTGGGTAAGTTATCCCGAACAGATAAAAATGGCGGGGGCAGTTGTTAAAGTCATTGATTCGAAACAGGAAAACGGTTTAAAAATTACGGCGGAGGAACTTGAAGCGGCGATAACCGATAAAACCAGACTGTTGATTTTAAATTCACCCAGTAATCCATCCGGCGCGGTTTATGAAAAAGAGGAATTGGATGCGCTTGTCCGTGTTATCAAAAAATCTGGAATCTTTGTGTTGTCCGATGAAATATATGACACGATAATTTATGACGGGCGCAAGTATACCAGTCTGATTGGCTATAAAGAGATCCGCGACCAGTTACTGCTCGTGAACGGTGTTTCCAAAAGTTTCGCCATGACCGGTTGGCGTATCGGTTATCTGGCGGCGCATAAGGACATTGTTACGGCCGTAAAGAAATATCAGGGCCACAGCACTTCAAATCCGACCTCTATCTCTCAAAAAGCCTCTTTGGCCGGGTTGTTGGGCGACACCGATTTTTTAAAAACAATGAATAAAGCTTTTACCGAACGGCGTGATTATGTCCATAAACGCCTGAATTCAATGAAAGGTGTTTCCTGTATCTTACCGCAGGGCGCGTTTTACGCTTTTCCGGATCTTTCTTTTTACTTCGGGAAAAAAGGAATAAAAGGGTCCATGGAGCTGTGCGGATATTTACTGGAAAAATACAACGTGGCAATTGTACCCGGAATCGCGTTCGGCATGGATAATAACGCCAGGTTGTCTTTTGCCACATCAATGCAGGTGCTGGAGAATGCGCTTGACCGGATAGAAAATGGTTTGACATCTCTTTTATGAGACAGGAGTTAATGAATGCCAACTTATGAATATTTATGTAATGCCTGTGGACACAGATTCGAAAAATTTCAGAGTATCACCTCGGAACCTGTTCGTATATGTCCAAAATGTTCCAAAAATGATGTAACACGTTTAATGAGCGGTGGAACCGGGTTGATATTTAAAGGATCAGGTTTTTATATCACGGATTATAAAAATTCTAAAACATCCCCTTCCACAGCCACGACAGAAAAAACGACACCGGCGCCTAAAAAAGATATAAAAAAGAAAGAAACAAAAGTAAAAAATGATTCCGTAAAATCCAATTAATGTGATGAAAAAAATTGGTCTAAATAGTAATATACAGGTTGGTAGTAAAACATTACATGTACAGACCAGTTTTTTTCAGGACAGCCGAAAAATAAGTTCCGGTATTTTTGAAGGGGGAAAAATAATCGATATAAAAGAACTCACCCTAAGAAGCGATACCCCCCCGGAGCAATATGAATTTGAAGTTAAACAGTTTCATGAATATGTTCTTTCTGATCTGGAGTTGTTGTTTTCTATCGCGGACAAAGTGAACAGCGACGGTGATGTTCCTTCCAGGAAAAACCTGGGATTACTTTTCCTGAAAAAGGGATTTTATGAAGAAGCTAAACAACAATTTTTATTAGTTCGTGAAAAAACAAACGAAGCGGACGGATGTAATTACGAATTAGGTAAGGCATGTTATTATAGCGGGGAGTATGAAAATGCTCTTGAATATTTAAAATTAGCAGTCATTGATTTTCCTCATTACGCGGACATTCAATTACTTTTGGCCCGAACGTATAAGGAACTTTTAGAGTATAAATTTGCCGTCAATCACTTACAGTTGGCGATAAACATTAACAATAACTATCATGAGGCTTACTTTACCTTTGCTATAATATTGCTGGAAAGTATAATAGATGTTCCCAACTATGCCAGGCTGAGAGAACCGGAGGAAAGAGTAAAGGAGGCGCTTGATTATTTACATCAGGCGTTGAGTCTGTCACATGAATACAACAGGCTGGTCATCGAATCGGTTTTGGAATTGTTTAACGACCCGGATAAAATTTCCGATGTCATTGCCGGGTTAAAAAGAGAATTAAAAAAAGTCACGGATATAAAGAAAAAAGAAATAGATGACAGTGAATTTTATTTAAAATTTATGTTTGCCGGACTGGACAAAGACAGCGATGCGATCGATTTTTATATTAATCTTATGGAAAAGTCTCTGACTCTCCATCCGGAATACGCCGATTTATATCAAAGCCTGGGAAAAGCTTATCTTGTTAAAGCGTGGTTTTATATTTCAAAAGCTTCCGGTGCTTTTAAAAACGCGCTCAAAAAAAACCCGCAATTTAAACGCGCACAAAAAACATTAACGCTGATCGAAAACGACAGCAAAGGATTTCTGAATCTGTTAAAAACGATCCTGGAATAAAAAAAGTTATGACTCAGTGCATGTATGTTTTGTGATGTGTGTCATGACGTTTATATTTGGATTTCATATCTTATATTGGCTCAAAATCAAAAGTGATGACATGAATATCTCCGGCTAATTCATTGTTATTAGTGATTATACTGAACCAAAAGAAAAAAATATGGCACCAAGTTTGCCAAATATAGTATAATAATAAGCTAACTTTTCCTTACGGGAGAAAAAAAACCGGAAAATATTACTAAATAAAGATATGGATCTAAAAAATTATTGCTGGATTTTATGCATTGTTTTCATTACATTTATAACTTCAAGTAATGGTTTAAGTGAAAGTTAAAAAAGGACAAAAAATACAATGAAATTACATATAATTTTGATTTTTTCAGTAATTAGCCTGTTTTCTGTGAAAAGTGTTTTATCACAGCAACTGGTGTCCGTTCATGCGACACAATTGGAACCGAGAAAAGAAGCCGGTTACAAATTTGTAATCGAAACCTCTGTTCCGGTTACGGAAAATACTTCTTTTGATATTATTTTCCCTCAAGTCTTTTTATTGAACAATTTAATTTTATGTAGCTCTACGACAATGGACGGCGGATTGATAGTGAACGTAAAAAATGATACGGTCCGGGTTTCTCGTTTTGGTCCCGGAACAACTTTGTCCGCCGGGCAGATCGATATCTCCGTGTCTTCGGTGATCAACGCCGCGGATATGCAGCCGGATTATGATTTCGAGATCCTGCAATATGATGACGACCGTCAGGTTTCGCAAATCAAATCCTTACATAAAGTTGAACAAATTCAATAACAAAAACAGCCATATTTAATTCGAAAAAGGGTGTCATTTTGAATACATTAAAATATATTCGTGTAGCGATTATTCTTTTATTATCAGCAGTTCCGGCACTCGTGCAGGGAGCGCCCCTTACCGGTGTAACGATTACACCCACTGATAACACCTACGGTCAGTCGGCAACGTATACATTTACATTTACCACGCAAACAATAATTCCAGCGGACGGGAAAATTGCATTCATATTTCCGGCTCAATTCAATTTAATTTATCTTAATAGTTGTGGCACCGGAACTCCAACAATTCTTAACGGAGGATTTAATAATCCACCGCCGATTGAAAATGATGGTACAGGCAATCAGACTGTGATTGTTGCCCGGAAGGGGCCGGGGAATACTCCAGTTCCAGCAGGATCAACAATCAGCGTGCTTTTGGGCATGGTTACAAATCCCTTAAATCCGTCGTCTGCGGATATAATCGCAATCGAGACAAGGAATGTAAGTAACGGTGTTTTGGATACCGGCCAGTCTTCCGTAAGTCTTGCCGGACCGATAAACAGTTTTACGCTGTCCAACCCGGCGGGAGTGACCGCCGGCATGCCGTTTTCGTTGTCCGTCTCCAACGCGGTCGACGGCAACGGCAATCCGGCCAGCGGCACCATACAAGTGACCACGAAAACCGGCGGCGGTGAAGCCCCGGACGGGACCGACCCTTCGGTTCAGGATATCGTGGTTACGGCCGGAAACGGCAGCGCCCAGCAGACTTTATATAAAGCCGAATCCGGCGTCGTCCTCACCGGTATCCTGTCGTCGGACGGTTCGGTAACGGACGATACCAGTCCCTTTACCGTTGGCAGCGCGGGGATCAATTCGTTTACCATGACCGGCGTGCCGACAAACGTCCAGGCCGGCGTCAGTTTTACGAACATTACGGTCACCGCGCTGGATGTTTATGAGAATACCGTCTCGGATTATACCGGATCGGTTTGGTTTACCACGACATCATCGGGCTATACCCTGCCATATTACGCGGGCCAGCCGTACACATTTCAACTGGCCGACAACGGATCGCATACATTTACGAATTTTATATTACGGGAGGCCGGCAATCAAACCCTGACCATCACCGACGGAACCCGCAGTACGGTTTCCGGCAATATCCAGGTCAATGCCGGTCCGATTGCCGATTTTACGTTCGCGGCAAGTCCGTCGCCCACGGCCGGACAGCAAATCAGGTTAAACGTGACCAGCGCCGTCGACGCGGCCGGCAATCCGCTGAATGTCCCGGTGGCCCTTTCTTTTGTCGGCGGGGGCAGTCACAGTTCGCCCAACGGCCAGACGCCGGTTTTGCCGGATAATATCAATGTGGTTAACGGTTCCGGATACACGGATATCGTTCTTTTTAACGCCGAAAGCAACCTGCAAATCCAGGCGGTGTCCGGCGGGATCACCCGGACCACGGCGCCCTTTACGGTTGCGCCGGGGAACCTTTTCCGGTTCGGCATTACAGGGTACCCGGCCAGCACGGTCAGCGGCAATCCGTTCACCTCGGATGTGAACGTAACCGCGTATGACGTCTATGGAAACCAGAAAACCAACTATGCCGGTACAGTCGGTTTCAGTTCAACGGACAATTCCGCCGATTTACCTTCTTCCGCCGGACTAACAGTCGGAACCAGAACATTTTCCGGCAGCAGCTTTGTTTTGAGAACCGTCGGCAATCAACGGATTTTTGTTTCCGATTTAAGCGGGTCCGGTGTATCCGATACGACGAATTATATAAATGTTACAAATCCCGCCATCTCCATTACTGAAATTACCCCTTCCCGAACGACAGTGACACAGGGCCAGACGACCCCATGGACCGTAACGATGGGAGTTCACAATTCCGGGGCTTCAACGATTACTATATCGGCAAATGAATTGCAAACCTATATTAAATTTACCAGGGGCGGGAATGATTATACATCGCAATATACGATAGACGGACCGCAGGGTAGCTTTGTTCTGACCGGCGGAAGCACGACTTTTTTAACTTTTTCGATAACACAAACCGGAACAACCACCGGGGTTATTGATATTTTCGGCCGGGTTGCAACTACCACGGGCGGTTATACCAATTCTATTTTGAGCGACGTATATGGCGGCATTGAAGTACAAAGCCCGGAAGCTCTTCAGATCGTGTCCATAACGCCTTCCCAGCAAACCGTTACTTCGGGAGACAATACCCACAACTGGACGGTAGCCGTCCAGTTAAGAAACAACGGCGGCAGCGAAGCGGGAATCGATTTTGCATCCAGCAGTCTGGCGTCCCAGGCAATTGTCGTCTTTCAAAGACCGACAACTTTCCAGGACGCGACAACGACCCTGAAAGCAAACGAAACCAAGACAATGATATTTACAGTAACGGAAAATTCCACATTACTCGGAGCCCATACTATAAACGCCCAGATCCAATATCATGTGATCAATACCGGTGAAAACAAAAGTCTGCCCCCGGCCAATCCCGGGACCGTTACGGTGCAGGCGCCGTCAAATCTGCTGGTCACCAGCGTTATCCCCACGCGGAACCAGTTGACAATCGGCAGTTCCACGGAGTGGGATATTCGTGTTCTGGTTAGCAATACCGGCGGTTCGGATGTTAATCTTGATTTAACTCAGGCAAATACCTGGGTGAAAATATTTAGTGGCGCTACCGAGGTGACCGATTTTGATATAACCTGGCCGACGGCGCTGAAAAACACGGGAAATACCACACTCGCAGCAGGTTCACAGGATGAGCTTGTTTATCATGTAACCCAGAATTCCTTTTCCGCCGGGACAATGGATATTCTTGCCAGGGCACAGGGGACGGAACCGAACAGGGCATTGATCATATTTTACGAAACATCGGTGGGAGACGGCCATTCCGGAACGGTGCAGATGCAGTTGCCGTCCAATGTTTCCTATGTGAGTTCCAGTTTACAGCCGACCAGCGTGTTTCCGCGAACTCCGGCTGAATTTCAAATTTCAGTAAGCAACACCGGCGGTGCAACCGTAGAACTGGAACCGGCGCAGACGACGATCCAGTTTAATGATGCGGTTAACGGAGGAAACAGTATCTTTTCCGCTACGCTCGATCCCGCGTACGGCACAACAGTCGCCCCGGGCACAACGGAACTTCACTTTCAAAGCAAACTGGTGTCCGGCGATTTTATACCGGACAGTTATCCGTTGCAGGTCACTTTAAACGGTACGGAAAACGGCAGTAATTTCCAGAGAATACTTAATTTGACGAGTGATCTGGTCACGGTCGGGGAACCCGGCGATCTGGCGGTTACCGCCATCACGCCGAGTGTTCAAACCATTACGCAGGGACAGCAAAACACGTGGTATATCGATATTAATGTCGAAAACAATGATGTCAGCGATATGCGGCTGCAAAATATGGCCCTAACATTCAATTATAACACCCAGAATATTACGGATCAGTTTACCATAACCTATCCGACAGTATTGGTGGGCAGCGGTAATAATGTCCTGCCGAGCAATACATCCGATGTTTTGCGTGTAACCATCAATTCGGTTGCGGCTAACGCCCCGACCGGTTCCATCCTGCTTTCCGCCGAAGTGCAAATGGTGGATGTCAGCGACGCCGGACGGACTTTTACGGACCAGTTATTCAATGCCGCGCAAATTACCTGTCAGTCGCCCGCGAATGTACAAATCAACAACATTTACGCCAGCCAGACGACCGTGACCCAGGGGCAATCCATTCCCTGGAATGTAACGGTAAAACTGACAAACTCCGGTGAAAGTAAAGTCAGACTGAGGTCCGGCAGTGCGCTGACTTTAAGCAGAGGCAATCAATATTTTACGGTATCCAATCCGACAACATTTCTCGGCAGCGGCAATAATGAACTGGGAGGAGGCACGGAAGACAGCCTCAGATTTGTGGTCACGTCCGTTAGTCCTTCGGTACCCCTGGGCGCGTTTACCATATTTGCGACCATCCTGACCGAAGAAGTAAATACGCTCAATCCTCTGTCGGGACAATCCAATTACATATCGCTTAAAATGCAGGAAAACGCACAGATCCGCCTTGATCGCATTTTTGCGGATTTAAGATCCGGGTCGCTGGTCAATACCAACCAGGAGTTTTATATAAAAGCCCAGTTAACCAATCCGGGCGGCAGTAACGGCGATATGGTTAAAAGTGTAACGCTTAATTTGAGCTCTTCGTCTCCGGGATTTACATTTCCAAACGGAACTACGGTCACCATAGATTCAATTGATGCCGGCCAAACCAAAACATCCGAACCCGGTATATTAGTCAGGGCTTCGAACCTGTCAAATGTCAGGACGGTTATCAACGCGAATATGACCAGCGCCGTGGCAAGAAATACGGGCCTGCCCGCACAGGTTTTAACACCCTTATCCAATTCAACGGAAATTACGACACAAACCCCCGGCAACCTCGTCGTGCAGAACGTGATAGCGCAGGAAGATACAATCGTCTCCGGAACGCTGGCCCCCTGGACCATCAAAGTCGCCATTATCAATTCGGGTGTGGGCACACTGCTGCTGAAAAAACCGCAGGATTCCGATGTGTCTATTAACCGGGAAGGTTACGTTATTAAGGCGGACCCGGTCTGGACCGATTCCCTGTTGATCGGCGGAGAGCTGGACACCCTTGTATACACCGTTACCAATACGCCATCCGCCAGCGGCGTGTTTACGATTACCGCCAATATTCAGGCGGAGGATTATAATGATTCAAGCATAGGGGTGTTTACAAAATCCGGGCAAACCCAGGTTTATTTTACCAAAACGTCCGCCGTCGGAATTACGGAAACGTATATGGATCCGGCCACACCGAATGTTGACGCGAACGGCGTCGGGCATGTGAATATAACCCAGGTGTTTAATGTAAGAGTAAAAATCGAGAACAAGGCCGACCAGGCCCTCGATTCGGTGCGGGTAAAACTGCTGGCCCCGAATTCGCTTGTCAGCAGTCAGATCCTTATTACCAATATCGGTTTCGGCGAGGACAAGGAAGGTGTGTTCACCGTGCAGGCGGCCGATGTGGAAAATCTTGTCGGTGAAACATTAAGGTCCGAAATCGTATATGCCTATGGACGCGACGGGACGCAATCCAAAATATCACCCGCCCAGGATGATTCGGTTGAGATTAAAATCTACTATCCGGCGCGTCTGCAAATCGTCAGTACTGAGAACCTGGCGCCGAATCCTGAAAAAAAGGTCAGCCAGGGACAGAATTTTCCTGTTGAAGTAAAAGTGGCGAATCTGGGATCGGAAACGGCAAAGGAAATCAGGGTCTCATTAGCCACCTCCAGTGCGCAGCACGCGACGGTTCTTGAAACGCCCATGACAATCGATGAGACCATAGCCGGCGGCGATACCGGTACGGTTGTTTTTACCCTGAAAGCCGGTAATAATACTGCGGCCGGTCTGGTCAGTATTTATTCAAATCTGTTTGATGCAAAAGGAGAAAACAACAATCAGCAGCCGGCATTTCTCGAGCCGGGTGATAATGACTCTACCTACGCGGACCTTGAAAAAGGCGCGGATTTGCTGATATTAAATCTTATTGCCGATGTTGAAAACAATGAAATTATCGCTAATTACAGCCAGAGTCCCTGGAACCTGAATATTGAATTATTTAACGGCGGGGAAGCTGATCTTGAGATTGTAAATTTAAACAACAGTAATATCAGTTTTACGGTAGACGGTCAGCCGGATAATACATATGACGTGCGGCCGCCGTCGAAATTAAAACATGCCGGTGATTTAATATTACGCGCCGGTCAAACCGACACCTTGGCATTCAGTATAGCCGAAAACGGGGAAATCGCCGGGAATGCCGTGGTGAAAGCGCAAATATTCGGCCGCGATATGAATATCGGGCCGGCCAGCAATTTGACCGCTATTGATTCAACGGACATTTATGTTATTTCCGAAGCCGTTGTACAAATTGTGGAAACATCCATAAACAGTAATGTGCACGATAATGACGGAAAGGGCCTGGTAAACAGAGGTCAGAATTTTGTAGTGAGTGTGCTTGTCCGGGCCGGCCAGCTTCTGGGAGTTGATTCCGTTCTGATACAGTTAACGACGAACGGAAATTCCATGTCCGAACCGGATACTTTTCAACTTGACAGTATCAACCGGGACTCTGAAATACGGGCGATTTTTAATTTGCAGGCTGATGACAGCTGGCCGGAAATTCAGGGTGAACAGGAAGAGATGTTTACGGCAAAAATTCTTTCCGCTTTGTCCAAAAACAGCCAGTTGCCGGCGCGAATTCGTCCGCCGGACAAAACGACCAACGCCCAGGCAAACCTGCGTATACAGCGCAGCGCCAATTTAAAACTATCGTTGCTCTATAATTCCCCGTTGGACAGTGTATTAACACTCGGACAGCAATTTGATATTATCGCACGAATTCATAATCTTGGCACGGCACAGGTCGACATCGGCAAAGTGCAATTGACGCCGCCCACCGGCTATGAAATCAAACTTGCCTCGGAATTGTATTCCGCCGAACCCGTGGAACGTCAGTTTACTATTGAAGACGGCGAAGAATATAAAGACGTCCTGTTTACTTTCAGAGCGCCGAATGCAAATTCCGCTAAAAGCAAGATAAAAGGTAAAATATCTCAAATACCTCTGGATAGAAATACCAATTCACCGGCGGCCATACTGCAAAGCGCGGATTCATTATATGTCCGAACATCCAGTTCATCATTAAATATACACAGTTTTACAATTTTAAAACCGCAGGGCGCCAAAGATTTTGAGCTGTCGACCGAACAGCCGTTGACATTACAGGCAGTTATTACGTCAACATCAAATTTACAGTATCGAAAAGCACGGCTGAAATTCCCGGATAATTTACCCGGCGATGTTATTTATACTTTAAACAACAGCGATGCGGAAGTAGATATTACCAGCAATCCGGATACGATCAGCTGGCAGCTCAATGCGCCTTCGGTGAAATTTGAAAATGTTCATAAATTTTATGTGGATGCCGAGGCGGTTGAAGCAGGGAAAACCAAAACCGTAACCGACAGCCTGTCAATTTACCGTGTTGTGAACAGGGCCAATATTGCCATTGAATTCTTTGAGGCGGTTAATGAATTTGGGACAATCAAGCAGGAACGGGAAGCATATTTTTCAAAATTTCAACAAAATATCATCCTGCGCGCCCGAATTAAAAACCAGGGCGACGCCAATATCACCGGAACGGGCAAATTAAAGCTGGACCTTGGTCAGAGCGGTTTAACGCTTACCAGTGAATACCAGGGACTGGTTGAACAAAATTTCACACAGGAAACGGAAGATATAATATGGAAAGTAAATGCCGGGCCGATTAACAACGATGGTTTTAATATTACGGTCGAAATCAGTCAGGCGCCAAATGATGAAAACACAAACGAAACCGCAAAAACGGCGGATGATGCAAGTAAACGAACAATGCGGGTTTGGGTAACGGAACTTGGAAAAGTGAGAATTGTGAACAAAAGGGCGTGGATCTCGTCCCCGATTGGCGCGGTTGACAATATTGTATCGACGGATCAAACGTTCACAGTTAAAACCGAGGTCAATTCGGACAATGTGGATAAAAACAGAATTACCGCCCGCCTGGTTGCGCCAGAAGCCTTCCGGGTGATTCAGAGCACTCAAAATGTAACTTTAGGATTTAACAGGGAAGTAACCTGGGAAGTGACCGCCCCCAGCGACGCCTCCCTGTCCGACAGCCTGAAAGTGCTGGTAACCGGCTACGATGACAATTCGGGCCTTGAATCGAAAGATTCTTCCAATGCCGTTTTTATTCGAACCGTACCGAAAACTTCATTTAAAATTGATCCCAAAATCACCTATCCGGACAGCTTCCAGGAAAGTGTTTCAACAGGCCAGGAATTTTCCCTGACGGCGACCATTCTTCACCAGGGGGCGTCATATATAAAAGCGGACAGTTTTATTGTGGAATTGAATTCTCCAAAGGAATTTACACGCATTGACGACAAAAGACAGATATTCAAGTTTGCGCAATTTGAAAAAGGACTTCACCCCACATGGAGGTTGAACGCGCCGACTCAAAAACCGGCGGGAGGAGAATTTTCCAACTTTACGATCAATTTATTGGAAGTTCCACGTGATGAAAATTCATATATAGCCGGAGAGGTAAAGAACGATTCGGTAACCCATAAAATTTCGGTTGTGGACCGGGCACTGACAAAAACAGACGCATATTTGCTGGGTCAGGTAAATGCCGATACAGGGAATGTCAGAATCGGCAGTGAATTCAATGTGGTTTTGAGATTAACAAATTTGGGTTTCGCCCGTTTTATCGATAATTATAGGGTTAAAATTCATTTACCCGCGAACGGGTATACGACCCAGGATGCGGAAAAAACCGGAATCATTACGAATGGAATGATCGATTCTCTTGTATGGAAAATTAAAGCACCAAACACGATAAATTCCAATCTGGACATCATCTCCTTTACATTATTGGACCCGCCAAATGATCAGTACGCCAAAACAAATGCGGCTGTATTAAATAATGAGGCCCATGTCAGAGTAAAGCTGGAAACGGGCAAATTAATTGCCGAAACGTATCCCGTGAGAACCAAATCGGCGGTAATAAAAGGTGGTAAAAACGTTCCGATACTGGGATTGGTTTTCAGAAATAAAGATGTTTCAAGTAAAGTGAATTCTTACCTGACGAAATTGTTTCTGACTATCAGGGACAGGGAAGGAGAAATAATCAATCCGTCTACAGCGGTCAACCGTATTGCTGCAGTGCGGCATTCGGATTATGATCATATTTTTGCACAGACCACAGATTTTAGCGTGACGGATAAACCCGGCCAGGTTATGCTGAATTTCAGAACTTTAAAAATCGATACAATCAGAAGCGCACAAAGGGACACAGTAGATATCATTGTTGATGTTTCGGAATTTAATGAAACGGACTTTAAAATTTCTTTATCAGACTCGCTGCCGATATACGCCGTTGATGATAACGGGCAGTTGCTCGATCTGGCAAATGCCAATGGCGAAACGATGAGTTATGTCGATTTCGAATCCCTGCTTGCTGTTGTTGTGGAAGGGGAAATGAAAAAGGCTTTTTATAACTATCCCAATCCATTCGGAAGAAACGATAAACCCACAACGAATTTTATTTACTATCTGGAACAGGACAGCGCCTTAAAATTGCAGATATTCACACTAACAGGCGATCTTGTTAAAAAGTGGGAATTTCAGAGTACCGATCCGGAAGGGGCGGCCGGATTGCACCAGGGAGAGCCTAATTTGATATGGGACGGCAGAAATGGAAAAGGCGAGGTGATCATGAACGGCGTTTATCTGGCGTACCTGACTCTTGAAGGAGGAAATACGGCTTCGACTAAAATTGTCTTTGTAAAATAAGGTAAAATAAAAAGTTATTTTGATTAAACAAGTTAATTTGTATATTAAAATAGAGAGTATTAAGCGGTGAAGAAAATAAAAATAAAATTGGTCACGTTATCATTATTTTTATTATTATGTATGACGGGACAGACACTCGCACAGGCCGGTGATGATAACTATGGTGAATGGGGAGGCACTACGGATATTTTTGATTATCCTGTTGGCGCGAGGGCGATGGCTTTGGGCGGCGCATATGTCTCTGTTGTTAATGATCCGTATGCATTATACTGGAATCCTGCAGCGCTGGAAAATGTACAAAGAGTGGGGTTCGGCATCTATCACACAAATCTTCCAATGTCTACGGATTATAACTATTTTTCATTTACATATCCGACGCTTTCTTTTGGTACTTTTTCCGCCGGTATTCTACGAATTTCTACAGGTGATATTCAACTCACCGAGGACGATGCCGCGATAATCGGAGAAGCAAATTCAAGTCGTTCTTTATTTATGTTCGGGTATGGTTTCAGGCCGTTCCCGTGGTTGTATATGGGAACCAACTTTAAAATCGAACGAACAAGTTTGCCAAATTATGAAGGAAACGGAAATTTTAATGAATCCGCTCTCGGAGCAGACATGGGATTGATGTTTAAACCTCAAACCCGGGAAGGATTTTTCCGCGATTTTGCTGTGGGTTTCAATATTCAAAACTTTCTACAGCGTCAGCAACGCGTGATTGAGAAACTGGATAAAACACCGCGCAACTTTTTGTTCGGATTGTCAAAAGGATTCGGGAGCGATCAGGGCTCGAGTCATTTTCTTGTGGCTTACCAAATGGACATAAACGGTAACAATGATCATGTTCCGACTTTTCACCATTTTGGCCTTGAATATGATTTCAATAAAAGTTTGTTTTTACGGTTAGGGTATGATTACCGTGGTGAACAGGCGAATGAAGCTTCGGGCGGAAAGGTGACATACGGTATGGGAGTGAGCCTGTTCGGCGTACAGCTCGATTACTCTTACTGGACACCCCGATATGATGTGTTAAGCAACAGCCATCGGATTTCACTCGTTTATAATGTAGGCAAAACCCGTAAACAGCGGCTGGACGAGCTGCAGACCGCGGAACTGGAACGATTTAAACAGGAAGTTGAACGCCAGCGTCAGTATGAGCGGCGGGAGACCATTGTAAAAGGGATGGAGCAGGCCCAGTTATTTTATGAAAACGGCGATTTCCCGAGGGCATATAGCGCCACAAACCGGGTGCTGGCTCTGGACGAAACCGGAAATGACCCGGAGTTTAGTAAAGCGCGGACATTACTGGCGGATATCAACACGGCAATTGAGCAACAGCGAAATACAGAATTCAATAAAGAATTGGTGCGTACCCGTGAAGAAGCCGAATTAAAACGTAAACAACAGCAGGTTAAGGAACATTACCAAAAAGCGCTGGCCTTTTTTGAAACGGAAGATTATACCGAAGCAATGCGGGAATGTGACAGGGCATTGGAAATTGATGCGAACAGCGACCTGGTCAGAGAACTTCGTAAAACCGTGGAAGAAGACCTGAAAAAGAAGATTACCGTACTGGTAACCCGGGCCAATTCGCTTGAGCAAAGCGGTCGTCAATATGACGCGATCCAATACTATAATCAGGCCATACAACTGGCTAACGGCAACGAAAAGCTGGAAGGTCTGATAGACAGTAAATTGAGAAAACTGGAGAGACGCCTGTCACGGGATGAAACGTTACGCCGTGCCAATGAATATGAAATTGCCAAAGAGTGGGATAAAGCGGCGGATATGTACAAAGAGGCGCTCAAATTTGAACCGAACAATGAGTCTTTACGTCAAAAATATGATGATATGTATGCCCGGGCTAATGCGACCACGGGTAAATTAACCGGCAATGCAAAAGATTTGTATTCCCAGGGTTTCCGTGCTTTTAATAATGGAGAATATGAGGAAGCCTTAAAATTTTACGAACAGGCTCGGGAGGAGCAGCCCTTTAATAAAACACTGCTCCGCGCCATAGATGTTGCCAAGGAACGGTTGCGAGCCAAACAATCAGCGGGTTCCGGAAAATAAAAAAGGACAACTATTTTTATTGAAAAGCACGATTAAAGAACAACTTAAAGTACCTGCTCATGTTGACAGGCTTGGTGATTTACGGGATTTTGTTACCCGGGTCGGGAAAAAGCACGGCTATTCGGAAAGGATAATAAATGCTTTTAAACTTTCCATCGATGAAGCCGCAACGAATATAATCAAGCACGCGTATCGAGACTGGGAAGGGGATATCGTTATCCGCTCCCTGATAAAAAAGAACAGTCTGACATTTATACTGATAGACAAAGGAAAGTATTTTGATCCCCGTCAGGTAAAGGACCCGGATTTAAAAAAATATGTAGATATAGGTAAAAAGGGCGGGCTCGGAATTTTTATGATGCGCCGCCTGCTGGATAGAATTGATTATCGAAAAACGGAAAACGGGAATGAGTTGTGGTTAACCAAAAACCGTGATGAATCCAAACGGCGAAAAATTTCTGTTGCGTCAATTCCATTGGGTTTAAAAGCGCGTTACTGGTTAATTTCAATGGTTGTTTTCTCATTTATTTTACTGCTGGTGTATTTGTTTTTTTTTCTAAAGCAAGATAATATCGTATTAGATCAATATATCGAAAACGGGGGCAAAGCCTGTTCTGTTCTTGCCAACGATCTTGCAAAAAATTTAACCGATTCGAATGATATAGGCACGGATGTTATCGACGAATTGATCAATGTTGGCAGTCAGGACCTTTTGGTATTAAACAAGGCGCATACATCCGTGAATACATTATTAAAATCCGAATATAGTGATATTTTACTCAATGCTATTGTTGTAGATAATATACAGAATATTTTGGCAATTGCGGAAGAAGATTCTTTTTTTAAAGTACTGGAAACTTTTGAAATTCCTGAGGAGCATAAAAAAAAACGCGACAATGTCTACCAGTATCGAATGAAAAGTGGGCCTGAAATAGTTGACATGGAATGGCCAGTTTTAGATGATGAAAACAGGAAGTTGTGTACGGTACATTTATTCATTGATTTCAAAAATATTAAAAAAGATATTACCGGTTCGCGGTCAAATGTTTTTCATCTTGGTCTATTGGTATGGATAATCGGCGCTGCCGGATTGTTTTTATTAATTTATCTTGTCATGAACCCGTTCCGAAGACTGCAGGAGTGGGTTAAAGCGCTTGGACAACCTGGAGTGGCTGACGAACTGGACATAGATACCTCAACCGAAGTCGGAGAAATTGCCAAAGCTTTCAGCGATATCACGATGAAACTGCGGGACTCACAGGCCAATCTTGCCGAACAGGAACGGTTACAAAAGGAAATGCAGGTTGCCCAGGAAATCCAGCAGACGCTATTACCGTCAAAATTTCCGGAACTGGAAGGATATGATTTATCTGCATTTTATGAGGCGGCAAAGGAAGTAGGCGGCGATTATTTTGATTTTGTTGAAGTCGATAAAGATACTTTGGGTATCGTTGTCGCCGATGTTTCCGGAAAGGGTGTTCCCGGCTCGCTCGTCATGACCATGATCCGTACCGCTTTGAGAACCGAAGCCCGAGGAATGAAGGATGCAGCCGAGGTATTAACCCGGGTGAACGATTTTGTCGTTAATGATATGAAAAAGGGTATGTTTGTAACACTTTTTTATGTTATTATTGATTCCAAAAGGCGGAGAATAAATTTTGCCAGTGCGGGTCATAATCCGATGATCTTGTATCGTGCCAGTGTAAATAAAACATACTATTTGAATCCCCGCGGCTTTCCGATCGGTATCTCATTGCCGGACAAAGAGTTGTTTAAAAAATCCCTTCAGTCGGATTCTATCGCTCTTGCGGAAGATGATATACTGCTTGTGTATACAGACGGTGTTACCGAAGCCATGAATTCAAAAAGGGAATTGTTTGGGGAGGAGAGATTTTTAAAAGTTATCAGGGATTACGGAAAATTAAAGGCGGAAGATTTTATCGATAACCTGAAAAAGGAAATTATTTCCTTTACGGAGGAAAATCCGCAAAACGATGATATCACTTTGGTCGCAATTAAAGAACAAACATCTGTGGAAAAGCTTGAGTTCAAACGCGCCAAAGAAGCCTTTGATCTGATACAACAAGGTAAAAACGTTAAAGAGGCATGTAAAAAAGCCGGTATTTCCACTTATTCTTATTATAATAAATTCAAGACAAAGTTTGAAGAAGAAGGCGTCGAACAGTATAAAATTGAATCTCCAGAAGATGATTTGGAAGTTAAGCATTTAAGTATTGAGGAAAAAACAAAAATATATGATGTTATAAAAAGATTTCCCGAATACGGGGCAAAAAGAATTAGCGAAGAGTTGAATACGGAACACTATAATTTTACACGAATATCTCATTCACGCGTGTATGAGGAACTTGTTCAATCAAGATTAAACACAAAAAAATTAAGAGAAGCGTTTGTATTGCGGGGTACAAAGAAAAAACGCATGAAACCACCGGGTACGCCGCTATTAACCATTGATGGAAAGGTAATTGTTGATAAACCCAAAGTAATTAAAGAGGTTGAAGAGGTTGAGACCGAAGCCCCGGACACAGCAGTAAGTGTTCCTGAAGAAAAAACGAAAACATTTCCTAAGGTAGCGGAAAAGACCAAAAAGCTGAAAAAGGCTAAAAAATCCGAATCGGAAATAATTGAACCGGTTAAAGAGAGTGTTGAAACAGCAAAAAGCGATCAGGAGTTAACGGAAGTCCCGCCGGAGAAAGACGAGGATATAATTCAGGTTGAGAATGTATTCGAAAATCTCGGAAGTGAAGAGAAACCTGAACCTGTCCCGGAGACCCCGGAAACCGATACCTTCGAAGAACATCTGGATACTGACACATTTGCAGATTTTATTGTTCATGATGATTTTGACAGCATTCAGGATGTAGAGGAAGCGATTGAAAAAATCGAATCGGAAAAAAAGCAGGAAAAGGAAGAGGAAAAGGCTGAAATCCCCGCAGAGGGAAAAGATCAGGTCGAGGAAAGTGAACTGCAAGAGGAGAAAACAGTTCATCTGCCTCAGTCAAAAGAGATAAAAGCGGAATCCTCAGAAGAACCTGAAGAAAAGGAGGCGCTTGATGAATTTGAGGAGGAAACCGTACAACCTCAATTAATCGAGATCAATGATGAGGATACGGAAAAAGCCGAAACACCTGTGGAACCAGGTGAAAATCTGTTTGATTTTGCCGATTTTGATTTTGTTGGAGCCGATGAAAGTGTCAACCTGCAAGAGGACGAGGAACTGGCTGTAAGCGCCGATATCCCTGTGCTGGCAGATCAAAATCCGGATATTGATCAAATATTTTATGATTTTCAGGTTGGAAAGAATATTGAAATTAATCAGGATGACGATAAAGAAGAACAGGTTATAGATGATTTGGGATTAAAAAATGAGGAAATGCGATCCCAAAACATAGAACAGGAAGAGATTGATCTAGCCGATATAATGAACTCTGAAGATAACATCATCAACATTCCCTCTCATGACGACCAGGACGAAATTGATG
Organism: Candidatus Zhuqueibacterota bacterium; assembly: GCA_016934825.1. GTDB lineage: Bacteria > Zhuqueibacterota > Zhuqueibacteria > Residuimicrobiales > Krinioviventaceae > Fontivivens. The sequence continues at coordinate 55,654 of JAFGSB010000067.1, forward strand.
AAAAAAACGTGGAAGATATAGATATTATATCAGAATCCGAAAAACATGAAAAAGAGATCACAATCTCTGAACCTTTTGAAGAATTTCTTGGACTTGAGCAGGAAAAAGAAATTCCATTAAAAGAACCGGAAACACCCAAAACTGAAAAACCTGTTGAGTTGATAAAAGAAGAATATGATATGTCAATACCATATGATGAAATTTGGGAAATCAAGGAAATGGAAACATTTCATGGTTTCTTCGATTCCTCAAGTTTTATTGAAAGGGACAAATTATCTTTTGAAGATCTTATTGATTTGGTTGGAGGTCAAAAAAGGGATGGAAGATTTAAAGAAAAAGCCGTTGAAGAAGAAAAAGAACCGGAAAAACCGGATATCAATAAGGAGAAGGACAGACTTTTTAAAGATAAATTAATGACAAAAGCAATAAAACTGTATGAAAAAGAAAATTATACGAACGCAATAAAAATCTTTCAGGAATTGTTATTAAAATATCCTGATGATATTAATTTACACGGGTACATTGGAAATGCTTATTTTAGAAATAAAAATTATGTAATGGCGGAACGGGAATATGAAAAAGTGTTGAAATTAGAACCACAAAACAAACAGGCCTGTGAGAATTTGGGTGTGGTTTATGCAAATCAGGGTAAATTGAGCGAGGCAATAAGACAATGGGAAAAATTGCTCAAAATGGCCCCTGAACGTCAGGATATTCATAAAAGTATCATGAGGGCAAAACGCTATTTAATAAATAATTGAGCAACAACACGGCAAATAATAAATTATTATTGACATTTTTATGATTAACCGCTATATTCCTGCAATTAAAAAAATATCACCGGTTATTGTAATTTTTCAGACCGGGCAAAAACGAAAAGATATTATTTTAAGCAAACAATAATCTGTTCTTATTCAGCATTTGTTATGTATCTCGGAATGTGTTGTTTCGACGAATTTTATCTTTGATTAAATATGTATTTACGGAGAAATTTAAAAAATGGAAGGTATTCACTTGTCAGTTGAAAAAGCAGGTTTACAGGAGAGTATTTCCGTAATTAAGGTAGGCGGATATATAGACACAACCACTTCTTCTGAACTGGAACAGGCATTAAATAACTTAATTAAAGCAGGCTCATATTTAATTATTATTGATTTGGGAAATGTGGACTATGTCAGCAGCGCTGGTTGGGGTATTTTTATAAGTGAAATTAAAGGAATCCGGGAAAAAGGCGGAGATTTGAAACTTGTTAATATGGTCCCGGAGGTATATGAAGTATTTGAATTGCTGGAATTTCATCATATTTTAAAAGCGTATGATTCTATTGAACAAGCCATTGATGATTTTGAAAACAGGGGAATGACAAAGTATTCTGAACCGAAAAAGGAAATTAAACCGCCAAAACCCAAAGAGCCTTTGAAAAAAGAGCCGGTTGTCGAGGAGGAATTCCCAAAAATATCACAGGCCGCTATTTTATCAATTGATGAAAAAATTCAAAAAATTATTGCGGCGAACCCGGACGCCAGTACCATTCAAATTGTAAAATTATTAAACAGCAAAGAATACGGTTATGTCAAAGTTGGTTGGTTTGGTCTGAGACGTGCTCTGAAAAGATTGAATCTGGATTCAAAGAAGAAAAGAAAGTTACATTCAATCACTTATGACGGTTAATATTTAACCGTTCTTAATTAAAATAAAAGGGGATCTTTTTTTAATAAAAGTTTAAAATATTCTGAATAGATTTCCTGCCGTTCACACTCTTATTGAACTAATTACATTTTATGTTTATAGATTCTGCAAAAATATATGTAAAAGCTGGAGATGGTGGAGATGGTTGCATCGCATTTCGCCGTGAAAAATACGTACCCAAAGGAGGACCCAGCGGGGGTGACGGCGGTAAAGGCGGCGATGTAGTCGTAGAGGCTGATGAACATATTCAGACCTTGCTTGATTTTAGATACCAGCGCTCGTATAAAGCGGAAAGAGGGCAGCATGGTCAGGGTTCGAACATGACGGGCAAAAGCGGTTTGGACCGGATCATTAAACTGCCCGTTGGTACGGTTGTTATGGATATGGAGACAAATGAAATTCTGGCCGATCTAACCCATCACCAACAAAAGGAAATAGTTGCTTACGGCGGAAAAGGCGGCCGCGGGAACACTCGTTTTAAAACGTCAACAAACCAGACACCTCGTATTTGTGAAGAAGGTGAAAAAGGGGAGGAAAAAAATTTGAGCCTGGAACTCAAGCTCCTTGCGGATGTCGGTTTAGTGGGATTGCCGAATGCCGGCAAATCCACTCTTCTATCGAGAATCTCCGCTGCCAGGCCGAAAATCGCGGATTATCCCTTTACTACACTGATCCCGAATCTGGGGATTGTCAGGGTAAGAGAAGCTCAAAGTTTTGTGGCGGCAGATATACCCGGGCTGATCGAAGGGGCGCATCTGGGCAAAGGATTGGGGACCCGGTTTTTGAAACATATTGAACGGACCAGAATATTGTTGCTTCTTTTAGACGCTACTTCGGAAAGCCTTGAATCGGACTATAATACTTTAATAAATGAACTTGTTTCTTATAAGCAGGGACTGGAGTTAAAACCCCGGATTATTGCCTATACGAAAAGTGATTTGTTAACAAATAGATTTTCAGGGTTGAAAGCCAAAGTTATAGGGAAAACACAGACCATTTTAATTTCTTCGGTTGATGGCACTCATATCCAGGAATTAAACCGGATGATTTGGGATATTTTAATCCAACCATAACAACGATTATAAAATGGAAACACCTCAGCAAATCAAAATTGATCCCGGTGATTTATTACGTCTAAGTGTTATTCCGGGGATTGGCTCAAAAAAGATCCGTACGCTCATAGCACGTTTTAAAACGCCGTCAAACGTTTTTAAAGCTTCTTACCGGGAATTATTGCAAATAGAAGGTGTCAGCAAATTACTGGTGACAAATATAAAAAAATTCCGAAATGATGACTTTGTTTCCAGACAATTACAACTTTTAACAAAAAACAAAACCAGGATTTTATCATACTGGGACAATGAATATCCTGTTTTATTAAAAAAGATTGAAGACCCGCCGGTTATATTGTATATTAACGGGGAAATCAGGCATAATGATAAAAAGAGTATTGCTATTGTCGGCACGCGGAATCCCAGTACTTATGGTAAACTGGTCACGGAGAGATTCGCACGCGAACTGGCATTAAAAGATTTTACCATAGTAAGCGGTTTGGCCAGGGGCGTTGATACTATCGCTCATAACGCAGTTTTGTCCGTTGGAGGAAATACGGTTGCAGTCCTCGGCTCCGGCGTGGATGTCATTTATCCCTCAGAAAATCAAAAATTGTCCGAAACCATAACCGGCAGCGGCGCTGTAATATCGGAGTTTCCGATGGGAACCAAACCGGAAGCCGTATATTTCCCGCGGCGGAATCGAATTATTGCCGGGATGTGTCTGGCAACTCTCGTGATTGAGGCGGGTAAAAAGAGCGGCGCGTTAATAACTGCGGACCGGGCGCTGGAACAGGGCAGAGACGTATTTGCCGTTCCAGGAAATATCAACAATCCAAAAAGCGCAGGCTGCAACGAGCTGATCCAGCAGGGAGCTAAACTCGTTCGTTCAATTGATGATATTCTGGAGGAATTCAGTTTTAGCACTGAAAAACCAAAAAATATTGCTGAACAGTTGTCGCATATCCCCCTATCTAAACATGAAGAAAAGATATTCAATCTGCTGTCCAATGAGCCGTTGCATATCGACCAGATTTCGGAACAGGGCGGATTGCCCATATCGCAGGTTTTAAGTGTTTTATTGTCCCTTGAATTAAAAAACCTTGTAAAACAAATGGTGGGCAAGAATTTCATCAGGGCATTATAGGATTGTAATGCCGGGGAAAATAATATTTGACATATAAGTATATATTTTGTAAATTTTATATCTTTGGAGGGCTAGTCCTAATTGGTAAGGCAGCGGTCTTGAAAACCGCCGCGCTCACGCGCATGGGAGTTCGAGTCTCCCGCCCTCCGCTTAACCGACATAAAGCGGGCGAAATTCGGAGAGATGCCAGAGTGGCTGAATGGGGCGGCCTGCTAAGCCGTTGTAGGAGTTTATCCTACCCAGGGTTCGAATCCCTGTCTCTCCGCTCATTTTAAAAGAGATAAAGCAATGAGACTTGAATTAAAAAGAATTGAAATCTGGCCGGTCGTAAAAATTGTTTTTTTGATATCTCTGATTATCGGTTTTATTATTAGCTTGCTTTATGCCGGTTTTTTCATGGTTATGGGATCCTTAGTCGGGGCAATAGGCGGCGAAGATATTACTCCCATGATCCCCGCAAGCGGCGCTATGGCACTGGTAATTATCATTTTCGGAACTATTGGCGTTGCGGTTGCCTATACGATCGGGTCGGTCATATTTGTTACCATTTACAATATTTTTTCCAAAGTTACCGGCGGATTTATAGTTAACTTTGAAAATCTCGATAATAAAACAAAAGTAATTGATTCATCCTACATTGTGGAGAAAGAAACCCCGTAAGTGACAAAAGTTCGCACCAGATTTGCACCGAGTCCCACAGGTTTTGTTCACATTGGTGGACTGCGGACAGCCCTTTATAATTACCTGTTCGCAAAAAGACATGCCGGGACTTTTATTTTGCGTATCGAAGATACCGACCGCACCCGTTTTGTTGAGGGAGCAACCGAAAACCTGATCCATGCTTTGGATTGGGCGGGATTGGTTCCCGATGAGGGGCCCTCAAGCGGGGGCGATTACGGCCCTTACTATCAATCACAACGGACCGGGCTATATCAAAAATACGCCCGGGACTTGCTGGATAAAGGTTATGCCTATTACGCGTTCGACACTCCCGAAGAGATCGAGTCCATGCGGGAGAAAGTCCGGCAGGCCGGGGCTCCGCCGCCCAAATATGATTTTCATGTCCGCTTGAATATGCGCAACAGCCTGACCCTGGGCGAAACAGAAGTACAAAAGTTACTGGATGAGGGCACACCTTATGTTATACGGTTAAAGATTCCTGAAGACCGGACTTTTGATGTTGAAGATAAAATCCGCGGCCGGGTCTCTTTTAACAGTTCCCAGGTAGACGACCAGGTGTTGATCAAATCCGACGGATACCCGACATATCATCTGGCAAATATCGTCGATGACCATTTGATGGACATTACTCACGTGATCCGCGGAGAAGAATGGTTAAGCAGTGTACCGAAACATTTGTATTTGTACGAGTGTTTTGGCTGGCAGTCGCCGGTGATGGCCCATTTACCGCTTATTTTAAACCCGGATAAATCCAAAATGAGCAAGCGGGATATCACATCGCTTGACGATATGCCCTCCGGCAAAGTTGATCCGGATGTGGCGTCCTATATTAAAAAGGGCTATGAACCTGAAGCGCTCATTAATTATATTGCTCTTTTGGGCTGGAATCCCGGAGAGGGCGATGAACGGCAGATTTTTCCCGTTCATGATCTGGTACAGGAATTTTCACTTGAGCGGGTTAATAAAGCGGCGGCGGTCTTTGATCTGAAAAAGCTTGACTGGATCAATTCCCAGCATATTTCGCTGAAGGATACTAAAGAACTGGTTGAACGGATCAAACCGCAGTTGGCGGGAAAAGGTATTGTCCCGGAATCGGATGAATATCTTGTGAGAGTGGTTGATCTGTTAAAGACTCGTATGTCGTTTATCGATCAGTTTGTCACGTTAGGCGAATATTTTTTTTGTGAACCGGAACAATACGATCCCGTGACCGTAAAAAAGAGGTGGAAAGACGATTCGGTAAAATTAATACTTGAATTTATCGAAGAGATTTCTAAATTAGAAATGTTTGATAAAGCGGGAATGGAACAGGCGCTGCATCGGGTCGCGGAAAGAAACGACGCCGGCGCGGGCCGGATCATCCATCCCATTCGTTTGGCTGTTTCCGGCACAGGTGTGGGACCCGGACTTTATGAGTTGCTCGAAGTTTTAGGCAGGGAAACGGTTATAAACCGTCTTAAAAAAGGCATAAAAGACATACCGAAAATGAAACAATAGACACTGGGGTGTCGTCCAGCGGCAGGACACATGACTCTGGATCATGGAACCGGGGTTCGAATCCCTGCACCCCAGCTTGTAAAGCCCGGAAAAACTCCCGGGCTTTTTTTGTGTATGTATTTGGTCCGGGACACGAAAAGCCATTGTTTTAAAACAATCAATTTGCAACAAACCCATTACTCACGCCCAACCAACTCAGAGTCCATTATTTTAAATATAAATTTCCTGTTATTGCTTTTTTAGTTAATAGTTATTATTATATAATACAGACTTGAATTTTATTGAATAAGGACTGTTAAATTATCAGGGGAACGGCAATCTGTTATAAATTTGTCGAAGTAATGTGTCTAAAGAAATCGATAAAAGATGGAAAATATTATTTCAAGGAGAACAGGCCATGAGCAAAAAAGCAGACAATACAAATAACAATGTAACGCGCAGAGATTTTATTAAAACAACTGCTGGTGCGGGCGCGGCGGCCATCCTGGCCGGGAGCCGTATTGGATATACACAGGGATCGGACAAGATCCGGGTCGGGCTGATCGGCTGCGGCGGACGCGGTACGGGCGCCGGAATTATCGATTGCGCTCAGTCGTCAGAGGGAATAGAACTGGTTGCGATAGGCGATTTGTTTCAGGACCGTTTAGACGCGGCGCCGGAGGAAATCAGGAAAAATTTGTTAAAAAGAGAATTGCCCGTCAATGACATTTACAAGGTCACCCCGGAAACAACATTTGTGGGTTTTGACGCCTATAAAAAAGTAATAGCCAGTGATGTGGATATGGTCATATTAACGACGCCGCCGAATTTTCGACCGCAGCACCTCCGCGCCGCCGTGGAGGCAGGCAAACATGTATTTATTGAAAAACCGATTGCCGTTGATCCGGTAGGTGTCCGGTCCGTTATCGAAAGCGCCAAACTGGCAGAACAAAAGGGTCTCACGCTTGTAGCGGGTACACAGTTTCGGAGATTGGATTCCTATCGTGAAACCATTAAACGACTCCATGACGGCGCTATCGGAGAGATAACAGGCGGCCAGGTTGTACGCAACGGAGGAGGGATGAGTGACTGGCGGACGGAAGAAAAAACACAGAAATCCGAGTGGTCGGATATGGAATATCAAATTCGCCGTTGGTTATTCTGGACATGGTTGTCAGGCGATTTTATAGTTGAAATGCATGTACACAATCTGGATATTATGAACTGGACATTACAAGCCCATCCGGTGCAGTGCATGGGTGTCGGCGGCAGACAAGTCCGGACGGCCCCGGAATTCGGAAATGTGTTCGATCATTTTGCTGTGGAATACGAGTATCCCAACGATGTTTATATCGAATATATCGGGTCGCAGATCAACAAGATTACCTCCCGCAACGATCAACGTTTGGCCGGAACAAAAGGATCAGTTTATATGGATGCCGGAAATGGAGTGATTAAAGGTGTTAATCCTTATGAATTTGACAGGGAACAGCAAGACCCGGCCGTGCGCGAATATGCCGAGATGATTGACAGTATTCGGAACGGCAAAGCCATCAACGAAGGGCGCCAGATCGCGGAGAGCACAATGACTGCTATCATCGGCCGTATGAGCGCATATACCGGCCGGACATTCAAGTGGGATTGGGCCATGAACGCATCGAAACTGGATCTCAGCCCTGAAAAATGGGAGTTTGGCGATATGCCGGAAATGCCCGTGGCCATGCCGGGAGTTACGGAATTAATATAAGGCAGTATATGACATTTAGCAAAAGATAAAAAATCTTTCCGAACCGGATAGTGTTAGGAGTATAATTAATGTTGGGCGCTACGAACGTTTAGTGGTTCTTCCTAAAGGCAAACAAATTGAGTATATATTGCTAAACAGATAACATAAATTAATAGCGAACCAAAATGGATTTATTTTGAACGGCTTTTATTGCTTCGTTATATAAAACTAAAATTTATTGAGCGCTGCTTTCCATTGTCATTTCGAGAGAATTGAGATTGAGAAAGCAGTTATTTTTGATAATGTTTTCATTCAAATTGAATTTTTTGAATAGCCTGTAAAAAGCGATACTTCTGAAATACTATATTTACCATAGGAGAAAAATCACATGTCTTTAGTTGAATTAAAGCACGTTACAAAAAACTATCAAATGGGAGAAATGTCTGTTCGGGCGTTAAAAAATATTGAAATAGAAATTGATGAACAATCCTTCGTTTCTTTTGTAGGGCCTTCAGGCAGCGGCAAAACAACATTGCTAAATCTTATCGGTTGTCTTGACAAGCCTTCATCTGGCGAGGTGTTTGTGAATGGCAAACAGGTGAACAATTTCTCCAATAAGGAATCTGCCCTGTTTCGAGGTCAGCATCTGGGATTCATATTTCAAAATTTTAATTTATTGCCTGTGTTGAGCGCTTATGAAAACGTGGAATATCCGCTGATAATGGTGCAAAATATTCCAGCAAAAAAACGCAAGGAAAGAATTATGCACTATTTGGAAGCAGTCGGTATGGCTGATCAAAAAGACAAATATCCTTCTCAGCTTTCGGGAGGACAAAAACAGCGGGTTGCTGTCTCCCGAGCGCTTGTCACTGATCCCAAATTGGTGCTGGCAGACGAGCCCACAGCCAACCTGGATCATGTTTCAGCGTTTAAAGTTATTGAACTAATGAGGCAAATGCAGCATGATTTTAAAACAACGTTTATATTTTCAACTCACGATCCCAAAATCGTCAAGGAAGCTGAAATTATTTATACACTTGAAGACGGAGAAATTGTAGACAAAGAAATTGCTACTTTATGAAAATCCAATCGACATTTTGTGAGATATCTTTTGGGAGAAAATAAAAAATGAAAAATATTTTCAAGATAGCCATTCGAAATTTACTTCGATATAAAAGACGCACCCTGATGACCTCTCTGCTCATCATTTTTGGGGTCGTTTTGGTAATCGTTTTTTCTGGAGTGTCTGTTTCATTTAAAAGCATGATGATTGGCTCCATCACAGACTCAATGCTGGGTCATTTGCAAATTCATAAAAAAGGATACGTCAGTTCCATCGATAACCTTCCCCTGCATCTAAACATTGATGAAAAAGGCATCAAACAACTTGATAAGATATTTGAAAAACACAGCGACGTTATAGAAGCATATTCCTATCGGATAAAATTTGGCGCCATGCTCAGTAATTTCATGGAAACGACCAATATTCGTTTGACCGCGGTTCAGCCGCAAATGGAAAATGCTGCCTGTCCCCGATTGGTAGAAAGGATTTTAGGCAAAGTTCAGGACCCCGGTAAATTTATTGAACAGGGGAAAATAATCATTCCTGAAAATTTATCCAAAGGATTGAAGCTCAAACCGGGGGATGAGATCGTTCTTGTTGCCAACAATAAAGATGGTTCTGTTAATGGCTTGACCCTCACAGTCTCCCATATCATCGAAGGGTTGCTGGGACCATCAGGGCGGGATGGATTTATTCATATTGACGACGCCAAAATTCTGCTGCGGATATACGATAACGAAATCAATGAAGTGGCTATTCGGTTAAAGAATCCTGACAAATTGGGCAGCGTCAATATGATACTGGCTGATGAATTATCACAATTTAAAAACCAGCAGAACAATCCGGTTTTTGAGCTGCATACCTGGGCTGACTTGTCTCCTTTTGCAACCATTGCTTCCATTGTTGATTTGTTGATCATTACTGTCAAAATTGTACTCATCGCTATTGTGCTCATCAGTATTTTGAACATTATGATGATGTCGGTGTATGAGCGTGTCAGTGAGATTGGTACCATTTCAGCCATTGGCACGTTACCGTCGAAGGTGTTATGGTTATTCATGGCGGAAGGATTTTCGCTGGGAATAATCAGCACCATTATTGGCAACGTCATCGGTGTATTGGCCTTGCTTTTAATTAATATTGCCAATATCCATTTTTCGTTTGGGAGAATGAAAAATATTCTTTTGGAGATATCAATCTCTTCATCAGAATTAATTTCGGTTTCTTTGATTGTAATAATTATCGCTGTTATTTCCAGCCTGCAGCCTGCGCTGAAGGCATCGAAAATGAAGCCGGTTGACGCGTTAAGACATATATAAGGAGAACAAAAATGAAAAAAATTTTAATAACTTTTTCGTTTGTATTATTTATCAGTGTCTTCTCTTTTCAAGTTCAACAAGGGCTGTCTTTTACAAGCAATTCAGATGTGGACAGCTTAAAAGCCTCAGATAGAATAGCAATAGCAGCAGTTGGTGATAGTGTAAATTCGGAGATAAGCAGCGTCGCGGGCAGGGCGCCATATTATCTTATTTTTGATGGGAACGGTGTTTTCTTAAAAGCCATAAAAAATCCATCCCAGAATCGAAGAGGTGGTGCCAGTTCAGTCGTCGTGAATATTCTCATAAAAGAATCTGTTAAAACCGTAATTGCAAACAAGTTTGGTGATAAAATGAAAAACCGATTAAAGGCGAACAAAATAGACTATCACGAACATACAGGAAGTGTAAATAATATATTAGAAACAGTCATCAAAAACAAACGGAGTAAAAATGTACAAAAATAATGTTTCTTTTTTTCTGATATTATTTTTCATGGCATCTGTTATTTGGTCGCAGGAGAGTGCCACAAACGATACTAAAGGTGATGAGATTCTTAAAAAGGTGGATGAAAACCTTATGCCTGTTTCTTTTGAGTCCTACCGCAAGCTCATTAATGAAGAGCCTGACGGCAGTAAAAAGGAATTTATTTTTTTTACGGTAAAAAAAGACAAAGACAAAGTCGCCATGTTATATGTCTCCCCTGCCAGTGAAAAGGGACGCGCGACGCTGCGTTTGGGAGATAATATGTGGCTTTATATTCCCAATGTTGGAAAACCTATTCGGATTACCAGCATGCAATCGGTTGTTGGCGGTGTGTTCAATAATGCTGATATTATGCGGCTCGAGTATTCAGTTGAATATGATGCGACCATCCTTGAGCAGAATGATTCTCAATATATTTTAAATTTAAAAGCGAAAACACAGACCATTGCCTACGATAACTTGAAAATGTGGGTCGACAAAAAAAATACCATGGTCACAAAGGTCGAATGTTATGCCGCATCGGGAACATTAATAAAAACATTGGAATTTAAAGAAATTAAAAATTTTGGCGACGGAATCATGAGACCAGCGGTTATTGAAACGAGCAGCCCGCTGTATAAAGGCTATCGTTCATTGATGATCTACTCGCAAATGAAACCCCGGAAATTACCCGACGAAGTGTTTACGCTTGAATATTTGTCAAAATTGGGTGATTTACGATGAGGTTTATAAAGTCAGTTTTTTTGGTGATACTTTTTGCATTTATTTTTACCGGCGCGTTTTCACAAGAGTATGATTTCGAAATTCCCGAAGAAGAGGAAGCCAAAATAGAATTTAACGGTAATCTCGATGCGAAATGGGGCATACTGAAAACCCGAGAATCATCACCATTTTTCGGATTACAGTTTTATGATCTTTCTGAAAAAGATGATTATCTCTCTCAGTACAGGCTCGATTTTTATCTTGACGGGGTCTATCGTCATAAGCAAATTGGTCTTTTTATGAAGACTTTTTACCAGTATGCCAAAGAGGAACCCCTTTCGCCATCCTTTTTTGAATTGTACGGCAGCCTGAATTTTTCGCCGCGTTTGAGTATGAGTATCGGCAAACGGCGCTTTAACTGGGGAAAAGGATATGTCTTTAATCCTGTGGGTTATGTAAATGCTGAAAAAGACCCCGAGAATCCTGATCTGGCTTTAGCAGGTAAAACGTCAATCTATTTCAGTTACAACAAAAGTTTTAATTCCGATGTATTGCAGAATTTTTCTATGGGGGCGATCCTGTTACCGCCTGAAGCCGAGATCAATGATAAGTTTGGCTCTGCGGATAAAATCGGAGTGGCGCTTAAGCTTTATTTTCTGCTGAAAAATATGGACATTGATTTGATGGCTGCTTTTAAAAAAGATGAACCACAGCGGCTGGGTCTGGACTTTTCAACCAATCTGCGGGAAAACCTGGAAATTCATGCCGAGTTTAGCTATGCTCAGGATGAAACAAAGCATCTTGTTAATGATGGGTCTGTTACCCAACATAAAATGGACGGCGGTTCGTATATGTTGGGATTGCGCTATCTCAATCGGTCCAATACGACGCTCATTGCTGAATATTACCACAACAATATCGGTTTGTCAAAGAAAGAGTTCACATCTTATATAAACTATTTGGGTAACAGCCTGAAGAGCAATAACCCTGAATTGATTAATTCTGCAAGATTGAATATGTCGAACATCTTTCGTTCTAAAACATTAATGCAGGATTATCTTTATTTGAAACTTATTCAGCCCGAACCTTTTTCCTGGCTTTATTCTTCAATTTCTGTGTTCACTATTTATAATTTGGTTGATAATAGTTTTCTTGTTTCTCCTCAACTGAGCTATAAGCCATATACAAATTTCGAGGTTCTGTTGTGGCCTTTTTTATTCTTTGGCGGCAATGATACAGAATATGGCAGTAAACAATTTGAAAAGAAAATAGAGTTATGGATGCGATTTTATTTTTAGTTTTTCTACTAAAATTTATTTTCAATTACCAAAATCAGAACATATTATTTAAAAGTTTTTAATTCTTTGGGTAGTGAGATTGAAACACTTATTAATACCTATAAATCAGCGGGTGAATATGAAATTAATTTTAATGCATACAAGTTATCATCAGTGATATATTTTTATAAATTACAATACGGAAGAATTATTAAAACCAAAAAAATGTTATAATTGCGTTAATTGATTGAATATAAAGAATTAAAGCGCCTAACAAAAGTATGCAGTGAAGGCAGGGGCTTTGGAGTTATTTTCACGTTTAGAGCTCAAATTTTATTGAGCTTGAAGGTTCTGTGCATCCTTTCCTTGCGTCACTGATGCTTATCGTAATATTTATGAAAGGATTTTTTAATGAAAAAGTATTGTATTCATTTGCTGATTATAATCGGGGGAGTTGTCCTGTTGGCAGGCGCGGTGAGTTCCACATGGGCGGAGGATGGATTTGTTCCGCTGTTCAACGGCAGGAACCTTGACGGCTGGGTCAATGTCAATTGTGCCCCGGAGACCTGGACCGTCAGCGAAGGCAGGATCATCTGCACCGGTATACCGACAGGAGTTTTGCGGACAATAAAACAATATGAAAATTATATTCTTGAACTGGAATGGCGTCATTTAAAAAAAGGCGGAAACGCCGGATTGTTCATCCATTCCGACGCGATAACGGCGCCGGGACAGCCATTTACCCGGGCCATCGAATGCCAGATTATGGACGGTAACGAGGGAGACATGTTCGCCATACACGGGGCGAAAATGACGCCGGACAATTCAAAACCGACCAGGGAGGGAATGCGGTCTTTCCCGAAGGAAAAACGGATGCGTCCGACAGGTATCTGGAACCATTACCGTGTTGAGAGCAGGGACGGCATACTCACCCTGGCCGTGAACGGCAAAGAGGTGACCCGTGGATTTCACCTGAATCCGCGAAAGGGTTATATATGTCTGGAATCGGAGGGCAGTGAGGTCCATTTCCGCAACATCCGGATCAGGGAACTGCCGGGCTCAAATCCCCCGCCGGAACTGATCGCCGCGGCAGATGAAGGATTCCGCTCATTATATAACGGACTGGATTTACGGGGCTGGAAGCAGACGCCGGGCAACAAGGAACACTGGCAGGCCAAAAACTGGATCCTGGATTATGACGGGAAAAGCACCGCCCAGGGTGAAGATGTGCATCTGTGGACGGAAAAGGGATACGGCAATTTTAAAATGATCGTGGATTGGCGGCTTCCGGATGAACCCGTCACGGAAGCGGTGCCGGTCATCCTCCCGGACGGCAGTACTGCGGTTGACGACAAAGATAAGGAAATAACCGTACCCGTACTGGATGCCGGAGACAGCGGTATCTATCTTCGCGGAATTTCAAAATGCCAGCTCAACATCTGGAACTGGCCGGTGGGTTCGGGTGAGATATGGGGATACCGCACCGATGAGAAGCAGACGCCGGCAACCCGCCGGGCCGCGACGCCGATAATGAACGCGGACAATCCCGTGGGCCAGTGGAACCGCTTTGAAATCACCGCCATTGGCGACAGGATAACGGTTGTCGTTAACGGAAAAACGGTCATCCGGGACGCGCGTCTTCCTGGACTGCCCGGACGCGGACCCATCGCCCTGCAGCATCACGGCGATCACGTGCAGTTTGCCAATATCTATATCAGGGAACTGGATTGAGGCGGCGGTCCGGTTAAAGCGGGTCTCAGCTACGAGTAATATATTTGTTAAATATGGTAATGATTTTATCGCGCGACGCGGATTTCTGTTTATATTTGTAGTCAATATAAAGGGGCGGACTAAAAATTATATCAGGGCAATTATTTGAAAAGAATTGACAATATTGTTTTATTCTTTTATATTTCGTTTGTTAATGATACATCCGATATAATAATCCTGAATACGGGGAATGCTGTTTTAGTCAAGCGAGACGAAAATGAATTGTTCAGAATCAAATAGTTCAGCTTAGATAACAAAAGCAAACGAGTTGTTTATAATGAAAAAAGAAATAAAAATTGTTATTAATGATTTTGTAACGGAAACCCGCAGCTTGCTGAAAGAGAATCTGGTCGGACAATACTTGTTTGGATCTTATTCACAGAACAAACAGACAACTCATTCTGATATTGATATTTTGATCATCGTTAAATCCTATGAAAAGCATATAAGAAGACAAATAAGCGCTTTATCATCAAGCTATTCTCTGGATCGGGGGATTGTTATTTCTCCGATTATTAAGGATGTCGTTATATGGGAAAAAAACAAAAAATATAATACACAATTGTATAAAGAAATTATCAAAAACGGTATTTTACTATGAATGATGATAATAAAATTGATCTGGCCCGATATCGACTCAAAAAGGCCAAAGACGAAAAATAGAATTGCAACCAGATAAAGGGGAATTGATATATGACTAAGAGAAGACAAAGAAATTCAATTATAATATTATCTATTTGTATTGGAATCATAACACTAACAGTCTTAGGGTATTCAATTTATTTTTATCAAAAATATTTTGGTTTTACTCCGTCTATAAATCATCAAACATGGGCAGAATATGGTTCTTTTTGGGGAGGAATTTTAGGTCCTTTATTTAGCTTCATCTCGATATTGTTATTAATAATTACATTAAAACAACAAAAAATGATTTCTAATCATCAAATATTTGAAAGTAGTTTTTTTAAATTATTTGAACTATTTGAAAGAAAGAGAGACTCTTTTAGAATTGAAATAAATAAAAAGAAAATAATTTCAAATATTAATGGGAAAAAATGCTTTGAACATATTTATGACTCATTAAATAAAGAGTTTGGGAAAAATAATGTTAAGGATGTTGATCAAACTAGAGCTAATATGATATATAGTACCAATTTTTCACAGGAAATAACATCAAATTATGAAATATATTTAAATCAATTGTTTTCCTTGATAAAATATATTGATGAGTATTGTTTTATGGATAGAAAGTTTTATATTGATATTGTTATATCCAATTTATGGTTGGAGGAACATTTAATTTTATATATAGTATGTACATTTGAAATGTTCCAAGCATATAAAAAGTATGTTGAAAAATATTCATTAATGGAGAAAATTTTTTATAAGAAATTTGTTCAAAAGTATAAAGAAATATTTTCTTTATATGACAAAAAAGCATTTGGAAAAGTCAGTAATGAAGTTTATAAAAGAGCGTTAAACAGTATATGATTTT
The DNA here is from genome assembly GCA_016934825.1 of Candidatus Zhuqueibacterota bacterium. Taxonomy (GTDB): domain Bacteria; phylum Zhuqueibacterota; class Zhuqueibacteria; order Residuimicrobiales; family Krinioviventaceae; genus Fontivivens. The sequence continues at coordinate 71,534 of JAFGSB010000067.1, forward strand.
TTATTTTTGAGAACAATAAATAAAAGTTTGGTGAGATATTTCATATATATTTACATATTCTGTAATATTTTAATAATTCGAAAAATTTTTGTAAAATTTTATATTGCAAGCTGTACACATAGAATTGTAATAATTTAATTTTTAGTATTTTCGTTTTAAGGAAGTACAATAAAGTATGTCAAAGTAATATTGTTAAAGAAAAATTTTTTGTTCAAGACAAAATGAAAAAATACTTGATTTATTATGGAACATTTATTATACTTTTACATACAATTTATAAAAAACATTATACCCCTGGTAGTACGCTTTTTTAATGATCAAAAAAAAGCCGAGCCCAGGGGTTTTTTGTTAGGGAGAAATTATGCTCAGGGAAAAAGCCAATAAGCATCTTTTATTAAAGCCAACAGCAATCCTTGTGGATGGCGGATTTTTTTTTGCGAGATATAAAAACTGCTACCGGGATGCAAAAAACCATGATCCCAGGAAGGTTGCTCAAAATATGTATACAATGTTATTACAGCATGTTGAAAATGAATCTCTGTATAGAATTTTATATTATGATTGTCCTCCCTTAATCAAAAAGGCTCATAATCCTTTAACCGGAAAAAGTATTGATTTTTCAAAAACCGAAGTTGCCCAATTCAGATTTCAATTTTTTTCCGAATTGAAAAAAAAGCGTAAGGTGGCATTGCGGTTGGGGAATTTAAAAGATAAAGGCGGTTGGATCATCAGACCAAATATTACAAAAGATCTATTAAATAAAAAAATATCGATTTCCAATCTGCAAGAGAATGATGTCTATTATAATGTAATCCAAAAAGGGGTTGATATGAAAATTGGATTAGATATCGCATCATTGGCGTATAAGAGGCTTGTCAGCAAAATCATTTTGATTGCCGGTGATAGCGATTTTGTTCCGGCCGCCAAATTAGCCCGCCGGGAAGGAATTGATTTTGTTCTTGACCCCATGTGGCTAAATATCGATAACGAACTGTTCGAACATATTGATGGTTTGAAAAGTACCTGCCCAAAACCTGAATAAAATATTCCAAAGACAAATAAATATGTAAAACAGAAAAAATGAAAAATTTCGTTTAAGCATGCGAACATGTGCAGAAATTTTTAAAAAGATGAATTAAAAACATTTCAGAAAAGTTAGATATAAATAAACATAAATCCATAGAATAAAAGATTGCCGCAAATTACATCAATCCAGGGGAATAAATTAAGAAATGTGTTTGTGAAATTTTTCATTATCATTAATTTGTTATAATTAGAAAATAATAACTGTTATTATAGATTATTTTATGAGAACAGTTTTATTCTATTTTTTAACCTAATAATTTAAATTTCTCCTTATACAGGGGATCAAGATAAAGGAGGA
>JAFGSB010000068.1 GCA_016934825.1 Candidatus Zhuqueibacterota bacterium
AATCGATCCCTTTAATTTTGTTTGCTTATTTTATTGATTATTAATAAATTACAATACTAATGTTTTTTGAACGTCGGGACAGTACTGAATTATACTATTTATATTGAATAGAAAAATTTATTTTCATCTTACAGTAGAACATAACAAAGAAATACTTTCAATTATTCTGGTGCAATGACTTTTGAAAAGTTTCCAGTTGCTTCACGAAAGGCGAAGCCGGATCAATCCTTTTTAACTGATTGAGCATATTGTCTGCCTCGTTGAAATGACGTAAATTTAAATAGGCAAAAGTTAAATTGAAAAGTATCTGTGTGTCCTCCGGGGCCATTTGTCTTGCCTTTTCGAGGAAATAAATACCTCTGTTTGTTTGCTCGAGGGTCAAATTAATTTGTCCGATCCATTTATAAAGGAAAGATGATTCGTGGTACCTTAATGCATCGGTGAACACTTCCAATATCCGTTCATATTGTTTTGTTGACAGTAAAAATTTTAATGCATATTCATAAAATATATCCTGGGTTGGGACAGTATATATCAGGGCTTTATATTCATTAAATGCCCTCTCATAATCACCTGTCCGTTCATAATACTGTGCCATCTCTACATGTGCCATTTCAAGAGTTATATCACCGATCCCCAAAATTCTCAACGCCAGAGAATCTTCTTTTGAGGTTGGCTTAAAATTCTGTAATACCAGGTTGGGCTGAGAGTCCTTTGTGAACGGCCAGCCGCCCCTGAGATGGAGGATGTTCAGCGCCGCGGTTACACTGTCCAGTTTTGTATATCCCCAGTTTAAGCGGTAATAGGAACCGGGTTTGATGAACTGCTCGCGCCATAAATCGCTTATAAAATGCTCCTTCCGCATTGAGTTGTAAAAAGCGTCGGCCATTAAAAAATAACCATCTATATTGGGATGAAGGTGTTCATGGATCAGGCTGCTGCCGATCAGCCCGTTCGGCGACGCGGTTTCGAACATTGATTTCATCGGTACCACGGGAATGTTGAAAAATTTTGCCTGGCGGTAAATGATTTTGTTAAAATCTTCCGCGGCCCTGAAGCGGATTGCATCCAGGTCCTTAGCCCGGTAATATAACTGCCGGGCTTTTGCATAGTCCTCATGCTGTTCCTGTTGTTTTGCTTTTTTAAAAATTGTTAACGCGGGAGGCAAAGTATCCGCAGCAACAGAAGAAAAAGGCGCCTGGTCCCGGATATTACAAACAAGGTCACTGATGAGTACTTTAACACCCGCTTTTTTTGTTTTCTTAAAAATATCATTTAGATTTTTCTCAAACTGCTTTTCACCTGATCTATAAACAGTACTCCCATAGGGTATTGTCTGATCTTTAACGATCCGCGACATGACAGTTTTCATGGGATCTTTTAATTTTTCCCGCATTGTATTGCCGCCGAGTTTTTGCCTGATCTGTCCAATTGTATTTCGCAACAGCAGGAAGGTTCTGTATTTTTGTAATTTTAAACCGGCTTTGACAAGAAAACGAATTTTACCCAGTGATTGCATGGACGAAACTCCCAAAGCGCCGTAAAATTCATTATGCCCGGTATAGATAAGGAGCGCGTCGGGCTTTTGGGCGAGAATTTCATCCATAAAATCCAGCATCGTATAACTGTTGATCGCCGTCATGGCAACATTGATCACTTCGATCCGTTTGTCCGGGAACGTATCGGCAAGCTGGCGGTGCAGTATACGGGAGAAGGTAACATTATTACCATAAGGGAATCCGGCTGTGGTTGATCCGCCTAAAACAAAAATACGGTACCCGTTTCGTGGCTTTTCCCTGAGAAACAGGTCCTTGCGTGGCGTCGGTACAAAGTCATCCATATAAAAATAGCGGCGACAAACATCCACATTGATGCCGTAATAATCCGAATCCTCGTGCGGAGTCGGAATAAAGAGACGGGTATTACCGCCATAATTAAAAATATGCAGACAAAGTTCTAAAAGTGCGAGCAGGAATATCGGAAAAAATATGGTGATGAAGGTAAAGATTCTTTTCTTGAGTGGGGATATCTCAGAATTTTGTTTTTTTATGGATTCAGTTTTTTTGAACTTTTTACTGTTTTTCTTTTTGGGCATGGGAGATCACCACTTTTATCCCGTGGACATGATTAAGCAAGAATAACAAAAGATATAAAAGCGTTTTGATTTTATCAATTTAACAATTTGGGCTTTGGATTTTTGTCTAATCCATGAAAAAAAGGCCTTCTACTGATTGTATAGTAGAAGGCCTTAATAGATGATTTATTAAAAAGTTATTGAATAAACGTCAGTTTTTTCACATCCGTGAATTCACCCGCTTCAAACCGATAGAAATAGACGCCTGAAGCAACTATTTCACCCGCTTCATCACGTCCATCCCAGGTTACGGAATGGATGCCCGGAGAAAAGGATTGATTAACCAGAGTTTTGACCTCATGTCCCAGAATATCAAAAATAGACAATTTTACCAGTTCTTTTTTCGTTACGGTAAAATCGATTGTAGTGCTGGGATTGAAAGGATTGGGGTAATTCTGGCCCAGTTGAAAGTTGTCGGCTGTAAAAGTTTTATTCACGTCTTTAATTCCGTCTTCTACCGGGGGAATGTACCAGTGAGCGCTGTCATTAACAGCAGTACCGCCGGCGGAATTGATGGGTTCCATTTTAACCTTGTTACCCTCGAGAAAAGTAACGGTGCCATGTAACTGAGGATTTGACCATACCTGGTCCTGCATACCGGCCGACCATTGCAGTACGGTTTCACGGCCGACATCGTCGTTTTCCATTAAATTAACGGCCAAACCGAATATACTACCAACTTCTGCCAACATGTATTTATTTTCCCGGACAATCACGTCAAAGGGGAGACGGAATTCAAGGTTATAGCCCAATTCAGTCAATTTACGGGCATAGTCCTCTCCTTCCACAGGGTCGAAAGGTTCATCTATCTCGGGAGTTCCCCCGCCAGGCCCGGTAACAAGGTTATCAACGCCAAGAGGTTCGTCGGCCAGATCTTCACCCAATGAGCTGAGACGTACCGCCGCTACTCCGGTGGTAGTCTCCGCCAGCGGATCGGGATCAATTTTAAGTTCAAGGGCATCGTTTTCATAGACTGTGGTATTGTTCACGAGAATATAATCGTCCCATACTTCCGCATAGCAATACAGGTAAAGTTCGTCCCAGGCAAACCAGAGGAGTCCCGAGAGATCATATTCGTCTTCCACAGAACCGGGATTGGAGCCGGAATCAACACTATAGGCTTGGGGAGGGAGGTATATATGACCTTCATCGGGACCCTTTTGTGTGTTATAAAAGTCATCTCTTTCCCCGTCAATCGTGATCGAAAACTGGGCAAAAGTCAAAGTACTGAATAAAATCAGCATTGTGGAAATGAATAACAATAACTTTTTCATGGCAATAACTCCTTTTGTTAAGTTAAAAGTAATATTTGTAATGAATTATTTTGTTACTTTTAAAGGAATTAGAATTGCACTTCCTGCGAAATACCTTTCATACCATTCTAAAAAGATTTATTACCCATAACATATTGCTTGAGAGAATTGAAGAGTTTAAAAAAACATTCGTTAAATAAAATGTCACCTTTTGGTAGCCATTTCAATCATAACATTGTAAGAGAAAGGAACCTGGTAGTCGATACAAGCCTTAAACGATTAAATTATTATAGAAAATTTAAAGTTAAAGAGCAAGGAAAATTTTTTAATTTTTTAATATTTTTCCTTCATGTACTAAATACAACTAACAGATAAATTTTGTTAGTCCAACCCGGCTTTATCAATGCAAGCTATAATTAAATTATTGTTTTGATAGATTTAAAATTTCATTTTTTGCTTGGTTTATTCGATAGAAAAAAATACTCATTAAATTAACAACTAATGATAACCAACGTGTTAACCGAATCCGGTGGTTCCAATACATTTAGTTTTCGGCTGTCCTTTATTTTATGTTTTTGATACATGTGTACAAGTCAATCAAAAACCGACAAAATTTATTAATTGATTTACTATGGATATTAATATATATTATTACAAGGTACCCCAATTGGTAAATTTTTTTATATTAATTTAGAATACCCAATCACGGTAAAATGTATACATACCGTAATTGAATTGATATAACAAATAAATTCAATGAGTTGAATGAACACAAGAGCATGTATCTTTTTATACAAGATCATAGATATTTTCATTTTACTGAAATGACATTAGACAGAAAATTTAATGGATGACATGTAGATAACTTTACAAACTGGTTTGTCAGGTTTCTCTAATAGGATGAAAAAAGTACAATTATACAACAAAAAGGGATAAAGACATGAGAACACGGAACAGAGTTTGTATTTTATTTTGTTTCTTATTGGTTTCAACGGTTTCGGCGGTAGATCAAGGGTCTATCACGGGTCGGATTTTGGACAACTCCACAGGTCTTGGTTTGAGCGATGTAAACGTGAAAATAGTTGAAACACAACAGGGGACGGCATCACAAAAGGACGGCGAGTTTATTATTGACAATATTTATCCCGGTGAATATACTATTGAAATTTCAGCAATCGGTTTTGAGATAGCCAGAAATACTGTTGTTGTCAGTGCGGGTAAAGCGACGTCAATTAATATTTTGTTAAATCCTAAAGTTATTAATATGGAAAAAATAGTTGTTACGGCAACCCGCAGCCCGCAGTTACTTGAGGAGACAGCCGATGTGACACTTGTCCAAACGGCCGGTGAAATCCGGGCTATGGGAGCTGTACAGGTCAACGATATTATTGAATACATGCCCGGGGTAAGCAGTATTGGTGGCACCGGTAGCGGTCAGCCTTTTAAACGTTCTGTTTCCCTGAACGGTATGCCGGCAAATTACAGTCTCATATTGTTGAATGGCCGACGGGTTCTCAGTTCGCATATTCATACCGGGGCGAATGTTAATGTTGTTCCCCCTGAACATATTGAACGTATTGAACTGGTAAAGGGTGCGTCTTCGGCGCTTTACGGAACGGACGGTATGGGGGGAGTTCTCAATATTATAACAAAAAATGGTTCGACCAGTCCCGGCATCTCATTCATTTCTTATGGCGGAACACAGAATACCTACCACAACGGTATTTCAGTAGCCGGTTCGATCGGTAAATATATTAATCACAGTTTATTTAGCAGTTGGGAACAAACAGATGGAACACCTATTATCGAACCGGTATTTCGAAAAGACAAACTGGGGTACACTATGTTTCATTTAATGGATCAGTTTGATGTTGAAACTTCGGAAAAGTTTAAGGCATCAACATCACTTCATTATATGAATTCGGAAACTCCATATCGGCAGAATCCCAAAGCATCGTGGTTTTTCATACCCTGCATCGATCTGGAATATCAACATTCCGATCATTTTTCCCTACGTGCCTCCGGTTATTATTCCCAGTGGAAAAGCCAGTTAAATAATGAACTTAATGAGCTTGCCTCACCCGTAATCCTTTTCCGTTATGACGGCTGGAAAGATCAAAATATTCTTTTTGGCGCGGAATACATATACCGAAATTTCAGCCGAAGCCGTGTAATCGAGCATGATCAGCAATCTTACGGCGTATTTGTTAATGACGAATTCAGATTGGGTGCGAGATGGCGTTTCCTTACCGCACTGCGTTTGGACAAGGTGCAAAATATTGAACCGGTCATATGCCCCAAACTGTCTGTTTTATATAATCTAAATGAAAATATTGCATTTCGTACTTCTGCCGGGCGCGGTTTTAAAGCGCCAACAATACATGAGCTTTATGAAACATTGTATGTGCATACCGGAGATATTCACTGCCGTGCAGGCAATCCTGATCTAGAACCCGAGTATTCCACCACTGTCAACGCCGGAATAGACCTTCATCTGTCAGACCGGTTATCATTTATACTGAACGGTTCTTACTATTCCATTGAAAATATGATCACACCTGTTGACCATGGCCTGGAAGACCCGACGAATTATTTCCCCAGAGAATTGATACCGTTTATTACCGACAGTCTTGTTTATATATACAGACGTGAAAATATTCATAAGGGAACAATCGCCAGCGGTGAAATGAAAATACTCTGGCATTTCTTTGATGCTTATACCCTGGAAACAGGCTTTAACATTTCCCATAACAAAAATAAAGATACCGGCGAAACTTTACCCTATTATCCCGGTCAAAGCTTATCTTTTAAACTACAGGGCGTCCAAACGCTGATCAAGGGAATTAATATTGGCGGTTTTGTGGGTTTGAATGCTACGATGGACCGGAAGATATGGCGCTTTAAACATGACGGAGAGCAACAGGGCAGTCTGAATGATTATCAGAAACTCGACGCCGGACTGAGTATTTTATTTTCAAATGGATATGAATTTTTCGTCAATGGAGAGAATCTGCTGGGTCAGGAACTTCATCTATATGAGGATGTGGATTTTATCACTCAGGGAACCGCTCTGTACAGATTCGGTATCAGATTGTTTACGCATTAAATTTTTTGTTAATACTGACCGCGGATAGAATATCAGGACTCTTTATGACTATTGAATTCCTGATTATGAAAAAGGCCTTCTATAATATTTATAAAAGGCCTTTATAAAAGATATTTCTATTGAATAAATGTCAGTTTTTTTACATCAATGAATTCGCCAGCTTCGATTCGATAAAAATAGACGCCAGAGGCAACCGTCCCGCCCGATTCATTTCGTCCGTCCCAGGTGACGGAGTGGAAGCCCGGGGTTAATGTTTGATTAACCAGTGTTTTAATCTGATGACCCAGAATATCGTATATGGATAATTTTACCTGCTCTCTGGTCTTTAAACTGAAATCGATCGTGGTGCTGGGATTGAACGGATTGGGGTAATTCAATCCGAGTTGAAAGTTGTCTGTCTTTAGAGTTTTATTCCCGTTTTTAATTCCGTCTACAATTGGGGGAATGTACCAGTGGGCGCTGTCATTTACAGCGTCTCCGCCGGCGGAATTAAACAGTTCCATTTTAAACTTGTGATCCTGAAGAAAAGTAACCGTGCCAAGCAACTGTGGATTTGACCATACTTCGTCTACCATACCGGCCGACCACTGAAGTGTACACTCCATGTTTGTTTCATCATTCTCCAGGATATTTATTGCAAGACCAAATAAATTATCAACCTCCGGGTATAGATATTTCTCTTCCCGAACGATTACTTCAAAGGGAAGACGGAATTCAAGATTATAACCGAATTCGGTTAATTTTCGCGCATAATCTTCCCCTTCCACAGGTTCGAAAGGTTCGTCTAACTCATTATATGTATTTATGTTATCAACCCCTTCCGGGACATCAGCCAGATCTTCTCCCAAAGCGGTCATCCGAACGGCGGCGATACCTGTTGTTGTCATCGCAAAAGGGTCGGGATCAATTTTAAGCTCAAGACAGTCATTTTCCCAAGTATCGGTGTTGTTCACGAGGGTCAATTCATCCCAAATTTCCGCATAGCAATACAGGTACAGGGAGTCCCACGCGATCCAGCAATGCCCCGACAGATCATACTCATCGACCGGGTATATGCCGGTCCCGGAATTTGTACTCAGCGCATAATATGGAAGATAAATATGACCTTCATCCGGCCCTTTCTGTGTGTTATAGAAATCATCCCTCACGGCGTCGATTGTGATCGAAAACTGGGAAAAACTTGTTATACTGAATAAAATCAGCAAAACGGTAATGAATAACAGCAACTTTTTCATGGCAACAACTCCTCTTTTTTAAGTAATTTAAATGGAATAACTGTAGAATTACTTTTTATCAGGTAATGAAATTGCAAAACTCACGAAATGTCTGTCACAGTGTATGGAAATAAGATTTTTCGAAGAGACCTTGAGAGAACCGAAAAATAAATGTAAAGTAGAGAACAGCGGTTCAATAATTACTCCGAATAAGGAAATATTTTCAATTATAAAGCACTTTAATTAACAAAAGCGAAAAACCCTGGTGGAAGATACCTGTATCAATTTCTTAAATAATTATAGAAAATTTAATGTAAAAGAGCAAGTAAAAACTGTTGCCTTTTTGGTTTTATTTACAGGCGTTTAGAATTTTTCTACAGAAAAAAGAATGAATGGAAAACAATTGTTTTTTTTATCAGACTTTTTAAATTGATATAATGCATGAAAGGTCACTGCAAGCATTAAAAACAGGAGATTGGGATTGTATGCGTAAAAACATGTTTAGGGGAATCATTTTTTTATTATTGGTATTATTTGTTTCAGTATGGGCAACAGATGACGGTTTTATACTGATTAGAGGCGCTGTATTTCAAAGCGGAGACGTTCGTCGTGAAAACAGGCAGTCCGTCCGAATTGAAGACTTTGAAATATTGGATCATCCGTTAACCAACCAGGAATATAAGCAGTTTGTTGACGACACCGGATACAGGTCCCCCTTGCACTGGGAGAAAGGAAAAATTCCGGAAGGCAGGGAACAGTCCCCGGTTATTTTCGTCAACCGTACGGATGTGCGGGCATATTTGCACTGGCGAAGTAAAAAGGAAAACCGGCATTACCGGCTGCCCACATCGGTCGAATTTGAATATGCCGCACGCGGCGGATTGAAAAACAAAATCTATCCCTGGGGTGATGATAATCCGGAGGACAGGGCAAATTATAACCGGGACAATAAACGCCGGTTCGATCAATGGCAATTTTACCTTAAACCCGCAACCTGGGGTTTTAAAAACGGTTACGGTTTGTACGGTATGGCGGGAAATGTCTGGCAAATGACCATAAACCGCGAAGATCCGGCAACAAAAAGGTGGCAATATCGCATTGAGGATTTCGATGAGCTGGAAAATTCGATGATGGGAGGATCATGGTCCAATACAGCCGATTATATGCGCTGTGGTTTTGGGGCCGGTTTAGGCCCAGGGATACGCCATCCCAATGCGGGGTTCCGCCCGGTGCGTGAACCTAATCCCGGGGACTGGGATATTCAATTCCGGAAATTGACCGGGGTTGCGCTGGATAATAACCGTATTTGTCTGTCCTGGGCTTTATTAAAGGGTGATGACAAAATAAAGGGATTTTACATTTATCGTGCCGAGCAACGCAATCATGCCGGTTTTCTCATCAATGAAAAACCTGTCGAGTCCGGCACCATGTTTATCGATACGAATCTGACGCCGGGTAAAAGATATCATTATTATATCCGTCCCGTTGACGCGGGGGGAAACCAAATCAACAGTTCGGAACGGGTAGGGGTGACCCTGGAGGAACAGGAAAAGTATGATCCGGTTGTCACTACATTTAAGCCTCTGTACAACCAGGGCGGACTGGTGCCGATATTCGGCGAGTTGAACGGAGACGGCGCGCTGGATTGTGTGATCCGGCTGGATAACGGCAACAAGGAAATGTCACAGGACCCCGGTTTGCCGGTGCAATTGGAGGCCTTTACGTCGTGGGGCCGTTCGCTGTGGCGAAAAGATATCTGCCGTCACGATTTTTGTTACGGCAGCGCCAATAATGTTCCATATAACGTATGGGATATGGACGGCGACGGCAGGGCGGAAGTCATAACGCGGCTGCAGATCGGGGATTCCGTGTTTGTTGCCATCCTGAACGGTTTATCCGGGAGAGTACTATTTAAAACACCCTGGCCGGAGATGGTGTCGGATTTTAACAAATCCTCCACGCGGATCCATCTTTCTATCGCATACCTGGACGGTGTAAATCCCGCGGTGATCACCCAGACCGGGCTGTATGAAAATGAAGTGTTTACTGCTTATGACAACAGACTCAACAAGTTGTGGCAATTCAACAGTTTTGCCGAAACAAGCGGCAGCGGAGGTCATAAAATCGAAGTCTGCGATGTGGACGGCGACGGAAAACAGGAAGTTTTCGACGGCACCACCTGTCTGAATGCGGACGGCACCCTGCGCTGGTCAATTTATAAACAGCATCCCGACAAGGTGAAAATACTGGATTTTATCCCCGAACGTCCCGGTCTCGAGGTATGGTACGTGATCGAGTCCAGTATGTACGCGGGTATGTATATGGTTGACGCCGGGAGCGGCGAGGTGATCTGGAAAGAGGACCGGGAGGACAACCCGGCCTGGACGCACGGACACGCAGGCTGGGCCGCGGATATATGGGACGGTTCGAAGGGGATGGAATGTCTTTCCAACCGGCAGGGCCATGAAGACCGGGTCTGGCTGATGTATTCCGCGGACGGCCGCAAACTGATGGAGGGTTTTCCGCTGGGGTACCGGCCGTTTGAGTGGGACGGCGACGAATCCCGCGAGTTATTGTCCGATAACGGTTTTATATTAAGCAATTTTAACGGCCGGGAACCGGTTGTCGTGGCGGATGTGCATCCCAATCCCCTGCCGGATAGCCAGTTGCTGATGACCGCAGATCTGTGCGGTGACTTTCGCGACGAACTGGTCATTCAGATAAACGATTTGGATGGCAGGCCCAAAATCGCCATCATCACCGCGACGCAACCGGTTGGGAAAAAATACCTGTCTGCAGCTGAACAGCTCGATTACCGACTCTGGGTAGGCCGTAACATGGGCGGCGGATACGCGTCAATTTACGACCAGCCGCTGATGCGACCGTGACGGAAAAATTCCCTGGTTTCAAGCTGTGTCTTGGAGTAACATGGTCTTATTCCTAATGGAAGTGAAAGCCGGCTCAATAAAATCCTTATGGGTTATGATGAAGCAGATATTCTTCGGCGACTGAGATATATTGGTTCCATTTACCGAAGGTTATAGATGTTATGTAAGAGAATTGTTTATCTATAAAAATGCTCAACAGCGCGGATTGCAGGTCCGTCGCTCGCGGATTTCCAAATCCCGCGCAAAAAAAACCGGGACACCTGTCCCGGGGTAATGAGTTTTAATGTAAAATCGGGTTTGGAAATCTAATCATTTCCCGCCGGAGGGAAAAGGCATTTTAAGGGATTGTAGGGGGAAAAAAGTTGTATCCATTTGCGTATATTACAAATATTCCTTGTGAACATGTCTTATATTTTGTAATATCCGCAATAAAGGCAAGTTTTAAACCTGGGATTGGTATGATAAAGTTTCAATGGCAAAAGGTTTCAACGCATTGGTTTCTTATATTTTTTGTATTTTCCACCTGCTTTGACCTTTATTCGCAGACGGAAAAAGATCCCGCTGAGAGTAAAACGGACAATAAAAAAAAGATAGATTTTACAATCCGCTTGGGCCAGGGAGGCTTTACAGATAACCGGTCCCCTATTGGTAAATTGGGAGGCGGACAACTCACCCTCGATATAAAACCGAAAAAATTACCGGTTGCGGTTGCGGTTTCGGTTTCAAATGAATATTACACCAATAGCGCCGAGCCGACACATTCTTACGAAATAGCCGGGTTAACGGCTGTCAATATTCTGTATATGACAAAATTATTGAAAAATAAAAGAGTGACTTTTTTCGCCGGCGGAGGTGCAGGTGGATTAAATGTTCCAAAAAGTGAAGAAAATCCCGATGAAATGGAGAAAGGAATTTTTTATAACATCGAGGCGGGTTTAAATATCAGACTTTTCTGGAAAATGGGATTTTACGGTATATATAAATATTTATATGCTAAAAAAGAAATAAATCATGTCAATGTAATAAATTTTAGTGAGCACATTGTTTTACTGGGTTTTACGTTTCAGTTTAGTTTATAGTTGTTGTTCGCCTGGAATATCCTTGTCCCGGGCGGAAAATTGATCGTGTCGTGTAAACCTCACAGGATTTCAAAATCTGAGTGGTTTTGGTAAACCGGCTTTGGAGTGTTTCGTCTTTATGCGATGGATATAGACGTAGTTGTGAATATTCGGAACGGGTTTTCAATCCGCAGCCGTCCCAAAAAAGCGGCGCTCCTTGATCACTCAGGAGTTGTGCCCCCGATTAAAATGAAGGAACGGTATAATGTTGTTACTATACATTTCCGCCTTTTTTTTTCTGCTTTTATTTGCGGTTGTCCTGTTTCGTGTTTTGGCCCGCCGTGATTATTTAAATAAAGGCAGGCTGTCTGTTGTCACATCATTTTTGGAATTCGTGATTTTTGCCCTGCACGCGAATATGATGTACCTGTTCATTCCTGTTAAATGGCCGGAACTTCCCCCGTTATCTGAAAATAGTTGTGTATATTATTTTTCGTTATTTTTTATTATTGTCGGTATGCTTATTGTGTTCGGCGCGTTGGTCCCATTGGGTTATAACCGGACAATGGGATTAAAATCCAAAGGTTTAAAAACAAACGGTCTGTACAAATGGTCCAGAAACCCGCAGGTTGTGGGTTACTTTATATTCTTAACCGGATTTGTCCTGTCCTATTTGTCATTCTATTCAGCCGGATGGATATTTCTGTTTGGGATCATTATTCATATCATGATTTTCACGGAAGAAAAATATTTGACTGATTTGTATGGTAAAGAATATCAAAACTATCAAGAACGGGTGCCGAGATATATTGGTATTTCAAGACACTAAAAGGATCGATAAAGAAACATACGGATGATTTTGTTTTCCGGATTTTGCCCTTATTTCAGAGGCCCCGTAATATTGAACCGGAATATATCAATTTTACAAAAAGGAGTTGAATTATGGCAGAAATAACACGAAGAGAAATTTTGTGTATTTCAGGCGTCACAATGATGGGCTCCCTGCTTGGAGCAACCGGGAAAACTTTGGCTGAGGAAAGCAAATCTGCAAATAACAAATTAAAGATCATTGTTGTCGGAGCGCACCCGGATGATCCCGAAACCGGATGCGGCGGAGCGATGGCCCTGTTTGCTTCAACCGGCCATGAAGTGATTTCGGCATATTTAACACGCGGAGAAGCCGGGATTTCAGGAAAGTCCCATGAAGAAGCGGCGCAGATCAGAACGGAAGAAGCCAATAAAGCATGTAGAATATTGGGTGTAAGACCGGCCTTCCTCGGACAAATAGACGGTAATTGTGAGATTACCAAAGAACGCTACAAGGATGTTTACAATTTTCTGGAAAAAGAAAATCCCGATATGGTTTTTTCGCATTGGCCAATCGATACCCATCGCGATCATCAAGTCTCATCGCTTTTGGTTTATGATGCCTGGTTACGTCTGGGTCGAAAGTTTGCACTGTATTATTATGAAGTGATGTCTGGACATCAATCGCAGAATTTTTCCCCGAACCAATATCTGGACATCAGTTCAGTAGTAGAACAAAAACAGACCGCTTGTTTTGTACATAAAAGTCAGAATATTGAAAAATGGTACAAGAGTGTTCACGGGAGGATGGAAGAATTCAGGGGTATGGAATTCGGTTGTAAGTACGCGGAAGCATTCATCCGGCATGTTCAGAGTCCGGCTGAACCTTCTATTGGTTGACTCTTCTGCGTTCCAAGCCTGTTTGGGACACAGCTCACCTGTCGAGTTTCCGTCTCCGGGAGTTTTTGAAACAATTAATAAATGAGAAATGATTTTCAGGCGATCTTTTAGTCTTTATTTACTTTAAATAATACTTGCGAAAGTGGTATACTTTATTTACCATTCATAATATTATTGAGGATTATTATTAAAATACGGAAATAAGTAAGTAATTATATGAATGATCAGTAAAATTCCAGAAATATATATTTTGCTGTTCTTGTGTTTGCAAAAACATTCCGATAATACAAATTTAACCCAATTTTATTATTATCTCACCTTAAATATGGGACTTTATGAAATTACTATTGCTTGTGAATCCCGCTGCCGGTAAAAAGCGGGGTGATGCTGTCGCCCGGAAAGCCCTTGATGTTTTTCATCAGCATGGAGTTGAAATCGAATCCTGTTACTCCGAATATCCAGGTCATTTGATTAAAGTCGCGGAACGGGAGGTGAACGGTGATTGGGACGGAATAGTCGCAGTGGGCGGAGACGGGACTCTTTTTGAGGTCATTAACGGCATGATGCGGAGTAATACCGATTTGCCGATACCGCTGGGTGTTATACCGGTGGGAACCGGCAATTCCTTCTCCCGCGACCTGACTCTCAGTTCCTTTGATGACGCAATACGCAATATATTGAACGGTAAAACCAGAGAGATCGATCTGGGGAAATGTGTCTTCGGCGGGGATGAATTTTATTTTATCAACATTCTCGGTTTTGGTTTTGTAGCCGATGTGGCCCGGAAAGCGTCGTATTATAGAAACTGGGGAGCCCTGAGTTATGTTATCGGCGTGTTTATTATTACCATAAAGC
This sequence comes from Candidatus Zhuqueibacterota bacterium, assembly GCA_016934825.1. Classification (GTDB taxonomy): domain Bacteria; phylum Zhuqueibacterota; class Zhuqueibacteria; order Residuimicrobiales; family Krinioviventaceae; genus Fontivivens. Next base: position 14,216 of record JAFGSB010000068.1, read on the forward strand.
TAAAGACGTATTTACTGGAATTCGAGATTGACGGCAAATCCTATCGGCGGGACAATATCTTTGTCGAGATTTGCAATTCCACCAAGACCGGCGGGGATATGATTATGGCTCCGGAGGCCAAAATCGATGACGGCATGTTGAATGTGGTAATCCTCAATAAAACATCACGGTTGCGGCTGCTGTCGGCTTTACCCAAAATTTTTAAAGGTACGCATATTTTTATCCCGGAAGTCGAAACTTTTACTGGCAGGGACATGACGTTCCGGCCCGTAGTTCCAAAAGTGCTGACGCCGGACGGCGAGATTATCGGAAACACACCGATTACGGTTTCGGTTGTACCCAAAAAGATCAGGGTGTTTGACGCATGAAAGAAAAACTGATTGGAATTAAGGATTTTATCATTACTGTTTTAGTGTGGATGTCCGGATTGTGTTTTTTTATTCCGTTCGGTTTGACGCTGTTAATTTTGAGTATTTTTGTTAATCCGAAACATTTTGATCCTGTAATCAAAGCCGGCTGCAGGCTGGTGATGCGGTTGTTCTTTGTGCGCATCCGGGTGGACGGACTTGAAAATTTCCGGCGGGACGGAACTTATTTGTTCATGGCGAACCATGTCAATATATTCGACGGTATCATTCTGTACGGGCATATACCCAATTTTGTCCGCGGCGTTGAACTGGACAAACATTTCGACTGGTTTTTCTGGGGGGCGATTATCCGCCGTCTGGGAATGATTCCCATCAGCCGCACTAATGCACGCAGCGCCATGAAAAGCCTGGACAAAGCGAAACAATCCATTGCCGGCGGGACGTCAATCATCATACTCCCCGAAGGCACAAGAACGCTGACCGGGGAATTAAATCCGTTCAAGCGCGGACCGTTTTTGCTGGCCAGAGGAGCAGGTGCGGACATAGTGCCGATAGCCATGATCGGCGCGTACCGGATCAAGCAAAAGGGAAATTTTATCATCCGGCCGGGGAAAATGATCCTGCGGTTTGGTCGACCCGTTTTATATCAGGACTTTAAAGAGTGGGAACCCAACGACCTCAAAGAACATGTCCGGCAAAAAATTTCCGGGTTGTTTCATGGGTGATATGGAAATTTAACCTAATAGGTAATTCAGCTCTAAACGAAAATAATATAACCCCTAGTATAAGGCAGAATAAAGAAAATCTTGTCTCTATGTGTTAATATTGTGTTTTTCCAAAGTTTTTCTTTTTTTATCTTTCAATTTATCAGAACGTTCCTGCCAGAACTTTAATTCTTCTTCTATGTTATATTCTGAAATTATTTTATAAATTTTTTCCGCGCTTTTATGTTTCATGTCTACACAATTAAATTTATTCTTCATATTTTATTACCTCCAGAGGAGAATAAATTCCAATTTGGGATTAAAAACCTCCGGGTAGTTTCGAGGTTGCACCAAAAATTGGAGTGTCTAAATATATACGATCTTTATTCATGAGCAAACATAGAACAAGTCATTATTAACAATTAATGCATTAGTAAAATATATAAAAAGCGATTAATAAAACAAGTAAATTACATAATAATAAAAATATCATCCGAGAGTTTACCCCAAAGTCTTCTGTCATTTCAAAGAGCGAAGCGAAAAGAAATTCTGAAAAATTTTAAAACATGGAATTGTGGAAAACAAGATTTCTCCCTTCGGTCGAAATGACAGGCCTGGTGATTACGCGGTCTGGTGTAAAAGCAACGAGAAATCCTGAGCCCGGCGGAAAATCACGCCACCTGTTTCTGTTGTCCTGCATATTCAGATGGAGTCATCTGTGTAAATCTTTTAAATATGCTGTTAAAAGATGATTTCGAATTGAACCCCGAGTCAAATGCAATACCCAGCAGGGAGATATGCGCGTACCTTGGATCGCTCATTCGCTGTTTGACCTCCTCCACCCGGTAACTGTTGATAAAGTTAAAAAAATTTTGTCCCAGTTTTTCGTTGATGATCTGCGACAGATGATATTCGGGGATATTGAGTTTTTGGGCAAGGTCTTTCAGTGTGATGTTGGGCCGGATGTAGGGTTTTTCTGCCCGCATCAGGTTTTGCAGTTTGTGCAGATAAAACTCCGCCTTGTCCTCCTGCAGCCGGGTTTTGGCGTATTTGGCGGAGGATGTGTTTAAAATAATATCCTCTTTTGTCTCCTGCGGGGACTGTTTTTTGATCGATTCGACATAGGAAAAAATTTCCGGTTTGACCAGTCCGAGGTAGCCCATGGTATAAATGAGCACTGTCAGGGCAATTGATATGATGATATAATCTCTGTAGATCAGGTTCAGGCCGTTCATCAGCGGATTGAAGTTGGTGAATAACGCGATCAGCCATACGGCAAGCGTCAGAAATGTGATATTCCGCAGCCAGTTTAAACTGATCTTGTCAATTGCCGAAAACTGCTCCCTGATGCGGCGGGCGTATTTTTTCAGCAGCAATAGGGTGAAAATCATATAGGTAATGCCGATGAAAATTTTTGTTAAATTGATGAGATTGAGTAAAAACGGGTTGTAATAAAGGTCGGGATTATCGGAAAATTGCCGCATGGACACGCCGCTTTTTAAAAATCCGGCGTAAAAATATATTTTGACCAGTATAAAAGGAAAAAAGTGCAGCCAGTGAATCAGTCTGAATTTATAGTAGGGATTGATAATAAACTGCGCATAAATGTAATGCAGCGGCCCGAACAGGAACACAAGCCCGATGCCGATTGTCATGACCACCGGTAAAAAGGGTGTATACGGGATTTGGAAAAAAGCGGACTCCAGCAGATACAGCGAATAAACCAGCATCAACAATGCCAGGATACGGTTGCCTTTGCGGTTACCCTGTTTCCGAGCGAGCAGCACCATCAGGAAAAATCCCTGCATAGCGCCGAGGATTAACAATAAAAAAACTGTATTCATAGTGTCGGTTTTTTCCCAATAACAAAATTTTGAATAAAGGTATTGAATTCGTTTTTTAAATACAATAATAATGTATCAGGATACCGGTAACCCAACTTTTATATAAATGTGGATAAAATTTTTTGTAACATAAATGAGAAAAGGAAAACTTTTGAAAAGTTGACAGTCAAGATTAAAATTATTATATTGCAAAAATTCAAATATGAAATGCGGAGTTAAAAATGAAAAAAAATTTTATTATTTTGATTTTAATTCTATCACAGAATGTTTTAATGGGAGGCGTTGTGGATAGTATTACCGTTCAGGAAACCATTGATGCACTGCACAAGCAATACACGCAGAAGCAAAAGCAGGCCCCGGCGCTGAATTCACGGATTGAAGAAGGTGTCCGCCAGGCCGCCGAATTATGGCAAAAACAGGACGGCTCTGCTGATGAATTCAGGGAATTTTGTGTTAGGAATTTTATTGCCGATCCGGCACAACTTGATATGACCTTTGCCCGCTTTGAGGAAAATCTGGAAACCATTTACGGCCATAATCACGAGATCAACCTCAACCTGTCCAAACCCACACAGCTTGACCTGGGTCCGGTTTTGCCGGTTGATTATCTATTCGCGGAGTATGATCCGTTCGCGCACATCCAGGATGATTTTTTCAAAACCAAAATCGCTTTTGTCATCCTGTTGAATTTCCCCCGTTATACCCTGGAGCAGAAACTGGAAAACGGCCCGGACTGGTCGCGTTCCGAATGGGCAATGGCCAGGCTGGCGGATGCTTTTGATACGAGGGTCCCGGCGGAGGTCAGCCAGGAATTGTCACGCCGTTATGTGCAGGCCGATGATTATATTGCCAATTACAATATATATATGCATAATTTGCTCAACAATAAAGGGGAACGGCCCTTTCCCGAGGGATTAAAACTGATCACCCACTGGGGACTGCGTGACGAGTTGAAATCACATTATGCGGATAAAAGCGGGCTGGAAAAACAGCAAATGATCCACGCCGTGATGCGGCATATTATAATGCAGGATATTCCGCAAACCGTTATCAACAGCGACAAGGCGGACTGGAACCCGTTAACCAATAACGTCTATAAAGAAGGGAAAGAACAACCCTTTCAACCGGAACCGGATGTGCGTTATCAGTATTTATTGAATGTCTTCCACGCGGAACAAAAGGCCGATCCCTATTATTCCGATGCGCCGACGAAAATGGACCGCGAATTCAACCGGCGGCGGGAAATTCCCGAAAAGCAGGTCGAAGCTTTACTGGTTTCCGTGTTGACCGATCCGGTCGGAAAGCAGGTAGCGGGATTGATTTCCAAACGTCTGGGACGGAAACTGCAGCCGTTCGATATCTGGTACAGCGGATTCAAACAGCGCAGCAGTATCGATGAAGCGGAACTGGACCGGATCGTCGGGGAAAAGTACCCGTCGGTTGCCGCGTTCCAGAAGGACCTGCCGAATATTTTCGACAAATTGGGTTTTGACGCCGAAACGGGCGCTTTCCTGCAAAGCAAGATCACGGTCGATCCGTCCCGGGGAGCCGGTCACGCTTCGGGAGCGATGCGCCGCGCGGACAATGCCCATCTGCGAACGCGTATCCCGGAAACCGGCATGAATTACAAGGGTTACAATATCGCCATTCACGAGCTGGGCCATAATGTGGAACAGGTGTTTTCGCTGAACCGGATGGATCATTATATGCTGAACGGTGTGCCCAATACCGCATTTACAGAAGCGTTCGCTTTTGTCTTCCAGTCCCGGGATCTGGATATTCTGGGCCAAAGCATACCCGATCCGATGGCGGAAAATTTAAAGGCGCTTGACCTGTACTGGTCCACTTTCGAGATATCCGCGGTCAGCCTGGTGGACATGCGCGTATGGAACTGGATGTATAAAAATCCGGATGCAAGACCCGCTGAGCTGAAACAGGCCGTTATCAGTATCGCCAGGGATGTCTGGAACGAGTATTGTGCGCCGGTTTTTGGTATAAAAGATTCGATTATCCTCGCCGTCTATTCGCACATGATCGTTTACGGTCTGTACCTGCCCGATTACGCGATCGGCCACCTCATCATGTTCCAGATCGAACAGTATTTGAAGGATAAAAACCTGGGTGAGGAAATGGAACGCATGTGCAAACTGGGCACGTTGACGCCGGACGCCTGGATGAACGCCGCCGTGGGAAAACCGATTTCCACTGAACCGTTGCTGGTTGCCGCGGGCAAAGCGGTACAAGTCATAAAATAGCTGTTAAAAAGTGCGACGCGTCTGCGTGGAGCGTCGCACATGATTTTTACACCTGCTTCATTAAGGAAATAAGGCAGGGTAATTAAGTTTTTTCCGGCAAAATGTTTTTTTATCGTGATTGAATTATTATAATTTGTCCCGGCCGTTCAAGGGAAAAAACAGCGGCTGCTCCCGCCCGGGTACGGCTCTGGTGTTTTAAACGTACTGTTCATCGGTGACAGTTACTTAAATTATAATAACCTGCCGGGACATTTTTAAATCACTCATAAAAGCGACAGCAAGAAATTTTTGTAGATTATAGTATTGTTAATCTATCTTTCTGGATTATCACGCTGAAAATCCGGCGACGATTGAAAAAATAAAACAATATGCTTGGGATGTCATTGTTATGCAATAAATCGGCATAGACACCGCCTTTCCCGATATGCACCTATTTTTCCCCTATAAGTATCATGAACTGCTCCCGGCCATCAAAAATTGAGCAAGATCATTTGTATCAACCACAAGCTGACCGGATAGAGCTGTTTTTACCGGACATGAGTCACCCGGCGCCGGCCGGTCATAGCTGATGGACTGTGTTATATATGCCACTATATTCGGGGAGAGTGTAACGGACATTCCGTTTTTAGGAGTTTTACCGGTGGATACCGCTTTATACCTGCAAGCCACGGCGGCAAAAACGGTACAGGGTAGTATGGAGTTGTGGATTTAGAAGGTGAGACACACAACATGGATTTCAATTTTTAAAACATTGAGAAACCGGAGAACGCAGGAGGAAAGTATTTTTTCGACGACCGGGGTAATTCGGGGCGTCGGTTCCCGAGTAGGGACAACGAGCGCAGCGAGCTATCCCGTACCGAGGGGATATTTATAACAAAGACAATCAATTTTCTGATCGAGCTGGATTTCTTAACACCGTGCGTAAAAATGAAGCCGGAACCATATCCCGGCAAATAAAAAATAAAGAAAAACTTGGGGTCTGAATTCCCTGTCTGTTTTTCATCCGGGAATATGAATACCCGGACGATCCCAGCATCAGACCAGGGGGGCAAAAATCAATTCATATTAAAATTTATTGTGTTCAACTTTGGCCCTGATCTTGCAACTATAAATAAAAACAAATACAATGATTTTGAGGCGAAGCGGGTTTTACAGGAAAAGGGAAAAATATATTAAAAAATCCCCCTTTTATAGTTAAATAAAATCAATTCTTTTTTTTTATTTAATATTGCCGGCGCCTTGCTAACCACGACCATGTTTTCAGTTTGTAATCAAAGTAAATAATTTTCAACATAAAATCCACTAAAAGGATAATAACCTGAGATTTTATGTTTGCCGGTCTTGTATGGAATATCTGATTTGGAGTTGATTTCTCGGAATGATAAATATTGTTAAACTGTATTTTCCCCGGACGGCCGTCCTCCGCAAAGCTAATAGCGACAAACAACCGCGGAGTATTTTATATTTTCGGTTAGTGTTGTACATGTCTGTTATAATTTTGTCCGTTGATTTTGTGTATAAAATATGGAATAATATATCCTATTCTAACCGCTCGAGTTGTATCCTGTATAAATCGATCCCGCCCAAACTGTTTTTATTTTATGAGTATTTTATCGAACTTTTGATGATTGTTATCGTCGGCATATTTGTGGCTGTTATTGTTGAGGATTATTTTTCCCGATATAAACAATTTTACCCGAAGAATCCGGTAACCGCTTTTTTGTATGCGTCGGTTTTACCGGTTTGCGCCTGCAGTGTAATACCCTTGTTATATACGATGGACAAAAGATTGTCCTTTCGAACACTTGTCACTTTTATTATTGCCGCGCCATTATTGAATCCCTATATCATTGTACTGTCATGGACTGTTATCGGTTCTGTTTATACGATTTTACGTATTTCGGGAGCCTTTGTTGTTGCGTTTTCCGCCGGGTATGTACTGGATGTTTTTGGCGGTTTAAATAGCAATTCGGATTATAAAACTGTTGCATCCTGTCAAACAAAACAATGTACATTGATGGGGCAGGGAATAATCGAAAAATCGTATTTTCTTTTTATCAAAATTTTTCCTTATATCATAATTGCGGGAATTCTGGGTTTAACTTTTGAACTTTTTATGCCGATAAATTATATATCGCAATTTAATTTGTTTCACGGCATCAAACAACTTTTGGCTTTTATCTTTATCGGGATTCCGGTTTATTTTTGTAACGGCGCGGACGTCCTATTATTAAGACCCTTAATCTGTAACGGTCTTCCGGTCGGGACGGCTGTTGCGTTTTCCCTGACTTCCACAGCTATTTGTGTTTCCTCTTTTATCATGCTGTTGCGGTTTTTAGGGAGAATACAGACTCTTTTTTTAACGCTTTATATTATGATTGCCACGTTCGGTATCGGAATGATTATTAATTATTTTTTACCCTAAATATTTTTTTCAGGAGGATATACAACAAATGTCAATGGAGTGTATTCTTAAATATCAAAAACAGGCGTTTTTGTTCCTGACCGTTTTTTCTGTCCTGGTTTTTCCCTTGAACGGTCAGGGGCAAAATATCTGTATCAGGGATGCGACTGTAAAAGCCGCAAATGGTATTTATGAAAAACAGGGTGAGTTCAATAATCACCCGAGATATGTAATGGGGAAAAATGAAATTCGTTACAAGGGATGCCGCAGTAAATGGTTTATTTATGTTGATGATAAACCCTGTTATAAAAATCTTACGGATTCACGGGATTGTCCTCTTTTTGGGTGGGAACCGACATGTATCACTAAAAAGGATGTTCCGGATAAAGAACCTTTTATAAAAATAACGTTAATACAAATGAACGAGGAAAATTCGAGGGAGAAATTAAAATGAAAATTGTGAACGCGATCTTGCGCCGTCCTCACCGGAAGCTTTTAATAGTTTTTACAATCCTGTTTTTTTCAAAGATAACTTTTGCGGATGTGATGACTTTTCCGCAAAACACTTATTCATGGACGGAAAACGGCCATTCCTGGATGTGGGGAGGAACGGGTATGATTTATAACAGTTATTACCGCAGTTCCCCATACTGCATGTTTCAAAACAGCAATTATGGAGCAACATGGGAAGTGGCCAAATCAAGTGGAAATAAATTTCAACTGAACAGTCTTTGGGTCAAGTGTCTTAGCGGAAGTTTTTCGGTCACGATACTGGGAAAAGACGGCAATACGCAAAAATATTCCAAAGACATCACTCTGACAACATCCTATACCCAGGTTACGTTTAGCGGTTGGACCGGTATAGACCGGATTCAGGGGGTAACACCGGGGTCAAATACCAATTGGGCCTGTGATGATTTAAATTATACTGTTGAAAATGGAGCCCCGACCGCATTGGCCCTGTCCAAAACGACAATAGATGACGGCGACCCGTCGGGCACGGTTGTCGGCACATTCAGCACGACCGATGCTGAGGACTCCGGTGGCCATACCTATACATTCGCTTCGGGCGGAGCCGATAACGCCAGTTTTTCCATTAACGGCAACGAGCTTAAAACCGCTTTCATTGCCGATTATGATACAAAGAACAGTTATGCGATCAAAATCCGCACAACCGACAGCGGGGGTTTGTGGTATGAAAGAGATTTTACCATCACGGTCAGTATAGGGTATCCGGCGCAATATTATGTTTCAGATGCAGAGGATGTGAACTATAACGGAACCTATGTAAGGAATGGAGATGCCCCGTGGGGAGGGGGCCCCAAGGACAGCAAAGACGGGACCTATCATCTGTTATATTTTGGGTGCACCAGTGTCTGGGGTATTCTTGAAGGGGACGATATGTACGCCTGCCCGGCTTATTCCACTCTTAATGGGGACCAGGCTGGACCGCCGTCTTCAGGCTGGCGGCTGGGAGGTGATATTACAACAACAGGAGCTTCGGCTTTAACCGTCAATTCCGAACAAAGTCTGCCGGTGTCATTGGCTTCTTTCACCGCCGTATTTAAAAATAAATCGATTTTTATTTCCTGGGCCACTGAAAGCGAAACCGATCATCTCGGTTTTATTGTGGAAAGAAAAATCAAAAATCCGAAAACGGAAAATGACACCGCCTGGCAAAAAATTGCGGATTATAAAAGTTGGCCTTCACTGAAAGGGCAGGGGAATTCCACTTCCCGAAGAGAATATGCTGTTGAAGACGCATTTATTTCCGCCCGGACAACCTATGTCTACCGGCTCGGCAGTGTGGACATAAACGGCAAAATCGATTACAGCGGTCAGGTGGAAGTCCAGGCAGGAGAAATGATTCCGCAAAACTTTGCGCTGCACCCGGCCTATCCCAATCCGTTTAATCCTGTAACAACGATCCGGTACGATCTGGCGGAAGAGGGAGATGTTAATTTGACCGTTACCGATATCAGCGGCAAAACGGTGCGCACACTGGTTTCGAAAAAAGTTGCCGCAGGAAGTTATTCCGTACAATGGGACGGCATGAACGGGGAAGGTTTGCGCGTTGCCAGTGGCGTATATTTTTATACTTTGAAAGCAGGAAATGATTATGTTCAAACCCGTAAAATGATGATGTTAAAGTAAATGGCTTTTTCAAATATTGTTTGCCCCAGGCATCCCTGTCCGGGGGGAAGTCCCGACGCCCTGGGGCATGGCCCATCATGTCATACCGGCACAGCGGTCCCCGAGTAGTCCCGCTTCTTTTCGCGGGACGTATCGAGGTGACATTTTCAGTTTAATCCCGTGAATAGTTTTGCGCCAAAGGACGTCTCTTTTTCGCCTTGCGCTACTCGACGACCGGAGCAAACCGGATAAATGGTATGTGCGACGCACCTGTGGGGTGTCTCGTATATTATCCCCGGTAAATTTCCATTACTTTCGCAAATTTTACTTGATTTTATAAATAATACTGATTATTATTCATTTAGGGAAAGCTTATTCTTTTTCTCACCAGAACGCTATGGATAAACCGACAAGGGGCAGCACAGGGCGGAAAAGTTGCGTTTAATTATTATTAATATATAATAAAGAATGATATTAAATTATTCAAAGTGTGTGCAATAAAAATAAAAAATAAGAATATTTTATTCCTGTTTATTTTATTTTGTGGGATTCAATTTTGTTTTGCTCAATGGGCCACTGAGATTAAAGAAAAAATAATTTTTAAATGGAATACCAATTCACCTATAGCTATAAAAGATGGAAAAAATGGCATTGTTCTTATTTTTCAAAACCATTCGTAGGCGTCTATGATTTAAGCCTGGCGAATTATTGTTAAAGGTGAACGTAATCGGATAGGATAACAGTGTTTTAGAATAATGGACACAATTACAGCAGAATTTACAGGAAGGGATGTCATTTGCATAGTAGGAATAATTTATGAATTATTTATTGTTCCCTAACCAATACAGCATACGGAAAGAATTATAAGAAAACGGAGGCTTGTTATGAAAAAAATAATCATTGTCTTTGCGCTATATATAACAAATTGCTTTCCTCAGAACGATTCCACATCGTTATCTTTTTACCCGTTAAACACAGGCAACTATTGGGAATATAAGGAAATAGAATTTGAAGGCCCTTATATTTTCGAAACAAATTATTTTTCAATCACCGTTACGGGCGACACAATGTTGACAAATGGTAAATATTATAAAATAATAGAAAAACAATATCTGAACAGCTCTGAAATAAATTTTGTTTTTGAAAGAATTGATTCATTAACGGGGAATGTCTACAGGTATTATAATGAAATATATCCTGATTATAATAAAGATGAATACCTGATCGACAGCCTGAGATCACAGGTCGGCGATTCCTGCACAGCGCAGAGATTATTCAAATTAATGGACAAACCTGTAAATATTTTTATGAGTGAAAATATAGATTCTGTGTTTAACCGTGAAAGACATGTAAAATATTTTGTCCATGCCAGTTATATTCCGGGATACGATTACGAACTCGTCAAAGATATTGGATTATATGTATTTACAAATCGGGGAGAAATTAGATCAACTCGTTTAGAATTAATTTATGCCAATATAAATGGAAAAGAGTACGGAGAGAAAATACAGGACGGGATCAATGAAGGTTCATTTAAATTAAAGTCGTTTCAATTAAAACAAAATTATCCCAACCCATTTAACTCGGATACCAAAATTCAATATGTATTGAATCACACGGGACATATAAAAATACAAATATTCAATATATATAGTCAACATTTAAAAACCCTGTATGACAGGGAACAAAAACCGGGGATGTATTCAACCAA